>JAJDCQ010000143.1 GCA_029260755.1 Planctomycetota bacterium | reverse complement strand
AATCCGACTGTCATCCGCGTCGACGACACCATAGACTGAGTCACGCCAACCTCCGTTCTGGGCCTCGAGCCCGGCTGTTCCTGGGAGCCTTATCGGCATCCCGCGAACGGAGGTTGGCCTTCCCATCCCATTCTCCGTGGTCTCATCCTCTTCGCCGAAGGCGAAGCCGGTGGGTCCGCGGTCACCTGAGCCAGCTTGCTGGCCCCTGACCGAGCTAGACCGCGATGCTCGCCTTGAGGGCGGCCTTGATCGGGCCGAAGGCTTCGCTGTCGGCGGTCCGGTCGGGGAAGTGGCAGGCGACCGTGTGGTTCGGCTCGAGCTCGTTCAGCTGCGGGATCTCGGTCGAGCAGCGGGCCTGGTCGGCCTCATCGAGCTCGAGGCGCATGGGGCAGCGGGTGTGGAAGCGGCAGCCGCTCGGCGGGTTCAGGGGCGAGGGCACGTCGCCCTTGAGGACGATCCGGCCTCGGGCGCGGCTCGGGTCGGGCACGGGCACGGCCGAGAGGAGGGCGAGGGTGTAGGGATGGAGCGGGTTCTCGTAGAGGGTCGCCGCGGGGGCGGTCTCGACGATCGTCCCGAGGTACATGACCGCGACGCGGGTGCTGAGGTGCTCGACGACGCTCAGGTCGTGCGCGACGAACAGGTAGCTCAGGTTCCGCTTCCGCTGGAGATCCATGAGCAGGTTGATGATCTGTGCCTGGATCGAGACGTCGAGGGCGCTCACCGCCTCGTCGCACACGATGAAGTCGGGATCGACCGCGAGCGCGCGTGCGATGCCGACGCGCTGCCGCTGGCCGCCGCTGAACTCGAGCGGGTAGCGGTTGATGTGATCGGGCTGGAGCCCGACCTCCTTGAGGAGCTCGCGGACCTTCTCGTTTCGATCGGCCTTGTTCTTCGCGAGGCCGTGGACGGTGATCCCCTCGCCGACGATGCCGCCGACGGTCAGGCGCGGGTTCAGTGAGCCGAACGGGTCCTGGAAGATGATCTGCATCCGCCGGCGGAGCGCCTTGAGCTCGGCGTCGCGCGCCTCGAAGACGTCCTTGCCGTCGAAGAAGACCTCACCGGACGTCTTCGGGATCAGGTTCAGCAGCGTCCGCCCGACCGTCGTCTTGCCGCAGCCGCTCTCGCCGACCAGGCCGAGGGTCTCGCCCTTCGCGACCGCGAACGTGACGTCGTCGACGGCCTTCACGTGGGCCGTCACCCGCGAGAAGACGCCGCTCCGGACGGGGAAGTACTTCTTGAGGTTCCGGACCTCGAGGAGCGGCTTGCCCCTCTCGGCGTCGGTCGCGGCGGTCTCGGCGGCGGTCGCGTCGGTCACGCGGTCGCTCCCTTCAGCGACTTCTCGTCGTAGAGGAGGCACGAGGCCTGGTGGTCGGGCTCGACGTCGAGCAGGACCGGGTCCTCGGTCGTGCACCGGTCGAACTTCTCCTTGCACCGGGGATGGAACTTGCACCCCGTCGGCAGGTGGAGCGGGTTCGGGACGTTGCCCGGGATCACCGAGAGTCGCTCCTTCTTCTCGCCCATCACCGGAAGACTCTCGAAGAGCCCCCTGGTGTAGGGATGCTTCGGGTTCGAGAAGACCGTCTTCACGTCGGCGTGCTCGACGATGCGCCCCGCGTACATGACGACGACGTCGTCGGCCATCTCGGCGACGACGCCGAGGTCGTGGGTGATCAGGATCACCGCCATCCCGAGGTCCTTCTGGAGGCCGCGGAGGAGGTCGAGGATCTGCGCCTGGATCGTCACGTCCAGCGCCGTCGTCGGCTCGTCGGCGATCAGCAGCTTGGGGCGGCAGATCAGCGCCATCGCGATCATGCAGCGCTGCTTCATCCCACCCGAGAGCTGGTGGGGGTAGTCGTCGACGCGCGTCTCGGGGCTCGGGATGCCGACCTTGTCGAACATCTCGATCGCCTTCCTGCGCGCCTCCCGCTTGGAGAGCCCCTGGTGGAGGACGGCCGCCTCGATCACCTGCTGACCGACGGTGAAGACCGGGTTCAGCGCCGTCATCGGCTCCTGGAAGATCATCGAGATGTCGTTGCCGCGCAGCGCGCGCATCTCGCGCTCGGAGATCTTGGTGAGGTCCTGGCCGTCGAAGAGGATCTTGCCGCTCTCGATCCGCCCGGGCGGGCTCTGGATCAGGCGCAGGATCGAGAGGGCGGTCACGCTCTTGCCGCAGCCGGACTCGCCGACCACGCCGAGCACCTCGCCCGCGTTCACCTCGTAGGAGACGCCGTCCACGCTCTTGACGACGCCGTCCTCGAGGTGGAAGTAGGTCCGGAGCTCTTCGATCTTGAGAAGTGGTTGGTCCGCCACGCGTTGCGTCCTTCTGGCCGGCCGCCGGCCGACGTCGTCGATTCGCCGTCCCTCGCGAGGAACCCGCGAGAGGGCCGGGAATTATAGCGGATCGCGGGCCGGGCCGGAAGCTCTGGCCCGGCGATCAGACGCTCTCGTCGGGGAAGTGACAGGCGACCGCGTGGCCGGTTCGGGCGTCGTGCAGCTTCGGCGGCTCCTCGTCGCAACGAGCCTGGTCGGTCCTCGAGAGCTTCCGGCGGAGCGGGCAGCGGTCGGCGAAGCGGCAGCCGGGGTACTCGCGGTCGGGCGAGGGGACATCGCCGGTCAGGAGGATCCGCCTCCGCTTCGCCTCGACGGCCGGATCCGGGATCGGGATCGCCGACAGGAGCGCCCGGGTGTAGGGGTGGAGCGGCTCCTCGTAGATCGCGACCTTGTCGGCGATCTCGACGACCGTCCCGAGATACATGACGGCGACCCGGTCGCTGATGTGGCGCACGATCGCCAGGTCGTGGGCGATGAAGAGGGTCGTGAGGCCGAACCGGGTGCGGAGGTCCTCGAGCAGGTTCACGATCTGCGCCTGGATCGAGACGTCGAGGGCGCTGACCGGCTCGTCGGCGAGGATCATCCGGGGCTCGGGCGCGAGCGCCCGGGCGACGCCGATCCGCTGGCGCTGGCCGCCGCTGAACTCGTGCGGGTAGCGGAGGGCGTGCTCGCGGCTCAGGCCGACCGTCTCCAGGAGCTCGCCCACCCGCCCCTCGCTCTCGCGCCCGCGCGCGATCCCGAAGTTGCGGAGCGGCTCGCTCACGATCGCGCCGACCGTCATGCGCGGATCGAGCGACGCGAACGGGTCCTGGAAGATCATCTGCAGCGATCTCCGCGCGTCGCGGAGCTCATTGCCGCCGACGCCGAGGATCTCCTGGCCGTCGAACTTCACCGACCCGGTCACGCGCGCGATCGGCGCGCGGGTCAGGCCGATGATCGCGCGGGCCGTCGTCGACTTGCCGCAGCCGCTCTCGCCGACGAGCCCGAGCGTCTCGCCCTTGTGGACGGTGAGGTCGACGCCGTCGACCGCGCGGATCGTGCCGACCTCGGACTGGAAGATCACGCCCTTGCGCTGCGGGAAGTGGACCCGGAGGTCGCGCACCTCGAGGAGGGGCTCGCCCAGGTCCCGAGCGGCGACGGTCCCGGCGGCGGTCGCGGCGGCGGCGCCGGCATCGGGAGCGGACGCCGCGCCGTTCGGAGAGTCGGTCACGGGGACGCCTCCGCCGGCTTCGTCGCGTCGGTCTCGTCCGGACCGCGGAGACGCTCCGAGGCGGTCCCGACCGGACGGGGAGCCTCGGGCTTGCCGGCGAGCCAGCAGGCGCGACGTCGGCCGGGCGCCCAGTCCTCGAGGCGCGGCTCGTCCGAGCACCGGTCGAAGGATGAGGCGCACCGCGGGGCGAACGCGCAGCCCTCGGGCAGGTGCGCGAGGTTCGGCGGCTGGCCCTCGATCGGGATCAGCCGCGCGTCGACCGTCTCGTCGAGCCGCGGGACGCTCGTGAGGAGGCCGAGGGTATAGGGGTGGGCGGGATCACCGAAGAGGTCGGGCGCGGTCGCCTCCTCGACGATGCGCCCGGCGTACATCACGACCACCCGCTCGCACATCCCGGCGACGACGCCGAGGTCGTGGGTGATCATGATCACGGCCGTCCCGAGCTCACGCTGGAGGTCGCCGATGAGCTCGAGGATCTGGGCCTGGATCGTGACGTCGAGCGCCGTCGTCGGCTCGTCGGCGATCAGCAGCTCGGGCTCGGTCGAGAGCGCCATCGCGATCATCACCCGCTGACGCATCCCGCCGCTGAACTCGTGCGGGTACTGGAAGATTCGCTTCCCCGGGTTCGGGATTCCGACCTTCTCGAGCCACTCGACCGCGCGCTTGCGGGCGTCGCCCCGGCTCAGGCCGAGGTGGAGCTGGAGCCCCTCGGTCATCTGCCGCTCGATCCTCAGGAACGGGTTCAGGCTCGTCATCGGGTCCTGGAAGATCGTGGCGACGCGCCGCCCGCGGATCTTCCGGATCCCGTCGCCGAGGCGGAGCAGGTCCTGCCCGTCGAAGATCGCCTCGCCCCAGACCTTGCCGGGCGGGGTCGGAACGAGGCCCATCATCGCCATGTTCGTGACGGTCTTGCCCGAGCCGGACTCGCCGACGATCCCGAGCGACTCGCCGCGGAGCACCTGGAAGGTGACGCCGTCGACCGCCTTCACGATCCCGTCGTCGGTCTTGAAGTGACAGTGGAGATCCCGGACATCCAGGAGGATGTCGGTGGACCGCTCGAGGCGGCCCGACGAGGTGCGGCGCTCGACGAACGTCACGACTGGTCCGTTCCCTTCCTGGCGGACGCGCTCATGACTTCCCTCGCATCCGCGGGTCGAGCGCGTCGCGCAGACCGTCGCCGAGGAAGTTGAGCCCGAAGAGGGTGACCGACATGAACGCGGCGGGGATCAGGAGGAGCCACGAGCGGCCGCCGCCGTCCTCGAGCTGGTTGAGGCCGTAGTTGATGAGCGCGCCCCAGCTCTCGACCGCCTCGCCGTCGACCTGCACGGTCAGGCCGATGAACGCGAGGAACGACTCCTGGAGGATCACCGCAGGGATGGTGAGCGTCGTGTAGACGGCCACCACGCCGAGGACGTTCGGGACGATGTGGTTGAAGATGATCGAGAAGTTGCTCGCCCCGCTCACCTCGGCGGCGTCGACGAACTCCTTCCGCTTGAGCGAGAGGGTCTGGCCGCGCACGATCCGCGCCATCGTCAGCCACTGGACCGCGCCGAGCGCTGCGAACAGGACGAACAGGTTCCGCCCGAAGACGACCATGAGCAGGATCACGACGAACATGTAGGGCAGGGTGTAGATGATGTCGACGAAGCGCATGAGCAGCCCGTCGACCGTCGTCAGCGGCGAGGCCAGGAGCCGCCCGATCGACGGGCCGAGCAGCCCGCGCTCGCCCCGGCAGACGAACGATGTCGGGACGAACAGGACGAGGACGACGATCGCGGCGATCGCGCCCGGCGTCGACCCGCCGATCGCGACTCCGGCGATCCCGCACGCGGCCATCGTGGCCGCCGCGCCCGCGAGCATCGACGCCGAGCTCACCTGGCTGTCGGACAGGAAGCCGCTCGTCGCGCCGACGGCCACGCCGATCGTCACCGAGACGAGGGTCGCGATCAGGCCGACGGCCAGGCTGATCTGGCCGCCCTTGAGCACGCGGGAGAGGACGTCGCGCCCGACGTCGTCGGTGCCGAACAGGTGGGTGTGGACCATCGGCTCGCCGTCGAGGGTGGCCTCCTCGATGTCGCGGCCCGGCGCGGAGAAGCCCTCGACCGGCTCGCCGTTCATGAGGATCTTCTCGATCCGGCGGCCACGTAGGAAGATCCGGACGACGTCGTTCTCCGAGCGGGCCGGGCGCTCCCACTGGAGGATCAGCTTCGCCGAGGTGCCGAACCACTCGATCGCGGTCCGCTCGGGATCGACGAGGGGGAGGAGCGACGCGTCGATCTTCTTCTTCACCCGGAAGGTCGCCCCGCCGGGGAGCTCGAACGGCTCCGGCTCCTCGTCGCCGATCGCCTTCGGGAGCGGGTCGGTCACCCGGAGGGTATGCAGGGGATCGGTGATCGCGAGCTCGTCGAGCGTCTCGCGCCGGGTCGGGAAGAAGATCTCGCGCACCTTCGGGGCCCGGTCGGGATACTTCCGGCTCTTGTAGATCTTGATCCAGATCTCCTCGAGCTCGCGCGGCGGATGGGCGACGAGGCTGATCTCGTGCGTCTCGTCGGGGCCGAACCCCTCGAGGAAGGTGGAGAGGTTGCGCGGGTCGGTCTCGCTGCCGACCGTCACGCGCACCTCGTTCGTGACCGAGAGCTGCTCGTGACCGGGCGGCTTCGCGCCGACCCAGC
Organism: Planctomycetota bacterium; assembly: GCA_029260755.1. GTDB lineage: Bacteria > Planctomycetota > J058 > J058 > JAJDCQ01 > JAJDCQ01. The sequence continues at coordinate 35,704 of JAJDCQ010000143.1, read as the reverse complement.
GCTGCTGGTAGCTCGGGTCGAACGGGATGATCCAGTCGGCGAGGATGGACGTCGAGCTGACCAGGATCACCACGATGAGGCCGAAGACGGCCATCCAGTTCTTGAAGAGGCGACGCAGGGCGTCGGCCCAGAGGCCGCGGCTCTTGACGGCGTTCGCCTTCTCGGGCGCGTCAGTCATAGCGGATCCTCGGGTCGAGGTAGCCGTAGACGACGTCGACGATCAGGTTCATGACGACCAGGATCACGCCGTAGACCAGCACCGTGCCGTTCACGAGGGTGTAGTCACGGTTGAGGGCGCTCTCGATGAACTCCTGGCCGAGGCCCGGGATCCGGAAGATCCGCTCGACGACGAGCGAGCCGACCATCATGTAGGAGAGGCCGGGCCCGAGGAACGACACGACGGGCAGCAGCCCGCCCTTCAAGGCGTGGCGCACGATCACGACCCGCTCGGCCAGTCCCTTGGCGCGGGCGGTCCGGATGAAGTCCTGGCCGACGATCTCGAGCATGCCCGCCCGGGTGAGCCGCGCGATCCGCGCGGCGAAGGGCAGGCCGAGGGTGATCGCCGGGAGGACCATGTCCTTCAACTCCTCCCAGCCGGCCACGTTGAAGACCTTCCAGTAGCGCGCGAAGAGCAGCACCAGGATCGGGCCGACGACGAAGTTCGGGATCGTCATCCCGAGCACCGCGACCGACATCGATCCGTAGTCGAACCAGGAGTTCTGCCGGATCGAGGCGATCACGCCGGCCGACACGCCGAAGGTGACGGCGAAGATCGCGGCGAGGAAGCCGAGCTGGAAGCTGACCGGGAGGCCGCGCTCGATGATCTCGTTGACCGTCTGGTCCTTGTGCTTGAAGGATGGTCCGAGGTCGCCGCGAGTGACGACGTCGCGCAGATAGCGGCCGTACTGGACGTGGAGCGGCTTGTCGAGATGGTACTTGGCTTCGATGTTCGCCTTGATCTCGGGCGGGACGTTCTTGTCGGCCGAGAACGGGCCGCCCGGCGCCACGCGGGCGAGGAAGAACGTGATCGTGACGAGGATGAGGAGGACGACCGGCAGGCCGAGCAGCCGTCGGAGGATGTACCTCAGCACCGGTGACGTTCGCTCCGGGGGAGGGAGGCGGGAGAGGGGAGGTTACTCCTCCTCGACGTAGACGTACTTCCAGGGGTGGGTGTCCAGGATGTTCGGGTGCACGCCCTGGATCTCGGGGCTGATCATCCACTTGTTGACGTAGTAGTAGACCGGGACGATCGGCAGCCCCTTCTCGCAGAGGAGCGTCTCGAGCTCGAGGAGGAGCTTCGTCCGCTTGGCGGAGTCGGTCTCGGCCATGGCCAGGCCGACCAGCTCGTCGTAACGCGGATGACTCCAGCCGGTGTTGTTGTTGCCGCCGTCCTTCACCCACATGTCGAGGAAGGTCATCGGATCGAGGTAGTCACCGATCCAGCCGGCCCGGACGATCCAGTAGTCCTTCTCGTCGGTCCGGTCGAGGTAGACCTTCCACTCGGTGTTCTCGAGGGCGACCTTGATCCCGAGAGTCTCGCGCCACATCTGCTGCACGACCTCGGCGACCTTCTTGTGGCTCTCGTGCGTGTTGTAGAGGAGCGTGATCTCGGGGAAGCCCTTGCCGTCGGGGTAGCCCGCGTCGGCCAGCAGCTTCTTCGCCCGGACCGGGTCGTAGCTCAGGACGCTCACGCCGTCGTACCCGGGGATTCCGGGCGGGACGTAGCCCTCCGCCGGGATCTCGCCCGCCTTGGTGACGTTCTCGCAGAGCTCCTTCCGGTTCACGGCCAGGTTGAGCGCCAGCCGGACGTTGAAGTCGTCGAGCGGCGGCTTGGTCGTGTTGATCCGGTAGAAGTAGCTCCCGAGATAAGCCGAGACGCCGAAGTCGGGGTGGCGCTTGATCTCGTCGATCTTGGTGGCGGGAATGTCCGAGATCCAGTCGAGCTCGCCGTTCAGGAACTTCTGGTAGGCGGTCTCGTGGTTGTCGATCGGGTAGATCACGATCCGCTGGAGCTTGCAGGTCTTCGCGTCCCAGTAGTGCTCGTTCGGCGTCAGGACGATGTTCTCGCGCCGGTTCCATTCGGACAGCTTGTAGGCGCCGTTGCCGACGAAGTTCTCGGCGCGCGTCCACGCGTCGCCGTGCGTCTCGACCGTCTTCCGGTGAACGGGGAAGCTCGTGTAGTGGAACAGGAGCGAGAGGAAGTAGGCGGTCGGGTTCTCGAGGGTGACGACGAGGGTGGCGTCGTCGATCGCCTTCACCCCGAGCTCGTCGCGCCTCGCCGGGCGGTCGGCCGCCTTGGCCGTGTTGTAGGCCTCGGCTCCCTTGACCGGGTAGAGCATGTAGGCGTACTGGGAGGCGATCTCGGGCGAGAGGCTCCGCTTCCAGCTCCACTCGAAGTCGTGGGCGGTCACCGGGTCGCCGTTGCTCCACTTGGCGTTCTCGTTGATATGGAACGTGTAGGTGAGCCCGTCGGCGCTGACCTCCCAGCTCTTGGCCACGCCGGGGAGCGGCTTCAGCGTCTCGGGATCGGGCGAGGTGAGCCCCTCGAGGATGCCGAGGAAGATCCGGTGCTCGGGGACGCCGGTGACCTTGTGCGGATCGAGGCTCTCGGGCTCGGCGCCGTTGTTGAAGTGGATCTCCTGGCCGCCGCGCCGCGGGCGAGGCTCCGGCTCGCCGGCCGGCGCTTGCGTCGGCGAGGAGGCGATCGCGATGACCGAGGCGGTCAGGGCCGCGAGCGTCCACGCGGCGAGGCTTGCAGCGCGAGTCGTCGTGATCATCGAGGTCACTCCATCCGTCGTCGAGCGAGCGCGAGAGGTTCGAATCTGCCGAGCGAGCCGCCCCCGTCGCCCGATCGGGCGCGGACGCGGCTCGTGGCGCATCCCTCAATGGGCGCGAATTCTAGCAGGGGCCCAGGAGCGTGTAAAGCAGGCTCCCGGAGCGGCCCGAGGCGGAGCGCCGCCCGATGGACGACGCACCGCGCCCCGACATTCAGAATCGCGTCGTCGCCGGAACGGTCGCCGGCGCTCGGGCTTGCAGCGCGCGGTCCGGCTGTGGTAGGTAGAGGTCGGGAGAGTTGATGGGAGATCCCTGGGCCGACAAGCGCGTGCTGGTCGTCGAAGACGACCTGTCGATCCGGACGATCGTCTCGCGCATGCTCGGGAGCCGGGGCGCGACGATCGACACCGCGGTCGATGGTCTCGAAGGACTCGACCGGATCCGCGAGGCGACGCCGCCCTACGACGTCGTCGTGACCGACCTCGGCATGCCGGGGCTGTCGGGGCTCGAGCTCCTCCACGAGATCAAGAAGATCCGTCCGCGCACCGAGGTCATCCTCATCACCGCCATGGGTGACGAGGACAGCGTCGTCGAGGCGTTCCGCAACGACGCCTTCCGCTACATCCGGAAGCCGTTCTCGCGCGATGACCTCGTCCGCTGCGTCGATGCGGCGCTCCGCGAGGCGACGCGCCGGTCGACCTCGTCGGACGAGATCCCGACGGTCCGGACGCGGCGGGCGATCGACGCCGAGGGGCGCGACGAGCGCTGGATCGAGCTGACGGCGCCGAGCCGCCAGGAGTATCTGGACCGCTTCCAGGACTTCTGCCAGCTCCTCCTCGACAGCCGCCTCGATCACGACAGCAAGAACCGGATCCGGATCGCCGTCCAGGAGATGGGCCAGAACGCGATCGAGTGGGGGAACCGCTTCGACGACCAGCGCCGGATCCGGATCGCCTACCGCCTCGACCGCGACAAGATCATCTTCCGGATCGAGGACGAGGGCGAAGGCTTCGACCCCCAGCTCCTCACCGACCCGACCCTCGACCCGATCGCCACGATCGAACGCCGCGAGGCCGTCGGCAAGCGTCCCGGCGGCTTCGGGATTCACCTCGTCCGGCAGGTGATGGACAAGGTGAGCTACAACGACAAGGGCAACGTGGTCTTCCTCGAGAAGAACCTCGGCGGCCCCGCGTCCGAAGCGCCCTGACCGACGTCCCGGTCCATCTCCACCTGGAACCCGATCGAGGAGGGGCCCACCGCCCTCGAGCAGGGGTGCTCCGCGTCTCTGCGTCTGCGCGAGATTTGTTTCGTCGTTCGTACACGAAAACGGGCCCGGGGTGACCCGGGCCCGTGGCGTGTCGAGCGTCCCCGTCGTCCTACTCGTCCGGCGGATACGGGATCGGCACCAGCTCGAGGTCGACGTGCGTGTCGATGTTCTCGTCGAGACCCTCCTCCGCGACCGACATCGGGAGGAAGTAGACCGGGTGCACCTCGACGTTCGTTCGCTGGATCAGGACGAACCGGATGAGGAAGACCGACAGGAGGAGGAAGACGCTTCCGAGGAGGGCGACGCGGATCTGCTCCTCGCTCGAGAGCTTCGCCCGCGCGCCGGCCTTGGCCGAGACGGTGCCGGCGTACTCCATCTCGTCGAAGACCATGTCCGCGCCGCAGTACTCGCAGTACTTCAGCTCGTCGTTGGTCTCGTTACCGCAGTTTCCGCATTCCACGTCTGCTTCTCCGCCCTCGGGCTGGCGCCGTCGCGGCCCGTGACTCGGTTCAGGATCCGCCGACTCGGTTCGCCAGCCTCTGCTGGAGCCGATCGATGCGCACCTCGAGCTCGAACGCGTCCTTGTGCTGGAGGTCGATCGCGATCCGGTACTCCTTGATCGCCCGCGCCCACGCCTTGCCCCACTCCCAGGTGACGCCGAGGCGCCGATGAACCTCGGCCTCCCGCTCGGTTCCCTTGACGCCCTCGCTCTTCTTGAGGAGGTAGTCGAACCACTTCGTCGAGTGGTTGAGATCGGTCGTCGGCGGGAGGGCGGCGAGCGAGGCCGAGTTGGTCAGCGCGACGTAGCTGATCGTCTCGTCCTCCTCGTGCGCGATGACCGCGTCGCGGAAGGCCGCCAGCGACTTCCGGTAGGCCGACTCGGCCGCCTTCTCGTCGTCGGCGATGAGGCTGCGGCCACGCTGGAGCCAGGCCATCCCGCGGTTGAGCTGGTAGTCGCGGAGGTTCTTCTTGCTCGCGCCGCGACCCTTCGCCGCCGTGACGGCCATCCCGAACGCGTGGGTCGAGTTCTTGTACTCCCCGGCGTGGTACATCCCGATCCCCGTCGCGTTCCAGAGGTCGCGCCGGAGCGTCTGGTCGCCCAGTCCCCACTTGTTCTGGGTCCGGTTGAGCCGGTTGACGAGGTTCGCCTTGAGCATGCTCTCGACCATGAAGGCGCCGTCGCGCTGGTCCTTCTTGTCCGCGTCGCGGTCGGTCAGCATCCGACGGGTGGTGTCGAGGTAGAACTTCCAGAACCGCTCGTATGGATAGGGCGCGAACGTCCCCGGGTTGAGCTGGACCACCGTCGTGAGCGACCGGAACGCGAGGGCGTAGTCGCCGACCCGGAGCGCGACGACGGCGCGGTTGTAGTGAAACGCGATCGCGACCTGGAGCGGGACCGCCTCGCCGCCATCGAGGGCGGCCTGAGCCTCGTCGAAGAGGGCCAGGGCCCGCTTCGCTCCCTTGTCGTCCTTCGGGTCGCGGAGCACCTCGGCGCAGGCCGCGTTCACGGTCGCGGCGACGGTGCTGCCGCCGTCCTCGATCGCCGAGATGGCCGTCTCGACGAGCGCCTGGCGGTCGGCGTCGGGCAGCTCCGGCGCGGCCGCCTCGTAGAGGGTCGCCACGCCCACCCCGAGGCTGGCGGGCCCGCTCCTCGGGTCGACCTTCAGCGCCTCGGCGAACGCCGCCTTGGCGGCCTTGTGGGTCTTGAAGTCCAGCAGGTTGATCGCGCCGTGGAGGAGGTGGTAGTCGACCTCGTCGGCGCCGATGTCACGGACGCTCGTGATCCGTGCCCGGGCCGGGGCGTAGCCCTTGCCCATCCGCATGCGGAGCGAGTCGGCCTGGGCCATCGCCTCGTGGTAGGTGAACTGCTGGTAGGTGGTCCAACCCATCGACGCCGCGATCAGGAAGCACACGGCGGCGCCGCCTGCCTCCAGCAACGCCAGGGGCGAGATGCGCGTCTTCTTCTTGGCCTCGTTCTCGGACATGGCCTCGTTCGTTCGTCTCGGGCTGAGGGAGCGGGTGGACGACCGGCGGCCGTCGGCCGCCGACGGCGTTCGGTCAGGCGTCGGGCGAGAGGACGCCGATGATCTGCGAGCGGTGGATCGGTCCCAGGGCTCGGCTGTCCGCCAGGGAGGCGCCGCGCGCCGCGCGTTGATCGTAGAGAATGAAGAAGCAATCTCGGGGGATGTGGTAGCGGAGGAGGTTCGGGCCGTGCTTTCCGTCGCCGGCCGCCTCGTCGTTGATGTAGAGGACGTCATCGGCGACCTGCACCGACTGGCCAGCCACGGCGATGATCCGCCCGACCTCGAGCCTGCCGGCGTTCGCGCGATCGCGGTAGATGACGACGTCGTTCCGGTTCGGCGTCGCGGTCTGGTTCGCGAGCTTCATCTTCCCGAAGCGGATCTTCGGGCCCATCTCCTTGCACGCCTCCGGGACCTCGATCGCCTCTCGGTTCCGGATGAACCAGGTGACGAGGACGAGGACGAGCACGAGCAGGCCGGGGAAGATCCAGTCACTGGGTTCTTTCATGTCGTTCCGGTCGTCTCGGGAGGAGGCGGGCGGTGACCCTCGCGATCAGCGCCCGCGCTCCTTCGCCTCGGCCTCGGCGAGCTTGTTGAGGAAGGCCTCGGCCTTGTTGCGGTTCTTCGGGTTGCTGGTGACCTTCTTCGCCTCCTTCGCCTGTCGCTTCGCGCCGCGGAAGTCCTTCTTCTTCTGGAGGGCGGACGCCCAGGACATCAGCATCCCGTAGTAGGCGTTCTCGACTGCTGGGTTGTCGCGCGAGTCCTTCATCGCCTTCTTGTAGACGTCTTCTCGGTCCTCGAAGCCCTTCTTCGCCTTCGCCCAGGCGAGATACGCCTTGACGTAATCGCCTCGATCCTTCTCGTCCAGGCTCATCCCTCCGGCCGCCTTGAAGTAGCGGACGGCCTCCTCGAATCTCTTCGACTTGAAGGCCGAGCGGGCGGCGGAGAGCATGATCTCGCTGGAGTCGCCGCCCCAGTCGCCGGTCGGGTCGCGCGTCTGAGCCTCCTCGCGGAACCGCTGCGCGTCCTCGAAGCGCTTGAGCTTCTCGGCCGAGCGGCTCGCGAGGAACCAGGCCCTCGCGAACCGGTCGAACCGTCCCGCGGCCCGCTCGAACGAGGCGAGCGCGTTCTCGTGATTCCCCTTGCTGAAGGCGAGCCAGCCCTCGTGGAAGTCGTCGAGGGCCGCCGACTGATTCTCGATCTGAGCGTGGAGCCGCGACTCGGAGACGGGGTGGAAGCGCCGGTGGACCGCCGCGGTGTCGTCGCGCGCCCTCTCCGCCTCGGGGTCGCGAGAGGCGCGGGTTCGAACGTGGACGAAGCCGCTGTCGACCCGGGCGATCGTGTGGCGGAAGTTCTCGAGCTTGTCGCCGCCCGGCGGGAAGTCGAGGTAGGCGATCTCGATGATCTCGACCCCGTCGTCGCTCCGGTCGACCGGGCTGCCCTGGAGCTCGAAGTAGCGGGACTTCTCCTTCCGCTGAGCGATGAACGTGTTCATCCGGGTCTTCGCGAGGGCGTCCTCCTCGGCCGTCTCGATCTCGACCTCGAGGTTCGCGTACGCCTGGTCCGAGGCGGGAAGGAGGAAACGCACCGGGTGGGCCCGGTCGAAGAGGTCGATGTCGAGGCGCCAGTCGTCGTTCGGCGAGTAGACGGCGAAGCCGCTCTCGAGGTCGACGTAGGCGTCGGGCGTGAACACGAGCGCTCCGAGGAGCGAGAAGCCGTCGAGGACGGACTGGACCTTGGGCAGCGTCGAGCCGTCGAGCTTGGGAGCCCAGCCGCGGATGACGTAGAGCTGACCCGCGGCGAAGATCCGCGTCTCGACGTAGTCGAACTGCTTGTCGCGGCCGGCGGGCTGCGCCGAGAACGTCGACTCGTAGACGGCGAGGCCGTTCCAGACCTTGACCGTGACCTTCGGCGTCCCCGACTTCGCGTAGCGCTTCTTCATCTGGTCGTTGAGAACGCCGGCGAGCTGCTTCGACTTCTTGGCGTCGACCTCCCGGAACGGATCGAGCTCCTCGTCGATGACCTGGACCTCGATCTCGGCGCCGACTCCGTCCACCTCGCGTGAGAGGCTGGCCCGGATCATCGGCTCGGGCGAGCGCCCGACGATCACCCACTCGTCGTCGGGGCGGCGGACCGCGAACCCGGCCTCGAAGTCGCGGAAGACCGCGCCGGTGAACTCGATCTCCTGGGGATCATCGGGGTCCGTCGGTCCGGGGCCAGCCGCGCCGCCACCGCCGGCCGGGCTGGTCCGCTTCTCGATGGCTCCCGGCTGCAGGAGATCGCTCTTGGGGATGATGACCTCGGCGCCGCCGACGCGCGCCACGATGTTCTGGCCGCGGTCCTCGAACGACTCGGCGGTGAGGACGCTCCCGTCCTTGAGCCGGATGATCCAGTGGACCCCGTCGGCGCCGCCGCCCTCGCCCCCGGCGTCCTCGTACTCGATCGCCTTGATGCGATCGCGCGTGTAGGGCACCTCACCGAAGGCGAGCCGGACCACGACGGTCCGTCCGCGCTCCTCGATGTCGCCCTCGATGACCCGCCCGTCGTTCATGATGATGCGGCCCTTGCGGAACTCGGCGGACGCGCTGGGGGTGAGCCAGGCGAAGGCGACCGAGACGAGCACGAGCGCGACGAGGAGGGCGCTGCGGTGAAGACGAAGCCGACCGGTGGACATGGGCTTACCTCCTCCGGGGCGGCCGTTCGCGTGCCCTGGCGGGCGGGCTGCTCCCCGAGTCCCCGCATGATAGTTCGGGCCCAGGCGCGAATCAAGACGTCCCGGGGGCGGGGTGGGCCGGCCCGGGGCGCCGTAGCCGGTTGTCAGCACGCGAGCTATGGCGTCAGATCGATGACGCTCCTACGTTTCCTTGCTTGCTCTTGATGATGTCGGGCCGCCCGGGGGATGATCGACGACCGTGACTGAAGCTCCGAAGCCGACCCGGCCGCCGCGCGGTCGCGACCCCGTCCAGCCCCCCCCGGCGGGCCCCCGCGCGACGATCGCCCCGATCGCCGCGACCGTCATCGCGCTCGCCCTGACGTCTCTGGCGAGCGCCGCTCCCGACGACGACGGCGGGGACCCGGACGGCTCGCTCGGCGCCGTCCGCGCCGCGGTCGCCGAGGCCGCCGAGCGTGATGGGCTCCGCGCCGCGCTCGCGATCCTCGAGCGGCGGTACGAGCGGGCGATCGCCGCGGCCGACGACGAGGTCGGCGCCCGGAGCATCCGGTTCGAGGCGGCGCTCACCGCCGCGGCGATGCTCGAGGACGTCGAGGAGGCCGCCGAGCTCGCCCGCGCCCAGCTCATGGCGATTCTCCGCGACGCGGACGCCCCCAGGCTCGACCGCGACCGCGCCGCGCTCCGCCTCGCGATCGTCGAGCGGCGGACCGGGCGTCGCCGCGACGCCATCCGCCGACTCGCCTCGCTCGCCGGGATGGTGAGCGCGACCACGTCGCCTTCGCCGAGCCCGGTCCAGGCCGCGGCGGCTCGCGAGCTCTCGGATCTCCTCCTCGAGCTCGAGGAGCGGGTTCCCGGGCTCGACACCGCGACCAGCCTCCAGCCCCGGATCGCGGCGCGCGCCGCGGGCGCTCCCCCGGAGGCCCGCGTCGGCGCGGGCGCCGATCTCGACGAGCGCGTCCGGCTCCTCCGGACGATCACACCGTCGGGGATCGCCGTCCTCCGGCCCGAGGAGCTCCTCGCCGCTCCCCGCGGCGCGGAGGAGGCCTGGGCCTCGTTCGTCGCCGCGTCGTTCCCCTACGCCGAGGAGTGGGGCGTCGGAACGGTCGAGCTCGCGCCGATCGCGGTCGACGGCGACGCGCTCGCGCCTGCGCTCGTCTCCCGCCTCACCGGCACGATCTTCGACGACACCGACACGCTCGGCGACGGGCGTCGCATCGCGACGTCGGGCGACTCGATCCGGCTGGACCGATCGGCGTCCCCCGGCGACGAGGATCACCCCGCGCGCGCCCTCGCGGCGCTTGCGGCCCTGGCGAAGGACGGGCGACCGCGCCACTTCCTGGGGCGGGCCGCGACCGGGGGACGGTTGATCGAGCGGATCATCCGGGTCGGCGGCCCGACGGCGGTGGCCCTCCTCGATGGGAGCGCCCTCGAGCTCATCCTCGTGGGCCAGGGGGCGTCGCTCGCTGGCGCCGTCGTCGAGGTCCACGCGGACGCCGGCGAGGACGCGATCGTCGCCCGCGCCGTGGTCGGGCCGACCGGGCGAGCTCGCGTCGAGCTCGCCGAGATCCTCGAGGCCGAGGCGCTCGAGGCGCCGCTCGACCTGCTGCCCGTCTTGCTCCGGGTGACCCCCGCGGGCGACGGGGAGCCGAGCCTCCACGCGACCGAGGCGCCGGGTTCGGGGCTCTACTTCGGCGAGGACGAGGAGCTCGGGGACCCCGAGGACGAGCCGCGCCTGCTCGAGGCGGACGTCGCGCTCGATCGCGTCGCGGTCCATCCCGGCGAGCGCCTTCGCATCACCGGTTCGGTCCGCATCCTCGATCGGCGCGACGGCAAGACGGTTCCGCTCCGCGCGCGGCGGATCATCGTGCGCGCCTACGACGGCGATCAGTGCAGCGAGTTCGAGGTCGCGGCCGACACGGACGCCGACGGCGTCTTCGCGGCCGACCTCGTCGCGCCGATCGAGGGATGCGGCGGTCAGCTCGCGGTCGGGATCGCCCTCGGCGACGACGATGAGATCGACTTCCCCGACGACGACGACGATCTCCAGCCGCTCGAGTGGACCGGCTGGCCGTCGACGTGGCTCGTCTGGAGCCACGAGCAGGTCGCCGATCTCGACGGCGTCGCGTTCGCGATCGATCCCCCGTCGACGCCGCTCGTGCCGGGGCGACCCGCCCGGCTCCGGGTCCGGGCGATCGGGCCCGACGTTCGGGCGCACCTCGGCGCGGGCGGCTTCTTCGAGGGGACGGTTCACCTCGGAATCGTTCCCCCCGGGGTGTCCGCCGGGGTCGGCTCGGTCGACGACGGCGGGTCGTGGCACTGGCCCGATTGGATCCCGGCGACCCTCGTCGCGCAGGCGCCGGTTCGGATGAACCGCGCCGCCGAGGTGGAGGTCGTCCTGCCGGTCCCCGCGCTGGTCGAGCGCTTCCCGCTCCCGGCCCTCGGCTTCGTCCGGGTCACCTTCGACGACGAGGGCTACTCGGTGAACGCCCTCGTCCAGATCGTGCACCGGGCGGGCGCGGTCCGGCTCGATCCCGACCCGGTCGTGGTCCGCGGCGGATCGGTGCCCGTGCGCGTCACGGCGGGCGGCTCGGGCGCGGCCGAGACCCCGCAGCTCCGCGTCGGGCTGGTCCCGGTCGGCGCTCCCGCGACGGCCGAGGCGCTCCGAGACGCCGTGCTCGTATCGCCCCGCGCGGGCGTCGAGAGCCGGATCGAGCTCCCCTCGCCGGCGACCGCCGGCGTCTACCGGGTCGTCGCGAGACCGGTTTCGCCGGCGGCGTCGCCGCCCGGCTCCGGGGAGGCGGGTGGCGGAGGCGGCGGCGGCGATGCGCTCGTCGGGTCGCCGGTCGTCGTCCTGCCGGGCGTCGGGGAGGCCTCCGGCGCGCTCGAGACCCTCGCGTTCGCGACGCCCCGTCTCGTCGTCGCCGACAGGATCGATCCGGGCTCGGGGCGGGTGCGGGCCGCCGTCCTCGACGCGGACGGCGGCCGGGTGGCCTTCGTCCTCGTCGACGGCGGTCACGCGCCGATCGATGTCGCGGTCGCTCCGATCCAGGGCGGCGCGGCGAGCGTCGAGCTCGACGCGACCCGCGCCCGGGTGGGGTCGCGACTCGGCGTGTGCGCCTATCTCGTCGAGGGCGGTCGGACGAGCGAGCTCCGCGCGCCCGTCAGTCGTCGGCGCGAGCTGCCGCCCTACGGGGGCGCGGCGCCGCCGGCCGAGCTGCTCGAGGCGCTCGGCCCGGTGCACCGCGACTCGGCGGATGTCGTTCCGATCGAACGAGAGCAGGCGCCGCCGCTGCGCCTCGAGGTGGCCGGGCTCGACGACGCCGTCGCCCCGGGCGCCCCGATCGAGCTCGACGTCTCGGTCGCCGGACCGGACGGTCGGCCGGCGCGCGCCCTCGTCACCGCGACCGCCTTCCCGGCCGACCAGGCGGGCGTCGCGGCGGCGCTCATCGCGACGCTGCGCGCCTCGAGCCCGGCGCCCGTGCGCGTCGTGGTCGACGACGACGACCCGCCGTCGTGGAGCGAGGCCGCGGCGTTCGAGTTCGCCGGCACCGACTTCGACGAGGACGAGCCCGCCGCCCCGCTGATGCCGGCCCTCCGGAACGTTCTCCGCGGGGCGATGGCCCGGGCGAGCACGCCGGTCGGGATGCGGAGCGGGCGGACCGACGCGGCCGGTCGGGCGCACCTGTCGCTCCCGACGCCGGCGGCGCCGGGCCGCCTCGTCGTGATCGTGCGCGCGATCCCACTCGGGCCGGCCCTCGCCCCGAGGAACGCGGACGGCTCTCGGGCCGTCGAGGCGTCCGCGGTCCGGTCGACCTCGGCTGCCGCGCGGGTCGCCACGGTCGAGCTCACCCGCTCACGCGGCGCGCTCATCGACTTCCCGGGCGTGGTCGGTCCGGGCGACGAGATCGTCGGCCGGATTCGCATCGGCGCCGAGGCGTCCGCGCCGCGGATCGAGGTCGCCGGCGCGACCCTCCTCGGACCCGCCGGCGAGGACGTGGTGATCGCGCCCGGCGTCTCCACGCCCGCCGTGGTGACGATTCCCGGAGACGGCGCGGACGCGCCCCGGATCCTGGTGCGGTCGGGCGAGACGATCCTCGCGTCGTGGGAGCCGACCCTGCGCTCGCGGCGCCCCGCGAACTCGCGGAGTCTTCCCGAGCTGGTGCTCGTCCCGGCCGGCGAGTCCCGTCCGCTGCCCGCCGGCGGGGCCGCGCGGGGCCAGGGCGGCGTGCGGGAGCTCGTCGAGGCGCTCCTCGCCCGGGCCTACCTCATCGCCGAGCCGATCACCGCGCGCGGGCGTGCGGATCGGCTCATCGCCGGCGAGACCCTCCTCCGCCTCGGTCGGCGCCTGCCCGCGGACGGCGAACGGATGCCGCGGGGCTTCGACGACCTCCTCGACGTCGACGGGATCCTGACCTGGGCGGTCGACTCGAGTCAGGGCGACGCGGAGATGGCGGCCTACGTCCTCCATCGGATCGCCGATCACCCCGACGAGATGATCTCCTCGTCGGCGGAGGACTTCACGATCGACCTGATCTCCGAGGCGATCGCGAACGAGACGCTCTCGCCGCGCGGGATCGCGCGGACCGTCGCCGCGGTCCGGAGCTCGGCGGATCTTGGGCACGTCGTCGAGGACTACCCCGAGCCGACCGCCTTCGACGGCCTCGTCGAGCGGGCGCTCCGCGCCCTCGGCGCGATCGCCGAGCTCCGCTACACGATCGAGGAGGCGGCCCTCTACGACGAGGACGATGACTTCGGGTTCGGCTTCGGCGGCGACGGGGGGTGGGAGCCGCCCGGCGCCGAGGGCGAGGGCGAGGACGACGAGGAGGGCGACGACGAGGATGACGAGGACGGCGACGACGAGGACGAGGACGAGGACGAGGTCGACCCCGCGCTGGTCGAGCTCGTCGAGACGGTCACCGCGATCGCGCGCGACGCCCTCGCCGCCGACCCCGGCATCGTCGGACCCGACGCGATCTCGCTCGCGCTCCGCGCGCTCGGCGAGCTTCGCGGGCTCCGCGTCGACCCCGACCCGGCCCTGATCGCCCGGCTGACCGACCGGGTTCTCGCCCTGGCCGGTCAGGCGCGCTCCTCGTCGGTCCTCGTCGAGCTCGCCCTCGGGCTCGTGAGCGGGCTGGGTCTCGCCGACGGCCCGCGGACGGACGGCGCGCCGGCGGTTGCTCCGGTGGCGACGATCGAGCGCGACGGGGACGGTCGAACCGCTCGCGTCGTCTCGGTCGCGCCGCCCGAGGATCCGATCGCGCGCCGGCTCGCCGGCGTCGTCGTGCGGATCGATCCGGCCGACGGGGACCCGGCCTCCGACGACGAGGAGGACGGCGACGGCGCCCCGGCCCCCGGCGCCTCGGGGCTCGATGACCCCGAGGCGATCATCGAGGTCGACCGCAAGTACGAGCGCACCGTCCGCCGCGGCCTGACCGAGCGCACCGAGGCGCTTCGGCCCGGCGATGCCGTCCGCCGCGGCGAGACGATCTCGGTGATCCTGACCCTGCGAGCCCGATCGCCCCTGCGTCACATCCTCATCCGTGATCCCTGGCCCGCCGGCGCGCGCGTCGCCGCGGTGCCGCGCCAGATCGGGCGGGGCGCCCGGGCCGACGAGGCCTCGGGCGCGACCGTCTTCGCCCTCGAGCGGCTCGGGGCCGTCACGATGATCCGCTACGACCTGGTGATGGAGCGCCTCGGCCGCTTCGAGGCGCCGCCGCCCGAGCTTCGCGGCGAGACGAGCCTCGGCGCGCCGCTCGGGTCGCCGTTCGTCTTCCGCGTCGTCGAGCCCGAGCCGGGCGAGGAGGACGGCGGCCCGCCGCTGTCGAAGGTGATCGCGGTTCTCGACAACCCGCTCCTGGGCTACCTGAAGATCCGCGCCCTCCGGCTCCTCGCGGAGCGGGGCGATCCGCGCGCCGCCGCGTACGCTCGCGCGATCATCGACGAGGGACGGGAGGAGAGCGGGCGCGCCCTCTACCGGGCCGCGTGGGACGTCCTCCTGCCGGCCGAGGGGACGAGCGTCGAGACGGCGCCGCTCTTGTCGTCCGGCGACGTCGACGAGTCGACGGCCTGGCTGCTCCGGCGACTCCCGAGCCTGGTCGAGGACGAGGGCGGCCACCAGGTGCCGCCCGAGCTGCGCGCGCGCCTCCGCACGATCCTCGCGGCGACCGCCGCGCGGCGGCTCGACGTCCTCATCGAGATGGTCGAGGGCGCCACCGACGAGGCCGTCCGCGAGACGACGTCATCGTTCCTCGTGACGGCGTTCGACCCCGACGACGGCGACCTCCGCCTCGTCCAGCGGATCACGGGGCGGTCGCTCGCCCTCGCGTTCGCGGCGGTGCGCACGAGCGAGGGAGCGGCGATCGCGCGCGACCTCATCATGATGCTGCTCGATGTGCTCACCGAGACGGCCGGGTCGGAGGGGACGCCGCTCGACGGCGGCGGAGGTCCGCTCCTCTCCGACGTCGGTCGGCCCCCGTTCGACCACGTGACGTTCGAGGAGGTGCGGGCGCGCCGCGCATCGCGCCGGGCGGCCGCGCTCCTCGTCGAGATGCTCGAGACGATGGCGGGCGCGAGCTTCGCGACCGACCACGGCCGGCGCGCGGCGCGACGGCCGATCGTCCTGCTGGCGAGCCTCGTCGGCGATGCCGACCTGGCCGCGACGGTCGAGCGGGTCGCCGCCCTGACGGCCGTCGGCGACCGGGAGGCGCTCGGGCTCGCCCGGGCGTCGCTGGGCGACGCGCGCGTCCGGTCGGTCCTCGAGCCCGAGCTCGAGCGGGCGCACGCCCGCGGCGACGCGATGACGGTGAGCGTGATCGCGAGCGCCCTCTCGCGGTGCACGCCCCCCGAGGAGACGGTCGAGCTCTACGAGAGGCTCTCGCCCGCGATCCAGGCGGAGCTGGTGGCGGGCGGCGGCGCGGCCGTCGCGCCGCGCGAGGTTCGCCTCCGGATGGCGCTGCGGGCGATCGAGAACGATGAGCACGTCGAGGTCGCGGCGATCGCCCTCGCCCAGGTGCGACCGCGCGACGCGAAGCTCCTCGAGCGGCTCGCCCGGAGCGAGGCGGCGATCGTCCGGCGGGTGGTCGCCGAGCTGCTGCCGCCCGAGCCGCGTTTCCTGGAGACGCTCGCGCTCCTCGCCCGGGACGACTCGGACTCGGTCGCCCACGTCGCCCTCCGCGCGCTCGTCCGGGCGGGCGACCTCCGCGCCGCGAGGCGCCTCCTGGCCGAGACCGGCTCGGGGTCGAGCGACGTCCCGATGATCGCGAGCGACCCGCTCCTCGCCTCGCTCGCCGCGCCCGAGCTGATCGCCGCCGCCAAGGCGATGGGGGAGCGCAACCGCGGCTACCTCGTCGGCTTCTCCGGCGTCCTCGCGGCGACCGCGAGCGAGTCGGACGCGGCGCTCCTCTCGGGCTCGCTCGAGGTCGAGTACAACGTCTACACCCTCGCGGCCCTGCTGCGGCACGCCGGGACCGGGCGGCTCGGGCGGGAGGCGTTCTCGGCGGCGATCGGGTCGGTGCGGGAGGGCTCGCCGAGCGATCTGGCGGTGGTCCAGGCCGCGGCGCGCGGCCGGGCACCCGACCCGGCGCTCCTCGGCGACGCGACCACGTCGGTGCGGCTCGCGGCGGCGCTGCGCCATCCCGAGGCGGGCCTCGTCGAGATCGAGGCGGCCGCCAACGACCTCGAGTACGCCCTCGAGGTCGGGGTCGCCGAGCTGGCGGCCGAGGCGCTCGTCCGGATGGGCACGCCCGAGGCGCTCGCGGCGCTCGTCGAGCGGCCCGGCGTCGAGGACCCGACCGGCGACCTCTCTCCGGGGACGGCGGGCGGGCGCGCGCTCCTTCGCCCCGCGTCCCCCGAGGCGGAGCGGGCGCGCGTCGACGCCGTGGCGGCGAGCGTCGCGCCGATCCTCGAGGAGAACACCGACGCGCCGCGAGCGGCCGAGGCCATCCGGATCCTCTTCGGCTTCGCCCGCCGGGGCGGCGAGCCCGGAGACGCGGCGAAGGCCACCCTCGAGCGACTCGCCGGCCTCGAGGACGGCTGGAACGACATCCGCGGCCTGGCCGAGCGCGCGCTCGCGCGCCTCGATGACGAGCTCGAGCCGACCGAGGCCGCCCACTGGACCGATCGGCTCGTCCGGGGTCGTGCCGCCGAGGTCGTCGCGGCGGCGGAAGGCGGCAACGCCGTGGCGGCGCGGGTGCTCGCCAGGTGGACCGGGGAGCGGCCGTAGCGCGGTCGCGCATGTCGCGCGATCGCGCGGGTGCGGTGGTTTCGCGATCGGGATGCCGCGGAGAGTGCGCATCCTGGGATCGAAAGCCGCGGGCGGGCGGGTGCCGCGGTTTCGCGATCGGATCCCGCGGAAAGTGACGGCATGCGGGGTCAGGCCTCTGCTTGCTGCTTGGTCGGAACGTGGTTGCGATGCGTGCCCACCTCCCAAGCCAGCAAGCGGAGGCCTGACCCCGGTGGCCAGCCCGGGTCCGCCGCCCGGTCCGATCCCCGATGATGCGGCTTGCAGCGCGAGCCCCCGACTCCGCGATCCGCGCATCCCTTGATTCGGCTTGCACAGTCAGCCCCGGGCCCCGCAGTCGTCCTCGGTGTCCTCACGAAAGACGGGCTCCTTCTCTGGGCGTTCGCCCACGAGATCGGCCACAGTCTTGGAGAAGAGGACCACACCGTGGCGGGGCTGATGTTCTCGCTCGAGGCGGCGATCATCATCGAGGACAGGAAGCTGCCCGTGGCTGACCGGGAGTTCCCTGCGCTCGCCGAGTCGATCAAGCGTCGGTTCCGCGTGGGCGACGACGGGAGCCTCGAGTTCCTCGAATTCGAGCCGAGTAGTCGCGACGCGATACGAGACCATGTCCGAGACGGCAAGGACTAGCGCGATGATTTCAGCCTCCTCGAGAACGTGATCGCGGTCATGGAGAGCGGCAAGAAGGACCTCGACGCCATCGGCGAGGACGAGGACGAGGGCGGCGCGAGCAAGGAGTAGCGCTCGACCGACTCGAACAGCGCAAGAAGCACAACGAGCGAGGGCCCCGTCTAGGGCCCCGTCTGAAGACGGGGCCCTCGGTCAGTGATTCGGTGTGGCATCGACTCGGCGCCGACCGGAACGGTCCGCGCAATACGCGCAAAACGCGGGTTAGTTGTTCGTCGCGGGAGAGTGGGACCGCCGATTGCGCGGATTGCGCGGACGGCGAGTTGCCAGGGTCCGGGTTGTCTGCCGCTCCCTTCGCCCGCCGGCGGCTGGCGCGCCCGCCGCCCGTCACGCGCTTCGCACCCCACCCCACTGGGCGCAGGGGGGCTGCGCCCCCCTGCGCGCCCTGCGGGCGAGCTCGCGGCAAGGGTCGCGCCGGCGCTCGGCTCGAGCGGGACGACAGCACGCGGATCGAAGGGCCATCAGGTTCGGCACAAGTCCGGTGCTGGCCCTCCCCGGCTCACGTCCGAACCTCCCCATGCGTATGATGGGGTGATGCCGGCGCCCGCAGACCACGCCGACCCTCTCGACCGTCCCATGGCGCGGGGGAGCTCCGCACGATGACCGCACGCGAGACGCCGTACCGTTCGATGTCTCGGACGACGCTGACGTTGCTCGCAGCGTGTCTCCTCGCGGCGTTCCTCGGGTTCCTTCTCCATGGGGTCCTCGTTCCGCCCGACAACGACCCGGCCGGCGACCCCGGGCCGATCGTCGCGGCGACGGCTCCTGCTCCTGCGCCCACGCCTCCCGCCGCCGAGACGCGTCGCCGCGGTCCTCCTCGGCGCCGTCCCGTCAAGCCGAAGGGCGTTCCCGAGCTCGAGGTGATCGACGCTGGCGACGCGGCCGCCTCGGCGCCCGGCGAGGGGGAGCCTGCCTCCGACGCGATCCCGGTCGGGGCGACGATCCGTGGGTACGTCCTCGACGAGTATGGCGTCGGCATCGCGAACGCGCGGGTCTGGGCCCAGCTCGACACCGACGCGCAGGCGTTCCGGGACTTCGTCCTCATCCAGCGCGACCTCCTCCCCGAGCCCGGCGACGTGGACGAGCTGATCCAGACCGTCTCGCGCAGCTTCGGTCGTCGGCGCGGGCGTCGCCGCGGCGGCGAGCCCGACCCCCGGATCGAGACGGTCGTCGGGGGGAGGCGCGCCCGGATGCAGCTCAAGACGGGCGAGGACGGCGCGTTCGAGCTCGTCGGCCTGGTGCCCGGGAAGTGGTGGATCGGCGGCTCGGCCGAGCGCTACATCGAGGGCCGGACCGAGACCGAGGCCGCCTTCGAGACGGTCGTCGACGTCGATGTGATCCTCTCCCTCGGCGCCGAGGTGATCGGCGTCGTCCGGAACGCGACGACCGGCCAGGGCGTCGAGGGCGCCCGGGTCTCCGCCGTCCACGCCCGGTCGGGCGACCGTAAGCGCGCCCAGACCGATCCGATGGGCTCGTTCGAGATGGCGGGGCTGCGCGACGGCGAGTATCGCTTCAGCGTCGAGGCGACCGACCACGTCCCGCTCGAGCCGCGCGACCATCCTCCCGTCGAGATCGTGGCAGCGCTCGGACCGGCCGTCGTCGACCTCGAGCTCCGGAGCGGCGCGGCGTTCTCGGGAACCATCTACGACGAGACCGGGCGGCCGGTCGGCGGGGCGCTGCTCTTCGCGACGCGCGAGGCCGACATCGGCGGTCGGGGCCGGAGCGAGGAGGACGGCACCTACCGGGTGAGCCGCCTCGAGGACGGCGAGTACGACATCCTCGTGAGGAGCGAGGACTACGCCCGGACCGGGCGGCTCGCGGTCCAGGTGGCCGAGGGCATCGAGCTGGCGGCGGTCGACATCGTGATCGCGCCGGCCGGCCGGATCGAGGGGCACGTCGTCGGCAGCGACGGGGCGCCTCTGACGGGCGTGACCGTCTTCTGCTCCGAGGAGGGGACGGGGCACGCCGAACGGCGCAGCAAGACCGACGAGAACGGCGCCTACGCGATCGAGAACCTCTACGCGGGCAAGTACCGCGTCTCGGTCGGCCGCGAGGGGCAGGGCGGGCTGTTCGAGCCGGTCCGTCAGGTGATCGACATCGGCCCGGGCGAGCTGATCCGGCGCGACTTCGTCCTCGAGCTCGGCGCGGTCGTGCGGGGCATGGTCGTCGGCCTGATCGACGGCCAGCCCAAGCCGGGCGTGGCGGTCTTCGCGATCGTCGGGGGCGACTACAAGGGGCGCACCCGGACCAACGAGGAGGGGCGGTTCGAGGTGCGCGGGCTGCCGACGGGCGAGTACACCTTCTTTCTCCGGGGCGAGGGGCGCGACGACCCGACCCGCGGCGGCCTCGGCAAGCACATCATGAAGCTGGCCAGCGGTGAGGTCTATCAGGACGTCGTCCTGACCGTCGCCCCGCCCGCCCGGGTCGAGGGCATCGTCATCGGACCCGACGGCCGTCCGCTCGCGGGGATCCGCGTGACGGCGCAGGCGGCCGACGGCCAGCCGGTGCGGCGCAACGACCGGACCGACGAGGGCGGCCGGTTCTCGATCGGCAACCTCTACGATGGCGCCTACCGGGTCTCCGTCAGCGCCGGCGACCTTCGCCGGGTCGGCGTGGCCTGGCCCGACGAGGTCGAGACGCCGGCGGTGGATGTGCGGATCGCCGAGGGACGCGGCCCGCAGGACGGCGTGACGATCGGGATCGACCCGGCCAAGATCCCGCGCTGATCCTCGGGCGGGCCTCCCCTGACCTCGCGTCGCGGGCGGGCCGCCCCGCCTCGCTTGCCCGTCTCCCGCGCCCCGACTACATTGCTCCGGAGGCGCAACCCCCGAGACCACAGAGCGTCGCGGAGCGGGTCGGCGTCCCCGACGGAGATCGGTGGAAGGGAGCGGCATGGCGGACAACCTCGCGCGGCGCCGGCTCGGGCTGGCTGCGCCAGCGCTCATCGTCGTCCTCGCCCTCGCCCTGGGCCTCGGGATCGTCGCGGGGCCACTTCCGGCGCCGGCGGCGGACGACGAGGCGGGCGAGGACCATCGCCGCGGCTGGGTCGGGCTCGTCATCCGTAACCTCTCCAACAAGGAGCAGGAGACTTACGGGAGCGAGGCGGTCTACGTCGTCCAGATCCAGCCGGGCACGCCGGCGGAGCGGGCGGGCTTCCGGCCGAAGGACGTCATCGTCGAGATCGACCGGCGCCGTCCGATCGAGGGCGCCAAGGGCGCGGTCGAGGACTTCCGCTCCTGGAAGCCCGGTCGTCGGGTGCGCTTCCGGGTGGTGCGGGAGGACGGCGTCACGACCGAGCTCGCCGTCGACGTCGATGCCTACGATCCGTCGAAGGCTGCCCGGGCGGCCACCAAGCGGGCCGTCGTCTTCCTCCTCGAGGAGGCCGCCAAGGGCGACCCGGGGACGCCCGGCGCCGCGGCGAAGCGGGCGCTCGCCCTCTACGCGATCTCCCGCGCGCCCGAGGTGGCCCGGCTGCGTCGCGAGGAGCAGATCGCCGCGCTCGTCGCTCAGGTGCGGACCGAGGTCACGGCGCGGTGCGACCCCGCCCAGGCCGGCGTCGCGGGCGGCGCCCGGGGCGAGTTCCGCAACTACGCCGCGCCGCTCGCCGCCGCGGCGCTCCACCGGCTCGACCCGGAGGGGAGCGCCGAGGCGGTCGCCTCTCTCCGCAGCTACCTCCAGAAGCGTCAGCTCGGCGTCGCGGGCGGGGCCGCCGGCGACTTCGGCGAGCATCGGGGCGCCTGGAACTACCTGGACATCGATCAGCCGGGCGGCCAGCGGGGCGATCTGTCGGTCACCTCGATCGCGATCGAGGGGCTCGCCTTGTCGGGTGATGACCTAAGCCTGGCGGACGCCTCGGTCGAGGCCGTCCGCACCTACCTCGAGGCGCGCCAGAACTACGGCCTCATCGCCGACGGCGCCCGCCCCGACGGCGCGAGCCCGGCCCACGACGGCGGGTTCCACTTCGCGCCGGGAGAGGGCAAGGCGGGTCAGCTCCCCGTCTCGGGGACCGATCAGTGGATCGTCGCGTCGTACGGCTCGGCGACGGCCGACGGCCTCCGAACGCTCCTGCGTCTCGGCGCCGACCGGCGGTCGCCGCGGGTGCAGGCGGCGCTCGGCTGGCTCCTCGACAACTTCACGGCCCGCCGGAACCCGGGCTTCGGGGACGCGGGCGGCGTCGGCTTCGACATGGGGCTGCAGTTCTACTGGCTCCGCGCGGTGACGGACGCCCTCTCCGAGTACGATGAGCACCCGATCGAGACCGCCGACGGACGTCGGTTCGCCTGGGCGCAGGTCATCATCGACTGGCTCTCGGCGCGCCAGCACATGGACGGGCGCTGGGTGAGCCGCCACCGCGTGATGGGCGAGGACGACCCGGTCGTCTCGACCGCGTTCTCGCTCCTGGCGGTGGCCGACTGCGTCCGGTTCAAGGATCGCTTCGTCGCGGAGACGAAGAAGGGCGGCGTCAAGCGCTAGCCGCGCCGAGCGCGCATCGAAGGGACGGTCGAGGGTGGGTGACGCGACGACGACGATCTCGCTGGACGACTTCATCCTCGAGATGATGAACATCCCGCCGACGGAGCTCCGCCTCGAGCAGCTCCGGGCGTTGTTCGACCGGCTCGACCTGTGCCGCGAGCTCGTCAAGCAGCACATCTTCTTCGCGGAGGAGAGCTACGCCCGCAATCTCCTCTGCCGGACGCCGCGCTTCGACATGCTCGTGCTCTGCTGGCGGCCCGGGCAGGTGACGACCGTCCACGACCACGCCGGCTCCCTCAACTGCACGCGGGTCTGTCGCGGCACCCTCACCTCGCGGATCTACGAGGTCGCCGGCGTGCCCGAGCCGGGCCGGGTGACCCTGAAGCTCGCCCGGGAGGAGCAGCTCACCTCGGACGGGAGCACATCGGATGTCGACTACGACGAGATCCACCAGCTCGCCAACACCTCCAACGAGGATCTGGTCACCCTGCACGTCTACGCGCGGCCGTTGAAGGACATCAACGTCTACTGTCTCGAGTCGGGCAAGGTCGAACGGGTCGCCCTCCGCTACACGCTCGAGGACGAGTTCGCTTGAGTCGACCCGGCGCGCCGTCCGACGCGCCCGGGCCGCCCTCGCCGCCCGAGAGACCGACCGCCACCACGTCCGTTCCGCCCGCCGAGCCCGAGGGGCCGAGCGAGCCCGTCGCGTCGGGGTCGCGGGCGTTCGCGTACGCCCTCTGCGGATCGGTCGCCCTCGCCTGGGGCCTCAACTTCGCCGCGATCAAGGTCGGTCTCCGGGTGATGGACCCCTACGCGTGGAACGCGCTCCGCTACGCGATCGCGTCGGTCGTGATGGCCGGCCTGGCGAGCGTCGCGCACCGGCGCGCGTGGGCCCGCGGTCAGCCGGCCGCCCGGGCGCGTCTCGCTGGCCGCGGTCTCCTCACCGTGATCGGGCTCGGCGTCCTCGGGCACGGGATCTACCAGACCCTCTTCATCACCGGCCTGGCGAACACGGCGTCGGGCAACGCCGGCACGATCATGGGCACCGTCCCGCTCCAGGTCGCCGTCTACGAGACCGTCATAGGCCGCCATCGTGGCGCCGACGGGCGGACCTCGAGCGCCGCGGTCGGGCGCCTCTTCGCGGGCGTTCTCCTGAGCGTGATCGGCGTCGTCCTCGTCGCGGTCGGACGCGGGCAGGGGCTGAGCGTCGCCCGCGAGACGCTGTTCGGCGACCTCTTCATCGGCGCCGCGAGCATCGTCTGGGCGAGCTTCGCGACGGCCATGTCGCCCTGGGTCCGCCGCTACGGGAGCGGGCGGGTCACGGCGATCACCTTCGCGTCGGGCACGCCCATCGTGATCGCGCTCGGCCTGCCCGGCCTCGGTGATGGGATCGCCGCCCTCCGTGTCTCGGGCGACGCCGTCCTCGCGCTCGCCTACACGATCGTGATCGCGAACGTGTGGGCGCAGTTCGCCTACGCCGCCGGGATCGCCCGCCTCGGCAGCTCGCGCGCGGCCCTGGCGACGAACCTGATGCCGGTCGTCGCGCTCCTCGCCGGGTGGGCCGCCTTCGGCGAGCCGCTCACCGCCCTCGCCCTCGCCGGCGCGGGGCTCGTCGTCGTCGGCGTCGCGACGGGGCTCCCGCCGGCCCGTCCGCGGAGCGTCCCGTCGGAGGCTTGACCGCTCGCGCGCGGTGACCATCATCTCCCGACCATGTCCCGCCGAGCCGCCCCCATTGACATGCGCCGCGATCCGCGCGAGCTCCGTCTGCTCCATCACATGGAGCGGTCGATCTACCGGGTCATCCGCTCGGTCAACTACGATCCGACCTACAAGTGGATCGCGCGCCGGTGGAACTACTACTTCTTCGCGACGTTCGCGAATCGCTTCACCCAGCGAACCGTCAACGTCATCCGCCCGGAGATCCTCCGCGACGTCCCCGCCGACAAGCCGCTCGTGGTCGTCGCGAACCACCTGACGTTCTGGGATCTCTTCGCGATCTCGACGATCCAGTTCGCGATCAACGCGCAGCGGCGCGTCGGGTACTTCCCGGTGCGGGCGAAGTTCTTCTACGACAACCCGATCGGGATGCTCCTGAACGTGATCTTCGCGGGCGGATCGATGTGGCCGCCGATCTTCCGCGATCGGAAGAAGGCGCGGATGAACGCCCTCTCGATGAGGATCATCAGCGAGCTCACGAGCACGCCCGAGGCCTTCATCGGCTTCCATCCCGAGGGCACCCGCAACCGGACCGGCGACCCGCACACGCTGTTGCCCGGGCAGGGCGGCACCGGCCGTCTCGTCTTCTCCGCCTGGCAGAACGGCGCCGTCGTCGTGCCCGTGTTCATCAACGGGCTCGCGAAGTGGCTGCCGGTGCAGCTCTACCGGAACCTCACCCGGAGCGTTCCCCTGAACGTGATCGTGGGCGAGCCGCTCGACTTCTCCGAGCTGGCGAAGCGTCGGAAGAACGCGGCGACCTACCAGGCAGTGACCGACCAGACGATGAGGCACCTCCAGGTGCTCGCCGACGAGGAGCGCGAGATCCTCGCCGCGCAGAGGGCTGCCCGATAAGCGCTTAAGGCGTTTTTTCGGGTGATGGGTTGACTTCCGCGGCAGGCCGAGTAGGCTCTCGCGCCAACGAGCCCGCGGCTCCCCAGGAGGGGGAGCGTCCGCTCGTCACTCTGCGCGGCGAAGCGCCGCGCCATGCTCGAAGTCGGAGCTCACCATGACCGTTTCCGAGAGCCGTCGCGCTCGCCCCAACCACAGCCGGCGAAAGCCGCGCTCGTCCGCCCGTCGTCCCCGCGCTCGCCTTCGGCGGAACAAGCGCCCGGGCGAGAAGATCGTCGTCGACTGCACCTGCGGCAAGAAGTACCGCGTCGGCAGCCATCGCGCCGGCACCTCGTTCGAGTGCCGTCAGTGCGGGCGCGACGTCAACGTCGCCCGCTACGAGGTCTCCGTCCGGACGCGCCAGGCGATCCTGGCCGAGATCGGATTGAAGGATCTGGATCAGGCGAAGGAGGTCTACGAGGGCGAGCGCGCCGAGAGCGTCCGCCGTCGCGCCGAGGCCCGGGGCAAGCGCCCGACCTACCACTGCATCGAGTGCGGCGAGAAGATCTCCGATCCGAGCGCCGCGTATCGGCCCGAAGGCATCGTCTGCGAGGACTGCCAGGCCGCGACCGTCGTGCACCGCGATCAGCTCGCGGACGCCGGCACGGGCGCGGCGCCGGCCGGACCGGGCCGGGGCAAGTCGAGCCTGAAGGAGTGGAACCAGGCGGACGCGCCGACCGACGCCACCGCGGAGACCCGCGGCGTTCTCTACACCGCCCTCTTCGCGGCCGGCTTCATCGGCCTCTCGCACACGCTCCTGCCGGGAGCGGGCGTCCTCGTGAACTGGCTCGTGCCGGCGGCGATCGCCGCGGCGGGCGGCTGGTTCGTCTACGGGAACACCGCGCAGCGCTGACCCCGCCGGAGGGCGAGACGGCGCTCGTCGTCGAAGCGGTGATGATGATGGAACCACCGAGGCACGGAGGCACGGAGGATCTCTCGTCGCCGGCGCCCGATCTCCGTCGGGGAGAAACGCCGCGCCCGTAGACGCCGAGTCGGGTCCGAAAGAGACGCTCCATCGAAGCGCCGAGGTCGAGGCCGGACGAGGCTGAGCAGGGGATCCTCCGTGTCTCCGTGGTTCCATCCCCTTCGCCGAAGGCGAAACCCACGACATCGAGGCTACGTCTCCCGCCCGCCTCGCCCACGCAGGAGCTGGTCGAGGAGCGAGCGCGTCTCGGCGGTCTCCTCGTCCGGGTCGGGCGTGTCGCGCCCGAGCTCGGAGAGTCGTCGCGACTCGCGCTTGATCGAGCTCTCGATCGCGCCGGCGAACATCTGCGCCAGGAACGAGCGCGCCGGCGCGGGCGCGGCGTCGTGGGTGGCGGCCTCGTCGGGCGGATCGTCGGGCGTGACGTCCTCGAGCACGGGCTCGTCGATCCCGGGCGCGAGCTGGAGGTCGGTGCAGACGACGTCTCGACCGAGCATGTTCGCCTGGCGGCTCTCGAGCCAGATCGATCGCTCGATCACGCCGGCGAGGCGCCGGCGCCTCGGCGGCGTCGAGGGCTCGACGGCGCGCTCCCCACGTCCCGCGCGTCCGCGCCGCGGCGCGCGGCGCTCGTCGTCTGCCCGCTCGCGCTCCCGGCGGGCGTGGACGAGGAGTCGAAGCAGGCGCGTCCGCAGCGGGCGGTCGGTCTGGCGAGAGACGCGCGCCGCGAGGAGCTTCTCGGCGAGCCGGTAGTAGGCGTAGCGGGCGTCCGGATCGAGGTCGGCCAGCGCGCGGCTCACCCGCAGATCGACGAAGGCGAGGGCGCGGCGGATGGCGCGGGCGGCGCTCGCGGCGTTCGCGTAGCGTCGCGTTCGATCGGGATCTAGGCAGCGGCGGACGACGTCGGCGAGGGCGCGCGGGAGCTCGCCCGCCTCGAGGGGGCCGAGGCACCCGACCGGGCGGCGCCCGGTGAACGCGGCGTAGGCGACGGCGCCGAGGCTGTAGATGTCGCTCCGGAAGTCGGGGCGCTGTCCGTCGAGCACCTCGGGCGCGGTGCAGGAGAGGGTTCCGAGCGCGGCGAAGCCGCCCGTTCCGTGGACGCTCATCGAGAGCGAGAACGAGATGCCCTGGCGGAGCTCGTCGAGCGAGCGCGCCGCGCCGAGGTCGGAGAGATGGGGGTGACCGTCGGCGTCGACGATCACGTTCCTCGGCGAGAGGTCGCCGTGGACGAGGCCGGCCTCGTGCGCGATCGCGAGCGAGTCGGCGAGCTCAAGGACGAGGCGGGTCGCCTCGGGCGCGGGGAAGGGGCCGTCGTCGTCGAGGAGGACCGCGAGGTCGCGACCCTCGATCAGCTCCATCGCGACCCACGCCGGGCTCGCGTCGAGGTCGCTCGCGACGACGCGCCGGAACCCCTCGGCGTCCGGCAGCAGCCGGGTGGCGTCGCGCTCGCGGGCGAGGGCGCCGACGCTCGCCGCGTTCCGGGGGAGCTTCAGGGCGACGACCTCGGGCGCCTCGCCGGCCGCCGGTGGTGGCCCGGCGCCGTCGGCGGCCGTCTCTCCGGCCTCGCCCGACTCCAGGCGGAACGGATCCTCGGCGTTGGGGTCCTCCTCGGCGCGGCGCACCGGGCGCGCCCGCCAGACCTCGCCGTGGGCGCCGGCGCCGAGGAGACTCTCGAGCACCCAGGGCCCGACGAGCTGACCGGGTCGGAACGCGGAGGCCGATCGATCGCGTCCCACGGCGAGGCGCGAGGAGGTCGGTCGGGGCGGGCGATCGCCCGCGGGCGCCTCGCGGAGGCCGAGGCGTCGCTCGGCCTGGACGAGGCGTCGGAGTCGGAGGGGAAGGAGGATCGGTCCGGCGCCGAGCGACCGCTCGAGCGGCCCGGCGGTGAGCGGCGAAGGGAGCGCCCGGCGTGCCCGCTCGAGCGCCTCCTGGGTGCTCCGCGCGCTCGTGCCGAGGAGCCAGACCAGGACCGGCAGCACCGGCCAGGCGACCAGGAACCCGACGATCGCCACCTGGAGGGCGGCCGGGGCCGCGCCGAGCGAGCCGAGCGCGACCGAGACGAACGAGCCGACGAGGATCGCCGCCCAGACCCCGATCGCGCCCGCCGTCAGCGGTCGCCGGCGACGCTCCCGGGCGGCGAGGACCGGCGCGATGAGGCCGTGGATCATCGCCTCGTCGCGCACCTCCTCGAGCCGGCGGATCGCGCGGCGGTGCTCGGTGGCGCGGGATCCGCGCATCGCGCCGATGACCGCGTCGGCGACGGCATCCGCCTCGGCGGCGGCCGCCGCGAGGGCCGCGCTCGCGCAGCGCGCCCGCTCGATCTCGCCGACGAGGACGCTGGCGTCCGCGGGCCGATCCTCGGGGTCGGCCGCGAGGGCGCGCTCGAGAATCGCATCGAGCCAGTCCGGGACGCCTGCGGCGTGGCGACGAGCCGGCGCGAAGCTCCCGACGGGACGACGGCCGGTGAGCAGCTCGTAGAGGAGGACGCCGAGGCTGAAGACGTCGGTCCGCGTCGTCGGCCGGGCGCCGTCCCAGAGCTCGGGGGCGAGGTAGCCGAACGTTCCGCGGACCCGCCCGACGAGGTCGTCATCGAGCCCCGTGAGCGAGTTCGCGAGGCACGCCGCGCGCTCCTCCCGCGCGACGCCGGCGCCGAAGTCGCAGACCTTGGGGTCGCCGTCCTCATCGATGAGCACGTTCTCGGGCTTGAGGTCGCCGTGGATCACGCCGCGCTCGTGGGCGTAGGCGACCGCGCCGCCGACGGCCCGGAACAGCGCGAGGGCTCGGTCGACCGGGAAGCGGCCGTCGGCCTCGACGAGGGCGCGCCGGAGGTCGCCGCGGGCGGCGCGCTCGAGGACGATGAACGGCGGGTCGCCGTCGGGCTGCGCGTCGACGACCCGCGCGATCCGGTGATGCTCGATCCGCGTCGCCGCGCGCGCCTCGGCGACGATCCGGTCGACCGCGCGCGGGGTGCGCGGCACCTTGATCGCGAAGCGCGCCGGGAGGCCGTCGGTGCGCTCGGCCTCGAAGACGACGCCGGTCGCGCCGCGTCCGATCTCCCGGAGGATCCGGTAGCTCCGGGCGCCCGACCCGACCACGTCGCCCGGATGGGGGAGCCCCTCGAGGACGGTCGTCGGGGCGGGACGATCGGCCCGAACGGCGCGCCGCGAGCGTTCGCGGCGGGAGCGGCGGCGGGCGGATGTGTGCGAGCGGCTCGCGCGACGGCTCGAGCGCGCGGCCCGACGCGTCCGGGGCGGCGCGGGCGGCGGTGACGGCTCGGCGGACTCGCTCCGCTCGGCGTCCGCTGGCGATGGCGGCTCGGGAGCGTCGACCGTCCGGGGCGGCGGAGCGGAATCGGGGCCGTGATCGCCCTCGGCCCGCTCGCGCTCGGGGGCCTCGGTCTCGTCGTGCTCCTCGCGCCGCGCCGGTCGGTCGCGGTCGGGGGGGCGGTCTTGCCTCGAGATGAACACCTCGGGGCTCATGCGGACACCTCCGGGATGGTGGCCTTCATCGTAGCAGACGCGTCGGACGTCGCGCCGCGCCGCTTGTTCGCCACGACCGCAGATCGGCGCCTCTATGCGCGACCAATCAGCTACTTACGACGAGCGTCCGAGTCGCGATCGGTCCACACGCGAGGCGTCCGGATGCGGGATCGCGAGCGAGACGCTAGCGTGTCCTCGGTGCGGAGGAGACGAGCATGAGTGAAGGCGACGCGGTTCGTTACGAGGTCTCCGAGGGCGTCGCGAGGGTCGTGATCGATCGGCCCGACCGGCGGAACGCGCTCTCGGGAGCGGTGATCGACGGGCTCGTCGGCGCGTTCGAGCGGGCCCGGAGCGAGCCTGCGGTGCGGGTGGTCGTCCTGACCGGGGCGGGCGATCGAGCCTTCTGCGCCGGCGGCGATCTGGGGTCGGCGCCGCCGCCGGATCTCCTCGGGCGCCGGCGTGCGCAGGGGCGCTACGCCGAGCTGCTCGCGAGCATGCTCGGGGACGGGCCTCCGACGATCGCCCGGGTGGGCGGGCACGCCCTCGGGGGCGGGATCGGCCTGGTCATGGCCTGCGACCTCGCGATCGCCCGTCGCGGCGCCCGCCTCGGCACGCCCGAGATCGACGTCGGCCTCTTCCCGATGATGGTGATGGCCCTCCTGACGCGTCACGTCGGTCGAAAGCGCGCTCTCGAGATGGTCTACACGGGCGAGAAGCTCTCGGCCGAGACCGCCTTCGAGCTCGGGCTGCTCACCCGGGTCGTCGACGACGAAGACCTCGACACCGCGGTCGAGGAGCTCGCCGGTCGGATCGCGTCGAAGAGCCCGGCGGTCCTCCGCCTCGGTCGCCAGGCGTTCCACGAGACCGCCGACCTCGCGATCGCGGACGCCCTGCCGCGGCTCCGGGACTACCTGGCGCTCAACACGATGCTCGAGGACGCCGCCGAGGGGATCATGGCCTTCATCCAGAAGCGCGAGCCGGAGTGGAAGGGTCGTTGAGCGATCAACCCAGACGCGTCCAAGCGAACCTGTTGCGTTTCGGGTGCGTCGCAAGTTAGGCCGCCGTTGCGTCTCTCCCAACCGGTGGCTAAGCTGGAACCGACGTCGTGGGACTCCTCTGCGCGAGGTTGCGCCCCCGCGAATCGTCGATGGGGCACATGGCCCCCGAGAAAGGTGCTCGCATGTCCAAGGGACCGATCGTCGGAGTCGCGGTATTGGTGGTGCTTGCGGCGGGGATCGTCATCGCCGTCACGCTGGGCGGAGGGGGCTCGACGACCGGTCCCGAGGGCCCGGGCGCCGTGAACAGCGTCGCCATTCGCCCCGCGAATCCGGTCGAAGGGGAGCTCATCCGCGTGGTGACGAAGACCGTGATGACCGCGGGCGAGCCGGGGAAAGACCCCGTCATGCGCGAGGAGCTCGAGATTACGGTCGAGGCGACCGTCACCCGAGTCGACGTGGACGCAGGAATTTACGAGGCCGAGGCGGCCGTCGTCCACCAGCGTCATCTCGTTCAGGAGAACGGGGTCATCACGGTCGAGGAGCGTC
The DNA here is from genome assembly GCA_029260755.1 of Planctomycetota bacterium. Lineage (GTDB taxonomy): Bacteria > Planctomycetota > J058 > J058 > JAJDCQ01 > JAJDCQ01. Next base: position 5,025 of record JAJDCQ010000143.1, on the reverse strand, counting down.
CGAACGAGGCCGACGTCGCCGCCGGCACCTGGCCGGAGACGAAGGCGACGATCAAGGGCGGACGCGAGGCCCTCTCGCTCGCGACCCTCGTGAACGAGGTCGACCCCGGGTCGTCGGTGCCCCTCCGCGGGATCGCCAGCCTGGGGCGTCGCAAGACGGTCGAGGTCGGCAGCGAGGAGAGCGTCGAGGGGCCCGTCGCCCTTGGCGCAGGAGTCAAGGTGCCCACCCGTAAGACCTTCCGGGTCGACAAGATCGAGCCCCAGGACGACGGATCCGCCCTCATCACCGTCACGATGAAGACCAAGGGAGTCATGAGCCTCGGAGACATCGAGTACCGGATGACGGGCGAGGGCACCACGGTCACGCCGTCCACCGGCGTCGACCGACCTCGTTCCATGAAGGTGCTTTACAACTTCCTGGCGACAGGCGGCGGCGGCGCCGACGCCGAGCGGACGACCACCATCGAGGTGACGACCGAGTCCGTGAAACGATAGGTCTCGGCACGCCGTCTGCACTAGCACTCCTTGACGAAACGCATTCGAGGGCCGATCGCCCTCCAGAGGATCGAGGAGTCGAGATGACCAGCCTGAACCAGATTCGCCGCCGTCGCCCGGGAGCCCCGCTCGGGTTCCCCGTCGCCGTGCTGCTGGCGTTCGTGGCCGCCTCGTTCGTGAGCGCCGCCCGCGCCGACGAGAACGAGAACGGCGAGAACGCCAACCGCGAGACGGCGCGGACCCATCGCTTCGATCGGGCGCCGAACGCCGTGCGCGCCGCCCTGAACGAGCGGGCCGCCGAGATCATCGACGACGCCGAGCGCGCCGCCGGGACGAGCACCGCGAACGCGGCCGAGCGTCCGAGCGTCGGCGCCCGCGCCCGTCGCCTCGCCGCGACCGGCGGCCGGATGCTGGCCGACCCGCGCTTCGCGGGTGCGATCGTGATCTCCGATCTCGCGAACGCCGGAATCAACCGCGACCCCGACGCCGTCGACGACACCATGCACGCGCTGACGACGCCGGAGTTCTTCGCGGGCCTCGGCCTCTTCAACGCCTCCATGATGGCCGGCGAGGCCGTCGCGGCGCGTCCCTTCCGGGCGCTCACCGGTCGGGTCGGCGCGGAGAGCCTGGCCGGCAAGGCCGCCGGCGCCCTCAAGCACAACCTCGTCCTCGCCGGCGCGCTGACCGTGCCGCGGATGATCGAGGTCGACTTCGGCGGCTTCACCTTCGGCGACGCCGTCAAGGGTGACTTCAGCGAGCTGTCCGAAGCGAGCATGAACTTCCGGGCCGACATCGACGCCCAGGACATCGGGATCACCCTCGGCGCGTTCGCCGTCGCGCAGCCCGTCTGGAGTGGAATCAAGCGGATCGGCGGGGCCCTCGCCCGCAAGGTCGGCGCCCGCCTCGCCCGCACCGCCGTCGTCAAGGGCGCCCTGGCCGTCGCGCCGGTGCCCGGCAGCCGCGTCGTTGCCGGCCTCCTGACCGCCGGCGAGATCCTCTGGGGCGCGGTCGACCTGGCCGGCCTCCTCTTCACCGCCCACAAGATCGAGGAGCCGATCAAGGAGTGGAACGACCACCGCCGCAGCGTGAACGCGGTCAAGGAGTCGACCGACGCGCTCCTCGACCTCGTCGACGGCGACTTCACGGCCGAGGAGCTCGACGAGAAGCTCCGCGAGGCGAGCATGGCGTTCGGCAACCACCGCGACTTCCTCTACCTGCCCGCCGCGATCAAGGACGTCGAGTTCGTCGACCGCCTCATGCGGATGGGCGAGACCAAGGAGAACATGGCGGCGCTCAGCAACGCGGTCATGGACGACTTCGGCGCCTGGCTCGCCATGCCCGGCCAGACCGCGCTCCTGATCGACGAGTACGAGCGCCGGATCGCCGAGGCCGAGGCCACCGGCGACCACTCGAACATCCCCGGCGGCGACCTCGAGGAGTTCAAGGCCTTCTTCGAGCGCCACAAGGAGCGGATGCGCGAGGAGCTCGAGGAGATCGACTCGGCCCGCCGCGTCGACGCCGACGAGTTCGATCCCTGGGGCGAGGACTTCACCCCGAGCGCGAACCGCCGCGAGGTGTTCGAGCAGGAGATCGCGCTCTACCGCAGGATCCTCGAGAGCGTCGACGACCCCGACATCCGCTCGCGCCTCGAGGCCGAGATCGCGACGCTCGAGGCGATCCTCGACGTCGACGACGGCCTCCGCGACGCCTCGCTCGGCCGCGACACGATGGTCGCGACCGCCGACGAGCCCGAGTTCTTCCTCGACGAGAACGGCGACGTCGTCCTCCCGCTCGAGCCGACCGAGCCGCCCGCGCCGGGCATGACCGACGTCCTCGGCGAGAACATGTTCAACGTCGACGACTCCGAGGGCCTGACGGCCGACGGCGAGAAGCCGCCCTACGACAAGAGCGGTGAGCAGGCCGCCGACGGCGCCGTCGCCGCCGACGTCGAGGCGCACCACGACGCGCCGGCCGCCCCGAGCTTCGCCGACGCCGGCAGCGACGACCTGAGCGAGCGTGAGAACGACATCCTCAACGCGATCCGCGGCAGCAGCGGCGAGACGGTCGAGCCGGCCGCCGCGCCGGCCGTCGGCGCCGAGGTCGAGTCGAACCCGACCCAGAGCAACAGCCGGAACCAGGCGAACCTCCCGCCGCTCTCCGGCTTCGATCCGAGCGCCGAGCAGGACATCGAGCGCTTCGACCGGAACGCCCCGATCCGCAGCGCCCCGGCGGACAACGCTCCCGGCACCGACGAGTTCGCGAACCGCGACCTCGACCTGACGCCCGGCTTCGCGTCGCCGACCGGCAACCCGCGCCTGCAGCCCATGGACGCGCCCCTGCCGAACGGCGGCAAGCCGGCGACGCAGGCCGCGCCCGTGCAGCCCGTGCCGGAGAACACGATCGACCTGGCCGAGCTCGCCCAGCAGTTCCTCGGCGGCGCCACCGGCGACGACGACACCTCGTCGGACTTCGAGGTGCCCGAGCTCGGCTCGTTCAACCAGCCGGCCGTCGGCGCCGCGGGCGGCAGCGCCCCGAGCGTCGGCAGCGCCCCGAGCTTCGGCAAGGGTCAGCCGCTCCCGAGCGCCCCGCAGTCGACCTCGCCGTTCGCGGGCTTCGATCCGATCACGCCGGCCACGCCGAACATCGGCAGCGGCCCGGCGGACGGCCAGCTCGACCTGGGCAGCCTCTTCGGTGGCGGCGACTCGAGTGAGCCGGCGGCCCCGAGCGTTCCCGACCTCCAGCAGAGCCGCGGTGGCGCGGCGAGCCTCCCCCCGCTCGGCAACGACCTGCCGTCGGTCGGCAGCAACCCGCGCCTCTCGCCCATGGCGCCGGCGCAGGCCAACGGCGGCAAGCCGGCCAGCCAGCCCGCCCCCGCGCAGGGCCTGCCCGCGAACACGATCGACCTGACCGACCTGGGCTCGCTCTTCGGCGGCGGTGGCGACGACGACACGTCGTCCGACTTCGAGGTCCCCGAGCTCGGCTCGTTCATCCCGCGGGATCCGAACCTCGGCAAGCAGCTCGGCCAGCAGTCCGGCAACAGGGGCGAAGGCCCCGCGATCCTCCCGAACGTCGGCAACGACACCGTCCTCCCCGGCAGCAAGGGTGAGGCGCCGGCCCAGGACTTCCTCCCGTCGGCGAACCCGTTCGACAGCCTGAACGTCGACGGCGAAGCGCCGGCCTCGGAAGCGCCGGCCGCCGAGGGTGACGCGGACGCTGCCGCGCCGAGCAACGGCTGCGCTTCGAAGAAGGCCGACGCGGCCGCCGACGCCGACTCGAAGGCCGACGAGAGCGCCGACGCCGAGAGCGCCGAGCCGAACGCCAGCAAGGCGGACGAGTCGGACGCCAACGAGTCGAGCTCCGAGTCGGACGCCGCCCCGGCCAAGCCCGCCTCGGGTTGCAGCAGCCGCAACGCGGAGACGGCGAACGCCGAGGCCGCGAACGTCGACGCCGCCCCGAGCACCGACGAGGCGCCGGCCGCCGCGCCCGCGAGCGGTTGCAACAGCCGTCGTCGCGCGATCTTCGCCCCGAAGCGCGCGCGTCGGAGCTGTGGCAGCAGCGGCGCGAGCGTGCAGGGCTAGACCTTAGACCTTAGACGAGAGACACCTCTACTCCTCCTCCTCCGGATCGCGCCTCCGACCCCCGTCGGAGGCGTGTCCTCGTACCGTGCCCGTGCCCGTGACGGTGCCCGTGACGGTGACGGTGACGGCTGACGGTGGCGGTGACGGTGGCGGTGACGGCGACCGTGACGGCGACCGTGACGGCGACGGTGACGGCGACGGCTGACGGCGACGGCCGACGGTGACGGCCGACGGCGACGGCCGACGGTGACGGTGACGGTGACGGTGACGGCTGACGGTGACGGTGACGGCTGACGGTGACGGCGAAAGTGACGGCGACGCCGCGAACCGGGTCGCCTCATCGCAGCCGAGGTCAAGCCAGCTCCGGCTCCCGATCCGAGCTTCCCATGATGAGACTTGCAGAGTCAGCCACGGGCCCCGCATTGGGGTCAGGCCTGAATGCCGGGAGGTTAGGCTCCAACTCCCTGCCGCAGAGCAACTTTACCCTCCTTCTGCATTCGCCTGATCGAGTTGAGCTCCAGCGCGCGTGTTGACCAGATTCGCAGCAATGGCACGCTCGACTTGGCCGCCTGCCCCCCGCGACTCCAATCGGGCGGGTCCCCTCGCGCTGACGAGCGTGCCGTGCCGCGCCCCCTCCGGGATCACTCGGTTCGTCCCCTCCGGTCGGTCATCGGTTCGCTCGAGGAGGGGGGGCAGTTCCACGGCGCGGTCGGCGCCGACTGCTGAACGTCGTGCGTCTCGCCGCGCGCCAGCCCCGCGGCGTGGCAAGAGTACGAGCGTCTCCCGACGGCGTGGCCCATTGTCTTACGAGACCATCGCGGCCACTCCGCTTTCTTCCCTCTGCCGTTGCGATCCGTTGCGATCACCACTTCGGCATGGGCGCCTCGAACCCCTCCGGGCGCGTGAAGCGGAGCGACCCGTCGGGCAGACGTTCGATGTGCAGGCGACCGGCG
>JAJDCQ010000142.1 GCA_029260755.1 Planctomycetota bacterium | reverse complement strand
GGCCGCCCCCATCTCCGACCGCGGGGGGGGCGCCTACGGGGGCGCGCCCCGGGCGCTCGGGCACGGGCGGGGCTTTGGCCCGCCCGCCGACGAGCGCCGTCGTGACGTCGTCCGCGATCGCGGACGCCGTCGGACCGGCCGGCGCGTCGGCGTTGCGGCGCGCGCGGGCGGGCTTGGCGGAGACGGGGCGTCGGACGCGTCGGATCGCGGCGACGGCGGCGGGGTCGTCGATCGCGGTGAGCCAGTCGCGCGGGCCGGACGCCGCGTCCCGGCCGTGGCCGAGCTTCTCCGCGAGGGGACGGAACGTCTCGACGGCGACGCCGGTCGCGAGGGCGAGGTCGGCCAGGGCGACCCGGGTCGCGCCGCCCTCGTCGTCGCTCCAGCGCGCCTCCGCCGATGCGACGGCGGCGTCGGCCGCGGTGCGCGCCTCGCGGAGGGTGGCGATGACCGCCTCGAGCTGGGCGGGGCGGACCGACGGCTCGCGCGGGATGCGCGCGCCGCGGAGCTCGCCTTCGCGCTCGGCGGTGTCCTCCTCGAGGGCGGCGGCTCGCTTCTTCGCGGGGAGGGCGCGGAGGACGTACCACCCGACGCCGACGCCGACGAGCAGGGCGAGGATCAGGAGGACGTGCTCGCGGGGGCTGGGCGACTTCATCGGGCGTCCTCGTCGCGATCGTCGTCGGCGGTGGGCGTCGCCGCGTCGCTCTCGGTGAGGCGGAGCTCGAGGGCGAACCCGGCCAGGCCGAGGCGACCCGCGCCCGAGCGGGTCACCGATTGCCCGGCGAGACGGAGCCCCTCGGGGGCGAGGCGCTCGAGGAGGGCGCGGGCGAGCTCCTCGGCGTCGCGCTGGGTGAGCGTGAAGGCGGAGATGACGAGCTCACCCCGGCGCGTCTCCTCGCAGCGGTCGATCGCGAGCGTCGGCGAGGCGAGCTCGCGGAGGGCGTCGAGGACGACGCCGAGGCGGCGCTCGCGGGCCTGGAGGGTCTCCTCGAGGAGTCGCCGGCGGGCGTCGGCCGTCGCGAGCCACGCGCCCTCGGCCTCGAGCTCGCCCTGGAGGGCCTCGACGCGCGTCTCGATGCCGCGGACGCGCGCGGTCTCGCGCTGCACCGCCTGGAGCCGCTCCTGCGCGGCGGCGCTCGCGCTCATCGCCGCATCGAGCCTGCCCGCGCGCCAGCGCTCGCCCGCGAAGACGAGCGCGGCGATCGCGACTAGGGCGGCCGCCCACCAGAGGACCGGACGCTGCGACGCGCCGGGACCCGCCTCGCGGGCCGGGATGCAGACCGCGCGCGCGCCGGGCGCGACGCCGATCGCGTGGGCGCCTGCGGCGGCGATCCCGGCGAGGCTCGCCGCGTCCGCCCGGTCGGCGTCGCTCGTCGTGACCGGGAGGGACGGCGGGGCTTCGCCGAGGACGGCCGCGAGCTGCTTCCGGAGGAGCTCGGCGTCCGCGCTCCCGGTGGCGAGGTAGAGGATGTCGTCCTCGCGGCCGGCGATCAGCTCGAGGCACCGGTCGAGCGACGGCTCGCCGTCGGGGTGGGGGACGAGGCGGAGGTCGGTGACGCCGACCTCGGCGACGCGGGCGCAACCGACGAGGTCGCCCTGCACGTCGAGGACGCTCGCGCGCCGCCCGCCGGCGAGCTCGCCGTTGAGGGTCGCCGCGCCGGTGCCGACGGTCGGGTAGATGCCGCGGAGGACGAGCCCGTTCGCGGCGAAGGCGTCGATCCACGCCTGCCGGGCGCGGCGGCCGATCGCGGCGGCGAGCCACCGGCCGCGCCCCGGCTCGTCGGGCAGCTCGCCCTGGGCGGCGAAGCCGCAGACGACCTCGTCGTCGGGGTCGGCGAACCAGCGCTGGAGGCGACGAGCCTCGTCGATCTCGTCGCGCCCGGTCAGGCCGAGCTCGATCGCGACGTCGCCGAACCGGACGGCGCTCCCGCCGCGGGCCCCGCCGGCCTGCGACGCCGACGCGGCGCGGATGCCGGACGCCGAGGCCGCGCGGATGCCCGACGCGGAGGCCGCACGGGCGCCCGAGGTCGGCGGCCCGCCGCGGCGTCCCTGGCGGCGGCGCTCCTCGACCTCGGCGCCGATCGCCCGAGCCTGCGCGGGGGCGAGGTGGCCGCGGGCGACGAGGATCGCTCCGAGCGGGCGAACGCCGGCCTGCTGGGCGAGCTGCGGCTCGAGCTCCCAGCGGACGAGCTCCTCCATCTGGGCGGCCGGGCGCGGGTTGCTCGGCGTGACCGGGAGCTCGAGGAGGGCGGGCGTGACCTGCGAGGAGATGAGGACCGCCTGCTTCGAGACCGGGCCGCCGGCGCGCAGAGCGCCGAGCGCCTCGGCGAGGGCGGCCTCGGGGTCGGCGTTGCGCGAGGTGGCGACGCGCTCGATCGCCGCGCGGCGCCCCTTCGTGACGACGACCGCGGCGCGCAGCCGGAAGCCGCTCGCCTCGACGACCGTCACGCGCCGGCCGACCCGGGGGAGGTGGCTCACCACGTTCGCGGGCGTCGCGTCCGTCGTCGTCGCGCCGCCGCTCATCGAATCACGAGCTCGACGCCGCCGCCGTCGGCGCGCGCGAAGACGGCGACGGGCGCGACGACGCGCGCGCCGCTCGTCGTGGCGTCGAACGGGTCGTCGTCGTCGGTGTGCGGCGTGTCGTCTGCGCCGATGTCGACGAGGACGAGGAGGTGCCGACCGATCGGGATCCGCGCGGTCGCGGGGAACGCGAGGGTGAGCGAGTCGCCGTCGGCGAGGGTCGCCGCGGCGGCCGGGTCGGCGTCCGACGTGATCCGGCGCCACACCGGGCCGGTCGCCCGCTGCTCGTGGACGAGGAGCGAGACGCGGAGCCGGTCGGCGTCGGCGAGCTCGGCGCCGGTGCCGTTGCGGACGGTCACCGCGCCGACGGCCGTCGCGGCGAGCGGCCGCCAGTCGTCGGCGAGGACGCGCGTCGCGACGTCGTCGTCGAAGGCGCTCAGCCGCTCGGTGTTGCTCGGGTCGGCGTCGGCGAGACCGTCGGCGCCGAGGCTGCCGACGCCGAGCTCGTCGGCGACCGACGTGTCGAGGACCCAGCCGTGGTTCACGGCGTCATCGAGCGGGGAGACGTTCCCGAAGCCGTCGCGCCAGAGGTCGGTGCCGGGGAACAGGCGGAGGTAGGGACCGCGCCAGCCCTTGCCGAGCGCCTCGCCCGACGCGGTCAGGCTGATGGCGCCGCCGTCGGCGTCGCCGTCCTGGGTGCCGTCGGCGCCGCTCGGGTTGGGATCGAGCTCGGGGGCGAGGGCGGCGAACGCGACCGCGTTCGCGGGCGGCGCGACGAGGTCGGCGATCGAGGTCGGCAGCGCCCCGAGGTCGGCGACGAAGCCCGACAGCCGTCGCTCGCCGTCGAAGACCGGGCCGTCCTCGCCGACGATCGCGGTCCGGACGGCGTCGAGGCGCTGGCGGGTCGTCTCGTCGCGAATCTGGTGATCGGCGTCGGCGGTGATCGCGAGGGCGCCGAGCGCGATCGTGCTCAGGATGAAGAGGACGACGACGAGCTCGAGGAGCGTGAGGCCGCGCGATCGCTGGGGGGAAGCACGCATAGTCAGCGCTCCAGCCCGGCGACGAGGTCGTCGCCGCCGATCGCCGTCCGGTCGCTCTCGTAGCGCCCGTTCTGGCCGAGGGCGACGATCCGCGGGCCGAGCTCGCCGTCGTTGCTCGGGTCGGCGTCGGTGAGCGGGTCGCGGGTGAAGACGAGGAACGGACGGCCGCGCTGGCCGAGCGGCTCGCCGAGGGCCGTCGTCCAGAGGAAGTGGCCGGTCTCGAGCTCGGGCGCCGCGTGCGGGTCGGCCACGCCGGCCACCGCCGGGAGGAGGCCGCCGGCGGCGGGGTCGCCGTCGCCGGTCGCGTGACCGGTGACCGGGTCGAGCGCGATCTGATCGCCCACGACCACGTCTCCCTCGCCGAGCTGCGAGATGTAGGGGCCACGGAAGCCGCGCCCGGTCGTCGGGTCGAAGTCGCCGCCGCCGCCGGTGATCGCGTCGAGGCACCCCGCGATCCGGAGGAGGTTGCCCGGGTCGTCCTGGCGCTGGAAGAGCTGGTAGAGGTTGGCGGGCGAGTGGAACCAGGCGGTGCGCTCGGCGGCGCTCGAGCTCGCGAGGGGCGCCGGCCAGTGGGTCGGGTCGGTCGGATCGATCCGGCCGCCGTTGCCGCCGACCAGCCCGAACGGTCCGGTCTTCGGCCAGAAGCCGGTGTCGGCCCGGAAGCGGGTGACGGCCTCGCGGACCTGCGCGATCTCGGCGACGGCGACCCGATCCTCGGCCTGCTCCTGCGTCCCGGCGAGCGAGAAGAGGACGCCGCCGGCGACCACGACCAGGATCGCGATGACGGTGATCAGCTCGAGGAGAGTGAAGCCGTGGCTCATGAGGGGACGTCTCATTGCAAAGGACCTGCCGTGGCGCCCAGCTTCCGTAAGCTCCCTGGGCGTCGCGACGCGACCTGCGGGACTGGTCGACGGGCATCCAGCGGTGTCGCCCGGACGATCACGCCGGCGCTCGGTCCGGAAAATGGGCACGCCGGGAGCGGGTGGAGAAGATCACCCACTCCCGGCGAAGGGTCTTGTCTTGGGGTGCGGCGGCGGGCGTTACGACTTGACGCCCGTGAACTCCGCCTCCTCCTCCTCGTACCAGTCGCCCTTGGTGTCGATGATCCCGAGGAAGCGGGCCGTGCCGAGGAACTCGCCTGCGTCGATCGTGCCGCTCGCGTCGGCGTCGGACGCGAGGTGGAAGACGGCGATGTACCGACCGTAGAGGTTCGGCTCGATGTTCTTGTAGAGGGGCGCCTGCGACAGGCTCGCGCCGCGCAGATCGGTCCGACCATTGACGTTGTGGACCAGCGTCGAGTTGTTGCCGACGCCGACCGCGATGACGACGTGGCCGATGGTCTCATCGAGGCCGGCGATGTCGCGCAGGCGGCTCGAGTCGGCCGGGGTGGCGCCGGTGGAGTCGGCCTGGAGGATGTTCTCGACGGCGGCGACGACGACGCCGGCGGTCAGCGGGACGCTCGCGCCGTGGCCGCGGCTCGGGTTGTCGAACACGCGGTTCGGGATCGAGACCTGGGTGCCGGCGGGCAGGGCGGCGTTGTCGTAGCCGGGCGTGGCGGCCGTGCCGTCGACGTAGCGCAGCGTGGTGATCCCGGCATCGTCGAGCGCCGCGACGCCCTCGGCGGTGAGCGTGTGCCCGCCGATCTTGCCGGCGAGCTTGCCGTTGATCAGGTTCAGGACGGTCGCGTCGGTGGCCGAGCCATCCGCGGTGAAGAGGAGGCTATCGAAGCTATCGGGGTAGAGCCCGTTGTTCGTCGCCCGGAACGTGCGGACGGCGCTGTCGAGGGCGGCGATGTCGAAGGTCGCCACGCCCTGGGCGGACTTCTTCTCGAGGCCGTCGTAGGCCGCGATGAGTCCGCCCGCGACGATCACGAGGATCGCGACGACGACGAGGAGCTCGAGGAGGGTGAAGCCAGCCTGACCGCGTCTCATGGTAGGTCTCCCTGATGCGAAGTATTTCGTCTCTAGTGGTTTCTGCTGAGATTGAGAATGGGTCTCAATCCCAACGATCACGAGGGCGGATGATGCCGTCGATCGGCCGAGCTTTCAACAATGTCGCCCTCGGGCCGGAAGCGACGGTCTCAAGTCGTTGCCGGATAAAATTTTCCGCCGAGGCCACGTCGCGGAGGCCGATCGGGGCTCCTCTTCTGCAATTGAGACTCAGTCTCAATCTCAATGAGCTGCCGCGGCCGTAACTCGTTACAGCGAAAATCGTTCACGACGGAGAACGCTCGAATCTCAATGCGAGTTTCAGTCGCAACTCTGTAGCTGTCCTGATGGTTGCGGCAATCAATGCGCCGTCTGCACCCGCCCCCGCCCACCAAGGCGCGACGGGGTCAGGTCTCGGAAGTTCGCATTAACGGCGTTAATGCGAACATCCGAGACCTGACCCCTTCGGGTCGGTCGGGGCTCGTCGCCGTGCGCTCGGACGGGGGCTAGACTCGGAGGCATGCACGACCCATCGAGGCCGGGCTCGACTCCGCCTGGCCGGCGACCCGCGCCGCTCCCGCCCGGGGCGACGCCGCCGGCGGCGGGCTCGGCGCGGGTGCGCGCCGGCGCGGCGAGCGATGGCGCCGCCCGCGTCGTCGGCGGCGCGTTCCAGCTCGGCCGCTACCAGGTCCAGGGCGAGCTCGGGCGCGGCGGCATGGGCGTCGTCTACCGGGGCTTCGACCCGGCGCTCCAGCGCGCGGTCGCCATCAAGATGATCCTCGGCGAGCCCGGCGACGCGGCCGCCGAGCGGCAGCTCGGACGCTTCGTTCGCGAGGCGCGCGCCGCCGCGAAGCTCCGCCATCCGGGCATCGTCGCCGTCCACGAGGTCGGCGAGCATCAGGGCCGCCCGTTCATCGTGATGGACTACATCGAGGGCGAGGCGTTCGACCGTGTCCTCGCCCGCGGGAAGATCCCGGCGCGATCGATCGCCGAGATCGCCGAGGGTGTCGCCCGCGCCCTCGAGCACGCCCACGCCGCCGGCATCGTCCATCGCGACGTGAAACCTCAAAACGTCATCATCGCGACCGACGACGGCCGACCGCGCCTGACCGACTTCGGAACCGCCCGTCAGCTCGGCGCGTCCGACTCCGGCGAGCGCCTCACCCTCACCGGGCAGATGGTCGGCACGCCGCACTACATGAGCCCCGAGCAGGCGCGCGGCGAGAACGACTCGGTCGGGCCGAGCTCGGATGTCTACTCGTTCGGCGCGCTCCTCTACGACGCCCTCGCAGGGCGTCCCCCGTTCGAGGCGGACGGGATCCTCCAGCTCATGCCGCTGATCCTCTACCGCGATCCCGAGCCGCTCCGGAGCGTCGACCCGTCGATCCACGCCGACCTCGAGACGATCGTCGCCAAGTGCCTCGAGAAGGAGGTGGCCGCGCGCTACCCGAGCGCGGCGGCCGCCGCCGACGACCTCCGGCGCTTCCTCGACGGCGAGGCGATCTCGGTCCGGCCGCCGGGGTGGCGCGACCGGCTCCGTCGCTGGGCGCGACGGAACCGGGCGCTCGCGGCGACGGTCGCCCTCGCGGCGGTCGTGATCGTTGGCCTCCTCGTCGCGGGCGTGCTCGGCGCGGTCTGGTCGTATCGTCGGATCGAGGCGGAGGCCGAGATCGCGCGGCGCGAGAGCGAGCGAGCGCAGGACGAAGGCGAGCGCGCGCGCGCCGAGGGCGAGCGGGCGCGCGCCGCGGAACAGGCGAGCGGCGAGGCGCTCCGGCAGACCCGCCGCGTCCTCGCGATGGCCCTCGCCGAGAAGGCGACGCGACTCGCGGCCGATGGCCGGCACGCCGAAGCTTGCGCCCTCGCCGCCGCGAGCCTCGGCGAGGTCGAGAGCGTCGAGGCGCGGAGCGTCCTCGCGTCCTCGCTCGACGCGGCCGGGCGCCTGCGATGGGTCTCGACCCGGCAGGACGCCGGCCCCGTCGGCGCGTTCGGCCCGCGCGGCGAGCGCGCCGCCGTCGCGGCGTCGGGCGGCACGATCCGGATCTGGGACGTAGAGGCCGGCGAGGAGCGCGGCCTCCTCCGCGGCCACGTCGGCGAGGTCGCCGAGATCGCCTGGCGGCCCGGCGGCGACCTCCTCGCGAGCGGCGGCGTCGACGGGACCGTGCGGCTGTGGGACCCGCGGAGCGTTCGGCCGATCCGGACGATCCGGGGCCACCGGGGCCGCGTGCTCGCACTCGGCTGGTCCCCCGACGGTCGGCGGCTCGCGAGCGCCGGGGACGATGGCATCGTCCGGATCCACGCGCTCGGCGACGACGCGGCGACCGTCGTCGCCGCGCCGGCCGTCGAGGTCGCCGGCCACACCGCGACGGTGCGGGGCATCGCCTGGAGCCCCGACGGTCGTCGCCTCGTGACCGCGGGCGAGGACGAGGCGCTTCTCCTCTGGGACGTCACCGGTGACCGACCGGTCCTCCGGCATCGGCACGAGCTGGCAGCCAAGCTCAGCGCGGTCGCGTGGACCGACGAGGGGCGGCGCGTCGTCGTCGCCGCGCTCGACGGGGTCGTCCGCGTCGTCGGCCCCGACGCGGCCGCGCCGATCGAGGTCGCGCGCGCCGACGCCGCCGTGCGCACGCTGGCCGTCGCGCCCGACGGTCGGATCGCGGTCGGCGGCGACGACGCGACCGTCCGGATCCTCGCGCCGGACTCGTTCGACGAGGTGGCGCGGCTGGCCGGGCACACCGGCATCGTCTACCGCGTCTCGTGGCGGCCGGCGGGAGATCGCCTCCTCTCGACCGATACCCAGGGGGGGATGCGCGTGTGGGACGCGTCCCGCGAGCCGGTGCGACCGATCTCGACGACCGCCGGGCACTCGGGCGCCGTCACGTCGATCGCCTGGGAGTTCGGCGGTGCCCGGGTCGCGAGCGGCGCGGTCGACGGGACCGTGGTCATCTGGGACGCCGGCACCGGGACGCTTCTTCGCCGGCTCGTGTCCGGACACGCCGGTCGGATCACGGCCCTCGGCTGGAGCCCCGACGGGTCCCGGATCGCCACCGCGGGGAACGATCGGTCGCTGCGCTTGATCGACCCCGAGAGCGGCGAAGAGCTGGCTCGTCACGACGGGTTCCCGGACCCGTGGGTCCACGACCTCGCCTGGAGCCCCGAGGGCGATCGGATCGTCGCCGTCGGAGGCGGTGGCTTCATCCGGATGCTCGACGCCGAGCGGCTCGAGACGCTCCTCGACGCGGAGCGAAGGACCGATCACGTCGGCGAGTCGGTCGACTGGTCGCCCGATGGCGACCATCTCGCGATCAGCTCGCTCCACTACCGGATGGACCTCTCGAGCGCCTACGTCTACGACGCGGCGACCCTCGAGCGGGTCGCCGGGTGGGCGCCTCACATCGCGTCGGCGACGGCGGTCGCGTGGCATCCCGACGAGGCGGGGCGCCTCGCCGTCGGATACGAGGACGGCCAGGTGATCGAGTGGGACCGTCGGTCGGGCGACCCGACGCCGCGGCAGCGCCGCGTGCATCACGACCGCCACCTCGAGCAGGTCACCGCCCTCGCCTGGCGGACGGATGGTGCGCTCGCGTCCTCCTCCGACGACGGGCGGGTCGTCATCCGTCCGGTGGGCGCTGCGGCGCGAGAGCTCCGGGCGGGCGGCCCGGTGGGCGCGATCGCCTGGAGCCCGGACGGGCGGTCGCTCGCGGCCGGAGGCCAGGATCGCTCGGTCCGGGTCTGGGCCATCGAGCCGTCCGAGGTGGTCCGGACGCTCGGCCTCGTCGGCGTCGCCGGTCGGGCGAGCGCCTCGCCCGATGGCGATTCGGTCGCGATCGGCTTCGCCTCGAAGCTCGACGTCATCGACGTGGCGAGCGGCGAGCGTCGTTTCCTCGCCGAGCTCGCCGCGCTGCCGACCCTCGAGCGCTGGAGCCCGGGCGGCGCGTGGATCGCGGTCGCGACCGGTCCGCCCGCGGGGATGCTGCTCGTTCCGGCCGGCGGCGGCGCACCGCTCGCGCTCGCGGGTCAGGGGGGCGGCGAGGTCGTCGACCTCGTCTGGTCGCCCGACGGGCGTCGGATCGCCTCGATGGCGACCGACCGCGCGGTCCGTGTCTGGACGCCGCCCACACCCACGCCGACCTTCGTCCGCGAGGAGCTCCTCGCCGACGTCTTCGGCGGCGCCTGGAGCCCGGACGGACGCTGGCTCGCGGTCGCCGCCGGTCATCTTCGCCTGCACATCCTCGATGGCGCGACCGGCGAGGACGTCGCCGTCCACGAGGTCGACGACGACTACCTCGACCTCGTCTCGTGGGATCCGCGGGGCGGACGGCTCGCGATGGGGGGCATCTTCGGGCGCCTCTACCTCGTCGACGACCCCGGGGTCGGCGGCGGCGCGATCGAGCGGATCGACGCCCACGAGGGGCAGATGCACGACCTCGCGTTCGCGCCGGACGGCGAGTCGCTCGCGAGCTGCGGCCGCGACCGGACGGTTCGCATCTGGGAGCCCGACTCGCTCGAGCAGGTCCTCGTCGAGCGCCATGACGTCGAGGTGCGCCGGCTCGCCTGGGGCGACGGCGGGCGACTTCTGGCGAGCGGCGATGACGGCGGCGTCGTCCGCGTTCTCGACGTGAAGGCGGGGCGCCCCGTCCTCGCCCTGCGGCACGACGCGGCGATCCTCGGGCTGACGTGGCACGAGCGTCGCCTCCTCGTCGCGAGCGACCGGAGACAGCCCCGACTCTGGCGGATCGATGCGGCCGATGACGACCCCGCCGGCCTCCCCGAGCGCGTCTTCGCCCGCACCGGCCTCCGGGTCGTCGGAACCGACGCCGTCCCGACGACGAACCGCCTCGAGACGGCCGGGCGCTGAGCCCGGCCGCGACGCGGCGCGGCTCGGCCTCACGCCCGTTTGTGCGCCCGTCCGGCCGGTGCCAGGATGACGCCGCAGCCCGTTTGCGCGGCCCAGGATCGGACCTTCATGGCTCCCGACGAGTCGCTCCTCGGCGGACGGTTGATCTCCGCCGGGAAGCTCACCCAGGAGCAGCTCGCAGAGTGTCTGGACATCCAGGCGCGTCGTGGCAATGGCCAGGTGCGGCTCGGTCAGATCCTCGTCCAGCGCGGCTACGTCGCGGTCGAGGATGTCCGCCGCGCGCTGTCCGAGCTGGGTACCCGGATCCTCGTCTGCACGACGTGTCGGGTGCAGATCAACGTCCCCGGCGCGGTCGTCGGCCACATCTACGCGTGCCAGCGCTGCGGCCGGGCGCTCCAGGAGCCGGCCCGGATCGTCTCGCCGGCCGTCCACGAGACGTGGCAGGCCGATCAGCTCACCGCGCCCGGTCCGGACATCCCGCAGTCCTCGGGGATGATCCCCGTCATCACGCCGGGTCCGGGTCCGGGGGGCGAGGCGCGGATCGGCAACTACGTCCTCTCGCGCGAGCTCGGACGCGGCGGCATGGGCGTCGTCCACAAGGCCTACGACCCGGTCCTGAAGCGCGACGTCGCGATCAAGATGATCCTCGATCCGGGCTCCGCCGGTCCGCAGGCCGTCGCGCGGTTCCGTCGTGAGGCCGAGTCGACGGCGCGGCTGCGCCACCCGGGGATCGTCGCGCTCCACGAGGTCGGCGAGCACGAGGGCCGGCCCTACATCGTCATGGACTACGTCCGCGGCGAGACGTTCGAGCAGCTCCTGAAGCGCGACAAGGTCACACCCCGACGCGTCGCCGAGATCGTCCGCGGCGTGGCCGCCGCCCTCGACCACGCCCACAAGCAGGGCGTCATCCATCGCGACGTGAAGCCGCAGAACGTGCTCATCGACCGCGACGGCGAGCCGCGGGTGATGGACTTCGGCCTCGCCCGCGACGTCGACGGCGGCGTCGACCAGCTCACCATGTCGGGGCAGGTGCTCGGCACGCCGTCCTACATGGCGCCGGAGCAGGCGGGAGCCGAGCGCGGGAAGCAGGGTCCGGCGACCGACGTCTGGGCGCTCGGCGTCGTCCTCTACCGGGCGCTCGCCGGGCAGCTCCCGTTCCGGTCGCGCGAGGCGGCCGGCATCATCAAGGAGGTGCTCTTCGACGAGCCGAAGCGCCTGCGCCTCGTCGACCGGAGCATCCACCCCGACCTCGAGACGATCACCCACAAGTGCCTCGAGAAGGAGACGCCGCGCCGCTACGCGAGCGCCGGGTCGCTCGCCCAGGAGCTCCGCCGGTTCCTCGACGGCGAGGCGATCGCGGCGCAGCCGCCCGGCGCGCCGGAACGGCTGCGACGATGGGTCGGCCGGAACCGCGCCCTCGCCGTCGCGAGCTTCCTCCTGATCGCGCTCCTCGTCGGTCTCGCCGTCGCGTTCCCCGTCCTGCGGGCGCAGCAGGCGTCCGCCAGACTCGAGGCGACGGCGCAGGCGCGCCTCGGCGTGATCGGGCGCGCCCGGAGCGAGGCGAAGACCGTCTGGGATGAGTTCGAGGGTCGGCGGCGCGATGCGTTCGAGGCCGACGCGAGCGGCGACGAGGCCGACACGCGGCGCGAGCGCTACGACGAGCTGCTCGCCCTCGGTCTCGAGTCGCTCGAGAAGGGCGCGGGCTTCCTCGCGCTCGTGCGCGAGTCGGCCGACGAGACCCTCGCCGCCGGCTACGAGGCGGAGCGGCGTCGCCTCCTCGAGGAGGCACGGGTCGGGCTGTTCGAGGCGGCCGTCGACCTCGGCGACGTGGCCGTCCGGGCCGAGCAGTGGAGCGTCGCGAAGACGGCCTACAAGCGCGCCCTCGCCCTCGGCGTGAGCGAGGACCGGGCGAGCTCCGGGCTCGAGGGCGTCGACGTCGCCCGCGATCGCCTCCGGACCGAGCGCGTCGCGGCGGTCGCGGCGCTCATCGCGCGGGGGCGCTCGGGCGAGACGGCGCGCCGTCCGACCGGCTGGGACGACGCGGTCTTCGAGCTCGTCGGGCTGCGCCACGAGGACACGGCGGCCGCCCTCGCGGCCGAGCTCGACGGGATCCGGGTCGAGCTCGCGGCCGCCGTTCGAGACGGCTACCTCCGCGCCGAGGAGGTCCGCCCGATTCGAGGCGAGGGGGCGCTCGTCGGCAAGCTCGAGGACGTCCTCGACCGCGTCGCCGCGCTCGAGCCCGGGGAGGCGCCTTCCGCCGAGGACGCCGCCGTCCTCACCGACGCCGAGCGGGCGGTCGTGCGCCTCGATCGACGCACCCACGGCGCGCGACGGTCCGCCCGTGAGATCCTCGCCGAGGCGCAGGGCGAGAAGCTCGGCCTCTACGGAGGCGAGCTCGTCGAGCTGATCTGCAAGGCGCTCGGTCGCATCGGGATCGCGAGCGAGCCGGTCATCGAGGCGCTCCATCGCTACCTCTGGGTCGAGCGCGACGAGCGCCGAGCGGCGCACGCGGGCGTCGCCCTCTGCCGTCTCGCGGCGCCCGAGAGCGAGGACCTGCTCCGGCGCCGCGGCGAGCAGCTCGGGATGACCGGACCGTTCTGGGCCCAGGTGCGGCGCCACATCGGGCGCTTCGGCGCGGCGCCGAGCGACGACCGCGTCGGCGAGGTCCCGGGCAAGTACGAGGTGCCCGAGGGCCCGGCCCGCGATCAGCTCCGACGGGGCATCGCGGCCCGGGAGCGGGGTGACCTCGAGGAGGCGACCGAGGCGTTCGACCTGGCCGTCGAGGCGGCCCCGAACGACATAGTGATCCTCAACGAGCGCGGCCTCTTCCGGACCGACCTCGGGCAGTACGACGAGGCGCTCGCCGACCTCGACGCGGCGATCTCGGTCGACCCCGACGACGGCCGGACCTGGTCGAATCGATCGCGGGTGCTCTACGCGATGGGCGACTTCGAGGGGGCTCTCAACGACGCCGAGCAGGCGGTCGCCCTCGAGCCGGACAGCCCTCACGCGCGCGTGAACCGGGCCGTCGCCTGGAAGTCGCTCGGCGAGCTCGACCGGGCGGTCGCCGACCTCGACCGGGCGATCGAGCTCGCGCCCGAGATGAACGTGGCTTGGGTGAACCGCGCGATGATCAAGCAGATGATGAAGCGCTACGACGAGGCGCGGGCCGACTACGACCACGTGATCGCGCGCGCGCCGCGCCACGCCGAGGCGTGGCGAGGGCGGAGCGCGCTCCGGCGGCTGTCGCTCGACATCGAGGGCGCCCTCGCCGACGCGAAGATGGCGATCGAGCTCCAGCCGCGCGACGCCAACTCGTGGCACGTCCTCGCGTGGGCGAAGTTCGACGGCGGCGACTGGAAGGGGGCCGCCGAGGACGCGACGCGGTGCCTCGAGCTCGACGGGACCAAGGCGGTGGCGCACGCGCGGTTCTGCCGGGCGCGCGCGCGCGAGGCGCTCGGCGAGATCGACGGGGCGATCGAGGACTACGAGCGCTTCTGCGAGCTGCTGCCCGAGCACGGCGACGTCCGCGAGGCGCGCCGCCGGATCGCGCTCCTCGAGGATCGCCGGTGACCGGCGCGCCGGCGCCGCGGCGCCGCGTCCAGCCGGGACGCGCCGTCGACGATCGGCTCCGCGATCTCGAGCGCCGGTTCCGATCGACGCGCGCGCCCGAGGACGAGACCCGGCTCCTCGTCGAGAGGATCCGCTCCGGCGACCTGGCCGAGGGGCGGGCGCGCGCCGCGGCCGTCCTCGGCCACGAGGCCGCCCGGGTCGCCGTCGGAGCCGAGCCCGGGGACGGCGACCTCCCGACCCCGCGCTGGATCGAACGGATCGAGGAGGCGGCCGGCGACGCCGGAGCCGAGGCGTGCGTCCGCGCGGCGATCGCGATCGCCCGCGCCGTGATCGACGACCAGGGAGGGGCGCCCAAGGGCTACCTCGCCGACGTCGCGATCGACGTGCTCGAGCGCTGGGTCGCGCGGCCCGAAGACGAGGAGCTGTTCGCGAGGATCGCCGACCTCGCCAGCCTCGGCGAGGGGATGGCGCCGGCGGGGAGCGTCTCGTGGGCCTGCCGGACCGCGTGCGTCAGCCGCGGCGAAGACCCCATAGGCTGGGCGCTCGCGGCGTGCGCCGCCGACGCCGCCGAGGTGCTCGGCGAGGAGCGGACCCGAGCGGTGATCCGGGCGTCGCTGTTGCCGTGGATGCTCGAGACCGCGGGGCGCTGACGTGCGACGCCGGCGATTCCGGCTGGCCGCGGTGGCGGTGGCGTTGCTCGCGATCGTGTTGCCGGTGGCACTTCTCGCGCGCCCGATGTGGCGCTCGTTCGTCTGGGAGTCGCGGCTCCGCCGGCTCCACGGCGGGTCGGCCGGCGAGCGCCGCGTCGCCCTCGAGGAGCTGATGGACCTCGGCTCGCGGGGGCGGGACGAGGTGGAGCGGGTCGCCTTCGGGCCGCCCCGCGAGGCGGCTCCGATCGACTGGGAGGAGACGCGGGTAGCGGCCTTCGACATGCTCGTCGGGGCCGCGGCGGAGCCGCTCGGCATGACCGCGGAGGAGCTCCTCGACGAGCTCGGACGGCGGTGGTTCCTTCAGGGGCCGTTCGTGTCCGTGCACGGCATCCCCGAGGCGACGACGCGGCGGTGGTACGAGTTTCGCCACCGGCTAGGACCCGGCCTCGTCGACGCGGCGCCGCCGATCGCGCCTGATCCGCCGCCTTCGCCTTCGGGGCCGACCGCGCTCGAGCGAGCCGAGAAGCTTCTCGCCGCGGGCGAGCTCGAGCCGGCCCTCGCCGCCTACGAGGCCGCCGTCGCCGACGGCGACCCGTGGACCGCTGTCCAGGCCCTGCGCGGCCGTGCCCGCGTCCGCGAGCAGCTCGGCGATCTCGAGTCGGTCGTGGCCGACCTGACCCGCGTCGGCGCGTTGGCGTTCGAGGACCTCCTGCGGATCGCAAGGGCGCACGCGCTCCTCGGCAGACCGGACGAGGCGCTCGACCAGCTCGAGCGGGCGGCCGAGGAGGCGCACTCGCCCGAGGACCAGTGCGAACGGCTCCGCCTTCTCGCGGCCGTCCTTCTGGATGTTGGCGACGCGGCAGGAGCGCTCGACGCCTGCCTCTCCGCGTGGTCCTTCCGGCCGCCGGACCTGGCGATCCGGACCCTCCGAGCCCTCGCCGAGCTCGGCGCGGGCCAGCTCGATGTGGCGACTCGCGATCTTCGTCGCTGCCTCGAGCTCGACGAGGACGGCGCGCTTCTCACCTTCGGTCTCGCGTGCGCACGCGCGAAGGCCGGCGACTCGCGGGAGGCGCTCGTCCTGCTGCGACGACTCGTGGAGCTGGGCTGGGCCGACCTCGAGCGTCTAGACCGCGAGGCTGGCCTCGACCCGGTTCGCGGGGACCCCGGTCTCGAGACCATCCGCGAGGCGATGCGGACGGTACGAGGAGGCCCCTCTCGATCGCGGACGGTCTGGTCCCACGTGCGGCTGCTGACCCGCGACTGACCACCGCGTCCGGAATGCTATCCACTCGCGGTCGCCCGGGGCCGCGCCGTCTCCGTTGCGCGGCGCGACGGCGCTTGCCGAGCGTCGGAGCCGTGCGAACCCAACCTCTCGCACCGTGCGAAAGTTGCGCGCGCGCAACACCCTCGGCTCGGCGCCGGCCGGCGTCGTTCGTACGGACCAGAACGTTTCGCACCAAGCCTCTGGTGTGAATCGAAGGGCTCAGGTCCGGTCAGGTCCAGGAATCACACGTGCGAATCTGTCGCAGCAGCCGGTGTAACCTGACCCCTCTTGCTCGAGATCGGGGGGCGCTGGCCCCGTCACCTCTCCTCGAGCCGACGCAGCATCGCCTTCGCAAACGGCGCGCGCGGGTGGCGCGGCGCGGTCAAGAGAAATCGCTGCAGCGAGAGCCGAGCCCGTTCGAGGTCTCCGGTGTTCTCGGCTGCGATCGCGACAAAGACGTAGCAGGCCGATCGGTTCGCCGAGTGGGGCCAGAGCTCGATCGTTCGTTCGAACGCCGGAATGGCCGCCTCGAAATCGCCGCTCTCCAAGAGGAGGTTGGCGCGAACGAACCACGAGTCACCGGTGTCGGTCGATGGCTCCAGGGCGAGCGCGCGTTCCAGGTCGCGCCGCGCTCCCGCGTGGTCGGTCTTGGTGATCAGCAACAGCGCACGCTCGATGTGGTCCGTCGCCGAGGGGGACGCGGCGAGCTCGAGCAGTACGGTGATGTCGGCGATGGCGCCATCGATGTCGCCCAGGCCCTTCCGAAGGCGTCCGCGCTCGGCGCGTGTCAGGCGCTGGCGCGGGTCGAGCTCGACCGATCGGTCGTAGGCCGCGAGGGCGCCGCGTAGATCCCCCGACCTCCAGCGCGCGAGGCCGAGCAGTCGAGAGCGGTTGGGATGGGGCTGTAGCTCCGACGCTCGTTCGAAGTCCGCGATCGCAAGCGGGAGCTCGCCCTCGTCGAGGCGCACCAGGCCGCGGATCTCGATCGTCGCCGCGTGATCCGGCTCGATGACGAGAGCGCGCTCGACGTCGCGGAGCGCGCCTGGTCGATCGCCGGAACGCCGCCTGAGCTCCGCTCGGCTGTGAAGCAGGAAGGTGCGGTCGGGAAGCAGCTCGACGGCGCGGTCCAGGCTCGCGAGCCCCTCGCGAGGTCGGCCGCTTCGCGAGAAGGCCAAGCCGCGCATCTCCCATCCGAGACCGTTCTCCGGCTCGAGGGTCACGACGCGCTCGATGTCGTCGAGGGCCGCTTCGTGTTCACCACGATCGAGGTGGGCGCCGGCGCGGTTGAGGTAGGCCGGGACGCAGTCCGGGTCGATCTCGATCGCGAGCTCGCAGAGGACGATCACCGCCGAGGTGTCGCCGTTCCTGGCGCGCTCTCCAGCGGCGAAGGCGAGCTCGAGGGCTCGCGCGCGCGGCGAGTGCGTCGGCTGGTCTTCGGGCGCCGGCGTCTCGGCCTCGGGCTCGGCCTCGGGCTCGGGCTCGGGCTCGGCCTGGGCATCCGTCCCCGCGAACCGGCGCGTCTCCCGGGGCGGTCGAGGGGGCGCGGTCGCCTCGTCTCCGCCGATCAGAGAGAGAGTGGTCGTTGCCGCCACGGCGCCGATGGCGATCCCGGCGATCAGCGCTGGGATCCGTGACGGCGGCGCCGCCGGCCGCGCCGGACCGTCTCGGGGCTTCGGGGCGACGGACGTCGCTCGTCCCGAGAGGAAGTGGGTCAGGGTCACGGCGACCTCGTGCGCCGATGCGGGGCGGCTTCGCGGCTGCTTCTCGAGACACCGAAGCGTCAGGTCGCGGAGCGAGGCTGGGAGGGCCGCCTCCATCTCGGGAGTGAACGCCGCCTCGTCGAAGAGCACCTTCTTGATGATCTCGAACGGGATGTGGCCGACGAACGGCGGATCGCCGACGAGCCCGAAGTAGAGCAGCCCGCCCAGGCCGTAGACGTCGGTCGAGACGCCATGCGACTGCTCGGAGGCGGCCTGCTCGGGCGCCATGAAGGATGGCGTTCCGATGATCTGTCCGGTCGCCGTGAGGTTTCGCGACGCGAGGATGTCGTGGGCGAGGCCGAAGTCGGTCACGCGGGGACGGCCGCCGTCGTCCTCGATCAGGATGTTCTCCGGCTTCAGGTCGCGGTGCAGGACGCCGTGCTCGTGGGCGTGCTGCAGCGCCTCCGCGATGTCCCGGACGATCTCGGCGACCCGCCGGGCTGATGGGGGCGACTCTCGCCGGAGCGCGCCGAGCGATCGCCCGGTGATCAACTCCATCACCATGTAGGGTCGGCCGCGGTCATCGACCCCGACGTTGTGAATCGGGACGATCCCAGGATGGCGGAGTCGGCCGGCCGCCCGCGCTTCCCGTGCGAATCGCTCGAGGAAGTCCGGTGAGGCGTCCTCCGGTGCGGTCGTCATCATCTTCAGCGCGACAGGGCGGCGGAGGCGGGTGTCGGTCGCCCGGTAGACGATGCCCATGCCGCCGCGGCCGAGCTCGTCGATCGTCTCGTAGGGCCCGATTCGCATGGCGCGTGAGCTCTCCCGGGCGAGGGCCGCACTGGCTCCCGGGAGTGAGCATGGCCGACGCTCTGGAGTCGCGCAAACCCAGGAGGGCGCGGGCGGAGTCGGTCTAGCCCGCGCGGGTCGCCCGGCCTCGATCCCACTTGAACCGGCTGCTCGGCTCGCGGACGACGCGGGTCTCGTGGTAGACGCGCTCGACGCGGTTTCCGATGCGGCAGCAGAGCTCGTAGGGGATCGTGCCGGCGATGCGGGCGAGGTCCTCGATGCGGATCTCGTCGCCGCCGTCCTCGCCGATCAGGGTGGCGACGTCCTCGGGCTGAACGCCGGGGACGCCGCCGACGTCGACGGTGACGTAGTCCATCGAGACGCGCCCGACGACCGGGGCGCGGCGGCCCCGGATCAGCACCTCGGCGCGGTTGCTCAGGGCGACGGGGTAGCCGTCGTGGTAGCCGATCGGGAGAACGGCGATGCGGGTGTCGCGGGCGGCGCGCCACGTCGAGCCGTAGCCGACGGCGGTCCCCTCGGCCACCTCCTTCACGAAGCCGATCCGGGTGTGGAGCGAGAAGCTCGGCTCGAGCCGGATCCCGAGAGCGGCGAGGTTGCCCGGGTCGATCCCGTGGAGGCTGATCCCGGGGCGCACCATCCCGTAGTGCGCGTCCGGGTAGGCGAAGAGGGCGGCGCTCGCGGCCGCGTGGGCGATCACGCCGCGGGCGCCGGTGAGGTGGACGCGCGCGAGGGCGGCCTCGAAGCGCTCCATCTGCTCGCGGGTCGCGGCCGGGTCGACGTCGGCGTTCGCGAAGTGGGTCTGGACGCCCTCGAGCCGCAGGTGGCCGCTCGCCTGGATGCGCGCGACGAGGGCGGGCACCTCCTCGACGCGGCAGCCGAGACGGCCGAGGCCGGTGTCGACCTTCAGATGGACCGGCGCGAGCCGTCCGGCGCGTCGGGCGGCGGCCTCGAGCCACGGGACGCAGCGGTGTCCGTGGACGGTGGTGGTGAGGTCGCAGCGCATGACCTCGTCGGCCTCCGCCTCGGTGATGGCGCCGAGGACGTGGATCGGCGCGTGGACGCTCGCCTCGCGGAGCGCGACCGCCTCGGCGACGTTCGCGACCGCGAGTCGATCGGCGCCGCGGCGGATCGCGGCCGTGGCGACCCGGTCGGCGCCGAAGCCGTAGGCGTTCGCCTTCACGACCGCGAGGATCTCGCGGTCGGGTCCGACGGTGGCGCGGATGCGCTCGAGGTTGCGGCCGATCGCGTCGAGGTTCACCTCTCCCCAGAGGCGCGGGCGCGTCGTGTTCGTGGTCGTCATGGCGTGTCGTCCTTCGAACGGTCGTGCGAGAGGCGCTCCTCCGCTTCGGAGAGCCTGAGGTAGAGGGGGGCGAGGGCGTTCGCGTCGTCGGGGCCTTCGAGGGTGAGCGCCCGGATCGCCTCGCGTCCGATCGTCTCGACGTCGGGGGCGCCGGTGTCCGGCGCGAGCGTGCTCGCCCCCGTCCCGAGCGCCTCGGCGAGCTCCACGGCGGCGTCGCCGGCGATGGCCGTCGTCGCCTCGCTCGCGTTCGCGCGGACCCAGTCGGCGGCCTCCCCGCGCGGCCGAATCACCGGGCCGGCGACGCGGTTCGGGCGCGACGCTCCGTCGAGCTCGAACAGGGCGAGGTAGACCTCGCGCGCGCTCGAGGCGACGGCGATCCCGAGGCGCGTTCCGGGCGCGAGCGAGGCGCCCGCCTCGACGGCGATCGCGTCGAGCGCGCCGACGCCCTTGAGCGGCGCGTCGGCGGCGAGGGCGAATCCCTTCGCGGCGGCGACGCCGACGCGGAGCCCGGTGTAGGAGCCCGGTCCGACGTCGACGGCGACGGCGTCGATGTCGCGGCCCGCGATTCCGGCGTCGGCGAGCAGGTCGCGAAGCTCCGGCCCGATCCGCCGGGCGTGGCTCGGTCGGTCGCCGGCGCCGGCGTCGAGCGAGCGCCGGCCGTCGACGCGGATGGTCGAGCCGTCGAGCTCGCCGTCGGGCCCGATCCGACCGGTCGCTCGCAGGAGAGCGACGGCCGCCCCGCGGGTGGCGGCGGTCTCGATGGCGAGGACTCGGAGGGTCGATGGGGTGCTCATTGCTATGCAATGCATCTCTATCGGATTTTCCCCGGTCCGAGGCTCGGTCGGTCTGGTCGGCTGCGGCAGGGACTCAAGTCTCGGCATGTCAGACGCTTGGACTGCAGAGCGGGCCGATCGGCTCAGGCGCGCTGCGTCACGGCCAATGAGGTACTGTTGACAGCCCCCGGGGACCCCCCTATCCTTTCGCGTTCCGACCGATCCGACGTTCTTGCAACGACCTTCGAAAGTCCGCGCTCCCGGCGCGCGTCCCTGGTATCGCGTTCGCCACACCCCCCGCCGCCTCGTCCGGCGCGTGCAGGCCCATGCTCGTTTTCGGCAACTGGAAGATGAACACCGACCACGGCTCCGCGGTCGCGCTCGCGCGTGACCTGCGCGCCGCGTTCGGCGCCCCGCCGCCCAAGGTCGGGCTCGCGGTCTTCCCGCCGCTGCCGTTCATCGGCTCGGTCGTCGCCGCCCTCGACGGGAGCCCGGTCGGCGTCGGCGCGCAGAACTGCTTCTGGGAGGAGAGGGGCGCGTTCACCGGCGAGGTGAGCCCGGCCCAGGTCGCGAGCGTCGGCGCGACGTCGGTGATCGTCGGCCACTCCGAGCGGCGCCACGTCCTCGGCGACGACGACGATGCCGTGAAGCGGAAGCTCCAGGCGGCGCTCGGCGCCGGCCTCCTCGCCGTGCTCTGCGTCGGCGAGACGCTGGAGCAGCGCGACGACGGGACCGCCGAGGCGGTCGTCACCGGACAGGTCGACCACGCCTTCGGCGGGCTCACCTCCGGGGAGCTCGACCGCACCGTGATCGCCTACGAGCCGGTCTGGGCGATCGGAACCGGTCGGACCGCGACGCCCGAGCAGGCGTCGGAGATGCACGCCGTCGTGCGCGCGACGATCGCGCGCCGATTCGGTGAGGACGCGGCGCGGAACGCGCCGATCCTCTACGGCGGATCAGTCAACCCCGAAAACGCCCCTTCGCTCCTGCAAGCCGAGGGTGTGGACGGGGCGCTCGTCGGAGGCGCGAGCCTCGAAGCGGGCAAGTTCGCGGCCATTGCCCAGGCAGCCAGCCTGGCGGCCGGTTGATCAGGAGCGCTGAACGTTGTCGATCGTCATCGGATTGCTGAGTGTCGTTTACATCTTCCTGGCCTTCTTCCTCATGTTCGTCGTCCTCATCCAGCGCGGTGAAGGAGGCGGCCTGGGCGGCGCCTTCGGTGGCGGCGCCGTGGACGTCGCGTTCGGCGCCAAGGCCGACACGACCTGGAAGAAGCTCACCGCGGGAGTCGCCCTCTCCTTCGTCCTGCTGACGATGATCCTGGGCGGGCTCACGCGCTGGCAGAACCGTTCGGTGGTCAAGCAGACCGCCGAGGGCGGCGGCGCCGGCGCGGGGACCGGGACCGAGGACACGATCGGCGGCGTCGACGACGGCGACGACGAGCACGCCGGTCACGACCACGGGCCCGGCGAGCACCCCGACGAGCTTCCGCCCGAGGATCCCGACGG
The DNA here is from genome assembly GCA_029260755.1 of Planctomycetota bacterium. Lineage (GTDB taxonomy): Bacteria > Planctomycetota > J058 > J058 > JAJDCQ01 > JAJDCQ01. The sequence goes on along the minus strand of JAJDCQ010000142.1, from coordinate 2,043 downwards.
TGGAGCGGGCTCGGACGAGGGCGGCGCGGGCGATGGTGCCGGCGGCGAGGGCGCAGGGCAGTAGCCCGGCCCGCTCATGCCGCTACGGAGCATGACCGGCTTCGGCCGGCACGTGGACGAGGGTGAGGCAGCGACGGTCGCCGTCGAGGTCCGGAGCGTCAACAACCGCTCGCTCAAGCTCATCACCCGCACCTCGGACGCGATCGCCTCGGCGGCCCACAAGGTCGAGGAGCGCGTCCGCAGTCGCATCGGACGCGGGACGGTCACTGTCACGGTGAGCTATCGCGAGCGCGAGTCGACGGCCGCGGCGGACATCGACGAGGCGGCCCTCGAGAAGGCGTGGGAGAGGGTCTCGAGCGTCGCGAAGAGGCTCGGAAGCGACGAGCCGATCCGACTCGAGGCGCTCCTCGCGGTGCCGGGCGTGATCGTCGACCGGGGTCAGCTGCTCGGGTTGGAGCCGGACGAGGCCTGGTCTCGGATCGAGGCGACGGTCGACGGCGCGCTCGATCGGTTCATTACGATGCGAGCGCGCGAGGGGGCGGCGCTCGAGGCGGACCTCAGGAAGCACCTCGACCTGGTCGATCAGGGCGTCGCGGCGGCGCACGAGCGCGCGCCGGAGGCGAGCAAGGAGTACGGCGAGCGCTTCCGGCAGCGGGTGGCGACCGTTCTCGGGAGCGCCGGAGTGAAGGTCGAGGAGCCCGAGCTGCTCCGCGAGCTCGCGTTCTACGCGGAGCGGAGCGACACCTCCGAGGAGATCCAACGGCTCACCAGCCACGTCGAGCAGTTCCGGGCGGCCCTCGACTCCGAGGAGCCGGTCGGCAGGAAGCTCGAGTTCGTCGCCCAGGAGATGCTGCGGGAGGCGAACACGATCGGAAGCAAGTGCAACGACGCGCCCGGGGCGAACGTCGTGGTGGATCTGAAGCTCGAGATCGATCGGATCCGGGAGCAGGTCCTCAACGTCGAGTAGCGCGGGAGCGCCAGGAGGAGCTCTGGGGGTATGGACGCCGCGACGCGCGGGTTTCTCGTCGTCATCTCCGGCCCGTCGGGGGTCGGCAAGACGACGGTCTGCACGCGCGTCCTCGAGGAGGTCGACGGCCTGGTCCGCTCGGTCTCGTCGACGACGCGGTCGCCACGCCCCGGTGAGGAGAACGGACGGGACTACTGGTTCGTCTCGCGTGGGGAGTTCGAGCGCGAGGTAGCGGCCGGGGCGTTCCTCGAGCACGCCGTCGTGCACGGCGATCTCTACGGGACGCACCGCAAGGCGGTCTCGGATGAGCTGGAGCGGGGCGTCGACGTCCTCCTCAACATTGACGTTCAAGGAGGCGCACAGATCCGGGACGGCGGCGTGGACGCGGTCCTGATCTTTCTTCTGCCGCCGAGCGAGGAGGAGCTCGAACGGCGGCTGAGGGCGCGCAGGACCGAGAGCGAGGAGGCGCTGGCGCGTCGCCTCGATCAGGCGCGAGAGGAGATGCTCGCCGCCCCGAAGTACGACCACAGGGTGCTGAACGACGACGTCGAGAACGCTGCGCACGGCGTGGCCGAGATCATCGTCGAGCACCGACGACGAAGCCAGGGACGCACGGAGGTACCGAAAACGTGAACTACCGAGACGTCGACGAAGCCGTCGAGCTGGCCGGAGGGCGCTTCGCCTTCGCGGTTCTGCTCCAGAAGCGCGTGCGCGAGCTCGTTCGTGGCGCCCGCCCCCTCGTGGAGCCCGGGCGCACCCACATCGACACGGCGCTCGCCGAGCTGCGGGCCAAGAAGATCCGCCTGACCGAGCCGCCCGAGGGCGCCGAGGTCGCCGAGGCGCCGGCCGAGAAGGCGCCCGCGAGCAGCGGCGGCGGGATCCTCTAATCTCTCCGCCGTCGACGGCCCTCGATCGGCTGACCGACCGCGCGCGCGCGGCGGTCGGCTCGGGAAAAACGGTCGGTTCGGCGCCGCGCTGCGTCCGGGGCGCTACCGGGTGCGGGCGCTGTCGCCGGGCTATCCGCCCGCTCGGGCGCAGGTGCAGGTGAGCGGCGGCGATTCCCCGGTCGCGCTCAC
>JAJDCQ010000141.1 GCA_029260755.1 Planctomycetota bacterium | reverse complement strand
TTCGCTCAGGTCGATGAAGAGATGGAACCACGGAGGCACGGAGGCACGGAGCAGCTTCGGATGATGCCCCGTCGCGGACCGATCCCGGCGCTCCTTCTCTTGGCTCCCGTCGCCTCGCGTGACCGAGATCGAGAGGGAGCCATCCCTGGAGCCGGTCGGCTCGCGCGAGCCGGGATACGGCGCCCTCAGTCGCTTCTCCGTGTCTCCGTGCCTCCGTGGTGACATCTGCTCGCCGAAGGCGAGACCATCGGCACCTGAACGAGCTTGATAGCCCCTGCCCGGATTATCACGACCCTCGGCTGCGGTCGGCTGCGAGCGAGCCCGCTGTGCTGCGTCCTCGGGCCGAAATCGGCGCTCGCAGGCCGAAGAGGGCCAGCTCGGCCGATTTCGGCCCTGCGTCCTTGCCCAGCGGCCTCTCGCACGACCTCGCCATGATGCTCGTGATGGGCTAGGCGGCGGGCACGGACGGCCGCGCGGCGCCCCTCGGGCCGGGGCGCCTGGCACTCCGGCCGGGCCGCCTCTATAATGACCGCGCCGAAGTGCACTAACGTCGGAAGACGAAGGGGTCTGCGCCGGGGGTCCTCCTCCCGGGCGACCTCGCGTACAGGCTGAGCGCGAATGGGGAAGTTCCACATTCTCAACGGCAAGCGGCAGGGCCTCGTCGTCCAGCTCGCGCCGGATCGTGAGCAGGCGTTCGGTCACCGTCCCGATGCGGACGTTCCGATCGAGGATCCCTGGGTGAGCTGGGACCACGCCCGGGTCTTCTGGGAGGAGCACCGTTTCTGGGTCGAGGACCTCGGCTCCACGAACGGGACCTGGGTCAACTACACCCGGATCCAGCGTGAGCCGCTCAAGGACCACGACGTCGTCAACTTCGGCAAGACCCAGCTTCTCTACCTCGAGGACACCGAGGTCGGCCTGAACCGCGGTCCGGCGGCGGCGCCGCCGATCGAGGCGGGCCGAGACGTGGCCGACTGGGATGGCGGCGACCCCGCCCTCGACTTCGACCTCCCCGACGTCGGCGACCCGGCGACGCCGGTGCCGGCCGCCGACCTCCCCCTCTCGGACTTCGACGACCTCCCCCCCTACGAGGGGCCCGACGGGGTCACCGCCGGGGAGGGCTACCGAAACGACCAGGAGCTCACCGACGCGCCGCGATGGCGGGAGCCCGGCGCCGACCAGAACGAGTTTGCGAGCGACTTCGGCGACGCCGAGGCCCCCGCGTTCGGCCGACCGGTCTCCTCGTCCGACTTCGAGGCGGCCCGGCAGCTCGATCCGCCGGCGCGTCCCCCCGAGATCGGGAACTCGACCGAGGGGACCCAGATCGACGAGCACGGCGCCGAGTTCGCCAAGCGCGAGGGCGGCAAGCCGTTCCGGCTCGGCCCGAAGACCGAGGCCGAGATCGAGGCGATGGCGAAGCTGCTCGAGGACGGCGGCAGCAAGGACATCGACCAGTTCATCCAGGATGTCCCCGGCGAGGTCGAGCAGCAGCTCGAGGATGAGATCCGCGAGCTCGAGAAGGAGTTCAGCGCCCCCGGCGACGGCGGCGGACCCGGCGGGTGGATGCGCGGGACGCGCGCCGCGGTCGAGGCGCCGAGCATGCCCGGCGCCGGCTTCGCGGGGGCGAGCGCGGGAGCGGTCGCCGGTGCGGCGGCGGCGCACGCGGCGCCCGGCGGACCGGCCGCCGCTCCGCCGAGGCCGGCGGAGGACGAGCCGCGCAGCCTCGACGACATGTTCCCGCTCCAGTCGGAGAAGAAGGGCTCCGCCGACCCGCTCGCGGAGACGCGACCGTTCGACATGCCCAAGGGCGCCGTCCCGCCGAAGCGCGAGGGAGCCGTCCCGCGCGCGCACGACGGCCCTCCGGGCGCCCCGGCGCGGACCCCGCCGCCCCAGCAGTCCGTCCCGCCGACGATCACGCCGCCGCCGCAGCAGACGGTTCCCGCCGGCGTGATGCAGCCTGCGCCGATGCCGACCGGGCCGAGCTCCAGCTTCGCCGGATCATCGCCGGCGACCGACGGCGGCCCGTGGAGCGCGGCGGGAGGCCCGGGCGCCCCGGCGATCGACCGGCCGTCCGGCCGAGGGGATCTGCCTTCGCCTTCGCCGGATGACGACGAGTTCGGCGTCGCGCCCGAGAGCGACCCGTTCGACATCGACAAGGCGCTCGCCGAGGCCGAGGCCGCGGTGCCCTCTCCGGTCACGCGGAAGCCGTCGCCGCCGCCGATCGCGGCGCCTCCGCCTCCGCCTCCGCCTCCGCCTCCGCCTCCGCCTCCGCCTCCGCCGCCACCTCCGCCGCCACCGCCGCCACCGCCTCCGCCATCGCCGCTGGCCGCGGCGCCCCTGGAGCCGGCGCGACCGATGCCCGAGGTCGCCGCGCGCGCCCCGATGACGCCGGAGAAGCCGACCCCGCTCGCCGAGCACGTCCAGGAGCTCGAGGCCGCCCTGCGCGACCGCGAGGAGACGCTCGGCGACCGCGAGATCGAGCTGGCCGAGTCGCGGATCCGGATCGCCGAGCTCGAGAAGGAGAACGAGACCCTCAAGAGAGCCCTCGAGGGCCGCCTCGACGCATCCGCCGAAGGCGCGGCGGACGCGGCGAAGATCGGCCTCCTCGAGACCGAGGTCGAGGAGCTCCGGAACCGCAACGAGGAGATCCAGAACGAGCTCGACGAGCTGACGAACGTCATGATCGACAAGGAGGATCGCATCGACGAGCTCGAGAGTCAGGTCGAGTCGATGAGCGACGACGGAGCCGCGGCCGGCGACGGCCCCGACGCCGGCAAGATGGAGTTCCGCCCCTAGGAGCGCGCGCGCTCCGCCCCGCCGTCATGACGCGCCCCACGCCCACCGCCCGCCCGTTCTCCTTCGCCGCCGCCGCGACGATGATCCTCCTCGGCGCGCTCGTCGGATCGCCGCCGACGGCCCGCGGTCAGGAGCCGGGCCCGCCCGACGCGACGCCGCCCGCGCCGTCCGTCCCCGACGGAGCCGCGCCGACGACCGAGCCCGACGGCCCCGAGCCCGACGGTCCCGAGCCCGACGGTCCCGAGCCCGACGAGCCGCTGGTCGAGGTGCCCGACGAGCCGCCGCCGCCGGCGATCGCGGCGCTCCTCGAAGGGCTCGGCGCGGCCTCGTGGGCCGAGCGCGAGCGGGCGCAGGCGGACCTCGTCCGCATCGGCGACGACGCGCTCCCGTACGTCCGTGCCGTCGCGGCGAAGACCGAGGACGCCGAGGTCCGCGGGCGCGCGCGCGACGTCGAGAGCCTGATCGTGTTCGGCGTGCGTCATCGCGATCGGCAGCGCCTCGCCACGCTCGTCGAGGAGACGCCCCCGTCGCAGTGGAATCAGCTCCGGGGCTGGTTCTCGCGCAGCGGCGACTCGGTCCTCCCCTACCTGCTCCGGCGACTCGAGGCGGGCGAGGTCGACCGCGGCGTCCAGTTCAAGCTGCTCGACGCGATCGGCTGGACCGGAAGCCGCCGCGCGACGCCGCTCGTGCTCGAGCTGCTCGGGCGTCACGAGCCCGATCCGCAGCTCCTCCAGAAGCTCGTCGACACCCTCGGCCAGCTCCGCGATCCGGAGGCGGTCGAGCCGCTCGTCGGGCTGCTGCGACGCCATCAGGACAACGCGACCCTCGCCGGGAAGATCGCGAGCGCGCTCTCGGCGACGGGCGACGCGCGGGGCGCGCCCGCCCTGATCGAGCTCGCCCGCTCCGAGCTCGACCGGGAGCGGCGCGGCTACAGCTACCCGCTCCAGCAGGCGCTCTACGCCCTCGGCTCGCTCCGCCACGACGACGCGTTCGAGGTCCTCGAGCAGGCGAGCCGGGACGGCGAGCCGAGCGTGCGGATCGCGTCGGTCGTCTCGATCGCGCGCGCCCGGTTCGACGGCGCGCTGCCGGTCGTGCGGCGGGCGCTCCGCGACGAGGACGTGAGCGTCCGCCGGAGCGCCGTCAGCGCGCTCGGAACGATCGGCGGCGATGAGGTCGTCGAGGACATCCTCTCGGCGTGGAACGAGGAGGACCGCTACGTGCGCTACGCGGTCCTCGTCGCCCTGCGCAGCGTGAACGACGCGCGCCGCCTCCGGATCGTCGGGGCGGCCGCCGTCGACGCCGACGGCCTCCTCCGGGACGAGGGCGTCCGCATCCTCGAGGAGCTCCGCGACCCGCGGACGATCGAGGTGCTCATCGACGCCCTCGCCGCGGCGCCGAGCCCCGACAAGGTGATCACGGCGCTCGAGACGGTCGCGCGCGAGGTCGGCCCCGACGCCGACGACGCGCCGCGGGGCGGCGCCGACGGCCAGCCGACCGACCCGGAGAGCTGGCGCTCGTGGTGGGGCGACGCCCACGCGCGCTTCCCGCGTCAGGTGCGGCCGCTCGGCGAGCCGAAGGGGAGGAGCGCGGGGCTCGCGGTCGGAGGACCGCTCGGGGCGACCGGGGCGCGGTCCCCGGATTGACGATCGTCGGGTCGACGCCGCCATCCTCGGAGCTGTCATCCTCCTCGTCTCCGCCCGGGTCGCCGGTCGGCGAGCCGGCCCCCGGCGCCCGCGTCGAGCGCCCGATCCTGGCCGGGTTCCTGATCGCGCTCTCCTCCTCGGGCTTCGCCGCGATGGGCGCCGGCGTCCGCAGCCTCGGCGACCGGATCCCGGCGACCCAGGTCGCCTTCTGGCGCAACTTCGTCGGGTTCCTCCTCGTCGCGGCGATCATGGTCGTCCTCCGCCGCCGACCGCGGCCGCGCGACCGGCGCGGCCTGTTCGTCCGCACCATCGTCGGCTGCTTCGCGCTGGTCTGCTCGTTCGAGGCGATCTCGCGGGCCGGCCTGGCGATGGCGGTCGTCCTCAACAACACCTCGCCGCTCTGGGTCGCCCTCCTCGCCCCGATCATCCTGCGCGAGCGGCTGACGGTCCGGTCGGTCGCGGCGATCCTCGTCGGCTTCGTCGGCGTGCTCCTCCTCGTCGGGCCGGGCACCGCCGGGCTCTCGCTCGGCGTCGTCCTCGGGCTGGTCTCGGGCTTCGGCGCCGGGATCGCCTACGTGATGCTTCGACGCCTCGCGGCGACCGACGACCCGTTCACGGTCGTGGTCATCTTCTCGGGGACGAGCTCGCTCCTCCTCAGCCCGTTCCTCCTGGTCGCGCCGGTCTGGCCGAGCTCCTGGCTCGACCTCGTCCTGGTCATCGGCGTCGGCGTCGGCGGCACGATCGGCCAGCTCGCGATGACGGCCGCGTTCCGCCACGCCGGCGCCGCCGCGGTGGCCGGGAGCAAGCCGGTGACGGTCGCCCTCGCCTCGATCTTCGCCGTCTTCGTCTTCGGCGAGATCCTCTCGGCCCGCGACGTGGCCGGCGGAGTCCTCGTCGTCGCCGCGGCCGTCTACGGTCTCCTCTGGGCGCGCCGCTGACGCCCAGGGGTCGGCGTTCCAGGAACGACGAATCTCACGCAAAGGCGCAAGGGCGCAAAGGAGCTCCGCCGGATCCAGATCTCGGCTCGGAGCAACGCCCCTTTGCGCCTTTGCGTCTTTGCGTGAGGTTTCTTGCTTCGCCGCGTTTCAGGAACAGGAGTCTCGGACGGACTGGATGGCGAGCTGCCAGGCGCCAGTCCATTGCCGACGCCCTACGCTCGCGTTCCACGGGCACGCCCGAATCCGATTTCCATCGAACCCGTCGCCCGGTCGGGCGTATGTTGCGGTAGGGCCGGTCGGAGGGGCGGGGCGTGGCGACGGAGGTGCCGGACGAGACGTTGATGGCGCTCTGCGCGGCCGGCTCGGAGGAGGCGTTCGCGACCCTGGTCCATCGGCATCAGCTCTCGGTCTACCGCTACTTCGTCGTCGCGACCGGGGATCGCGAGCGGGCCTGGGACCTGTTCCAGGAGACGTTCCTCCGGGTCTATCGGCATCGGGAGCGCTTTCGGCCCGACGGCAAGTTCCGGCACTGGCTCTTCCGGATCGCCGGCAACCTCGCCCGGAGCGACCGTCGGAGGCGGCAGCGCCGGGGGAGCCCGGAGTCGCTCGAGGTCGCCGATCCGCCCGATCCGGTCCGGGATCCGGCCGACGCGGCGAGCGTCGCGGAGGAGGTGAGGCGGCTGCGCGAGGCGCTCCCCTCGCTGCCCGAGGCGCAGGGCGCGGCGCTGCGGATGCGGTGGCTCGAGGGGCGGAGCTTCGAGGAGATCGGGGCGGCCCTCGGCTGCCCGGTGGGGACGGCGAAGTCGCGCGTGTTCTACGCGATCCAGAGTCTGCGCCGGCGACTGGCCGGCGGCGAAGGCGACGATCGCGGACGAGATGACACCGACGGAGGCGGAGAATGAGCGAGCACGACGAGGGCGGAGGCGGGTCGCGCCTCTGCGATGACGACCGGGTCTGGGCGCTCGCCCTGGGCGCCCTCGGCGAGGCGGAGACGGCCGAGACCGACGCGCACATCGCGGGGTGCTCGCGGTGTCGCCGGCGGCGCGAGGCGGTCGCGGCCGACCTCGAGGTCGTCCGTCGCTTCGACGGGGGCGATGGACCGCCCGACGAGGTCGCCCGCACCCTCCTCGAGCGGGCCCGCGCCGCGGGAAGGCGCGGCCGACGCCTGCGCGTCGGGGCGATCGTGGTGATCCTCGTCGCCGCCCTCACCGGCGGAATCTGGTTCGCGTGGCGCGTGACCGAGAACCGGCTCGCCAAGCGGGAGCTGCGCGACCTCGAGCACGCGATCGTGCGCTGGCAGGACGGATCGGGCCGCTACCCGGCGGACGGCCTCGAGCTCGGACGGATCCTCGACGAGCTCGGCGAGGCCGCCGCGGGCATCCGGCGCGACCGCGACGGCCGGCCGATCGACCGCTGGGGCCGGCCGATCCGCTACCGCTTCCCGGGCGAGCGCGTGCCGGGCCTCTTCGATCTCTGGAGCGCCGGGCTCGACGGGGTCGACGATCCCGACGGCCTCGACGACATCGCGAACTGGAGGTGAGCCGATGCGACCGACCGACGAGAGCGCCCGCCTCGAGGCCTTCGGCTCCCTGGCCATCGTGGCGCTGAACGTCGTCACGATCTCCCGCGTCGTCCCTGCCGCGAAAGTCCTCTACGAGGAGACCGGCGTCGTGATCCCGCCGCCGACCGAACGGTTCATCGAGCTGACGACGGGCCATCCCGCGCTGCTCTGGACCGCGCTCATCGCCGCGGCGGCGCTCGTCGTGCTCGGAGAGGCCCTCACCCTGCCCGACCGCGCGCTCCGGCAGTCGTTCTACGCGGGCCTCGGCATCGCCTCGTTCGCCGCCCTGGCCTACGCCGCGTGGGCGCTCCATCTCCCGCTCGTCACGGTGCTGACCCCCCTGTGAAGCCCCCGACCTCCGTCACCGACTCGACTCGCGCTGCCGCGGTGATCGCCGTCGCGACCCTCGGCATCGCGACCGCGGGGCAGCTCCTGGTCCTTCCATCGTTTGCGATGATGTTCGAGGAGACGGGAGTCCAGCTACCGCGACCGACGAAGCTGCTCCTCGAGCTGACCGTCACGCGCCCGTGGATCAACGCGGGCCTGGCTGCCGCCGCTGCGGCGTCGGTGATCGCGGCCGAGGTGATGTCGAGGCCAGCGGCGCGGACGCGAAGGCTCGCCTACCTCGGCGTCATCACTCTGATCGTCGCCGGGGCCGTCGTGGCGGGCGGGGCGCTCCTCATGGCGCTCACGCCGCTCAGGCAGCGGCTCTGACCACCGGACTCGAGCTCTCTCGCGTCCCGCCAAGCTCGACGATGAAACCGGGTCCGCGCGCTGGCGGTATCCTCCCCAGGCGGCCCTCGCGCCGCCTCGGACGGGACCCGCTGGAGGAACAACGATGCGATCCAAGGCCATCTTCGTCGCCGCCGCCCTGCCGGTCCTGCTGGCCGGCTGCCTGACCCACATGCGGGCGCCGCGCGATGCCCGACACACCGAGATCGACTGGCGCGACAACTACTGGGCCGCCCGGAGCGACGCGATGGCGTCGGACCGACCCATCCTGCTCGTGATGATCGCCGGCGAGCGCGAAGGCCTCTGCTGAGTGGGCGGCAACGCCCTCCGGAGCCGTGCGCTCTCGGATCCCGACGTGATCGCCAGCATCGAGCGTGGGTTCATCCCGGTCTGGCTCGACGTGCGCGAGCAACCGATCCCCGACATCCCCGGCCTCGACGAGCAGGTCCTCGCCAACGTCCGCCTCACCGACACCCGCCGGGCGCAGGGCTGGAACGAGGGCTTCCTCGTGCGCAGCGTCGTCCTCTCGCCGGACGGGACCGAGATCCTGAACCCGCAGGAGAACCGTGCCCGCCTCGAGCAGCTCTCCGAGGACGGCCACTTCGCCTATGCCCAGGTGGAAGCCGACGACTACCTCGAGATGCTGAACGCGGCGCTCGCCCGGCACGGCGAGAGCTAGCGGCCGACGGCACCGACTCTCACGATGGTCATCGTCGGATCACGCGCTCCGACTCTGGGTGAACGGCTCGAGATCCGCGCGGGAGCAGGTCGCCCCGTCTTCGACCCGCCGACGCCTCCTGCCTCGCATCGAGCCGGTCAGGTTCGATCCGCGGTCGCCGCTCCCGACCGAACCTCGGATCCCATCGCTGCGAGCCAGCCCGCGGGGGCAAGAGTACGAGTCTCACCCGCGGGCGTGGCGTCCCGAATGCTATCCACTCACGATCGCCCGCGGCCTGCGCTAACAGCCTCGGCTCGGCGCCGACGCCGCACGGACCAGTACGCGTCGCATCGAGCCTCTGGTGTGAATCGAGGGGTCAGGTCCAGGAATCACACGAGCGAATCTGTCGCAGTGCCGTGTGACCAACCAGGGCCCTCTGGTGTGACCTGGCCCCTTTGGTGTGAATCCTGGACCTGACCCCTCGATCACAGTAGCGATTTGGCGCCCGGCCCCTCCCGTTGCGGGCGCTCGCGGCCCTTTGTCATAGTCCTCTGCATGGACGCCCCGGCCCGCGACGGAGACGCCTTCGACGACGACCTCAATGCGCGGGTCGCCGCCGCCGAGGCCGATCCGTCGTGTCGGATCGGCCGCTTCGTCCGGCTCGGCGTCCTCGGGCGGGGCGGGATGGGCGCCGTCTTCGAGGCGTGGGATCCGGACCTCCGGCGCCGCGTCGCGATCAAGGTGCTCGCGCAGAACCGGCTCGGGGGCAAGACGCTCGCGCGGTTCCGGCGCGAGGCGCAGGCGATCGCGCGGCTTCGCCACCGGGGGATCGTCGACGTCTACGAGCTCGCCGAGGTGCACGCCGAGCCGGTCATCGTGATGGAGTGCGTCGCCGGACCGTCGCTCGAGGCGCTGGCCTCCGAGGGAATCGAGCCCGAGCGGGCCGTCACCCTCGTCGCGCAGATCGCGCGCGCCCTCGCCCACGCGCACGGTCAGGGGATCATCCACCGCGACGTCAAGCCGAGCAACGTCATCCTCGACGCGGACGGGACGCCGCGGCTGGTCGACTTCGGCCTCGCCCGCGATGCGTCGGACGACGCGCGCCTCACCGCGACGGGCGAGCTCATCGGCACCGTCTCGGCGATGGGTCCCGAGCAGGTCGCGGCCAAGCCGGACGCGATCGGCCCCGCGGTCGACATCTGGGCGGCCGGCGTCCTCCTCTACCGCCTCCTGTCGGGCCGCGTGCCTTTCGAGGGCGACGAGGCCGTGACCGTCATGGCGGGGATCCTTCGGGGGCGGCCCCCGCGGGTGACCGAGGTCGCTCCGTCGGTTCCCGAGCCGATCGGCGAGATCGTGGAGCGTTGCCTCGCGCAGGACCCGGCGGACCGCTGGCCTTCGGCGGAGGCGCTCGCCGAGGCGCTCGAGGGGGTCGCCGCGAGCGGCGGAGGCGGGAGCGCACCGGCCCGCGCGGTCGCAGCCCGGAGCAAGCGCCCGTTTCGAGGCCGCCCGCCTCCGTCGTCGGCCGCCCGCGCGCCGGCGGCGGCCCGGCTCCATCCGGCCGCCATCGTCGCCGTCGCGCTGGGGCTGCTCGCGCTCGCGATCGGCATCGCGGCGCGCCTCTCCGGGGACGCAGAGAACGCGACCGACGGACCCGCGCCGGACGCGGCGAGCGCCTCCCTCATCGCGCACCTGACCGAGCCAGAGCCCGGCGCCGTGACCGGCGCGGCGACCATCCGCGTCGTCGGCGGGGTCGTCGGCGACCTCGCCGTGGTCCGCGTCGCGGGCCGCCGCGTGGCCGTCAACGAGAGCCGGTTCGAGGCCGAGGTCGACCTCCCCGAGGGAGTGCGGACGATCGAGGTGACGACCGACGCCGGCGACGCGATCGCGTCGGTCACTGTCGTCGTCGATCGGACCCGGCCGGTCCTCGAGCTGACGACGCCCGCGGCCGGCGCGATCCTCACCGAACCCCGCGTCGTCGTGGCGGGGACGGTCCGCGACGCGACCGAGGTTCGCCTCGCTCTCGAGGTCGACGGGGTCGTCCGGCCCGACACGGTGACGATCGGCGAGGACGGAGCGTTCACCGCGTCCGTCCCGGTCGCCGACGACCGAGAGGGCGAGGTCGCGGTCGTGGTCACCGCGACCGACGCGGCCGGAAACGTCGCGCGATCGGATGCCCGCGGCCACGTCGACCTCCGTCAGCCGACGGTGAGGATCACGAGCCCCGGCCCCACCAGTCTCACCCGCGACTCGCGGCTCGAGATCCACGGGTTCGTCCGCGACGCGAGCGCGGTGCGCGTCGGGCTCGCCGGCTCCGAGGCGTCCCCCGTCGCGTCGGACGGCACGTTCGTCCTGATCGCCGAGCTCCCCGAGGCCGATGGTCCGGTCGCGTTCACGATCGTCGCGGTCGACGCGGCCGGTCGGGAGACGCGGGGGGCGCTCGAGGTCATCCGCGACGCGACGGCGCCCGTCGTCACGATCTCCGCGCCATCCGAGGGGACGATCGTCACGGAGTCGCGAGTGAAGGTCGCCGGGAGCGTCTCCGACGCGAACGGGCCCGTCGAGGTCTCGGTCGCGGGGACCGCCGTCCCCGTCGAAGCCGGCGGCGCCTTCGAGCACGAGGCCCCGGTCGCGGAGACCGGCCCGACGTCGATCGAGATCGTCGCGACCGACCGGGCCGGCAACGTCGCGCGGACCACCGTCGGCGTCGGCCGGGCTCCGGCGCCGGTGATCACCCTCGCCGAGCCGTTGCCCGAGCGGCGGGTCGGGAAGGACCGGACGCTCCGGATCGAGGGCACCCTCGATCGCGACGCCGCCGTGTCGGTCAACGGCGACGAGGTCGCCGTCCGCCGGCGGAAGTTCCGGACGCGCGTCCGGCTCGAGCCGGGCGAGAACCCGATCGTGATCGTCGCGACCGGTGCCGAGGGGGGCGAGGGTCGCCTCGAGGCGACGGTCCTCTACGTCCCGAAGCCCGGCGCCGAGCTCTGGTGGAAGCCGACGCCGGCCCAGCGCGCCCACGCCGAGAAGATCGAGCGACCGCTGAGCTACGAGAACGAGCTCGGGATGCGCTTCGTCCTGATCCCTCCGGGGAAGCTCGTGATGGGAGAGCTGGGACAGGCCGACGAGATGCCGCACGAGGTCACGATCACGCGAGGCTACTACCTCGCGGCGACCGAGGTGACGAACGCGCAGTATCGTCGGTTCGACCCCGCCCACGTCTCCGGAACCCCTCCGAACTACGCCTCCTCCGGCGTCGACCTGAACGGCGCGACCCAGCCCGCCTGCGAAGTCTCCTGGCGGGAGGCCCGCGACTTCTGCCGCTGGCTCTCCGACCAGGCCGGCGTCCCCGGGCTCTACCGGCTGCCGAACGAGGCCGAGTGGGAGCTCGCCGTCCGGGCGGGGACGACCTCGAGGTATCCCTGGGGGGACGGCCCGGGCTCGGGACAAGGCCGCACCAACGTCTACGATCGGTCGGTCGCGAAGACTCCGCTGGCCCGGGGCAGCATCCGGAGCTGGCCGTTCGACGACGGCTACGTCGGGACCGCGCCCGTCGGGAGCTTCCCGGCGAACCCGCTCGGCCTCTTCGACATGATCGGCAACGTCTCCGAGTGGTGCGGCGATCGGCACGCCCCGTTCACCGCCGAGCCCCGGACCGATCCGGTCGGACCGGAAGACGCGAGCCTCAAGGAGCGCGTCTCCCGCGGCGGGAGCTTCCTCTCGACCTCCGACGGCGCGCGGTCCGCCCACCGGAGCCAGGCGGTGGAGCACTTCGTGTCGACGCGGATCGGGCTTCGGGTCGTCGCCACCGACCTCCCGCCGCGGATCCGCGGCGGACGCTGACGCCCGACGCCTCCGGTCAGGGAGCGCCGGCACCCTCGGCGGCGCCCCGCGACGGATCGGGATCGTCTTCGCGGTCGGGCTCGTCCTCGGGGAGGCCGAAGCGTCCGACGGGCGTCTTGAGCGCCGGCGGAAAGAGATCGACGCCGAACGTCAGGCAGAGCAGGTGGAGCTCGAGGCCGTCGGCGAGGCCGACCTTCGCGCCGAGGAGCGGCGTCTCGACCTGGATCCCGGTGCCCGTGCCGGTGAGCGACGCGCCGATCGGCCCGCGGTAGTCCTTCCCGATCGCCCGGGGCGGGAGGTCGCAGGGCACCCGCGCCCGGTCGAGCACCCACGCGGTGAACGTGTTGCAGTTCGGGCCGGGCCACGGGATGTAGATGTCGCGGTGCGGGTAGCTCGACGCGTCCGCCTCGAGCGTCGCGATGATGCGCCGCGCCTCGTCGCCACGCCACTGCTCGATCACCCGGGTCGGTCCGCCGCCGACGTGGGCGTCGGCGCCCATCATGTCCTTCCGGACGTGCTCCCAGTCGGTCGGCCCGGAGCCCGCGCTCTGCCACACCTCCCAGCGGTGCCAGGCGCCGTCCTCGGCGTCCCAGGTGACCAGCCAGGAGTGGACGGCGATCGAGCCGATGACGGGCAGGTCCGCAGCTCGAAGCTGGGCGACGGGCTCGGCGGGCGACTCGCCCGCGTCGACGAACCCCTCGACCGGCGGGGTCAGTCGCTGCGCGGCGCTCGCGCAGCCCCCGACGCCGAGGAGGATGGCGACGACGATCGGGCCGCGACCGAGGGCTCGGCGGCGGGCTGGCTGGCTCGGGGTCGTGGTCACGCGGCGCTCCGTCCTCGCGTCCGGGTTCTCCGGGTTCGAGTATAGAGGCTCGGGTCGCCGCGCCGTCACCGCCCGATCGGGGCGTCCGAACATCCCCCTGATCCGATGTGGCGCCCGACCGGGTTTGACCCCACCCCGCGACCCGACTAACATCCGCCCCGTCACGGAGGAAGCTCATGGAGCGCAAGCGCATCCTGACGCGCGGGGACATGGACGGGCTCGCCTGCTCGGTGCTGCTGACCGAGGTCGAGTCGATCGGCGAGATCCGGTTCGTCCATCCCAAGGACGTCCAGGACGGCAAGATCGAGGTCGACGAAAAGGACATCATCGTCAACCTCCCCTACCTCGAGGGCTGCGGGATGTGGTTCGACCACCACGTCTCCGAGGAGCGGAGGCTCGCCGACATCGGCGAGTTCAACGGGAGGTTCGCCGTCGCCCCGAGCGCCGCGCGGGTCATCTGGGATCACTACGCCCGCCCCGAGTTCGAGCGCTTCCGCGAGCTCGTCGAGGCGACCGACAAGATCGACAGCGCCAACCTCACGCCGAACGAGGTGACCGACCCCAAGGGCTGGATCCTCCTCGCCTACACCCTCGACCCGCGCACCGGGCTCGGGCCCGAATTCCAGCGCTACTTCCGGTGGCTGGTCGAGTACGTGAAGGAGGTGCCGATCCTCCGCGTGCTGAACCACCCCGAGGTGCTCAAGCGAGCGACGCGCGTCACCGAGGAGCTCGACGCGCACCGGGACCGGATCCGGGAGCACACCCGCGTCGAGGACGGCGTCATCATCACGGACTTCCGGAACGTCCCGCCCGGCGCGGTCGGCAACCGCTACGTCGTCTACACCCTCTACCCCGAGGGCAACGTCGAGGTGCGGATCTTCATGGGCAAGGGGGGCAAGTCGGTCGTCGCCGCGGTCGGCCACAGCATCTTCAACCGGACCTGCCGGGTGAACATCGGCGAGCTGATGGCCCACTACGGCGGCGGAGGCCACTTCGGCGCCGGGACGTGCCAGATCAAGACGTCGGAGTTCGACGAGAAGTTCGACGAGATCCTCACGGCGCTCAAGGAGAACGACCCGTCGTGATCACCATCCGGGTGAACGGCGAGCCTCGCGAGATCGCCGACGGGACGACCGTCGAGGCGCTCCTCGCCGAGGTGACCGAGCGCCGCGACGGCGTCGCGGTCGAGCGCAACCGCGCGGTCGTCCCCCGGAACGCCTTCGCCGAGACCAAGCTCGCGGACGGCGACGAGATCGAGGTCGTGACCTTCGTCGGCGGCGGCTGAAGCGCGCGCCCGACCCGACCCCCAAGGAGAGAGACATGGCGGACGCCCCGACCTTTCCCGACGAGCCGCTCCAGATCGGCGCGGTGCAGCTCCGCTCGCGCCTGATCCTCGGCACCGGGAAGTACGCCGACATGGAGACGATGCGGGCCTGCCACGAGGCGAGCGGCACCGACATGGTCACCGTCGCCGTGCGCCGGGTGAAGCTCGGCGCGCAGGAGGGTCCGGCGATCATCGAGTCGATCGACCGCGATCGGATCCATCTCCTGCCGAACACGGCCGGCTGCTTCACCGCCGACGACGCGATCCGGACCGCTCGCCTCGGACGCGAGGCGGGCCTGAGCGACCTGGTGAAGCTCGAGGTCATCGGCGACACGAAGACGCTCCTCCCCGACAACGAGGAGCTCCTCGCCGCGGCGCGCGTCCTCGTGAAGGAGGGCTTCACCGTTCTCCCCTACATCGGCGACGACGTCGTCCTCTGCAAGAAGCTCGAGGACGCCGGCTGCGCCGCCGTCATGCCGCTCGGCGCGCCGATCGGCCGCGGGCTCGGCCTGCGCAACCCGCACGCGATCCGCCTCATCCTCGAGGCGGTCAGCATCCCCGTGATCGTCGACGCCGGCGTCGGCACGGCGAGCGATGTCGCCCTCGCGATGGAGCTCGGGGTCGACGGGATCCTCCTCAACACGGCCGTCGCCGGCGCCCGCGACGCGGTCCGGATGGCGGCGGCGATGCGCCAGGCGACCCTCGCCGGACGCAACGCCTTCAAGGCGGGCCGGATCCCGAAGAAGGCCTACGCGACCGCGAGCAGCCCGATGGAGGACGTGATCGCGCCGAGCCGCCCGGTTCGCGAAGAGGTCACGACCGCTTGACCGAGGCCGCGGCCGAGGCGAGCCCGCCGGACGGCCGTGACGCGTCGCCGCTGTCCGGAGCGCTCGAGTGGATTCTCCTCGTCGCGCTCGTCGGCCTGGTGCTCCTCATCCTCTGGGGGCAGCTCCCGAGCGGCTCGGCGTGGACGACGGGCGCGGCCCAGGGCGGGCTCACCGGCGCCGTGAGCGGCGACCACCACCGCCCCGAGCGGGTCGCCCTCGACGAGGACGGGCAGCCGGGGCTCGGGCCGCGGGCCGCGTCGGCGATCTTCGCCGGGCTGGTGATCGCCGGGATCTTCGCGAACCTGGCCCTCCTCGTCGGCGGAGCGATCGGCCTCCCGCACCTCGCCCGCTTCCTCGGACCGCGCGCGCCGGCGGCGCCCCGCTGGGGCCTGGTCGAGTTCTTCGCCGTCATGGTGGCCTACCTCCTCCTCCAGCAGGTGGCCGCCGCGTTCACGGCCGGATCGACGATCGCCGCGCGGCTGCTGGGATCCGCCGGCGTCTTCGTGGTCGCGGGGGCGGTCGCGGTCCTCGTCGTCCTCGGCCGCCACGGACGCGCCTCGCTCGGCCTGGTCGTGCCGACGGCCGCGCACGATGGCGACGGAGCCCGCCCCGCGGACGCGGCGGCCGAGGCGGGGCGCGGCGCGCTCGGCTACGTCCTCGGCGCTCCGGCGTTCTTCGCGGTGTTCCTCGGGACCTACCACCTCCTCGTCCGGCTCGGCGTCTCGCCGATCCGGCATCCCGTCGAGCGGGCTCTCACCGGGCCGAACGCGTCGGTCGCCGTCCTCGTCGCCGGCGTCCTCGTCGCCGTGATCCTGGCGCCGATCGTCGAGGAGATCCTCTTCCGGGGGATGCTGATCCCCGCGCTCGAGCAGCTCGTGCCGACCGGTGTCGCGGTCGCGCTGAGCGCGGCGGTGTTCGCCTCGTTCCACGTCGGGCTCCACGCCATCCCGCCGATCTTCGTCCTCGGGTGCCTGTTCGGGGGTCTGTTCGTCAGGAGGCGAACCCTCCTAGCTCCAATCGCCGCCCACGCTTGCCACAATCTCGTGACGATCGTCGTAGCCCTCCTCAAGGCGTCCGGTTAGAGTCGCTCCCGGGACGCGGGCCGTCGGGAGGTGGCCCATGAGTCGGAAGCTCCATCCACACACGCTCGCCGGATCCGCCGCCGTCGCGCTGGTCGCGATCGCGACCTCCGGCTGCGCCTCGACGCAGGCGTCGTCCTCCGATGGACCGAGCGCCGAGCGCCTCCATGGCGCCGCGATCGACGTCCGGAACGGCGCCGTCGCCCTCCACAACGCCGCCGTCGAGGCGGAGCGCGCCGGCCGCCGCGAGCGGGCTCTCCACCTCTACGCGACGGCCGCGCAGTTCGACCCGGCTCTGCCCGAGCCCGCCCGCGCCCTCGCCGCGCTCGCCGAGACCCCCGACGCGCGCGCCTGGTGGGAGGCGGACGCCGCGACGCGAGCCGCCGACGAGACGGCCCGGGTCCGCGGCTGGTCGGACGCCTTCGACGGCCTGCCGGCCGCGCCGACGTCGGACCGCCCCGCGCCCGCGGGCGCGAGCGCCCCGTTCGCCTACTACTTCGTCGCGGGCCGGCGGCCCGGCCCAGCGCGCACCCGCGCCGGGCGGCGCCGCAACCCGACGCCGAACGCCCCCGTCGCGAGCGCCGGCTCCGGACCGATCGGCGCCACCGACGCGGCGACGGCGCCCACGCGCATAGCGGCGAAGGCGACGCTCCGCCACCTCGCGGGCGGCGTGACGGGCTCCGTCGGAAGGCCACGGCATCGCGGACCGCGCGACGAGGCGGAGGTCGTCCTGATGGCGCACGACCGGATCGTCGACCGCGAAGGCGAGGCGGGGCTGATGCAGGCGAATCGGCGGTGGGCGGCGGCCGCGGTCGAATGAGGGATCCGACGGGGACGCGCGTTCCTGGAACAGATCTCGCGCAACGGCAATGAACCCGTACCAGGCAACTCGCAATCCGCGTAGTCCGCGTAATCCGCGGTTCCCACGGGGTTCAACGCCGACGGAGATCGAACCGCGGATTACGCGGATTACGCGGATTGGACCTGACGGCGCAAGCCGTTGCCGACGCGTCCGGCGGTGGGCGCGAGAGTCCTGTTCCTGGAACGAACGGGGAATCGCTCGGGCGAAGCCGACCCGATCAGACCGACGCCTGCTCGTGGGCGAACTTGTCGAGCCCATCCTGCACCGCGATCGGGTAGTCGCCCGTCCAGCAGGCGGTGCAGAAGCGGTCCTTCGGGCCGGTCGCGCAGCCGAGCATCCCGTCGGTCGAGAGGTAACCCATCGAGTCGAGGTCGAGCAGCTTCGCGATGTCGGCGACGTCGTCGTACTGCGCGGCGATGAGCTCGCCTCGGTGCTGGAAGTCGATCCCGTAGTAGCAGGGGTGACGGTGCGGCGGGCAGCTGATCCGGAGGTGGACCTCCTTCACGCCCGCCTCCCGCAGCATCCGGACGCGCCGCTTGGCGGTGCTGCCGCGGATGACCGAGTCGTCGACGACGATGACGCGCTTGCCCCGGACGACGTCTCGGACGACGTTCAGCTTCACCTCGAGCGTCCGCTCGCGGCGCGCCTCGCCGGGCTCGATGAACGAGCGCCCGACGTAGTGGTTCTTGACGAAGCCGTAGTCGAGCGGGATGCCGCTCTCCATCGAGTATCCGAGCGCCGCCGAGTTGCCGCTCTCGGGGATCGGGATGACCACGTCCGCCTCGACCGCGTGCTCGCGGGCGAGCTGCGCGCCGAGGCGCTTGCGGACCTCGTGCACCCCGTCGCCGAAGAGCCGGCTGTCGGGGCGTGCGAAGTAGACGTGCTCGAAGAAGCAGTGCTTCGGCGTCGCCTCGGCCCAGCGGACGCTCCGCATGGAGCCGTCGTTTCCGAGGATGACCGCCTCGCCCGGCTCGACCTCGCGGACGCTCTCGACGCGGCTGACGTCGAACCCGGCCGTCTCCGAGGCGAACGCCCAGGCGCCGTCGCGCTTCCCGAGCCACAGGGGCCGGAACCCGTGCCGGTCACGCGCGCCGACGAGCCCCTCGGGCAGGAGCACGAGGAAGCTGAACGCCCCCTCGAGCCGGCGGAGGCTCTCGAACAGGTGCTCGAGCTCGCTGCCGGTCTTGCCGTCGCTCGTCACCGACGGCGTCGGCAGGGCGAGCAGGTGGACGAGCACCTCGGTGTCGTTCGTCGTCTGGAAGATCGAGCCGCGCGCCTCGAGCCACTTCCGCAGGGCCGAGCCGTTGGTCAGGTTGCCGTTGTGGGCGACGGCCACCCAGCCTCGCGCGTAGTTCGCGTAGAGCGGCTGGATGTTGCTGAGGCTCGGGCTGCCGGTCGTCGAATAGCGGACGTGGCCGATCGCGGTCCGCAGCCCGCTCAACCGCTCGAGCTCGGCGTCGCTGAAGACGTCGGCGACGAGCCCCATTCCGCGAATCGCGTCGACGCGGCGGCCGTCGGTCGCGGTGATCCCGGCGCTCTCCTGCCCTCGGTGCTGCAAGGCGAAGAGGCCGCGGTGAGTGAGGCCGACGGCGTCGTCGTGGGCGACGATTCCGTAGAGGCCGCAGTGGCAGCGCGCTTTGGGCATGGGCGGCATCCTAGCGACCCGCCCCGGGCGCATCGAGGTCTCCGAAGGGCTCGCCCGGCCTAGTTGACGAGGGTCTCCTTGACGACCTCCTCGATCGTCGTCATGCCTTCGAAGACGGCGTAGATGCCGCTCTCGCGGAGCGTCTTCATCCCCTCCGCCCGCGCGATCTTGCCGAGCTCCGACGTCGTCAATCCGTCGATGATCGCCTGCTTGAACCGATCGCTCCCCGACACCATCTCGAAGATCGCCACCCGGCCCTTGTAGCCGGAGCTGTTGCAGCGCTTGCAGCCTTCGCCGTAGTAGAACGTCTGGCCCTGGACGTCGGCGCGTTTGAGGTTCAGCTCGAACAGCTCGTCGTCGCTCGGCTCGTACGGCGTCTTGCAGTTCTCGCACACCTTCCGGACGAGGCGCTGCGCGATGATCCCCTCGAGGCACGCGCCGAGGAGGAACTTCTCGACCCCGAGGTCGACCAGGCGCGTGGCGACGCTGGGCGCGTCGTTGGTGTGCAGGGTGGAGAGGACGAGGTGGCCGGTGAGGGCCGCCTCGACGGCCATCGACGCCGTCTCGAGGTCTCGAATCTCACCGACGAACACGACGTCGGGGTCCTGCCGCAGGATCGATCGGAGGCAGCTCGCGTAGGTCAGATTGACGTCGGGGTTCACGGCGACCTGGATCAGCCCGTCGATGTTGTACTCGACCGGGTCCTCGGTCGTGATGATCTTCACGTCGATCGTGTTGATCTCGGACAGGCACGAGTAGAGGGTCGTCGTCTTGCCGCTACCCGTCGGTCCGGTGACGAGCACGATGCCGTTCGGCTTCTCGATGAGCTGTCGGATCAGCTTCTTGTCCGGCGCCCGCAGGCCGAGCGTCTCGAGGTCGAGGTTGATGACGCTCCGGTCGAGGATACGCATGACGCAGCTCTCGCCGAAGACGGTCGGCAGCGTCGCGACACGGAGATCGACCGGGCGACCGCCGAGGGTCAGCTCGATCCGGCCATCCTGGGGGAGGCGGCGCTCGGAGATGTCGAGAGAAGCCATGACCTTGACGCGGCTGACGAGCGCGGTCGCGAGGTGCGCCGGCGGCGGCATCATCTCGTAGAGGACGCCGTCGATCCGGTACCGGACCTTGAAGTCGTTCTCGAACGGCTCGAGGTGAATGTCGGCGGCCTTGTCCTTGATCGCCTGGAGCAGGATCAGGTTGAGGAGCTTCACGACCGGCGTGGCGTCGGCCATCCGCTCGAGGTCCTCGATGTCACCGCTCGCGCCGGCCTCGTCGAGGAGCGCCATGTCATCGTCGGTGAAGCCGGCCTGCTCGAGCAGGTTGATGTCCGCGAGCGACTGGGCGTAGTACTTCTCGAGCGCCCGCTGGACCGCCTCCTTGTTGCTGACGGCGCCGCGGACCTCGCAGCTCAGCATGAAGCGGAGCTCGTCGAGCATCGTCGGGTTGAGGGGGTCGGCCATCGCCACGACGACGGTGTTGTCCTCGTGGGCGACCGGGATCACCTCGTAGGTCTCGGCGAAGTTGTTCGGGACGAGCGAGATGACCTCGGGCTCGATGTCGATGTCGTCGAGGTCGACGACCTCCATGCCGGTCTGCGCGGCGAGGGCGAAGAGGACGTCGACGTCCGTGACGTAGCCGAGCTTGACGAGGATCTCGCCGATCGTGCCGCCCTTGCGCTTCTGGATCGCAAGGGACTCCTCGATCTCGTGGTCCGAGATGAGATCCATGTCCTTGAGGATCTCGCCGATCGTCTGGTGCATCGGTGCTCCGTCCCTCGACCCGGTCTCCGGCGGCGGCTCGCTCGCTCGTCGCGCGCGCGCCGCCTCCGGCTGCTAGGCTAGGCTGCTAGCGGCTCGCCGGCGCCTTGCCCTTGGCCTTGGCCTTGGCGGCGCCGCCGCCTCCGCCGCCGCCGCCCTTCGAGACGCCGCCCTTCGCGAGCAGCCCCTCCTCGCGGATCCGCTTCTGGAGCACGACGGAGTCGGCGGCGACCTCCATCATGTCGGCGTACCGGATCTTCTTCTGCTTGAAGAGCTTGAAGAGGTGGTCGTCGAGCAACACCATCCCGTGCCGCGCGCCGGTCTGGATCTCGGACACGATCCGGTGGGTCTTGTTCTCGCGAACCAGGTGAGCGATCGCGGGCGTGTTCACCATGATCTCGAACGCGGCGACGCGGCCGTGGCCGTCCATCTTCGGGACGAGCGCCTGGCTGACCACCGCGAGGAGGCCGGTCGAGAGCTGCGCCCGGATCTGCTCCTGCTGCTGGGTGGGGAACGCATCGACGATACGGTTGACGGTCTCGGCGGCGCCGGTCGTGTGCAGGGTGCCGAACACCATGTGACCCGTCTCGGCCGCGGAGATCGCGGCGCTGATCGTCTCGAGGTCACGCATCTCACCGACGAGGATCACGTCCGGGTCCTGCCGAAGGGCGCGCCGGAGCGCCTCCTGGAAGCTGCCCACGTCGACGCCGATCTCGCGCTGGGTGATCACCGACTTCTTGTGGGTGTGGTAGTACTCGATCGGGTCCTCGATCGTGATGATGTGGCAGTCGGTCTCGGTGTTGATGAAGTCGACCATCGTCGCGAGCGTCGTCGTCTTCCCCGACCCGGTCGGCCCGGTGACGAGGAACAGCCCGCGCGGCTTGAACAGGAGGTTCCGGATCGCGTTCGGGAAGCCGATCTCGTCGAGGGTCAGGAACTTGTTGATGATCTGGCGCAGGACGAGGCCGATGTTTCCCTTCTGCTTGAACGCGCTCACCCGGAACCGACCCCGGTCGCCGTAGGAGAAGCCGAAGTCGGTTCCGCCCGTCTCGGCGATCTCCTGCTGGCATCGCTCGGACGTGATCTGCTTCATCAGGCTGAGCGTGTCCTCGGGCGTCAGCGGAGGCGTGTTGAGCGCCCGCATCCGTCCGTGAAGACGCACGACCGGCGGCGTGCCGACCGCAAGATGGAGGTCGGAGGCGCCCTTCTCGATGCACAGCTCGAGCAGCTTGTCGATTTGCATGAGTGTCGCTCGCTCTCGATTCCTTCTCGGCTCGGCCGCCCGCGAGGGCGATCGGGCCGTCAGCGTCAGTCCTGACCGATGTCCTGCCGGTGCGTGATGGTCAAGATCTCGTCGATCGTGGTGACCCCGGCCATGACCTTGCGGAGGCCGTCGACCTGGAGGGCGGCCATCCCGAAGCCGATCGCCGCCTTCCGGATCTCCTCGGTGGTGGCCTCGTTGAAGATGAGGTCCCGCAGGTTCACGTTCATCTCCATCAGCTCGTAGCAGCCGAGGCGACCGCGGTAGCCCTTGTTGTCGCAGTCGGGGCAGCCGCCCGGGCGATAGATCGTCCTCCCGCCGAGCTGCTCCGCCTTCAGGCCGACCGCGCGCATCAGGATCGGGTTGGGCTCGGGGTCGGGCTCCTTGCACTTGGGGCAGAGCTTCTTCACGAGCCGCTGCGCGAGGACCGCCTGGACCGCGCTCGCCACGAGGAAGGGCTTCACCTCCATGTCGACGAGGCGCGCGATCGCGCTCGGCGCGTCGTTGGTGTGGAGCGTCGAGAAGACGAGGTGACCGGTGAGGGCGGCCTCGATCGCGATCCCGGCCGTCTCGCGGTCACGGATCTCGCCGACGAGGATCACGTTCGGCGCCTGCCGGAGCATCGCCTTCAGGATCCGCTTGAAGTCGAAGCCGATCTGGTGGTTCACCTGTGCCTGGTTGATCCCGTGGAGCTGATACTCGACCGGGTTCTCGGCGGTGATGATCTTGATGTCGGGTCGGTTGAGCTTCTTGAGCGCCGCGTAGAGGGTCGTCGTCTTGCCGGAGCCGGTCGGCCCGGTGACGAGGAAGATCCCGTTCGGTCGCTTGATGATCTTGTTGAACGTCTCGTAGTCGCCGGGGTCGAGGCCGAGGATCTCGAGGTCGACGAGCGCGTTCTCCTTGTCGAGGATCCGCATGACGATGCTCTCGCCGTGGACGGCGGGGAGCGTGTTCACGCGGAAGTCGATCTCGCGCCCCGCGACGTGCATCTTGATGCGGCCGTCCTGCGGGGTGCGCTTCTCCTCGGGCTTCATCTTGCCCATGATCTTGAGGCGCGAGAGGACCGGGCCCTGGAGCTTCTTCGGGAGCGGGTCCTGCTCGGCACACGCGCCGTCGACGCGGAACCGGATCCGGACCTTCTTCTCCATCGGCTCGACGTGGATGTCGGAGGTCCGCTTCTTGATCGCGTCCGCGATGATCTGGTTGACGAGGCGGATGACGGGCGCGTCCTCGTCGTCCTCGCCGCCGGTCTCGAGGTTCTCGAGATCCCCCATGTTGAACTGGATCTCGGACTGCGTGATCTCGGCGATCGCCTCGTCGATGTCGGCGACCTCGCCATAGAACTGCGCAATGGCCGCGCGGATCGCGTCCTTGCTCGCGATGCAGGTGTCGAGCTCCTGCCCGACGACGAAGCGCAGGTTGTCGAGGGTGAGGAAGTCGAGCGGGTCCGCCATCGCGATGATGAGCGCGCGGCGGGTCTTCTTGACCGGGACGATGCCGTGCTCGACGGCGACATCCTTGGCGACGAGCTCGATGACGTCGGGCGAGACCGCGTCGTTCGTGACCAGCTCGTTCAGGTCTATGTAGGCGAGCCCAAACTGTTCGGCGAGGGCGCGGGCAATCTGCTCGGGGTTGGCGTACTTCTTCTTAGTGAGGATCTCCCCGAGCTTTCCGCCATCCTTCGCCTGAATCTGGAGGGCCTCCTCGATCTCGGATGGGGTACAGAACCCCATGTCGAGGAGGATCTCGCCGAGAAGCCTCCGCGCCATCTGTGCTGATCTCCCCGCGGCCCCCCGGCCCCAACCTCGTTCCGTCCCAAAGGATAAACCGACAGTCGGGATGCTAGCAGCGGCGGGCAGGGGGTGTCAAGGCGACCCGGGTTCTCTCGGCGTTGAACCAGTGGGAACCGCGGATTGCGCGGATGATGCGGAATGCGAGTTACCAGGGTCCGGGTTCATCGCCGTTGCGCGGGCTCGTTCCAGGAACACCGAAGCCTCATCGACTCGGCGCCGACCGGTCTTCAGTCCGCGCAATCCGCGCAATCCGCGGTTTCGTTCTTCTGCACGAAACGAGTGGAACCGCGGATTGCGCGGATGACGCGGATCGCGAGCATCAATGAGTTGAGGCCCCCACGGACGGATCCGGGGGGCCTCGCTTTATTTGGGTGATCTTCGAGAAGATCTAGTGTTCTAGCTGGTTACGACTCTGCTGGTGCGTCGACGTCGCTGACTACTTCCCAGCGCCGATGAGCTGGTTGCCGGCCGCGGCCGCCGCGAGCGCCTGGACGACGGCATTCGCGTTCAGCGAGGGCTGCATCTTCTTCTGGTACCGCCGCTCGAGCAGCTTGTGCCCGCACTCGCAGTCCCACAGGACGAAGAGCACGTTCCGCTCCTCGACCTCGTAGTTGTAGATCATGTCGTCGTTGCACTTCTCGCAGGTCATAGTCACCTCGTCCTCGGGGCGTGAGCGGCCCGCCCTGAGGGTCAGACTGATCGGGTTTTCGATCGACGGCGCCGTGTTCACGGCCCCAAAGGTGGGTGCGACAGGGGGACGATTGTAGATCCTGAAGCGGTGCTGTCAACCCTCTTGGCTGGATGGCGGATATAAACCTTTTTCCGCGAGCATCTTACCGAGCTCCACTTTTCGTGACCCACCGGTGACGATCCGTGGCGAATCGAGGGTTCGGTCGTCGCGCTCCCCTCGACCGCGCGAAGGTGGCGGATACGTAAGCCCCTTCAGGATAGACGTTTTGGATCCGAGAACGGCCTTGCCCCGGATCGCCTCACGGGCTAAGATCGGCCCTCATTGGCACGCCGCGTCGCGGCGCCCGATTCCACCATCTTTGAACCGAGAAGAAGGTCCGCCATGCGACGGACTCTGAGCGGAATGCTCGCGCGTTCGTTCGCCGCCCATGCGGACCGTCCTGCGCTGCTCGCCGCGTCGGCGGATCCCGGATCGCCCGGTCCGGTCAGTCACCGCGCCCTCGGCGAGCTCGTGCGAGACGTCGCCGGCGGTTTCGCCTCGCTCGGGCTCGCCCGCGGCGACCGAATCGCCTTCGTGGGGACGCGCCGCGCCGGCGCGCTCCTGGCGGAGCTCGGCGCCGCGTTCGCGGGCCTCGTCCCGGTCTTCACGCTCGGCCCCGGGGACGGCGCGTCCGGGGACGCCGCGGCCGTCGTCGTCGACGACGTCGCCTCGCTGGCGAGACTCGCCCGGACGCCCGAGCACGCGGTCATCCTGCGCGCCGGCGACGCCGGCTCGTCCGGCGACGGCCCGGCGCCCGTCGCCCTCGAGGAGCTCCGCGCTCGCGGGCGCGCGTTCCGGTCGACCGACGCCGGCGTCCGCTCGCTGCAGGAGCGGCTCGACGCGGTGCAGCCCGATGACGTCGCCTACGTCGTCGCGAGCGCGGGCGCCCGCTCGGGCGAGGCGCGCGCCGTCGAGGTCCGGCACGGCGCGATCGTCCATCAGATCACCGTCCTCCCCGATGCGCTCGGCCTCCGCGCGGGCGACGTCGCCCTCGCGCCGCTCCCGCTCGCTCACGCGATCGACCGCGCGGTCCTGCTCGCGGTCCTGGCGGCCGGCGGCGCGCTCGCGGTGACCGGCGCCGGCGAGGTCGACGACGACGCTTCGACCGAGACGACGATCGCCGCCGAGGTGGAGACCCTCGCGCGCTCGCTTCTCGCCGCGCGACCGAGCCTCATCGTCGCGAACCCCGGCCGCCTCGCGGCGCTGCTCGGCGTCATCGAGGAGGTCGTCCGCGAGCCCGGCCACGCCGCGACGCGCGTCCACCGGCTCCTCGGCGCGATCGGGGCGGCGCACGTCCACGCCCGCCGCCTCTCCCAGGGCCTGCGACCGCGCGGTCGAAGCGAGCCGTTCCTTCGCCGGATCGTCGCGCGGAGCCGAGGCGCCCTCGGCGCGGCGCTTCTCGAGCGCCCCGCCCGCTTCGCCCGCGACCGGCTCGGCCGGCGCCTCGCCGACGCGCTCGGCGGCCGCCTCCGGACCGTCGTCGCGTGGGGCGCCCCGGTGGCCGACGCGACCGACCTCGCCCTCGCGACCGCCGGCGTCACCGTCCTCGAGGCCTACGGCCTGGCCGAGGCGGCCGGAGTCGTGGCGGTCCGACGGGCGTCGCGGCCGGTGCCGGGCACGTGCGGCCCGGCGCTGCCGGCGAGCGCCGTCCGCATCGTCGATCCCGAGACCGGCGAGCTGCTCGGCCGCGGTCGCGACGGCGCGATCGAGGTGCGGGGACCCGGCGTCGCGACCGGCGGCGCGCGCGAGGAGTGGCTCGCCACCGGCGACCTCGGACGCCTGACCGACTGGGGCGAAGTGCGCCCCGACGGCCCCGCCGACGTCCTCGATCGTTTCGCCGGCGGCGCGGACGCGCCCGCGATCGAGGCGCGCGTCGCCTCGAGCCCGTTCATCGCGCGCGCCGTCGTCGTCGCTTCTCCGCGCGAGGGCGACGGACGCCGGCGCGGCCTGCTCTGCGTCGTCGACCGGGCGGCCCTGGCCGCCGAGCTCGGCGAGGCGATCGCGACCGACGCCGACCTCGCCGCCCGGCTGCAACGCGACGACGTCCGGTCGCTCTTCGTCAACGAGATCGCCCGGACCCTGCTCCAGCCGCCGGCGACCCCGCCGCGGCCGCTCCCGCGCGGCCGGCTGCTCACCCGGCAGGCGACCGGCCTCGCCGGACGCCTGTTCCGCCGCCTGGCCGAGCGGCGCGCTCCGGCCGTCGCCTGGGCGACCGGGCGATTTCTGCTCCTCGCCTCGGACCTCGTCGCGGGCGTCGAGATCGGACCGGCCGGGCGGGTTCGGCGGGCCGAGCTCGCCACGCGGCGGGCGGCCGAGATCGCCGACCTCCTCGGCGAGGTCGCCGCGGGCAGGGGCGCCACGCCGACCCCGAACGCATCGAGCCCGGCGACCGAGCGCAGCCCATCGCCGCGCCGCGCCCTCGAGCTCGTCCTCGGGGTCCTCCCCGAACGCCTCCGCCCGGTGAAGGTATGACCGGCGACCGGGTAGGGGAGACGAGACGCACGATGTCGAGAGAGAGCCGGATCATGACGACCCCGAACGCGGCCACGCCGCCGCGGCGCCGCCGGACGCGCGCCGCCGCGTGGGCGCTCGCCCTGCCGACCGCCCTCGGCGCCCTGATCGTCACCGGCGCGCCGGCCGTCGGCGACGCGCCCGAGACGCTCGAGGTGCGCGCGGCCGCCGCCCGCGCGACGCTCCCCGCCTGGTGGCCGCTCCTCGCGCTCGGCCGCGGCGATCGCGACCCGTCGACCGAGCCGGTCGCGGCGGCCGACAAGGTCGATCGGATGCTCGCGGCGGCCGGGACGGTCGTCTTCGGCTTCAGCCCGCAGGGAAGGGCGAAGGCGCTCATCGAGGACGTCATCGCGCGGCTCGAGGACTTCGACGTCGAGGAGGCCTACGAGGTTCTTCCCGACCGCGGACCGCGGACGCCGTGGCGGGCGGTCGCGGTCGAGGGCCGCGTCCAGGATGACGACTACGTCCTCCGCGTCTTCCCGAGCGGGATCCGCCGCGGGACGACCGAGCGCTCCGCCGAGGAGCTGCCGGCCCTGCCGGCGGTCGGCGACGTCATGAACGCGACGGCGCGGTTCCGGCTGCGGCCGGTCGACGCGAGCGCGCGCGAGGAGTTCGAGGACGACTTCCTCGCGGTCGGCGAGGCGAGCGTCTCGCTCGGCGAGCTCCGCTGGGAGCAGGTGCTCGCCGTCGCCGACGAGTGGCTCCACCTCGTCGAGGCCGGCGTCCCGCCGACGCCCGAGGAGATCCGCGGCGCGGGCCTCGGGCGCTCGATCGCCACCCGGCCCGTCGCGGGCGAGGCGGGCCGGGCGCGCGTCACCGCCGACCACCCGCGTCTCGACGCGGAGGACCAGGCGTTCCTGGCCCTCCTCGCCGAGGCTTACCCGGCGTTCTACGAGCTCGGGAAGCGGCACACGGCGCTCGATGACCTCGTCGAGCTCGTGGCGCTCCCCGACGGACGCTTCGCCGCGCGGCTGCGGATCGTCGCGCGGATGCTGCCCGACGAGCTCGAGGCGCTCTACCCCGACCTGGCCGAGTATCTCCGCGACCTCGAGGACCTCCTCACGATCGAGGCGCGGATCGTCGACCCGGACGGCCGACGGGTGGCGAGCCTGCGCCTCGACACGCGGACGCTGCGGATGACGATCGAGATGGTCACCCGCGACGGCGCGCTCCTCCCGACGGTCGACCGCCCCCGCGCGCCGGTCGCGAGCACCGTCGGCTACCGCCTCGACGAGCTCGACGACGCCGCGTACGAGGTGCGCGTCTCGCTCTGGACGAACACCTCCGGGATCCGCGGCGAGATCCGGGACATCGTCGTCTCCGGCCGCTACGACCGGACCGATCGCGGCGCCGCGCTCGCCACCCGGGTGACGGGCAAGCCCAAGGTGACCTTCCGGGGCGCCGCCTTCGGCGTGATCCCGACGTGGATGGTCGACGTCCTGATCCCGAGCGACATGACGACCCTCACCGACGACTTCTTCCGCGTCCTCGTCGACGGCCGCGACGGCGACGGCGCGACGACCGCGGTCGCGATCGAGCGCCGCCACGGGCCGGGCGGGACCGAGCCGCTCGTCCTCGAGGGGCGGGCCGACCTCGAGATCCTCAACAACGCGCTCATAAACTTCGCGATCAAGATCGCGAACCGCCGGATCCTCCCGCACGACGAGACGCGCGACCAGGTGCTCGAGTTCCTCCGGGAGGGCTTCGAGGCGCTCCGCGAGGACACGCAGCGGTTCGCCGATCGGGCGCGCGAGGTCGCCGCGAGCCTCGACGCCCCGAAGTAGCTCGGTGGCCGCCGACCCCCTCGCCGCGATCGAGTTCGACGTCGTCATCGTCGGCGGCGGCATCAACGGCTGCGGCATGGCGCGCGACGCGGCCCTGCGCGGGCTGTCGGTCGCGCTCCTCGAGCGGAGCGACTTCGGCGGGGAGACGACCCAGGCCAGCAGCGGGATGATCCACGGGGGCGCCCGGTACCTCCTCTACGATCCCGACACGACGAAGGTCTCGTGCGAGGACTCGGGGAGGATCGCGAAGATCGCGAGCCATCTCCTCTACCGGATCCCGTTTCTCTACCCGGCCGTCCGCCACACCGGCTTCCGCGGGCTGAACGCGGTCGAGATCTTCTGCCGGCTCTACGACAAGTACGTTCCGCTCAAAGGCGGCAAGCCGAGCACGCGCCTCGACCGCGAGGAGTGCCTCCGCCTCGAGCCGGGGCTCACCCCCGCGGTGAAGGGCGCCGTCTCGCTCGACGAGTGGGGCGTCGACGCCGCCCGCCTCGCCCTCGAGAACGCGCTCGACGCCGAGGCGCACGGCGCGGTCGTCCGGAACGGCGTCGAGGTGCGGCGGTTCATCCGCGACGCCGACGGGACGGTGCGCGGCGTCGCGGCGCGCGACCGGATCACCGGGGCGGCCCACGAGGTGCGCGGCCGCTGCGTCATGAACGCGACCGGGCCGTGGTCGGGCAAGGTGGCCGGGCTGGCCGGCGCGTCGGTGCGGCTCCGGCCGGCGAAGGGCGTCCACCTCGTCTTCGACCGTCGGATCACGAACGTCGGGATCATGTTCCCCGCCGTCGACGGGCGGCAGCTCTTCCTGATCCCGCACGACCGCGAGACGTGGGTCGGGACGACCGACGACGACTACTACGGCGACCCGGGGGAGATCCCGATCACCCACGACGAGGTCGAGTATCTCCTCCAGGCGACCGAGACGGTCTTCCCCGCGATCCGGCGCTACCGACTCATCCGCGCCTTCGCCGGCGTGCGCCCGACCCTGTGGGCGTCCGGGCGCTACGAGGACGACCTGAGCCGCGGCCACCGCGTCCTCGACCACGCCGGCGAGGGGGCGCCCGGGCTGCTCTCGCTCGCCGGCGGGAAGCTCGCCGCCTACCGTGTGATGAGCGAGGAGGGCGTCGACGCGATCGCGGGCCGCCTCGGGCGCGACGACCTCGGCCGATGCGAGACGGGCGTGCGCGTCCTCCAGGGCGCCGGCGACCTCGAGAGCGCGGACGAGCTCGCCCGCGAGTTCGCCGTTCCGCCGCTCGCCGTGGCGCGTCTCCAGCGTCGCCACGGGAGCCAGACGCGCGAGGTGCTCGCGCCGATCCGCGAGGAGCCCGAGCTCGCCGCCGTCGTCTGCCGGACCGAGCCGACCCTCGCCGCCGAGATCGTCCACGCGATCCGGCGCGAGCGCGCGCGGACGCTCGAGGACGTCGCGAGGCGGACGCGGCTCGGTCGCGGGCCGTGCCAGGGGAGCGACTGCCTCTTGCCGGCGGCGGGCGTGGCTGGCAGCGTGCTCGGCTGGGACGCCGACGAGACGCGGGCCGAGATCGCCCGGTTCGCGGCGCTCCGCTGGCGTCAGCGGGCGCCGGTGATCGCGGGCGCCGACCTCGCCCAGGAGGAGATCGTCCGCGCGAGCCGACGCGCGGCCGGCCTCGCGACCTGACCCCTTCGGCCGTCTCGGAGATCGACCGATGAACCGTGCCCGCGCCGTCTCGCCCAGCATCGCCCTCGCCGCCGCGCTCGGCCTCTCGCTGGCCGCGGCGGCGCCCGCCCGCGCCGGCGAGCCCGGCATCCGCGAGCTCGGGCAGCGGTCGCTCGACTGGCTCGGGCGAGAGGCGCGCAAGGACGGCTCGTTCGAGAAGCCGGCGAAGGGGCTCGACTCGGCGACGCGCGCGCTCGCCCTGGAGGCGTTCCTCCGCTTCGGCCACACCCACCGCTACGGCGTCTACAAGAAGCTCGTCCAGGTCCTGAAGGCCGGCGTCGAGAAAGGCGTGAAGGACGGCGAGGTCAAGGACGCCGACACGACCGAGAACCAGATCGCCGTGGCGAGCGCGCTCGCGCACCTCTACGGAATCAGCCGCGACAACAAGCTCAAGCAGGCCGCGCAGGAGATCGTCGACAAGCTGGTCGCCCTCCAGAAGCCCGACGGCGGCTTCGCCCCGGACCGGCGGCACGACTCCGAGGTGCGGGTGACGGTCCGCGCGGTCATCGCCCTCCAGAACGCGAAGACCGCCGGGCTCGAGGTGCGCGAAGGGGCGCGGGCGGGCGCCGACGGCGAGGACGCCATCGCCAGCGCCAAGGAGTTCCTCCTCGCCCACACCGGCGAGGACGGCGCCGTCATCCCGGGCGAGGACGAGGACCCCGCGATCGCGGCGGCGGCCCTGCCGGTCGGGCTCGTGTTCGCCCAGGCGGATCGCGCCCTCGCCGAGAAGGCGCTCGCGAGGACGACCCTCGAGGCGCTCGACCTCGAGGGCCTGTGGCTCCATCTCCACGGAGCGCACCTCATCGGCCAGACGCCCGAGAGGTGGAGGGCCGCCTGGGAGCCGGTCGAGAAGCGCCTCTACGAGCTCGCCCGGCGCGACCGGGGGGAGGACGGAGGCGCCTCGCTCGACCGGAAGGCGACGCCGACCGGGACGGCCTACGTCGCCCTCATCGCGAGCATCGTCGCCGCCCGCGACCGGCTCACCGCCGGAGGCCGGGGCAGCTCGCTGCCGCGCGACGCCATCCTCAACCTCGCCGCGATCCAGGCCATCCCCGACGAGGCCGACCGCACCGCGCTCGTCGATGCCCTCGCGGCCGCCGGCGGCGACCGAAAGAACCCCGCGGCGAACGAGGTGCTGGCGAAGCACTGGCCGGCGAGCCTCCACGCGGCCGGCGAGATGCTCACCACGACCGATGGCCCATGCGCCGAGTGGCGCGCGAAGGAGGTCGCCTGGAGGATCCTCGGCCACCTCGAGCCGCCGCCACCCGACCCCAACGCCAAGCCCCAGCGCCCCCTGACATCGGTGAAGCGCAACGGCGGCGAGCCCCCCGACGAGGCGCTCCCCTTCATCGGGACGTTCCTCGAGACGAACCCGCCCTACCCCCTCCTGGTCGACATGCTCCCGATCCTCGGACGACGTCTCGGCGTCAGCGTGCCCGACGTCCAGCCCGACACCCCGTGGAAGGAGCGGCAGAGCGCGGTGAAGGCGATCGTCCGCGTGACCAAGAAGCTCGCCAAGGAGATCGAGAAGCGGAACAAGAAGAGGTAGGGAGGGTCAGGGGGCGCGAAGGTACGGACAGTCGCGAGGCGACGATTCCGTCGCCCTGCCCGACGTTGCAAACGTGGAGACGGATCACGCGATTCGAGGCGCGTCGGGGCGAGCGAGGAGAAAGGACTCGGGCGGCTCTTCGTCGGCGACGGCCGCGGTCACCGCGACCGCGTCCGGGGCGCCGACGCGCGAGGACGCGCGCCGGAGCTCCATCTCGTAGCGCCCGTCGGGCCGCACCACGACGTGCAGCTTGGCCCGGCCGCCCGGGCGCGCCGCGCCGACGGCCCGGAGGCTCTCGATCGAGAGGTACCGTTCGCGGGTCCTGCCATCGCCGCCGGTGATCTCGACGCGTCCCTCGTCCCGATCGAGGCTCTTGACGACCACGTCGAGCTCGCGTTCCGCCACGGGCGCGGGCGCGGTCGCGGGCGATTCGGACGCAAAGACCTCGGACGCGCGGACCGTTCGGTTCCCGAACCGCGCGTCGCCGCGGATGAGCTTGATCGCGCTGCTCACGTCGTCGGGACCTCGTCATCGACAGGACCGAGGATGTGGAGCTCGGCGGCATCGAGGCCGTCGACGATGAAGGGGGAGTGCGTCGCCAGAATGATCTGCCCCTCGGGCAGGAGCTGCGTCAGGGCGCCCCGGAGCCTCCGTTGCCAGCTCGGATGGAAGTGCGCCTCGGGCTCGTCGAAGAGGAGGATCCCGTCGGGGGCGCAGTGCATGAAGGCCTCAGCAAAGAGGATGATCGCGCGCCGCTGACCGCTGCTTAGCTGATTGAAGCCGACGACCTCTCCGTGGCTCCGAAACGAGAGGACATGATCGTCGGAGTTCACGCCGAGGTACTCCAGACCGCCCATGAACTCGTTGAGGATCGCCCAGAGGTCGGTCGCCGTCTGCCCGAGAAGCTCCTGCCTCAGAAGCCACTGATGAACGAGGTGAATCCGCGTGGGGCTCGCTCGAAAGAGAAGCGATCGTAGCGGTTGAGGATCCGCTCGCGACTCGGCTTCCAGGGCGAGGTTTTCTACGAGGTACGGGTCGTGTCCGCTCGGGAAGTAGAGGGTGCGGTCGAGAGCCTCGGCATCGGGCGCGATGAGCTGACTTCGGTCTCCACATCTGAGGCGCCCGCGGTGGAGTCGAAGGCGCGGACCGCTCGAGAGCTCGAGGTCGATGTGCTGGGCCTTCTCGACGCCGCCCGAGAACGCGCCGGCCATCACCCGACTGATGAGTCCGGCGATCGCCTCGAGGATCGTCGTCTTCCCCGACCCGTTCGGACCGACGATCGCCGCGAAGGAGAGCGGCGACTTGCCGTCGGACGCGCGAAGGTCGAGCCGGATCTTCTCGGTGATGCACCGAAAGCCCTCGATCTCGACGCTCAGAAGTCTCATGACTGTTTCAGGGTAGGCTGCCCCGCCCTACCGTCGCAAGGCCCGGTGTCGCTAGTGTCCCGAGCTCGGGACACTACCGGTCCTTGATCGTCACGACCGTCTCGGGAAGGTCGCCGGTCGCGTCGGGGTTGGGGAACTTCACCGGGAAGCGCGCGGCGAGTCTGGCCTTGCAGTTCTGCTGGCCGTCGGCGCGGTGGGTGTCGGCCGAGCAGAGCTCGGAGCCGGTGCCGCCCATGATGCAGCTCTCGCAGACCTCGTTGCCGCCGGTGGCGTACTCGTCGTCGAGGTAGCCGACGAGATGGAGGACCGAGTGGGCGAGGGTGTAGGACTGCACGTCTCGCTCGGTGACGATGTCGGAGCCCTTCGAGCACCAGCCGACGTGCTCCTTGCCGTCGGGCCACACCTTGGTGATCTCCGCCTTCGGTCGGATCTGGACGTTGCCGCCCTTCAGCTTGTCCGAGACGGTCACCGTCGCGACGTACATCTGCCGGTCGGTCAGCTTCCAGAGGAGCTCGCTCGTCTGCTCGACGGTGTCGGCGAACTCGCGGAGCGCCTCCTCGGACTCGTCGCTCGGGAAGCCGACGTGGAGGTCGACCGCGATCAGCCGCTTCCGCCGCGCCCGGTCGAGCTTGTCGGGGGCGACCCACTGCTCGCAGAAGCGGACGTAGCCGCGCGCGAGCATGTCCTCCTCCTGGCTGATCCACTCCCCGTCGCGCTGGACCTGCCCGAGCGCCTTGCGGGCGCCCGCGTGGTCGGGGTCGAGCTCGATCGTCCGCTCGATCTCGGCCTGGGCGAGGTTCTTCATTCCGCGCTTGGCGCAGAACTTCGCGAGCTTGAAGTGCCCGTCGGCGGTGTCGGGGCTGCGGCTCCGCTGCCGGAGGTAGCCGGTCTCAGGCGGCGTCGACTTGCGCCGCTTCGTGATCTCGGAGGTCGCGAGGGTGAGCTCGCCGTGCTCGTCGGAGAGGATGACGACCTCGTCCGCGCTCTCCGAGACGACGGCTCCTTCGATCCGCCGCCCGTCGGACACCTGGAAGATGTCCGCGCGGACGACGTCGGCGGCGGCCAGGCCGACCACGACCGCCGCGGCGGTCGTGATGGCGGCGAGGGTCACGGTGACGCGCATGGTCTCCCCTCCGTCCGGATCTCCCGATCCCCGCGCGATCCTACGGCGGACCGGGACACCCACGCAACAGCTCAGCTCGCCCGCGGGTTCGCGAGGCGACGGACGACCGCCATGACGATCACGACCGACAGGGTCGTGACGACCCATGCCTGGGCGAGGTGCACCTGCCAGAGCAGCCCCGCTCCGTCGCCGAGGACGTAGCTCCGCACCGCGTCCCCGTCCGGCGGCGCCTCGACGAAGTGGGCGTTGCCGATCGCGGCGATCGGGCTGGTGATCGTCGTCCAGCCGAGCGTCTCGTAGGAGAGGCGGGTGAACGCCTCGAGGAACGCGTAGAGGATCACCGGGCCAATGTAGAGCCCGAGGAGGACGACGTAGGATGAGACCATCGCGGCGAGGGTCGACCGACAGATCGCGCTCGCGGCCAGGCCGATCGCGGCGCACTGGATGACGGCCGTCCCGACGATGAGGAGATCGATCACCAGCTCGGCGATCGTCAACTGCCCCGCGAGCAGCCCGAAGATGTAGTAGGGCACCAGCAGCGCGATCAGCACCATCGGGCTCCGGATCGTCCCGAGGAGCTTCCCGGTGACGATCGTCCGCGCCGTGAGCGGCGTCGCGAGGAGCAGGTCGAGCGTCTCCCGCTCGCGCTCCTGGGTGATCGAGTTCGCCGCGAACGACGGCGTCACCAGCAGCGCGAACAGGACGAGGTAGATCCCGTACCACCGCTCGTAGGGGGTGAGGAGCGTGCACAGAAACGGGATCGAGGCGACGAAGCCGACCAGGATGATCACCCGCATGAGCAGGCTGCCCTTGCCGAAGATCTCGAACCGGATCTCCTTCTCGAGGACCGGGTTTCGCCAGTCCTCCAGGAACGTCCCCAGGCGCCCCGGAATCAGCAGCTTGTCGGGGAACCGGGAGCGATCGAGCGAGAGGATCCGCTGCTCATCGGGGTTCTCGTCCTCGAGCGACTTCGGCGGCGCCGGCGGCGGACGCGAGAGCCTCACGGTCGCCGCGATCAGCGGGATGACCGACAGGAGCGCGCCGTACTGCACGAACGCGACGACGAAGCTGACCGGCACGCCGCCGCCGCGCGTCGCCGCCTCGGCGGTGTAGCTCGTGTAGAGGGCGAGGACGCCGCCGCCGAGCGGCAGGACGATGAGGTAGGTCGCGACGAGCGCGCCGAACGTCCGGTGGAAGAACGTCGAGCACGTCAGGCCGACGACGGTGAAGAGGGCGCCGGCCGCGGCGAACAGGACGTAGCTCAGGATCAGGTCCTGGATCGAGACGCCGCCCAGGAACAGCGTGACGCTCACGACGGGCGCGGTCGCGATGAGGATGAGGAGCAGGTACACGAACGCCGAGATGAACTTCTCGAGCAGGATCCGCGACGGACGGATCGGCGTCGTCAGGAGCAGGTCGAG
Organism: Planctomycetota bacterium; assembly: GCA_029260755.1. Taxonomy (GTDB): domain Bacteria; phylum Planctomycetota; class J058; order J058; family JAJDCQ01; genus JAJDCQ01. The sequence continues at coordinate 18,733 of JAJDCQ010000141.1, read as the reverse complement.
GCTCTGCTTCTCGCGCTCGAGGGTGATCGCCCCGGCGCTGAAGACCGGGGCCAGGAAGGCGAGGAGGACGAACTCGCCGGTCGCGATCGTCTGGAAGAGGTTCCGCGAGAGGGCCGCGCGGACGCCGACGAGGGTGGTGGGGGGCCAGGCGATGATCACCATCCCGGTGAGCATCCCGAGCACGATCACCAGGAACACGAACGCCCGCGGCGCCCGGAGGAGCGTGATCAGCTCCTTGCGGATGATCGCCCCGCCGCTCCAGCCGGCCGGCGGGATCTTGATGGGCGGGAGCGGCTCCGCCGCCGCCGCCGCCGACCCGGACGTCTTCGCCGTCGCCGCCACCTTCGCCGCCTCGGGAGGAGGCGCGGCGGGATCGTCGGCGGGGCCGGTCTCGAAGGGCGTGTCGGGCATCGAAGGGATTCTACGCCGCGCGGGGGGAGCCGGCCACGGCGGCCGGCCCGTCCCCCTTCCTACGCCCAGCGGGTCGACGAAGTTCCGCCTCTCCGGACGTTTGACCCCGAGCGCCCCCGCGCGCCAGCATCCCTCCGGAGACGCCGTGCCCCTGGACGACCCGACCATTCCCCCCGCGAGCCGCCACGACCCGGGCTCGGATCCGAGCTCCGACCCGAGCCTCGACGCGCTCTCGCGCGAGGTCGGGGCGGCCGCCGCCGACCCGGATCGCCGGTTCGGACGCTACGTCTTCCTCGGGGAGGTCGGCCGCGGCGGGATGGGCGCGGTCCACCGCGCCTGGGACCCGGCCCTGGAGCGGGTCGTCGCGATCAAGGTGCTCACCCGAGCCGCCAGCGACAAGACGCTCGAGCGGTTCCGGCGCGAGGCGCGGGCCGCCGCCGCCCTCCGGCACCCGGGGATCGTGCGCGTCTACGAGGTCGGCGAGGAGGGCGGGCAGCCGTTCCTCGTCATGGACCACGTCGAGGGCCGGACCCTCAAGGAGCATCTGAAGACGGGGCTGCCGCGCGACGACGCGGTCGCCGCGATCCGCGCGGTCGCCCGCGCCCTCGGGCACGCCCACGCCCACGGGATCGTCCACCGCGACGTGAAGCCGGGCAACGTGCTGATGGGACCGGACGGCCCGCTCCTCGTCGACTTCGGCCTCGCCCGCGACCCGGCGAGCGACGACGCGCGCCTGACGGCGACCGGCGAGGTGATCGGCACCGTCAGCTACATGGCGCCCGAGCAGGTGCGCGGCCGACCGGGCGAGATCGGCCCGCCGACCGACGTCTGGGCGCTCGGCGCCGTCCTCTACGAGGCGCTCCTCGGCCGCCCGCCGTACGTCGGTGACGCGGCCGTCTCGGTCATGGCGGCGATCATCGCGGCCCAGCCCCCGCCGCGGCCGCGCGCCCTCGACGCGTCGATCGCGCCCGCCCTCGAGGCCGTCGTCCTGCGCTGCCTCGCCCGCGCGCCGGCCGACCGCTTCGCGAGCGGAGGCGAGGTCGATCGGGCGCTCGCCGACGCGGCCGCGGAGCCCGCGCCCGCCGCCTCGGTGGCGAGCCACCCGCGGACGGTCTCCTCGGGGCGCCTCCGACCCGCCCGCCCGAGCGCTCGAAGGAAGGCGGCCGCCGCGTCCTCGGGCCGGGTCCCGGCCGCCGGGGCGTCGACCCGGATCCCGAAGACGAGCGCCTCGCCGGCCCCGATCGTCGCCGCCCTCGCCCTCGCGGCGGTCGTGGTCGTCGTCGGGTTCGTCGCGGGCGGACGGGACGCGGACCCCGACGCGCCCGAGCTCGTCCCGGCGACCGACGCCGGCGCCGCCTCGGGCGCCACGCTCGCCCTCGAGACGCCGGTCGAAGGAGCCGTCGTCGGCGCGGACGGGCTCACGGTGGCCGGGCGCGTGACGGCGGGAGAGCTCGATTCGATCTGGATCGACGGCCGGGTCGAGGTGGAGCTCGGACCGGACGGCCGGTTCGAGCACCGGCTCCCGCTCGACGAGGGCGACCACACGATCCGGATCGCATCGGCGCCCGGCGCGCCCCCGCTCGTCACCCGCCGCGTCGTCGTCGACCGCACCCCGCCGGCGGTCGCGCTGACCGCCCCGGCGCCCGGCGCGATCATCGCGCCGGGGTCGATCGCGGTCGCCGGCACCGCCGACGACCCCCACGTCCAGGGCGTCCGGCTGACGTGCTCCGTGCTCGCGGCGCCGGTCGATGTCGACGTCGACGCGGGAGCCTTCGCGGCCACCCTCGACGTCACCTCGGCCCCCTCGGGTCCGCTCGAGATCATCGCGACGGCCCGCGACGCGGCCGGCAACGAGGCGTCCACCTCGACGCACCTGGTGGTCGACGCCGATCCGCCGGCGATCGTCGTCGACGCGGTCGCGCCCGGAGCCGACGGCCGACTCGTCATCCGGGGACACATCGACGACGCCCACCCGCGCGCGATGCGCGTCGCCGGCGCCGACCGCCCGGTCGACGCCGAGGGCCGGTTCGAGGTCGTCGTCGACGCCGAGAGCGGCCCGACCGTCCTCCTCGAGGCGACCGATGCCGCCGGGATCGCGGCCGCGCCGGTCACCGTTCCGGTCGAGGTCGATCGCGACCCGCCCGTCCTCGCGATCGGGTCGCCCGCCGATGGCGGCGTGACGGCCGCCGCGAGCGTCGAGGTGCGCGGCTCGGTTCGCGACGCGTCCCCGAGCGTCGCCGTGCGCTGTAACGGCATCGACGCCCGCGTCGAGCCGGCCGACCCGGCCGACGCCTCGGGCGCGCGCGCCTTCACGGCCACCGTCCCGCTCGTCGACGGCGACAACGACCTCGAGGTCATCGCGACCGACCCCGCCGGCAACGAGACCGTCGCCCGCGCGCGCATCGCGCGCGACGTCGTCGCGCCGACGCCGACCCTCGCCGCCGAGCTCCCCGACGAGCTCTGGGGCCGCGACCGGATCGTCACCGTGGCGGGGCGCGTCGACGAGCTCGGCTGCGCGGTGACCGTCGGCGGGCAGCTCGCGTCGGTCGACGCCGAGGGCCGCTTCGAGGGGCGCGTCCGGCTCGAGCCCGGCGAGAACCGGATCGTCGTCACCGCGCGCGATCGCGCCGGCAACGAGGGCCACCTCGAGCGGAGCGTCGTCTACCACCGCCGCAAGCCGAAGGTGCGGATCGTCCCCGAGGACACCTGGTGGCGGCCGACCGCGCGGCAGCTCGCGTTCGCGAAGGCGAAGAAGCTGCCGCTGTGGATCGAGAACGACCTCGGGATGCGGTTCGTCCTGATTCCGCCCGGACGGTTCCTCATGGGGAGCCCCCTCGGCGAGCCCTCCCGCCGCGACGACGAGACCCAGCACGAGGTGACGCTGACGCGCGGCTTCTACATCGGCGCGACCGAGGTCACGAACGCGCCGTGGCGGCGGTTCAGCCAGGAGCCACGCGAGAAGGATTACAGCGGCCACCCGATCGGCGCGGACGACCAGCCCGCCGGCGAGCTCTCCTGGGACGAGGCGCGGCAGTTCTGCGCCTGGCTCTCCGAGGGCGGCGACCGCTACCGGTTGCCGACCGAGGCGGAGTGGGAGTGGGCCGCGCGCGGCGAGACGACGACCGCGTTCTGGTGGGGGAGGAAGGCGGCCGACTTCCCGCCCTTCGAGAACGTGATGGACCCCACGGCGAAGAAGGATCTCGGGATCAAACACGGCCCGGCCGGTCCGGGCGATGACGGCTTCGTCGTCACCGCACCCGCAGGCAGCCTCCGGCCGAACCCCTACGGTCTCCACGACGTCCTCGGCAACGTCCGCGAGTGGTGCGCCGACGTCTACGCGCCCTACGCCGCCGCTTCGGCGGTCGACCCGACCGGGCCGTCCGACGGCGATGAGGTCGTCTTCCGCGGTGGCTCGTTCCTCGCCGACGCCCAGGACTGCCGGGTCACCCACCGCTGGCACGCCATCCGGAAGGCGAACAGCGCGAAGACCGGCGTCCGCGTCGTCCTCGAGCTCCCAGGCCAGGACTGACCGTTCGCGCTGTCAGGTCGAGACTTACGCCTGCCTTCCCGATGGCGTGAGCCACCCCCGCCCCCCACCTCGCGTTTCTCGTAGGCGATGCTTGCTCGCTCGCCGCTTGCACTCGAAGGCCCACCAGAGAGAGGACGACATGCCCGAGACCACGACCACCGCCAGGGCGGCGGCCTGCCCTTATTGTGACGAGCGCATCGAGCGCTCCGACGAACGCCGCGACTGCTCCGCCTGCGACGCGCGGCACCACCGCGATTGCTGGCGCGCGCTGCCCGGCTGCAGCGAGTGCGGCGAGCGCCAGGCGAAGCGAACGAAGCGCGCGAAGCGATCGAGCAAGCCTGGCAAGGCCGGCGGCCGCCGGACCCCCAGCCCGCTCGGCGACGCTCCGTCGAAGCCGAAGGCGCCGCTCCACACCCGCGCCGGCATCGCCAGCCTCGTCGTCGTGTCGATCGCGTTCTGCGCCGTCGCCCTCTTCGAGCTGATCTTCCTCGCGGTGACCTTCAACCCCCGGGCGACCGAGTATGCCGTCGGCGCGACCGGGACGATGGCCTGGATCGTCGTCCTGACGTTCCCGACGGTCGCGCTGATCCTCGGCGTCGCCGGCGCGTCGGCGAAGGACCGAAACCGCACGACCGGCGTGATCGGGTTGATCGCGAGCGTCGTCCTGCTCCTCGGCGGGATCCTGACGACGTTCGAGCTCGGTCGGGTCACCCCCGCCCGCGAGCGGCGGCAGGCGCTGGTGACCCACGACTGGCTCGACCGGTCCGCCGCCGGCGGTCCGATCGTCCCCGGCCCCATCGACGAGTGGGGTCGGCCCGTCGACCCCGACGCCGCCGCGCTCCCCGCGGGCGAGTCGCTCGAGGTCACCTGGGAGTCGACGACCGCCGGACGCTCGGGGGAGACCGCCGGCGGCGGCGGCGCGCTCGCCACCGGGTTCACCGTCGTCGGCGAGGCCGACCCCGACTACGACCCCGACCCGAGCGCCGACCGGCCGCTCGGCGGCCCGCGAAGCCTCGTCTGGGCGCGAAGCGCCGCCGCCATCGGCGCGGCCGGTCACGGCGGACGCCGCGACGTGCGGCCCCGGAGCAACCGCCGGTTCCTCGCCCGGATGAAGGCGACCGACGACGCGCGCACCGTCGTCATCCTCGACGCGAACCGGCCCGGCGAGCCGCGCGAGGCCACCCCGGAGGCCGACGTCAGCGCGATCGCCCTCTCGGGCAACCGCGTCCTCCTCACCCACGGCAAGAGCCCGTTCCTGACCGTGATCGACGCCGCGACCGGCGAGATCATCGCCGAGAAGCAGATCCCGCAGGGCGCGGCCAGTCACGTCGCGGTCGACCCGCGCAACCCGCGCCTCGCCTACCTCTACGCCGGCGGCGAGTTCGTCGGCTTCGACGCCGGCCGGACGGCGTTGCTCGGCAGCTACGCGTACCAGTCGAACCGGAGCTTCTACGACGGTCGCATCCGCTTCGAGGTCGGCGGCGGCGGTCGCTACGTCTACGCCTGGCAGCTCGGCCTCTCGCCCGCCGGCGTCTACGTGATCGACGCGCAGCAGGGCTTCTCCCTCGTCCTGCACGAGCACGACAGCTGGAGGATGCAGCCCGACGCCAGCGGCCGGTTCGTCTTCACCAGCAACGGCGTCTACCGCGCCGGGCTGACCGAGCGGATCGACGAGACGCCGCTCTCGCTCCTCGGCGAGCTGAGCGACGGGAACCTCCTCACCGTCCACGCCGGGCGCGGGGGCGACGCGGCCGTCTCCCTCCGGATCCTCGATCCCAGGACGGCCGAGACGGTGCGCACGATCGAGCTCACCCCGCCGCCGGTCGGCGATGCCCGCTACCGGCGCTGGAACGTCGAGCTCGAGCCTCCGCACATGTTCCTCGCCGGCGCCGACCGCGTCGTCGTGACGACGCGTCAGGGCGAGGCGTGGTACCTCGACGTGCCGACCCTCGGCGACGCCGTCGCCGCGGGGGACGCCCTCCCGATCGCGCCGGTCGTGCCGGGCAAGGCGTTCTTCGGCGAGACGTGGCGGGTGCCGATCGACCCCGAGCGCACGATCGACGGGATGACCGTGACGATCGACGCCGCCCCGCGCGGCGTGCGCTGGGACGCCGACGCCCGCGCCGTGCTCTGGACGCCGTCGCGGATCCAGAAGGGCGAGCACCACGTCCAGCTCACCGTCTCGGCGCCCGGCCACGACGACCTCACCCTCACCGGGCGGGTCGAGGCGCGCTACCGCGTCCTCGCCCTCACCCAGGCGACCGCCTTCGGCGTCCTGCCGAGCGAGCGCTTCATCTGGTGGACGACCGACTCCGAGCTCCGGCTGATGGACCCGGTCACCCGGACGACCACCAGCGTCTCGTTCGACGAGGCTCCGTCCGGCCTCGTCGAGGTCGGCGGCAAGCTCTTCACCGCGCTCCGCGAGACGGCCCGGATCGTCGAGATCGACCCGGACGCCTCCGGCGGCCCGAGCGCCGTCCGCGAGTACAAGCACTCGTTCCCCTCGGTCGAGGGCCTCGCCGCGCACCCCGACGGACAGTCGCTCTCGTGTGTCTCGTCGAGCGACGCCGGGCATCTCCTCGTCTGCCGCCTCCCGATCGCGGGCGGCGCCGGGCAGGCGTGGCCGGTGATGGGCTCCGACGCCGGCCCGCGGACCCACGCCGCCGCGACCCCATGGGGCCGGGGCGACCCCCACGACTACCGCCTCGCCTGGCTCGACGACGAGCGGTTCACGGTGGCGAACGTCCACCCGCAGGCGTTCGAGCCGAGCTTCGGACGCGGCGACGGAATCCCCGTCTACCGCTGGACCGACGAGGGGACCGAGCCGGCCGACTCGATCGCCGCCTTCCCGTCGCGGCGCGACGCCGAGGGTCGGCTCTACCTGCCGGGCGCGGTCCTCGACGCCGACGGGAGCCGCCTCAAGACCCACGAGAGCGCGGTGATGAGCCCGAGCGCGGACGGCGACTACTACGCCGCGATCGGGATCGGCGGAGCCGGGCGGCGGGAGGCGTCGGTGCGGGTGAGCTTCTTCGACCTGCCGAACGCGAGCCGGATGACCTCGATGAGCTTCGAGCTCGACCGGGGTTCGTACGCCAATGGCTTCAATGATGGCTGGCTTGTCAGCCGCTCTCACGTCATCCTCGCGAGGACGACGACGTCCTTCACCGAGGGCTTCCAGGTCTGGTTCCTCCCCTACGAGGACGCCGACCTGGGCCGGTGAGCCGGGAGAGGCCGCGAGCGATGGCCAGCGAACAGAAGAAGCAGCCGACGACGCCCGCCTCGGACGAGTCGGGCGAGTCGGAGGCGCGGTGTCCCTACTGCGAGGACGAGCTCCTCGCGAAGGACGAGACCCGCGCCTGCGCCGACTGCGGCGCGCGCCACCACCGCGACTGCTGGCGCGAGCTGCCGGGGTGCAGCGGGTGCGGCGGCCGCCGCCCGGCGCGCCGTGAGCGCAAGGGCGAGGGCTCGCGCGGCGGCGCCGTGGTGGGAGGCATCCCCGCCGCGGCGCGCCGCGGCGGCCCGGCCCACTCGGGCCTCGGGATCGCGAGCATCATCGTCGCCGGGCTCGCCCTCTGCGTCGTCGGCCTGTTCGAGCTGATCTTCGCCGCCACGACGCTCAACCCCCGCGCGACCGAGTACGCCATCGGCGCGACGCGGACGATGGCGTGGGCGGCCGTCCTGAGCGTGCCGACGGTCGCGCTCCTCCTCGCGGTCGCCGGCGCCGCCGCCAGGGACCGGAACCGGACGACGGGCCTCGTCGGCCTGATCGCGAGCGTCGTGATCCTCCTCGGCGGGATCCTGATCACGTTCGAGCTCGGCCGGATGACCCCGGCCCGGGAGCGTCCGGGCGGCGTGGCGGCGGGAGCCGACGGCGCCTGGCGCGGCGGCGGCGGAAGCGGCGGTGGCGTGAGCGGCGATCCATGGACACCGTTCGTCCGCGAGGTCCCAGACCGCACCTACCCCGAGCCCGACCCCGATCCGGGCATCGCGAGCTCGGGCGAGCCGCTCCGGGTCGCATGGACCGATGGCCCCCTCGGCACGGGCAGCGGCGGCGATGACGGCGCGAGCCGCGGCGGCCTGGCCGTCGTCGGCGAGGCCGATCCCGACTACGACCCCCAGCCGACCGCCGACGAGCCGATCGGCGGGCCGCCGAGCGTGGCCTGGGCGCGCGCGTCGATGCAGGTCGAGAAGCGACAGGGCTTCGACCGGCACCGCGTCGCCCCGGTCGCGAACGCCCGGTTCTACGCCGCGATGACCGGCGGCGACGACGCCCGGACGATCCTCATCTGGGACGCGTCGAGCCCGGGCGCGCCGCGCAAGCTCCAGCCCGAGGCCGACGTGAACGCGCTGGCCCTGTCGGGCAACCGGCTGCTCGCGACCCACGGCCAGAGTCCGTTCCTCTCGGCGTTCGATGCCGCCTCGGGCGAGCTCCTCGCCGAGAAGCAGATCCCGCAGGGGGCCGCGAGCCACGTCACGCTGCGGCCGCGGCACCCGCGCCTCGCCTACCTCTACGCCGGCGGCGAGTTCGTCGGCTTCGACGCGGGCCGGCTCGCCTTCGTCGGCGCCCACCCCTACACCGACGACGAGCTCTACCCGACCGGGTCGCGCTTCCGCGTCGGCGGCGCCGGCCGCTACGCCTACGCCTGGCGGACGAGCGTCTCGCCCTCGGGCGTGATCGTCCTCGACGCGCAGCGCGGGTTCCATCAGGTGATGTACGACCACGACAGCTGGTCGATGCAGCCCGACGACGCCGGCCGCTTCGTCTTCACCAGCAACGGGACCTACCGGGCGGGCCTGACCGAGCGGATCGACGAGACGCCGCGCGGCTTCCTCGGGACGATGAGCGACGGCAACGTCCTCGTCGTGAACCACGACCGGCGCAACGACGGGGTCACCCTCCAGATCCTCGACCCGCGGAGCGCGGCGACGCTCCGGACGATCCCGCTGCAGCCGCCGCCCGAGGGCGACGCCCGCCACCGGCGGTGGGACCTCGGCTACGGCCAGGCGCTCTCGTTCGTGCCGGGGACGAATCGGATCCTCGTCCGGACGAAGCAGGCGTTCTGGTATCGAGACATCCCGGCGGTCAGCGAGGCCATCGCCGAGGCGGGCGACGCGATGCCGCTCGCGCCCGCCGTCCCGGGCAAGGCGTTCTTCGGCGAGGCGTGGCGGGTGCCGATCGACCCCGACGGCGAGGTCGACGCGCTGCGCGTCACGATCGACGCCGCCCCCCGCGGGGTGAGCTGGGACGCGAAGGAGCGGGCGGTCGTCTGGACGCCGTCGCGGATCCAGAAGGGCGAGCACCACGTCCAGATCACCGTCTCGGCGCCCGGCTACGAGGACCTCGTCCTGAGCGAGCGGGTCGAGGCGCGCTACCGGATCCTGGCGCTCACCCAGGCGAAGGACTTCGGCGTCCTGCCGGGCGAGCGCTTCATCTGGTGGACGACGTCGAACGAGCTGTGGGTGATGGACCCGGTCACCAAGGAGAAACGCGGCATCGGCTTCGAGGAGGCGCCGCGAGGGCTGGTCGAGTCGAACGGGCGGCTCTTCACGGCGCTCGGCCAGAGCGCCCGGATCGTCGAGCTGGCCCTCGCCGACGACGCCCTCGAGGTGACGCGCAGCTACAAGCACAGCTTCCCGGGCATCGAAGGCCTCGCCCCGCATCCCGACGGCCGGACGCTCTCCTGCATCTCGAGCGACGACGCCGGACGGATGCTCGTCTGCCGCATCCCGATCGACGGAGGCGAGGGCGTCGCGCGACCGGTGCCGACGGAGCAGGGCGGGCCGTGGAGGCACGCGGGCAACCAGGCATGGGGGCGGGAGTCGACCGACTACCGCGTCTTCTGGCTCGACGGAGAGCGGTTCGCGATTGGCAACCGTCAGGCGCGCGGCTACGACCCGTTCTCACGCGGAAACGGGATCCCGACCTTCCGCTGGGGCGACGAGGGCAACGAGCTCGACGGTACCGTGCCGAGTCTACCGAGGGCGCAGGACGCCGAGGGCCGGCTCTATCTCGACGGAGCGATCCACGACGCCGACGGGACCCGCCTCAAGACCCACGAGAACGCCGCCGTCTCCCCGAGCGTCGAGGGGACCTACTACGCGTCGCTCGGAACCGGGCGACGCGAGGGCGCGGTCCGCCTCAGCTTCTTCGACCTCCCGAACTGCAGCCGCCTGACCTCGATGAGCTTCGAGGCGGAGCGCGGAAGCTACAGCAACGCGTTCACCGACGGGTGGCTGGTCAGCCGCGCCCACGTCGTCCTGGCGAAGACGACGACCACGTTCACCGAGGGCTTCCAGGTGTGGTTCCTGCCCTACGAGGAGTCGGACCTGGGTCGCTAGCCACCGACGAGAGGCTTGCTACCCTCTGACGTTTTCGGACGCCACGAGGCCACACGCGCCTACGAGCGGCGGAGAGTCGCCTGCCCCCCTGTCTGCGCCGCCCCCTCCGACGTCACGCGGCTCGCTCTCTCCGGGCGGTCATCGGTTCGCTCATGGAGGGGGGAGGGCAACGTCGCGCTCGGCGCCGGCTGCTGAACGTCCGACGTCTCGCCGCGCGCCAGCCCGCGGATCGGGGGCCTCGGCCGCGAGGGCTCGATTGTTTACGCATTCTGCCAGGCCAAGCCAGTTGAAACTGGTCTTGGTACCTGGCGCGGCGCGACGAGCCCATGCGAGAGCATCGTGCGCATTCATCGCGAGTATGTCCGAGGCCGTCACCAGTTGCATCACCTTCCGCTGAAGATCTGCTCGCCGAACTCGACTCCGGCCCGGAGAAACGCTTCGACGGCTGTGCTCCGCACGGAATCTTCGACCCAGATCAGCGCGAAATCCTCGGAGTAAGTCGCCCCCTTCGATACCTCAGAAGATCGTGCTCGCGGAGAGCACGGGTGAGTGCTTTTCGTTCGACGGCGCGCGCCGTCGTCACGTTTGAGTCGTTCTCGTCGATCTGCCTCTCGGCGCGCACGACCGACTCGAGCGCGGTGGCTCGCGCGGCGAGGGCGTCGCGGAGTCGGTCGTCGATCGGTTCTCGAGCAATCCATCGTTGCTCCGGGGTGGCAAGGCCGGGGCACCTAGGGGTCAGGCTGCTTGTTCGATCGCCCGCGGCGAGGGTCCGGGCGCCAAGCAGAAACCAGAGGCCCGACCCCTGCATCGCATATCCCATCGGATCAGTAGAGCGTCTTGAAGAACTGCGACCTGTTCGCCCGGATGTAGCGAGCGCAGAGATCCCTGAGGCTAGGGAAGATCCGATAGAAGTGCTTGTCGAGCTCGTCAAAGTCCGGGTCTTCGCTGTCGAGCACGGTTTCGCGCTCGCGACGGTCGAGTGGAACCTCCGCTCCAGGAAACAGCTCGATGGCCTCTCTTAGGGTGTCGGCAGCGTTGTTCGCGCCAACGAGGTAAAGGCCCCTTACCACGTCCTCCGTAAGCACTCCGGTTGAGTTTAGGAAGAACCCATAGAGCCCGCCGTTCTTCACACTGCTCGTGAACGTCTGAATCACGAGCAGGGCGCGTTGCCCAGGAGTGGCTAGGTCCAGGACTTCGTCCAGGTCTTCACGCGCACCGCCTGGTTTCAGTGCGTAGAGGGTCGGTTGAATCACAAGGTCGATGAGCTCGGAGTCCTCGAGCTCATCGACGTCGGGCTCCGGGACGCGCAAGCCCCTCAGCCTTGCGCGCTTTCCCCACAGAAGCCTACGTGCGGAGAGTGCGCTACGGGTTCGGAGACGCTCATCCCGGCTTGGCTCGGCTCGGACGTGCTCGAGAAACGCGATGGCCTCGTCAACTACACCAGCGGCCTCAGGTCCGGCCTCGTCCCCCACGAACTCAAGGATGTGCTTCGATCGATCGGAGTCGACGGACGTACTGAATCTCTCGGACCACTCTCGCGCGCTCACTCCGCGAAAGCGCTCGGTCATGTTCAGCCCGTCAGTGGCGTTCGCGTGCAGCCCCAATACGGAGAGTGCGAGTGTGTGCACGCAGCAGGTAGCGATTTTCACTGTCCCCCCGAGATCAGGATCGCGCCGGGATCAAGCCCACCATAGAGCGGCTTGCTCGATCGCCCGCGAAGGTCTCGCTTCTCGACGGAGCGGGGCGGTCAGGCGTGGGGCCGTGGCGCCCTCAGTCGCTTCTCCGTGTCTCCGTGCCTCCGTGGTTCGATCCTCATCATCTTCGCCGAAGGCGAAGCTGCCCGCCGCCTCCACCTACTGGACCTCGCCTCCGCCCTTCGTCAGCGTCATGAACGCCTCCTCCAGCGTCCGTTCGACCTCGCGGAACCAGAGGACGCGGACGTCGCGCTTGACCAGGTCTCGGTGGACGTCGGCGAGCTCCTCGGTCTTTCCGGTCCATTCGAAGCGGAGGATGTCGGCGTCGCGGTGGAAGCCGGAGACGCGGGGGTCGCCGGACATCAGCTTCTCGACCTCGGCCTCTCCGCTCAGGACTCGGATCTCGACCTGGAGGTTGGCTCCGCAGCGGGCGAAGATGTCCTCGATCGGTCCCGACGCGAGGAGGTGCCCTCGCTCCATGATCGCGATCTTCGTGCAGCAGTCGCGCAGCTCGCTCAGGATGTGACTGCTGATGAGGATCGTCTTGCCCATCTTCTGGAGCTCGCGGAGCAGCTCCTTGATCTCGAGGCGGGCGCGAGGGTCGAGGCCGCTCGCCGGCTCATCCAGGATCAGGACAGGCGGGTCGTGGACGAGCGTCTTGGCGAGGCAGAGCCGCTGCTTCATGCCGCGGCTGAGCGCCGTCACCGGCGCGTCGCGCTTTCCCTCGAGGTCGAGGAGGGCCAGGACGTCGCCGACCAGCCCGACCCGCTTCTTGCGCGGGATGCCGTAGGCGAGGGCGAAGAAGTCGAGGAACTCCCAGACGCGCATCCCGTCGTAGACGCCGAAGGTGTCGGGCATGTAGCCGATCAGCCGGCGCACGTCCATCACCTCGCGCCGGACGCTGCGCCCCGCGATCCACGCCTCGCCCTTGGTCGGCTGGAGGAGGGTGGCGAGGAACCGGAAGGTCGTCGTCTTGCCGGCTCCGTTCGGTCCGATCATCCCGAAGATGTCGCCCCGATCGATCTCGAGGTCGAGCTCCTTCACCGCGACGAACCCGTCGTAGATCTTGGTGAAGCTCTGGATCTTCACGACCGGGCCGTCGGGCGGCGGCGTCTCGTAGCGCCTCCCTCCGGTCGTCCGGCGACGCCGTCGCTCGAGGGCGCCCTCGTGCTCACCGGCCCGCGAGACGCTCCGCGCCGGCGCCGGAGGCTGGCGACGTCGTCGCCGCGCGGCCGGTCGGACCGCGCCGCCGCCCTTGGGCAACGCGGCGGGGTCGGACGCGGGGCCGACCGGGGCGCGCGGCGCGTCCGGATCGGGCGAGGCGGGACGGAACCAGTCGGCGTCGCCCGGCGACGGCTTGGCGGTCATGGCACCCTCCGTTCGAGGATCGGACGGATCTCGCTCACCCGATGGGCCGACCCGACCGAGCTCTGCTTCATCCGGAGCCGCGCCACGCGTCGCGGCCGGTCCGGCCAGAGCGACTCGAACTCGGCTCGCCGGCGCCGCTCGCGCGGCAGATCCTCGACGGCGGTGCGCCGGAGCCGGTGCCACATCCCGTCCGGACCGCGCTCCTCGAGGACGGGCTCCTCGGGCTCGTAGACGAACCCGCGCGAGGTCCGGCGTGGCTGATCCCCGTAGGGGATCGTGACCGAGAACCGACCGATCGCGAACCCCGGCGGCGTTCCGTCGATCTCGATGTCGACGACGACCATCCCGTCGCTCCACTCGAGGATCCCGCCGTCGTTGTAGAACGACGAGCTCCGGACCGGCTGGGCCGCGAGGCGCACCGGGATGTCGTCGACGACGTGGTGACCCCGCAGGAGCTCGACTTCGCCCTCGACGACGAGGACGCGCCAGCCGAGGGTCTCGAGGCGCCGGTCGTCGATCGCGATCTTCAAGTCGGGCGCGGGGGACGCCAGGATCGCGTAGGGTCGCGACCGATCGAGGCGCTGCGCCGCGACCCGCTGGACGAGCCGGAGCATCACCTCGCTGCGCACGACGTCGAGCGACTGCCTCGCCCAGCTCGTGTCGGCGGCGTCGGCGTCGGCGCCGGCCGAGACGCCCGGGATGGGAGCCTCGGCCTCGATCGGCCGTCGGCGCTCCTCGGCGAGCCGCGCCACCTCGGCGCGATTCTGGGCCGCCCGCTCGAGGATCCAGCGCTCGACGCCGCGGCCGTGGTTCTCCGCGAGGGAGATCTCCACCAGCGCGCCGTCCGCGACCGGGCTCAGCTCGTAGACGCGCCCGCCATGCACGACGACGGCGGCGACGAAGTCGGTGCCGGACTCGTTCTCCAGCCGGGCGCTCGGCGCGCCGATCGGCCCCGTCGGCGGGACGAGCGCGACGAGCCCGACCGGACCGCCGAGCTCCGCCGGGCCCTCGATCTCGAGGAGGCGGCTGTCCTTCGCGAGGATCGCGAACGTCTTGACGGTCGGCCCCGCGTCGACCGGCGCGTAGGGGCCGGCCTCCTCGATGAAGAGGGGCGGCACCCGCTCGCCGCGGACCTGGCGCGTCGGCGGGCTGACGGCCCGCGCGCCGGGGGCGAGGTCGAGGTCGTAGGCGCGCCCGGTCGGCGAGTAGAGCGAGAAGACGGTGCGCGAGGTGCCGTGGGACTGGCCCTGGGGCACCGTGATCATCTCGACCGCCGTCAGGGCGACGGTGCGGCCGGAGCCCTCCTCGGAGATCCGCCACGCCGCGTAGACGAACCCGAACGCGACGACCGGGAGGGCCAGCCAGAACCACTCGACCTTTCGCGCGCCCTTGAAGACGATCAGCAGCCCGGGCACGAGGGTGAAGATGTAGAGGAGCAGGAACGCCGCCACGGTGCTCGCCGGCCGCACCGCGAAGAGGGTCGACGCCTTCAGGTGATCGGCGATCGTCGGGACGACGTCGTCCTCGACGACGCGTCGGGTTCGCGCGCTGAGCCCCCACGGATCCTCGGCGCTCTCGGGGTCGACGGCCCGCCGGGTCAGCGGGGAGGGGGGGCGCGCCGTGAAGATCGAGGTCGTGAAGATCCGGTCGGTGATGAGGCGCTCGGCGCCGCCGTCGGTCAGCGAGAAGCCGAGGAGCGTCACCCGGCCGAGCTGGCGTTGCGCGGTGACCGCGATCGCGACCCCTTCCTCGGGCCCCGGCGGCACCTCGGGGAGCGTCGGCTCGGACTCGGGTGTCTCGGGTGTCTCGGGTGTCTCGGGTGGGACCGCCCCCGGATCGCCGGCGTCGGGCTCGGTCGAGGTCGACTTCGGCTCGGGGAGGCGGACGCCGCGGATGAGCGTCTCGACCTCGGGGGCGGCCGGCGTGAGCTCGAACGCGGTCAAGACTCCGGGGACGCTCACCACGCGACGGGCGCGGGGCGGCCGGGGGAGGTCGGGGCCGTCGTCGTCGTCGTCGTCGGGGCCGTCGTCGTCGTCGTCGTCGCCGTCGCTGCCCCCGTCCTCGCCTCCATCCTCGTCGCCGCCCTCGCCCCCGTCCGACCGGGGGAGCATCGAGACGCCGCCGGGGAACCGCGCGAGGAGCGAGCCCCGCGCGTCGAACCGCGCGATGCTCCCCTTGCGCGCGGCGGGCAGGAGGGCGGCGAAGTCGGGGTTGCTCGCCGGGTAGCCGAGCGGGCGGAGGGCGATCGCGAGGTGGCCGCCGTCGCGGACGTAGCGGTCGAGCGCGTCGAGCACCGCGCCGCTCTCGAGGGCGGCGACCGCCTTCGCGTCGATGACGATCGCGTCGAGCGCGGCGAGCGACGCCGGATTGCGCGGGAGGAGGTCAGGATGCGTGAACAGCGGCAGGCGGCGCCCGTCGGTGAGCATCGTCGCGTGGTCGCCCCGGTTCGGGGCGACGATCGCGATCAGGAGCTGGTCGGCGCGGGCGACGCCCGGCCGATGCCAGTCGCGGATGACGACGCCGCCGCCGGCGTCCACGAGCGCGATCTCGATCTCGGCGGCGTCGACCCCGACGTAGACCGGCACCTCGAAGCGCTTCTTGCCGCCGGCGGGGACCGAGACGGGCAGCTCGTAGGTGACCTCGCGGGTCAGGCCGGCGCCGACGACGGGGGCGGCGATCCGGAGCCGCCCCTCGAAGGGCTCGTCGCGGGCGAGGATCGTCGCGAGGACGGGGACGTGGGCGAGGGGGCGACAGAGCCCGTTCGCGTCATCCCAGCCGACGCGGACCTCGAGCTCGAGCGGGCCGCCGGAGCCGGCCGGCGCCTCGTCGGCCTCGTCGGCCTCCGGAGCGGGCGCGTCCTCGGACCCGCCAGTGCAGCCGGGGACGAGGGTTGCGCCCGCGAGCGCCGCCAGGAGGGCGGCTCCCAGGACGGCGGCTGGCCGGGATCGACGACGGCGCGGGACGTGCATGAGTGGGTTCCGATGATATCGCTCCAATGGCACACCCGCCAGGGATCGAGAGGTTCGCACCGAGTCGGAGCGGTCCGGCCATCGCGGCCCGAGCGGCGTTGCGGCGTCCCTGACGCGATCGTATAATCGGCGGGCGCGTCGGGGGATGGGTCGGCCATCCCCCCCGATCGGACGCCTCGTTCAGGCCTCTCTCGTGCCGGGGATCGTCATGAAGCGTCCGCTCGCCCTCGCCCTGAGCCTGACCGTCGCCCTCGCGGCGCTCCCCGGCTGCCCGGGGCCGAACGGCGGCACCGACGGCGTCGTCGACGGCAGCGCGGTCGACGGGAGCGGCGGCGACGCCGGCGCGAACGGCTCCGGCGGCGAGACGACGCCGCCGGTCGAGGACCGACCGTTCTCGGTGCGCCTGTCGGCGGCGGTCCGGTCGAAGGACCCGCCGGCGATCGCCCGCCTCCTCGGCGAGGCCGACGAGCTCTTCGTGATCGCCGATTCGGGCGGAGCCGCGGCCGAGGTCGTGGCCTTCGCGGTCAACGATCCACGCCGGAACATCTTCTACGTCCCGGTCTTCACCGAGGCGGCGCGCCTCGATGAGTTTGCCCGCGTCGTCGGAGCGCCGCGGCGGCCCGTCTCACTCCGGCCGAAGGCCGCCCTGCAGGCGGCGCTCCGGTCCGACAATGCGGTCGAGGTCTCGTTCGACAAGGAGAGCGAGGACGAGGCCACGGTGAAGCGCGAAATCATCGGTAAGGTCATCGAGCTGCTCGGCGACTGAGCCGGCGGACTCGCAGTTCACATCGCTCGTCCTGGGGGATGGACGGGTCCGTGCTAGGGGGGCACGAAGCGATGGCGGCGAAGAAGAAGAAGACGAAGACCGCGCCCAGGAAGAAGGCGTCGGTCAAGAAGAAGTCGGCATCGGCCAAGAGGAAGGCCTCGCCCAGGAAGAAGGCGTCAGCCAAGAAGAAGAAGGCCACGCCCAAGAAGAAGGCGTCGGCCAAGAAGAAGAAGGCCACGCCCAAGAAGAAGGCGTCGGCCAAGAAGAAGAAGGCCGCGCCCAAGAAGAAGGCATCGGCCAAGAAGAAGAAGGCCGCGCCCAAGAAGAAGGCGTCGGCCAAGAAGAAGAAGGCCGCGCCCAAGAAGAAGGCGTCGGCCAAGAAGAAGAAGGTCGCGCCCAAGAAGAAGGCGTCGGCCAAGAAGAAGAAGGTCGCGCCCAAGAAGAAGGCCACGGCCAGGAAGAAGAAGGTCGCCCCGCGGCCGCGTCCGGCCGCGGCGTCGACCGCGAAGCTCGAGGAGGTCCTCGCGGGCCACGTCGCCGAGATCCTGGCGGCGGTGAAGACGCGGTCGCGTCCGAAGCTCAGCGTCGGCGACATCCGCACGGCCCTCGCCGAGCTCGAGACCGCGCACGCGGACCTCGGGAAGGCGACGGCCGAGAACGATCGGCTGCGCCGCGAGCTCGCCGCCGTCGGCGATGCGTCCCCCGACCGCGCCGCGGCCGACGAGACCGGGAAGCTCCGCGCCGCGATCGAGCAGAAGGACGCTCGGATCGCCGAGCTCGAGAGCCGACGGCAGGAGAGCGCCGGCGCTGCCGACCAGGTCGGCGAGCTCGAGGCCGATCTGCAGGAGAAGGAGAACGCGATCCGCGACCTCCAGAAGCGGCGCGAGGCCGAGGAGGAGGAGCGCCAGAAGCTCGCCTTCGATCGCGACCGCTGGAAGGCGCGGGCCGACGAGAGCGAGCGACGGCTCGCCGACGCGCAGCGCCGGGCCGAGATCGACGCGCTCGTGTGTCCTCGATGCGACGGCGAGATGCTCACGGAGATCCACAACGGCGTCGAGATCGATCGCTGCACCGAGTGCAAGGGCGTCTTCCTCGACCGCGGCGAGCTCGAGACGATCGTCGACATCGAGCTCGAGGCCCGCGCCCGCGAGGCAGCCGGGGCCGACGGCGAGGACGAGGACGATGCCGGCGAGGACGACGATCCGCGCGGCGCGCCCGGGATGAGCGAGCGCTCGTCGACGCCGAACGTGCCGCCGCCGGCGTTCTAGCCCGGATATGGCATATCAACTTCGCTCAGGTCCGATGGGCTCGCCTTCGGCGAGCAGTTGACACCACGGTGGCACGGAGACCCGGAGGAGCGACTGTGGGCGCCGTATCCCGGCTCGCACTAGCCGAGCGGCTCCAGGGATGGCTCCCTCTCGGTCTCGGTCACGCGAGGCGACGGAGCCAAGAGAAGGGGCGCCGGGATCGGTCCGCGACGGGGCATCATCCGAAGCTGCTCCGTGCCTCCGTGTCTTCCATGGGAAGGCCCCTCCGTCAAGGGGAATCTCAGGGGGGCCGACGTGGCGGCTCCCCGTTCGTCCTTCCGTCTCTTCTCCCGGCTCCGATCCGCTGGAAGTGAATGCCGAATTCGCCTGGCTTCCATTCGCACTGTGGT
>JAJDCQ010000015.1 GCA_029260755.1 Planctomycetota bacterium | reverse complement strand
AGCTCGGCCTCAGGGGCGGGTGCGCCGCGCAACTCCGATTCGGACGCGTCCCTCGCGGCCGAGGCATCGGCGGGCGGATCGATGACCTCGGACTCGTCGAGGGGGGTCTCGAGGTAGTTGTGGGCGATCACGTCGAACGCCCCGGCGAGGCCGACCTCGGCGCCGCCGACCCGGCGGACCTTCTCGATGGCGGCCTGGATCCGGTTCCACTGATCGGCCTCGACCTCGAAGCGGATGATCCGGTTCGGCCCGTCGGGCGGCAGGAACCGCTCATCGCGGTCGATCCCCTCGCGGAGGACGTCCCGCGGCTTCTCGCGGGCGAGATCGAGCCAGCGCTCGATCTCGTCTCCGCGGGAGAGCCGGGCGATCTCGTCGACCTTGCCATACGAGATCTCGCCTCGTTCGAACGCCTCGCGGACGATCGGGGAGCGCTCGCAGGCGCGGGCGGCGCGGAGGAGACGGTAGGTCTTGTCGCGGCCGAAATCGAGCATCGCCTCGGCAAAGCGGCGCGTGTCGGGATGCCCGTAGAGATCGTGCAGCCTTCGGACCTCCACGTCGCGCAGATAGTACGCGAGCGTCGCGTCGCAGCGGTGGCTGACCGCCGCGAGCTGTCGAAGGCGGCGGAGGACCTCGTCGGGTGCGAGCCCGGCCTCGCAGGGTGGGAGGTCGAGCGTCTCGGTGAGTGCGATCATCAGGGACTCCCTCGTCGTCGGCGACCACCCAGTTGGACGCTCGAGGTGAGGTAAATGTTCCGTAGAAGCTAAGGTTTTTAGTGTAGCACCTTGCCCCGGCGGGATGGGGCATCGCGCGTCGCCCAAGGAGGCGAGACGGTCGGCTGCGTGGCCGCCGCGGTCAGCGAGTGATCGCACGGTTCGCCGACATCGCGACCCGGTACTCTGCCCTCCGCGGGACGGCAGGCACGGGACGGTACGACTGTCGCCCGATGGTTCGCACCCGGATGGGCCCTCCCTCTCCATGAGCGAACCGACGGCCGACCGGAGTGGACGAGCCGCGTGACCCCAAGGACGGCTCGGCCTTGCTGGCGCACGAGAGCCGCCAGGGGTCAGGTCTATGGTTGTTGCTTGCTCCTCGCGCGGTACTCTTGGACGCGCCGCTCGGAAACGTAGACCAGCCGCCGCTCAGCGAACGATCGGAGCGGGCCTTTGCTTGCCGCATGCGAATCGCCGAGGGACGTAGTAGCCCGCCACCTCGATCCTCGAGCGCGCCGAAGGGTCAGCTCAGGTCCAGGAGTCACACACGAGCGAAGCTGTCGCGGCAGCTCGTGTGGTCGGCCGTTTGGTGTGACGTGGCCTCCTGGACCTGACGCCTGGGACTCGTCGGTGGCGGTCAGCCACCCGTCTCCGCGGGGCTGGGCTGGGCGAGGCCGGCGCCCGCGTGGAGGGCGAGGCCGGCGCCCATGAAGGTGACGAGCCACGTCGCGGCGAGGGCGCGGAGCCCGTCCTGATCGAGCCACGCGATCGGGACGGCCATCGCGAGGAAGACGATCGCGGGCACGAGGAGCCAGCGACGCGTCTGGAAGGCCATTCCGGCGAAGCCGATACCGAGGAGCAGCGCCGCCCCGGCGCCCGACGCCCGCTCCGGGAGGCCCTGGGTCACGACGACCGCCTGGTTCAGAAGACACGCGAGGGCGACGGTCCCCCACGTCCCGACGAGTCGGCCGACGAGCAGGCTGTCCGGGACGTTCGTCCGGCGCAGGAGAGCCCACGCGATCCCACCGAGCAGCGGCAGGACGGTGAACCACATCCCGAGGATCGCGGGCATCCAGAACGACGGATCGTCCTGGCGAACGCCGTGGTCGACGATCAGGGTCGCGCCCGAGATCGCGACTCCCGAGATCACCATCAGGGTCCCGAGGGCGCTCTCGACGGCCGACCAGTCGGTCCTTCGCGCCCGATCCCGGAGGCTCCGGAGCTCGACGTCGCGGGTGGCGAGGCGTCGCTCGAGCTCGGCCGCGCGCTCCCGGAGCGCCTCGTCGTCGCAGTCGCGCGCGAGCCTCCGGGCGGCCGCGACGTCCTCGATCTCGATCGCGTGCTCGAGCACGATCCGGCTCGCCTCGGCGAGCCCCTCCCGGGCGGGCGCGGCGTCGGTCCAGAGCTCCAGCGCGCTCTCGAACGCGAAGCGGGCCGCGGCGTGATCGTTGTGGATCGCCATCTCGGCCTGCTGCCGATCGGCGCCGTCGCCGGCGGCGCCCGCGATCGCCGCGCGGATCCTCGCGATGAGCGCGCGACCCTTGTCGATCATCGCCCTCGCCTGCTGCCGCTCCCCGAACGCCTCGACCGCGCCTCGAAGCTCCGCGACGCTCGCGAAGCGCTCGGACCGCTCGCGCGCCGTCGCGCGGTTACAGATCGCCGCGAGCTCCGGGTCGATGCCGACCTCCGCCGCGTCGACCGGCTCGCTCTTGACGGCGCTCGTCATCACCTCGCGGAGCGATCCGCCCTGGTGGCGGCGACGCCCCGAGGCGGCCTCGAAGAGGCACGCTCCGAGGAGGTAGACGTCGGTCCGCTCGTCCTGGCTCTCTCCGTCGCCGACGGCGAGCTCGGGCGCCATGTACGCGGGCGTTCCCGCCGGCGACGTGCTCGCCGAGGCGGGCGACGCGCCGATCCGCTCGGCGAGCGCCGCCTCGATGGGGGCCGCGAGGCCCCAGTCCATCACGAAGACCTGGCCGAACTCGCCGACCATCACGTTCTCGGGCTTGAGGTCGCGGTGGATCACGCCGCGGTCGTGCGCGAAGGCGACGGCGTTGCACACCGCGAGGAAAACCTCGATGTGGCGATCGAGCGTCACGGCGCCCTCGCGTTCGTCGCCCCGGTGGATGAGCTCGTCCCACGTCCGCCCGCGGACGAGCTTCATGGCGAGGTGGAGTCGGCTGTCGCCGCCGCGCCCGAGCGCGTGCACCGGGACGATGTTCGCGTGGTCGAGGAAGCCGGTCACCCGCGCCTCGGCGACGAACATCCGGTCGAGCTTGCGGCCGGTCTCCTCGCGCGTCACCTTCACGGCGACCTCGCGACCGAGCGAGCTCTGAACGGCGCGGAAGACCTCGCCCATGCCGCCGGCGCCGAGGCGGTCGCCGAGGCGAAACTCGCCGTCGGGGTTCGCCTCGCCGACCGCGGCGTCCGCGAGGCCCTCGGCGCTGCGGGCCCGGTCGGCCGGCGCGTCCGGCCGCTCGAAGTCGGTGTCGGCCTCGCGGGCCCGGGCCGTCTCGCCCGGGGCGCGGCCGTCGCTCGAGCCTTCCGGCGGCGGCTCGGGCAGCGTCACGCCGAGGTCGGGGAGCGCGGCCGTCGGCGCGTCCGGATCGCTCGCGGCGTCGAGCTCGGGCCGGATGCTCATCCGGATCGTCGCGGCCGAGCCGAGCTCGCTCTCGATCGCCTCGAGCGGCTCCCAGACGGTCGTCAGGCGACCGATCTCGTGGTCGTGCTCGGGGGTGGTCACGGGATCAACGCTCGCGTTCGTTCGCCGGGAAGCGGAGCTCGTCCTCGCCGATCTCGTGGCTCCAGAGCCTCGCGCCGGCCTTGTCGTGGGCCGAGAGGGTGAGCTTGCGGGCGCCGCGCGGGCCGTCGACCCGGACCCGGCCGTAGTTGCGCGTCCCGGTGACCCAGGTGCCCTCGACCCGGGCCGGGTTGTCGGCCTCGCGGTCGAGGCGCCCGGCGCCCGAGGTGAGCGGGCTGCTCGTGTAGTCGTAGAGCGGGTAGCCGCCGAACGGGGTCACCTTCAAGAGCTCGGTGTGATGCCGGTCGCCCGAGAGGAAGACGACGCCCTCGATCCGCCGAGCCGCGATGGTGTCGTAGAGCCGCGCCCGCTCGGCGGGGAACTTCCCGAATCCCTCGAAGTAGACGAGCGGATTGACGATCTGCCCGCCGCAGGCGACCAGCTTGAACGGGGCGGTCGACGCGGTCAGGCCGTCGATGAGCCAGTCGAGCTGCTCCTCGCCGAGCATCACCTTCGTCGAGTCGTCATCCGGCGTCGCGTTCGGGCTCCGGTGGTAGCGGTCGTCGAGGAGGAAGAGATCGACGTCGCCGTAGTCGAACCGGTGGAAGCACCCCGGCGTTCCGGCGATCCCGTAGGACGGCCCCGGCCAGTAGTCGGAGAACACCTCGAGCGACTCCCGCCGCAGGCGGAACGTCCGGTCGGAGTCGTTCGGGCCGAAGTCGTGGTCGTCCCAGATCGCGTAGTGGTTCGTCGAGCCGAGGAACGCCTGGAGGACCGGCAGCGCCCGGTCGTGGCGGTTGCGACGACGGAGCCCGGCCTCGGAGTCCCAGTCGGGCTCGCGGTAGTAGATGTTGTCGCCGAGCCAGACCATGAAGTCGGCCTTCTCGGCGGCCATCGCGGTGAAGATCTCGTGGTCGCCGCCGTAGGGCTTGTCCGGGTTGCGGTCGTAGCGCGCCTCGTTGACGTAGGAGCACGAGCCGATCAGGAAGTCGACCGTCGGCGGATCGGACCGGTAGCGCCACCTCGGCTTCGTCTTGAAGCGGAGCGCGTGGTCGACCTCGATCCTCTCGCCGTCGATGAAGAGCTCGTAGGCATACTCGGTCCCCTCGGCCAGCCGATCGAGCCGGAACGTCGCGATGAAGTCGCCCTCGGCGGCGGTGGCGATCGGCTTCGAGAGCCGCGCCCGGGCCGGATCCGAGCCCGCCCAGAAGCGGAGCTGACACGCGGCGGCGCGCCTGGTCTGGACCCAGATGACGGTCTCGGTCATCTCGGCGGCCCCGGCCATCGGTCCGCTCTCGAGGAGGTCGCGGGCGGGGATGGGCGCCGCGACGCGGTCGGCCGCGTGGAGGTCGTCGTCCCCGTTTGCCCCGGGGGCGGCGACGTAACGCTTCTCGGGCTTCTCGGTCTTCTTCCCGCCGTCGCCATCGGGTTCGGCGCCGTCCTCGCGATCGTAGGGCCGGGGGCCGTCGACGGCGAGGGCGGCCCGCTTCGCCGCGATGCGCTCCGCGGGGCCGAGTCGGCCACGTCCGTGGAAGATCGCCGTCTCCCAGGCGCCGTACATCGGGTTCGGGATCACGATCCAGTGGACGCCCCAGAGCGCGGCGCGCTCGTCGGCGGCGGCGTTGCGGGCGTCGGTCGCCAGGTCGTCGAACGCGCTCGAGAAGTCGCCGAGGTTGTCGCCGACGAGGAGGAGGATCCGGTGTGTCTTCGCGACGGCGAGGCGGCGCGGCTCCTTGTCGGAGGTCTCGCCGCGGGTGAGGACGACCTCGCGCGCGTCGGTGAGGGGAAAGCCGAGCCGGGCGAGGTTCTTCCGGGTCGCCTCGCGGAGCTCGTCGCGGCGATTGGTGACGTAGAAGACGGTGGCGCCGCGCTCGGCGGCGCGGCGGCAGAACGCGAGGGCGCCGGGAATCGCGCCGGCGGCCGCCTCCTCGCACCACGGGTTCCAGGTGTCTCGCCCGTAGTAGGTCGCATCACGGATCGACCGCGCCTGGTAGGGCGCGTTGTCGAGCACCGTCTCGTCGACGTCGAGGACGACGGCCGTCGGCAGCGCTCCGAGACCCGTCTCCCCGCGCTGGGCGGGGAGCGCGGTCCAGGTCGGGTCGGCGAGCGCCTCCTCGAGGCGGAGTGTCGCCGTCGCGTAGGCCTGCCGAGCCGAGGCGCGGAACTCGGCCGAGAGCTGGACCCACGCGGTCGCGTCGAGCCGCTCGTCGGGGCCGCTCGCCTCGTCGTCGTCGGCGGCGGCGCCCTCGGCGGCGGCGCCGAGCGCGAGGACGCTCAAGACGAGCGCGGCGAGGACGATGCTCGCGGCCGCGACGATGGCGTGGCGATGGGGAGCGTTGCGAACGATCACGGCGCACCTCCCGGGTAAAGACCCGGACGACGGCGGGTTGGGGCGAAGCGGCTCGATCATGCCAGGCGGGCGCCGGGAGACAAGACGGAACGCGGTGGTGACTTTTCCTCGCGCGCGCGGCGTGGTCTCCGTCGTCGCTGGCATGGGCGGGCCCATTCCGTTAGCCTGAGCCGCCCATGGCCACGAGCTCCGAAGACGCCCGTCGCGCTCTCCGAGAGCGCCTCGACGCTCGCCTCGCCGACTCGCCCGGGGCCACCTGGCTCGCCGAGAACGGCGCCGTCACCGACCTCGACGCCGTCGGCGGCCTCCTCGGGACCTTCCCCCGCGGCGCCGCGCGGAAGCATCTCGTCGGCGCCTTCGCCGAGCGCGCGACGGCCCGCCTCGATGGCGTCTGGGGGGCCCTCGCGATCGGCGAGTGGACCCTCGATGAAGCGGTCCGCATCCTCCTCCTCGCCCAGGCGGCCGACGCGAGCGACGACGCCTACGACGCGCTCTTCCGCGCCTACGATCAGGGCGACACCGAGACGCGGGTCGCCGCGCTGCGCGCCCTCAACCTCGTCCGGCGCGGCGAGCCGGAGCGCGGGCTCGACCTCGTCCGCGACGCCGGCCGGACCTACCTGCCGCAGCTCATGGGCGCCGCGTGGTGCGAGAACCCGTTCACGAGCGCGAACCTGCCGGATCACGACTACCGGAAGGCCGTCCTCAAGGCGTTCTTCTGCGACGTGCCGGTCGAGGGGTTCCTCGGGCTCGACGAGCGGGCCGACGCGGACCTCGCGAGCAGCCTCTGCGAGTACATCGACGAGCGCCTTGCGGCCGGGCGACCGGTCCCGGGCGCGATCTGGCCGATCGCCGCGCTCCACCCGCAGCCGGGCCTGGTCGCGCGGCTCATCGGAAACCTCGAGCATCCCGATCGGGACGAGCGGCTCATCGCCGCGCGGGCGCTCGGGAACGCGCGGGACGGCCGGGCGCTCGCGTTCGTCCGCGAGCGCGCCGAGCGCGAGGACGACGCCGAGGTGCGCGCCGCCCTCGACGCGGCCCGAGCCCGGATCGAGTCGGGCGAAGCGAAGAGCGAAGGGAGCTCCTGAGCGTGCGGATCTTCGAGCCTCACATCCACATGTTCTCCCGGACGACCGACGACTACGAACGGATGGCGCTCGCCGGGATCGAGGGGGTGCTCGAGCCCGCGTTCTGGCTCGGCCAACCGCGGACGAGCGTCCAGACGTTCAAGGACTACTTCGACACGCTGCTCGGCTGGGAGCGCTTCCGAGCGAGCCAGTTCGGGATCCGCCACTACTGCACGATGGCGCTCAACCCGAAGGAGGCGAACGACGACCGGCTGAACGACGACGTCGTCGCGCTCGTCGAGGAGTACGTCGACAAGGACGGCGTCGTCGGCGTCGGCGAGATCGGCTTCGACGACATGACGCCGACCGAGGAGCGGATCTTCGCGGCGCAGCTCGACATCGCGAAGCGGAAGGACCTGCCCGTCCTGATCCACACGCCTCACCGCGACAAGAAGCGGGGCACGATCCGCAGCATCGAGGTCGTCCGCGACTCGGGGATCGCGCCCGAGAAGGTCCTCGTCGACCACAACAACGAGGAGACGACGCCGATCACCAAGGAGAGCGGCTGCTGGGCCGGGTTCAGCATCTACCCCAACACGAAGATGACCCCCGACCGGATGGTCGAGATCTTCCGGCGCTACGGCACCGAGAAGATGATCATCAACAGCGCGGCCGACTGGGGCGTCTCGGACCCGCTCCTCGTCCCGAAGACGGTGCTGACGATGCGGAAGGCCGGCATCGACGACGAGGAGACGCAGAAGGTCGTCTGGGACAACCCGATCGACTTCTTCGCCCAGTCCGGGAAGATCAGCAAGGCCGACTTCGGCGAGGCCGGCGGGATCGACCGAACCCGCCTCCACGAGGGCAACTCGGTCCTGCGCGGCCAGAAGCCCTAACCCGATTGAAACAAAAGCCTTGAGCCCCAAGGGGTCAGGTCCAGTATTTTTACCATTTACGCCGTAAATGGTAAAAATACTGGACCTGACCCCTTGGGGCCTATGACCCCTTGGGGCCTATGACCCCTTGGGGCCTATGACCCCTTGGGGCCTATGACCCCTTGGGGCCTATGACCCCTTGGGGCCTATGACCCCTTG
>JAJDCQ010000140.1 GCA_029260755.1 Planctomycetota bacterium | reverse complement strand
GCCAGCAGCCGCTCCGCCTCGCCGGCGAGGGCGCGCCCCACCTGGTCGACGCGCTCGCCGAGGCGCGCGACCCGGCGCCGCACCGATGGGTGAGCCAGCTCGACGACGGCGCGGTCGGCCCTCGTCCTCGCCCGCCCGAGGCGATCGCGGCTGGCCGCGCCGATCCGATCGGCCAGGGCGTCGAGGCCGCGGCGACGATCGCGCACCCCCGCCGTCACGCGGGTGAGAGAGAGCTCCTCGCGCGCGCGGATCCACGCCTCCCGGGCATCTCGCAGCGCTCGACGCGCGGCCTCGCCGAGGTCGTCCTCGCGCTCGATGATGCCCGCGCGCCGCCGCTCGAGAAGTCGCCGCCCGGCCGGTCCGAGATCGGACGCCGCCGCGTCGATCGAACGAGCCTCGGCCGCGAGCTTCGCGCGCGTCCCGTCGCCGAGCTCGCGCGCCGTGGCCGCGAGGCGGTCGCCGCGCCGCTCGAGGACGGCCCGCGCCGCGTCGCGGATCTCTACCAGGAGCGCGTCGCGCCGCTCGGTGAAGCGGCGCACCTGGGCGACGATCGCCTCGGCGACGGCCGTCGGCGTCTTCTCGTGGCGCCAGCTCACCTCGTCGGCGAGCGAGAGGTCGATCGCGTGACCGATCCCGCAGATCACCGTGATCGGCAGGGTCGCGATCGTCCGGCAGATCGCCTCGCTGTCGAACCAGGCGAGCGCGTCGCGCGCGCCGCCGCCGCGGATCAGCGCGATCACGTCGGGCGGCCGCGGACGGAGGCGGGCGAGCGTCCGGATCGCGCGAACCACCTCGCGCTCGGTCCTCGGCCCCTCCATCGTCGCGGAGCAGAACGAGACCTGGATCCCGAACCGGCTCCCGGCGATCGTGTCCCAGAAGTCGCGGTAGGCGGCCGTGCCGCGCCCGGTCACGAGGCCCACGTGCAGCGGGACCTCCGGCGCGCGCATCCGGCGCTGGCGCTCGAGCAACCCGTCCCGGACGAGCCGGTCGCGGATGGCCGCGCGCGAGAGCTGCATCCGACCGACGGTGTACTCGAGGTCGACGTCGTCGACGATCAGCTGGAGCTTGCCGTGCGGCGGGTAGAACTCGACCCGGGCGCGGGCGCGGATCACGATCCCATCCTCGAGCTTGAACGGGTCGCCGGCGGCGCGGAGCTTTCGGACCACGGCGAGCCGCGCGCGCCGGAAGAGGGCGGCGCCGAGCTTGGCGCGGACGCCGGAGCCTCGCGCGTCCTTCTCGACCAGGTCGAAGTAGATGTGGCCGGATCGCCCGGCGGGGCGGCAGCCGGAGATCTCCCCCTCGACCCAGAGGTTGGCCGGGAAGAGGTCGCCGAGGGCGACGTCGATGAGCCCGCAGAGCTCGGAGACGTGGTAGACCTTGCGCGCCATGGCGAGGGGCACCATACCCGGCGCCCCGGACCTTTGGCTACCGGCGCCCCCGGGACCGCTCCCGGGGGGTTTGCCAACCGACGTCGGCGTCGTCATCCTGTTTCACTGACGCCACTTCGCCTCCCGGCTCGAGGACGACCGCCGTGACGATCGCCGTCACCTGCGACGAGTGCCAGAACGACTTCGACGTCCCCGACGACAACGCCGGGCTGCACGCGAAGTGCGCTCGTTGCGGCACGCTCGTCGAGGTGCCCGAGGATGACGGCCCGAAGGAGCCGCAGCCGCCGCCGCTCCCGATCTCGCTCGGAGCGTCGGGCTTCGGGGCGCAGCGCAGCAGCTTCGCCGAGCGCAAGGTGCTCGAGGACTCGCGCCGACTGATGGCGCAGAAGAAGGGGCTCGGCGATTCGGCCGACGAGCTCACCCTCGCCTCGGACGACGGCTCGAGCCCGGCCCAGCGCGAGCGAGAGAAGCTCGAGGAGCGTCTCGCCAAGAGCGCCGAGGCGCTCGCAGCGAAGCCCGCGGACTCCGCCCCGACGCCCGCCGCCGAGCATACCGATCCGAACGAGTCGAAGTCGAAGGTCCGGAAGATCGGCGTCTCGACCGACAAGCACCTTCGCGGCCTGCTCTCTTCGTCGAAGGTCGCCGCTGCCGACGAGGCTGACTCCGAGGCCGCAGCCGCCGAGCCGAAGCCCAAGCGGAAGCTCCAGCCGATCCGTCGTCCGCTCTCGGATGACGAGCTCGCCCCCTGGGCGCAACCGCTCGGCGACGATGGCGAGCCGATCCCCGACCTCCCCGAGCCGAAGCCCAAGCCGAAGCCACGGAAGCCCGCCCCCGCCAAGCGACCAGCCGCGAAGGCCGGTGCTCAGCCGCCGGCCAAGCGAACTCAGGCCGGGATCCGTCTGGGGCAAGACGTCGGCGGCTACAAGCTCGTCCGGCGCCTCGGCGACCCGAAGACGAGCGCGGTCTTCCTCGCCGAGAAGGAAGGCGAGAAGTTCGCCCTGAAGATCCTCCCCCGGAAGATCATCGAGGCGTCGCCGACGGCCAAGGCGCGCTTCCTCCGGAAGGCGCGTGCGGTCGGCGACCTCCGCCACGAGAACCTCGTCTCGATGCTCGAGGGCGGCGAGGACGACGTCGGCTACTTCATGGTGATGGAGAACGTCGAGGGCCAGCCGCTGCAGACGTTCCTGGACGCGAAGGGCGGCCGGGTCCGTGAGGACCACGCGATCGACATGATGATCCCCGTGATCCGGGCCCTCGGCTATCTCCACGACAAGGGGCTCGTTCACCGGGCGCTCCGTCCCGACCACATCCTCGTCGGCGACGGGGTGATCAAGCTGACCGGCCTCGGGCTGCTCCGCGCCGGGGCGGAGGACGAGGACGCCGACCCCGACGTCGACATCGCGCGCCTCACGGCGAAGGGCGTCGTCGCCGGCACGCCCGAGTTCTCGTCGCCCGAGCAGGTGCGCGACCTGGAGCTCGACGGCCGGAGCGATCTCTTCGTCGTCGGCACGCTCCTCTACCTGATGATCACGGGTAAGCCGCCGTTCGAGGGCGTCACGCCGGCGCAGATCATGCACCGGGTCGCCAGCCAGGAGCCGACGCCCATCCGGGAGCGCACCGACAACATCAGCCGTGCGTCCGGCATGCTGATCTCGGCGCTCCTCTCGAAGAAGCCGGCCGACCGCTATCCGCGGGCAGCGGAGCTGCTCCGCGACCTCGAAGCGATCCGCAATGCCGATCTCGAGGACGGCCTTCCGCCGTGGCTAGCGAAACGAAAGAAGTCGAGCGAGGGCTCCTTCGCAAGGATCCGGAGCCTGACCGGGGGCGGCGGTGGAGAGGGCCCGTCCCGGGGCTTCCTGATCGGCGCCGGCGCCGCCGGCCTCCTCATCATCGTCATCATCATCTACCTGGTCGCCGGCTAGCCTGTCCGCCGGACACCCGACCGGGTAAGCTGGTCGCCGATGGCGCCCCCGCCCCGAGACCGTCCTCCGGGCGCGACGCCCGGCGCCACGCCGACCGTTCGGGCCGACCGGGGCGCCCGCGCCTCGACGAGCCGCCTGCCGGGCGCCGCGGCCTCGAGCACGGCGCGCCTGCCGTCCGAGGTCGAGGCGCGCCTCGCCGAGGCGGACCCCTGGCAGGGCCGCTACGTCCTCCTCGACGAGCTCGGCCGCGGCGGCATGGGCGTCGTCCATCGCGCCCACGACCTGCGCCTCGGTCGCGAGGTCGCGATCAAGGTGCTCGGCGGCGACGGACCCCAGAACCCATCGGGGGCCGCCCTTGTCCGCTTCGAGCAGGAGGCGCTCACCGCCGCGCGTCTCCGCCACCCGGGGATCGTCGCGATCCACGAGGTCGGCCGCGCCGAGGAGGACGGCCGGCCGTTCCTCGTGATGGACCTCGTCACCGGGTCGAGCCTCGAGGAGACGCTCCGAGCCCGCCCGCTCGCGCCGCGACGCGTGGCCGAGATCGTCCGTGACGTCGCCCGCGCGTGTCACCACGCGCACGAGCACGGCGTCGTCCACCGCGACGTCAAGCCCGAGAACATCCTCATCGAGGCGGGCGACGACGGGCGCGATCACGCCCTCCTGACCGACTTCGGGCTCGCCCGCGAGATCGAGGGCGGCTCGCGCCTCACCGTCACCGGCGAGGTGATCGGGACGCCCGCCTACATGGCGCCCGAGCAGGCGAGCCCCGACCGCGGCGCGACCGGACCGGCGACCGATGTCTACTCGCTCGGCGGCGTCCTCTTTCGCGCGATCGCCGGTCGACCGCCCTTCGCGGGCGACGACATCCTCTCGCTCCTCCACGACCTCCTCCTGATCGACCCGCCGCCG
Organism: Planctomycetota bacterium; assembly: GCA_029260755.1. Taxonomy (GTDB): domain Bacteria; phylum Planctomycetota; class J058; order J058; family JAJDCQ01; genus JAJDCQ01. The sequence continues at coordinate 73,409 of JAJDCQ010000140.1, read as the reverse complement.
CTCCGGCAGGTGAACCCCGAGGCGCATCCCGACCTCGAGACGATCGCCGCCCGCTGCCTCGAGAAGGAGCCGGCGCGGCGCTACCCGAGCGCGTCCGCGCTCGCCGACGACCTCCAGCGCTTCATCGATGGCGAGCTGATCCACGCCCGGCCGGTCGGACGAGTCGAGCGCGTCTCGCGCTGGGCCCGCCGCAACCGGCTCGCCGCCGCCGCGTCGGCCGCCTTCGCCGTCGCGACGATCGCCTTCGCGATCGGGGGCGGCGTGCTGATCGCCGCGACGGGTCGCCGGATCGCGGCCGACCGGGCGGCGGTCGTCGAGGCCGCCGCGGTCGAGGCGGAGCTGGCGTGGACCGCGTTCGCCGACGTCCGGCGCGCCGCCGAGGCCGAGGTCGACGATGAGACGCTGGGCGCGACGGAGATCGCCTCCCGGCGGCGACGACGTCACGACGAGCTGCTCGGGCTCGGCCTCCGCGCCGTCCAGGCAACGGCGACCCACCAGGCTCTCGCGCGCGACGACGACGCGGCCGAGCGACGCGCCTTCGACGCGATGACCGCCTACGGCGAGGTCGCCCTGGCCGCCGAGCAGTGGGGCGTCGCGGCCAGCGCGTTCGAGCGGGCGGGCACCCTCGAGGTCGACCCCGACCGCGCCCGCGCCCTCGGGAAGCGGGTCGAGGCCGCTCGCGAGCGCGTCGACCGCGAGCGGCGCGCGATCGTCCTGGCCGTGCTCGAGGACGCGCGCTCGGGCACCCTCTCGGCGCGGGCCGGCGGGCGCGAGGACGCCCTCTTCCAGCTCGTCCGGCTCCCCGAGGCGCAGACCGTCGAGCTGCTCGCGACCGCCCTCGACGAGGTGACCGGGCTGCTCCGCGCCGCGATCGTCGAGACCTGGCGGACCGCCGCGACGCCGGACGCCGACGAGCTCCGCGGCGGCGAGCTGGGGATCGACGGGCTCTCGCCGGCGATAGACGCCTGGCTCGACGGCGACCTCGTCCGCGGCGAGCTCCCCCCGGATGTGGCCGCGCCCCTCGAGGCGGCGGCCGCCCGTCTCGAGCGTCGCGCGGCGCGCCGCCGGGGCCGGAGCGGGCTGTCCGGCCCGTCGCGTCGCGTCCCGCGCGTCGAGCAGGTCGTCGCCGAGGAGCAGGCGCGCAGCCTCGGCGCCGGCCGCGTGACCCTCGCCCGGCTCTGCTGCGAGGCGCTCGGACGGATCGGCCGGCGCGAGCGCGCCGTCGTCGCCATCGCCCGCTACATGAGGCTCGAGCGCGACGACGACCGGGCCGCCGCAGGCGGGATCGCCCTCTGCCTCCTCGGCGGGCTCGCCGCCGAGCGCGCCGTCATGACGACCGCGCGTCGCTTCGGACCGGCCAGCCGCTTCTGGAGCCAGGTGCGCCGCTACGTCGCCCGGATGGGCGAGCGGACCGAGCTCCGCGCCGAGACCCGCGACGACTTCGTCCTCCGCGGCGTCCTCCGTCAGGACAAGGGCGACCTCGAAGGCGCGATCGACGACTTCAGCCGGGCGATCGATCTCGACCCGGACCACGCGGCCTCCTGGAACAACCGGGGCAACGCGCGGATCGAGCGGGGCGACCTCGCGGGCGCGGCCGACGACTTCACCCGCGCGATCGAGCTCGACCCGGGCGACCCGAGCGCCCGGAACAACCTCGGCCTCGTCCTCTTCCGGCTCGGCCGGCACGAGGAGGCCGAGGCGCGTTTCACCGAGGCGATCGACCTCGACGGGGTCGACCCGATCTACTTCACGAACCGGGCGGCCCTCCGGCAGACCCGGGGCGACCTCGCCGGCGCCCTCGCCGACTGCGAGGCGGCGATCGCGGCCGACCCGGGCAATGCGACCGCGTTCGCCACCCGCGGCCTGATCCACCAGGCGCGCGGCGATCACGACGCCGCCCTCGCCGACCTCGACCGCGCGATCGACCTCGACCCGGGCCACCCGACGACCTGGAGCCAGCGAGGCGCCCTCCGTCGGATCACGGGCGACCTCGACGGCGCCCTCCGCGACCTCGACCGCGCGATCGAGCTGCAGCCCGACGACCCGGCTGCCTGGAACGCGCGCGGGCTGATCCGGTGGCGCCGCGGCGACCACGACGCGGCGATCGACGACCTCGACGCGGCGCTCGCCCGCGACCCCGAGCTCCTCGCGGCCCTCCGCAACCGCGCCAAGGTCCGTCGGTCGGCCGGCGACCTCGCCGGCGCCGAGCGCGACTTCGGCGCGGCCCTCGCCCTCGCCCCCGACGACGCGAGCACCCTCTACGATCGCGGCATCACCCGGTTCGAGGCCGGCGAGCTGCGGGGCGCGCTCGCCGATCTCTCGCGCGTCGTCGAGCTGCGCCCGCGCGACGCGTCCGCGTGGAACCAGCGCGGGCTCGTTCACCAGCGACTCGGCGTCCTCGACGCGTCGATCGAGGACTACGACCGGGCGATCGAGCTCGTCCCCGACGACGCCGGGCTCCACTCGAACCGCGGCCTCACCCGGATGCTCGCCGGCGACCGGCGCGGCGCGATCGCGGACTTCGATCGGGCGATCGCCCTCGATGAGAACGAGCTCGTCGCCCTGACCAACCGGGCGATGGCCCGGATGGAGATCGGCGATCGCGAAGGCGCGCTCCGCGATCACGACGCGTCGGTCGCGCTCGCGCCCGACGACCCGGTCGTGCGGGTGAACCGCGCGGGGACGCTCGCGATCCTCGGTCGGTTCGAGGCGGCCCTGCGCGACCTCGACGCGGTGATCCTCGCCGCGCCCGAGACGCCGCAGGCCTACTCGATCCGCGCCTACGTGAGGAGCGGGCTCGGCGATCGGCGGGCGGCCCTCGCCGACCTCGACCGCTATCTGCAGCTCGTGCCCGACGACGACGCCGAGCTCCTCAACCGGGCGGCCGTCCGCCTCCAGGAGCGCGACGGGCGCGGGGCGCTCGCCGACGCGACGGCCGCGATCGAGCTCGAGACGGAGGACCCCCAGGCCTGGGGGATCCGGGGGATGGCGAAGGGAATGCTCGGCCGCGAGGCCGAGGCGATCCCCGACCTCGAGCGATTCCTGCAGCTCGCCCCCGACCACGACCTCGCCCCCGTGGTGCGGAGCCACCTCGAGAGATTAAGGTAGGACCACCGAGGCCAACCCCATGGACGAGGTCACCGAAGCCAGCGTTCGCGAGCGCCTCCGGAAGGTCCTCCCCGACGAGGTCCTCGAGCGCGGCGACCCCGGCAAGACCTACAAGACGATCAGCGGCGAGAGCTTCCTCAGCCTCCCGACCCTCCCGCCGCCGAGCCAGCCGCCGACGCCGCTCCCCGCGAAGGGGAGCGAGGGCGACTCGTCCGCGACGATCATCGTCGAGGCGCAGGCGAGCGCGGTCCCCACGCGATCCGAGGCCGCCGATCAGGCCGCCGCCGCCTTCCAGGTCGCCAGGACGGCCGCCCCCGCCGAGGCGGCCGACGAGGTGACCCGGTTGCCGTCGGAGGACGGCACCCTCGAGCGCGACGGCGACGTCGGCGCCGACGGCGCGACCGCGCGGAGCGTTCCGCTCGCGGTCGAGAGCTTCGAGATCATGGACGAGATCGGCCGCGGCGGGATGGGGATCGTCTACCGCGCGCGGCAGCGCTCCCTCGAGCGCGAGATCGCCGTGAAGAAGCTCCTCCTCGATCCGGAGGCCGACGAGCCCTCCGCCCAGGCGAAGGAGCAGCGCTTCATCGCCGAGGCTGTCGTCAACGGGCTCTTCGACCATCCCAACATCGTCCCCGTCCACGACCTGTCGCGCACATCCGACGGCGAGATCCGGATCGCGATGAAGCTCGTCAGCGGCGTCGCGTGGAAGGACCTCCTCCATCCGAAGGAGCCGGCGCATTCGGAGCGGGCCGCCAAGCTGGCCCAGCCCGACCACATCGGAATCCTGATCTCGGTCTGCAACGCGATCGCCTTCGCCCACACCCGCGGGTTCGTCCACAACGACCTCAAGCCCGACAACGTGATGGTGGGTGACTTCGGCGAGGTGCTCGTGATGGACTGGGGCCTCGCCGTCTGCGTCGCGGAGGTCGACGACGAGGAGCGGCAGCGGTCGCGCTTCATCCATCGCGAGGCGATCACGTCGCCGTGCGGGACGCCGAGCTACATGGCGCCCGAGCTCGCGGCGGGAAGCGGCGAGGAGCTCGGCCCCTGGACCGACGTCTACCTCCTCGGCGGGATCCTCCACGAGATCCTCACCGGCAACGCGCCGCACTCCGGCAAGGGGGGGCTCGTCCAGGCGATCTTCGCGGCGATCAAGAGCATCCCGCCGACCTTCGCCGACGAGGTCCCGCGCGAGCTCGGCGAGATCTGCCGGCGGGCCCTCTCGCGACGCGCCGAGGACCGCTACCAGGAGGTCGCCGAGCTCCGCGACGCCCTCGCCGGCTACCTCGAGCATCGCGAGAGCACCGTCATCTCGGACCGGGCGACGGCCAGCCTCGACCGGGCCGAGGAGGCCTTCCGTCGGCTCCGCGCGTCGCTCGTCGACGCGGACCCGGGCTCGGGCGACGACGCCACGGCCGCGTTCAAGGTCGCGCGGAGCGAGACCTACAGTCAGTTCGCCGACGCGGTCGCCGGGTTCCGCCAGGCGACCGTCCTCTGGGACGGCAACACCGCGGCGGGGGAGGGCGAGCGCCGGGCGCGGCGCGCCTACGCGGACGCCGCCCTCGCCAACGACGACCTCGGCCTCGCCGAGGCGCAGATCAGCCACCTCGATCCGGCCGACCCGGTCGACTCGGAGCTGCGCGCGAGGCTCGAGGCGGCGAAGCAGGCGAAGGCGGAGCTCGACCGCGAGATCGAGGCGGCCCGCGACGAGCGCGAGCGCCAGCGGCGCGAGACGGAGCGGGCGCTCACGATCGCGAACCGGAACCTCGCCCAGGTGTTCATCGAGAAGGCCGAGCGGCACGCGGAGGTGAAGGACATCTTCGCCGTCGAGCTGCTCCTCGGGAAGGCGCTCACCCTCGACGACGCCCCGGCGACGCGCCGGCGCCTGGCCCGGGTGGTCGAGAGCGGCGCGAGCATCGCCTGGGTGAGCCCGACCTGCCCGGGCGCGCGCGAGGTCGCCTTCAGCCCCGACGGGCGCTTCATCGCGAGCGGCGGCGACGACGACGACGTCCGGGTGTGGAACGCGGAGACCGGGTCGTGCGTCGCCGCGTTCGACGGCCACGAGGACGAGGTCACCGCCGTCGCCTGGAGCCCCGACGGGCGCTGGCTCGCGAGCGCGAGCGTCGACAAGACCGTCCGGCTCTGGGACCTCGCCCGGTCGGCCGAGATCCGCGTCCTGTTCGGACACGACCACATGGTTCACGGCGTGGCCTGGTGCTCCGATGGCGTGCGTCTCGCGAGCGTGAGCGGCGACCGGGCGATCTCGATCTGGGACGGCGTCGTCGGGGAGCGTCTCTCGGTGATCCGCGGCCACGGCCAGGACGTCCTCGACGTCGTCTGGACGCCCGAGGGCGACGCGCTCGTGACCGGCGGCGACGACGGGACGGTCGTCGTCTGGGACGTCGCCCGCGGCGCCCCGCGGCTCGAGCTGGGCGACCACGACGGGCAGGTCCTGTGCGTCGCGGTGAGCCCGGACGGGACGTGGCTCGCGAGCGGGGCCGAGGACGGCAGCGCACGCGTCTTCCGGGCGGCCGACGGCAACGAGGAGCACCGCCTCCTCGCGCACGCCGGGCGGGTCCGCGACGTGGCGTTCACCCCGGACGGCTCCGGCCTCGCGACCGCCGGCGACGACGCGGTCGTGCATCTCTTCGACCTCGAGTCCGAGAAGATGGTCGGGGTCCTCCGCGGCCACGACGGGCCGGTCACGAGCGTCGACCTGAGCCCGGGCGGCCGGCGGATCGCGACCTCGAGCGACGACAAGACCGTGCGCATCTGGGACCGCGAGTCGGGCGAGGCGCGGCTCGGCACGCGCGGGCACGGCGGGCCGGTCCGCGCCGTCGCGCTGTCCGATCACGGGCGCCGCGTCGTGACGGCGAGCGACGACCGGACGGTCCGGATCTGGGACGCCGCCGACGGGCGCGAGCTCGCGCTCCTCCGCGGTCACACCGGATCGGTCAACGCCGTGGCGACGAGCCCGACCGACGGCCGGATCGCGTCGGGCGGCGATGACGGCGAGGTCCGGCTCTGGCCCGCGGGAGGCGCCGACGAGCCGGCGCGGATCCTCGACCATCACGACGGCGCGGTCGTCGCCGTCGCCTGGAGCCCCGACGGCCGATCGCTCGCGACGACGTCGCGCGACGGCACCCTCCAGGTCGTTGGCGTCGATCCGGGCGTGGCCGACGGGCCCAGCGTCGCCCTCGGGGAGCGCGGCGGTCGGGCGGTCGCGTTCTCCCCCGACGGAGAGCGGATCGCGGTCGCCTGGGGCGACATGACGGCCCGGATCCTCGACGCCGCGACCGGCGAGACCGAGGCGATCATCCGCGGCCACGAGGGGCGGATCCAGTGGCTCGAGTGGAGCCCGAGCGGCGGCGCGCTCGCGACCGCGTCGGCCGATCGGACGGCGCGAATCTGGCGCGTCGACCGAGCGCGCCTCGAGGCGGGCCCCGCCCCCGAGGCCCTCTGCCTCGGCGGACACCGCCGCGGGGTGCGCCACGTCGCGTGGACGGCTGACGGGCGCCGCCTCGCGACCGCGTCGGGCGACGCATCGATCCGCCTCTGGGACGCCGACACCGGCTGGGAGGTCGCCCGCCTCCGCGGCCACGACGACGGCGTCCTCGCGTGCCGGTTCGCGCCCGACGGAGCGCGGCTCTTCACGACGAGCGTCGACCGCACCGTGCGGGCGTGGCGGCTCGGTCAGCGGACCGAGGCGCTCCACCTGCGCGGGCACGAGGGGACGGTCCGGAACGTCGCGTTCAGCCCCGACGGGACGCGGCTCGCGTCGACCTCGGGCGACGACACGGCGCGCCTCTGGAACGCCCAGACCGGCGCCGAGCAGTACACCTTCCGCGGCCACACCCGCACGATCTACGGCCTCGCCTGGAGCCCCGACGGCCAGCGGCTCGCCACGAGCAGCGACGACGGGAGCGTCCGCCTCTGGGACGCCGCCCGCGCCGGCGTGCAGCGCATCATCGAGGGACACGGTCGAGGCGCCCGGGCGATCGAGTGGAGCCCCGACGGCAAGCTGCTCGCGATCGCGTGCGGCGACGCCCGCATCCGGCTGCGCGACGGCTCGACCGGCGACCTCGTCCGCGAGCTCGCTGGACACGACGGGACCGTCACCGCGGCGACGTGGAGCCCCGGCGGGACGATGCTCGCGAGCGCCGGCCGCGACGGGACGATCCGGGTGTGGCACGCGCCATCGGGCGAGCAGGTCACCCTCCTTCGGGGGCACGACGAGGGCGTCTACGACCTCGGCTTCCACCCCGACGGCCGCCGCCTCGCGAGCGCCGGCGCCGACGGAACGCTCCGGCTCTGGGACGCGTCGACCGGCGAGGGGCGCGTCCTCCTCGGCGGCGGCGACGACGGCGGGGCGCTGGCGACCGTCGCCTGGCGGCCGGACGGCGAGCGGCTCGCGACGGCGGGCGACGACCGGGCCGTCCACGTGGTCGACGCGGCATCCGGCGGGATCATCCTCTCGCTCCGCGGCCACGAGGGCAGCGTCCGGAGGGTCGCGTGGAGCCCCGACGGGCATCGCATCGCGAGCGGCGGCGGCGACCGGACGGTGATCGTCTGGGACGTCGCCGAGCGCGAGCGCGAGCTCGCCCGCCACGAGGAGGACGACGGCGCCGCGGACCGGGCCGAGCGCTGGCTCACCGAGCCGCCCGAGACGCTCCTCGCCGACATCGAGCTGGCGACGGGATTCCGGGTACGGGAGCTCGAGATCGTGCCGATCCCGAGAAACCGCCTCCGACCCCTGAGCTGAGCGAGAGAGGGTTCGGCAGCGAGCTCGCCTTCGGCGAAGAGGATGTCACCACGGAGACACGGAGGACACGGAGGATTCACGGAGAGGCGCGGGGAGCGCCTACGGGGTTGGATCGGTGTCGCTTCGCGACGAGGATGGAACCACGGAGGCACGGAGGCACGGAGGAGCTTCGGGTGCGCCTGATCTCCGCCAAAGAGAACGGAAGGGCGGAGGGAAGGGCGCCCCAGCCCGGGACCAGATCCTCGCGTCTCTCTCCGTGAATCCTCCGTGTCTCCGTGGTGACATCCCGCTCGCCGAAGGCGAAGTCGCAGTCAACAGCTAGCGATCGAGAGCCTTCAGGCGCGCCGTCGCCAGATGCCACTCGGTGAACTCGCCGCGCCCGAGCTCGACCGCCTTCTCGTACTGAACCTGCGCCTCGTCCGCGTCGCCGTCGACCTCGCTGACCAGGCCGCAGAGGGCGTGCGCCTCGCAAAGCCGGGCCGACCGCTTCCGCGGGTCGAGCTCGCGGCCCGCCTCGGTGAGCAGCTCGCCGAGGGTCGCCTCGCCGACGACGAAGCGGGCGAGCAGGCCGCTCCATCCGGCCGCGGCCTTCCCGAGCTCCGCGGCGCGGGCGCGGTCGCCGCCGAGGGCGGCCAGCCAGATCGCCGGGTAGGGGTCGCCCTCGGCGAGCTTCGCCGCCTGGCCGAGGTCGGCGATCGCCTTCTTCGTCTCCCCGAGGCCGATCCGGACGCGCCCGCGGCCGACCCAGCCCTCGGGGAACTCCTTCCCGAGCTCGATCGCGCGCGAGTAGGCCTTCTCGGCGCCGCGAAGGTCGCCCTTGCCCTCGAGCACCCAGCCGTGCAGGTCGTGCCCGAGCCCGTCCGCGGGCGCGATCTCGAGGGCCGTCTTGGCGTCCTCGAGCGCGCCATCCCAGTCGCCCCCGCCGGCCCGGGCGTAGCCGCGGGTGACGTGGGCGCCGAGATCCTTCGCCTGGAGCTCGAGGCATCTGTCGAGGTCGGCGATCGCGCCGGCGTGGTCGCCCTTCTCCAGCCGGGCGCTTCCGCGCCCGAGGTAGGCATCGGGCGCCTCGGGGTCGAGGTCGAGGGCGCGGTCGTAGTCGGCGATCGCCCCGTCGGCATCGCCGGTGTCGAGCTTCGCATCGCCGCGGCTCTTGAGGGCGTAGGCGCTCTTGCCGTCGAGCCGCACCGCCCAGTCGAGGTTCTCGAGCGCCTCCTCGGTCCGGCCCTGCAGAGCCGCGACGAGGCCGGCGCCGACCCAGGCGTCGCTCTGGTTGGAGTCGAGCTCGAGCGCCTTCTTGTAGTCGCCGAGCGCCTCATCGAGCTTGCCGACGAAGCGGTAGGCGTCGCCCCGACCGACGAGCGCCGCGACGCTCTTGCCGTCGACGCCGAGGGCGCGGCCGAACTCGATGATCGCTCGCTCGACCTGGTCGCGGAGGAGATGGGCATCGCCGCGGCCGATGAACGCGGCGACGTTGTCCTCGTCGAGACGGAGGACGGCGTCGAGCTCGCGCAGCGCGCCGTCGGCGTCGCCGGCGTCGAGGAGCTGATCGGCGCGGGCGAGGCGCTTCGCCACCTCGTCGGCGCCGCCCGGGGCATCGCCGCCATCCTGGGCGGCGGCCGCGGCGAAGCTCGACGGCACGAGCGCGGCGCAGAGGACGGCGGTCAGGATGAATCGGCGAATCGTGGTCACGTTCTGGCTCCCCCTCGGTCGAGGCGGTTACCATCGTCATCGGTGAGCCACGACCGATCAAGCAGCGCAGCCCCCCTGGTCCGCGCGACCGTCCTCGGAGCCGTCGTCGCGGCGGCGGCGATCTGCCTCGCGCCGGCGCGCGCCGAGCCGCGCCCGGACGACGACGAAGGCGCCCCGCCGGCGGGCCTCGAGCGCTTCATCGATGGCGACCCGGCCGACGCGAAGGGGCGCCCGCGCGGGCCGCGCCTGATCCTCGGCGGCGGCGGGCGCGACGTGGACGCGGCGATGGCGAGCCTCCTCGAGGCGGCCGCCGGCGGCGACGTCGTCGTCCTGCGGACGAGCGGCGGCGACGGCTACCACGACTACCTCCTCGGCATGAAGCCCGCCCCCGACAGCGTCGAGACGCTCCTGCCGACGACGCGCGAGCTCGCCGACGATCCCTGGGTCGCCGCCCGGGTCCGCGCCGCCGAAGGGATCTTCCTCGCCGGCGGAGACCAGTCGACCTACATCGAGGCCTGGCGCGAAACCGCCCTCCACCGGGCTCTCGTCGAGGCCTGGCGGCGCGGCGCCGCCGTGGGAGGGACGAGCGCCGGCTGCGCCGTCCTCGGCGAGCTCGCCTTCACCGCCCGCCACGGAACGGTGCGCCCCGCCGAGGCCCTCGCCGACCCGTTCGCGAAGCGCGTCGTGATCGAGGCCGGGCTGCTCCCCTGGGCGAAGCCGAAGAGACGCGAGCCCCCGATCCTCGGAGCGCTCGCCGGGGTGATCACCGACACCCACTTCGACCGCCGCGAACGACTCGGCCGCCTCGCCGCGTTCGTCGCGAGGATCCAGGCCGAAGGGAAGCACGCCGAGCCCCTCGGCCTCGGCGTCGACGAGGCGACCGCCCTCATCATCGACCGCGACGGAGTGGGCCGCGTCGAAGGTCGAGGCGCCGTCATCGCGCTCGAGCCCGACGGCCCCGCCAAGACCTGCCGCCCCGGAGAACCCCTCGACGGAGCGAGCTTCACCGCCACCCGCCTCACCCGCGGCGACGAGATCGATCTCCCCCGACGCCGCTTCGAAAAGGCCGCGAGGACCGCGACGGTCCAAGTACGGGGCGGAGCCCTCCACCCAAGAGAGCCCTTCCAAGACTAGAGCTGCGCGCCCCCTCGCCAGAACCCCTCCGCCCACAGCCGCTTATCCCCCAAGGGGTCAGGTCCAGTATTTTGATCATTATCGCGACCGATTGACCGCGACGCACTAATCGCGACCTATTGATCGCGACCTATTGATCAAAATACTGGACCTGACCCCTTTTGGTGGAAGCCTTGGTGTGGGGGAGGCTTGCGCTCTGGTGGGGATTCAGAGGCGGCGCTCTTCGCGGAGGCGGAGCTCTTGGCGGCGGGTCTCGTCGTAGTAGTCGCGCATGGTGAGGAGGCTCGCCGCCTCGGGGTCGAGGAAGGCGGTGACGAGGGGGTGGACCTGGAGCATACTCGCGGGGAAGAAGCTCGAGACGGGGCCTTCGACCATCGCGCGGACGGCGTCGGCCTTCTTCGCTCCGATCGCCTGGAGCAGGATCCGGCGCGCGTCGAGGATCGTTCCGATTCCCATCGTCGCGGCCAGGACGGGCTGGCTCTCGCCGTCGGCGTAGAAGCGGGCGTTGTCCTCGAGGGTCCGGGCGGTCAGCGTCTTGATCCGCGTCCTCGAGCGGAGCGAGCTCGTCGGCTCGTTGAAGCCTATGTGCCCGTTGCGGCCGATCCCGAGGAGCTGGATGTCGATCCCGCCGGCCTCGCGGATCCGCTCCTCGTAGGCGCCGCACCGCGCCTCGAGGTCGCCGCCTTCGCTCGGCGGGAAGGCGACGTTCCCGGGCGGGATGTCGATCCCCTCGAAGAGGTGCTCGCGCATGAACGTGCGGTAGCTGCGCGGGTGCTCGGCGGGCAGGTCGAGGTACTCGTCGAGGTTGAACGTGCGCACCCGGGCGAAGCTCGCCTCGCCGCGGGCGACCGCGTCGCAGAGGCGCTGATAGACGCCGATCGGCGTCGAACCGGTCGCGAGCCCCAGGACGAGGTCGGGCTTGTCGCCGAGCGCGTCGAGGATCTCACGCGCGACGAGGTCGGCCGCCTCGTCGGCGTGGGCGGTCAGGACGATCTTCATGGGCGCCATGCAATCACGCCGAGCGGGTTCGCATCAATCACGCCCGTGCGCCATGCTCGAAGGGTCATGACGGCGCGCGGCGTGATCTGCTGGGACCTCGACGAGACGCTCGGCAACTTCCGCCCGGTCGCCGACGAGCTCATCGCCCGGATGCGCCCCCTCGGCCGGATCCGGACGGCCCTCGGCTTCCCGCCCCGCGCCCCGATCGAGCTGCGCGAGGGCGTCCCCGAGACGCTCGCGCGGCTGCGCGACGCCGGCTTCGTCCAGGTCGTCACGACGGGATCGCTGATCGACTACGCCGAGCACGGCCTCCGGCGAGTGGGCATCCGCTCGTTCTTCGCCGAGGTCTACGGGCGCGACACGATCTGGGAGGGCTGGGGGAAGTCCTACGCGACGGTGCGCGCGCGCTTCGGCACCCCGCCCGAGCGGATGCTCGTCATCGGCGACGACTTCAAGAAGGACCGCGCGAGCGACCACCTCGACACCGTGATGATCTGCGACCAGCTGGGCCTCCGGAAGTCCGCGAGCCTGATCCCTCCGCTGGTCGAGGCGCTCGCCGGCGACGACGCCGACGGCTGCGACTTCCGCGCGGGCTGGGACCGGCTCCACCGGCGGGCGGAGCGCGACGGCCTCGAGAAGTGGGTCGAGGTGGGCTCGGTCCGCGCGACGATCGCGCGCTGGGGCAACTTCGCCCGGAACGAGACGACGCCGGTCCTGAGCGATCTGCGCGCGCGCGAGGCGAGCGCCGACCCCGCGCCCGGTTGATCGCCCGCGCGCCGATCGCGACGATGGCCGCGAGACGGAGGGCGAAGAGGATGTCGAGAGCACGGAACGCAGGGGCGATCGCGCTGGCAGCGACCCTGGTCGCATCGATCGTCGGGTGCGGCGGCCTCGAACCGCGGGTCGACACGCTGGAGCGTCGGCTCGACGAGCTCGAGGGCGACTCGGGCGGCGACGAGGGCGACCGGGCCGCCACCGTCGGCAAGCAGCTCCTCAAGCTGACGGCCAAGGCGCAGGCGCTCCGCAAGGCGTTCGACGGGCTCGCGGCCGACCTCGAGGCGCTCGAGGCCGACGTGAAGACGCGGAGCGACGAGGAGCTGCGGAAGCTCCAGGCCGCCGCCAGCGGCCTCGAGGCGAGCCGCGATGCCGCCGCCCGGCTCGCCGAGCGGGTCGAGGCGATCGAGGGCGTCGCCGAGCTCGCGAAGGATGTCCCCGCCCTGATCGCGAAGCGCCAGGAGATCGCCCGCCTCGGCGACGAGGTCGCCGCCGCCCACGAGAACGCCGTCAAGAAGGGGCCGGCCCTGCGGGTGAAGCGCCTCGAGGTCGTCGACGAGGCCGGCAAGCCGGTCGTCGTGATCGAGGCGGCGCGGTCGCCCGACGGGAAGCGGACCGCCGGGCACGTGACCACCCTGTCGGGCGACGGGAAGAAGCTCGTCACCCTCGAGGCGACCGACGCCGGCCGCGGCATGGTCGTCACCCACGACGGCGACGACCATCGCCTGCTCCTGCTGACGGCCGCGGTGGACGGGAAGGCCGGCGCCCTCGTGATCCTCGACGCCGAGGGCGGGCAGCTCGTGACGGCCGGCGCCCAGGACAAGGGCGGCGGCCGACTCTCGGTGCGCAACGGCGACGGCGACGCGGCCGTCACCCTCGGCTCCGACGAGCAGGGGCGCGGCGTCGTCGGCGCCTGGGACAAGGACGGCAACGGACGCCGTCTGATGCCGGGCAACTAGCCCCACCGACACGCCTAACGAACAACGCACCAACCTCTTGCGCCGATACGGCACCGGCATGGGGCGAGTTGACACCGCTCCCCCTGGCCCTTAGCATCCCGCCCTTCCCACGGGGAGGCGATCTGCCCCTCCCCCCGATCCGCCCAAGAGGAGAGACACCGATGGCCGACCTCACCAAGGACAAGAAGACCTACGAGAACCTCGTCGAGGCGTTCAAGGGCGAGTCGATGGCGAACCGCCGCTACCTCTACTTCGCCAAGGTCGCCGACGTCGAGGGCTTCCCCGAGGTCGCCGGCAACTTCAAGGACACCGCCGACGGCGAGACGGGCCACGCGCACGGTCACCTCGACTACCTCCGCGAGGTCGGCGATCCCGCGACGGGCGAGCCGATCGGCGACACGATGGCCAACCTCAAGAGCGCCATCGCCGGCGAGACCTACGAGTTCACCCAGATGTATCCCGGCTTCGCGAAGACGGCCCGCGACGAGGGCTTCGACAAGATCGCCGACTGGTTCGAGACGCTCGCCAAGGCCGAGCGGAGCCACGCCGGTCGCTTCCAGAAGATGCTCGAGACGGTCACCGAGTAGCTCCGCGACCTCCGTCGCGGACGCGACTCCTGCCCCGCGAAGGAAACGGCCCCCGGAGATGCCCGCCATCTCCGGGGTCTTTTTCTGACCGGCCGGCAGCCGCCGCCGCCAGCCGAGGGCCTCCCCCGTGAACGAGTCCCCCTACGGACCGGCCGACGCCGACTTCTACGACCAGACGGCGATCCGCAAGGAGATCGACCGGGTCTTCGACATCTGCGTCGGCTGCCGCCGGTGCCTGCCGCTCTGCCCGTCGTTCCCCGCCCTCTTCGACGCGGCCGACCGGGTCGACGGCGACTGCGAGAAGGTGCCCGACGCCGACTGGGACCGGGTCGCCGACCTCTGCTACCAGTGCAAGCTCTGCTACCCGCACTGCCCCTACACGCCGGCCGACGACCACCGCTTCGCGATCGACTTCCCGCGCCTGATGCTCCGAAGCAAGGCGGCCCGGGCGAAGCGCGACGGGGTGACGACCCAGGACAAGGTGCTAGGCGCGCCCGACCTGATCGGCTTCCTCGGCGGCCTGACGGCCCCGTTCTCCAACTGGGCGAACCAGCTCTCCGCGAACCGCCTGATCGCCGAGAAGACGCTCGGCATCGCGCGCGGCCGTCGCCTCCCGACGTTCCACCGCCAGAGCTTCGAGAAGTGGTGGAGCCGGCGCCACGGCCCGTCGCCCAAGGCGCCGCCGTCGGAGCGCGAGGTGACGCTCTTCCCGACCTGCTTCGTCAACTGGCACGATCCCGACACGGGCAAGGCGGCCGTCGGCGTCCTCGAGCACAACCGCTGCTCGGTGAGCTCTCCGCCGTTTCAGTGCTGCGGCATGCCAGCCCTCGACGGGGGCGACATGGAGGGCTTCCGCCGCAACGCGGAGGCGAACCTCGAGGTGCTCGCCCTCGAGGTCGACGCCGGACGCGACGTCGTCGTCCCCGGGCCGACCTGCTCGTTCGTGATCAAGAACGAGTACCCGAGCCTCCTGACCGGCGAGGCGGCCGAGACGGCCGCGCGCGTCGCGAAGCGGACCTTCGACGTCTGCGAATACCTCATGGTGCTGAAGCGGCGAAAGGAGCTCGACACCGACTTCCACGGTCCGGCGCCCGCGACGATCGCCTACCACCTGCCGTGCCACCTCAAGGTGCAGAACATTGGCTTCAAGAGCCGAGACGTCCTCAAGCTCATCCCGGGGACCAAGGTCACGATGATCGACCAGTGCTCGGCGATGGACGGGACGTGGGGGATGAAGCGCGAGTTCTACGAGCTCAGCAAGGAAGTCGCGAAGCCGCTCTTCGACGCGATCGACGCGGCGAAGCCCGACGCGGTCGTGAGCGACTGCCCCCTCGCCGCGATCCAGATCTCCGAGGGGACCGGCGCCGAGCCCGTCCATCCGGTGAAGGTGCTGCGCGACGCCTACGGCCTGCCGCACGAGGCCTGACGGGCCGCCAGCCCGAGAGAGACCAGAGACAGCGATGCCGAAGACCGAGATCCAGCCGACGGACATCCTCCCGAGCGTCGCCTACGCGGGCGCGCGGGAGGACTTCCGGAACGAGCTCATCGCCGTGAAGAAGGTCCGCCGACTCCACGTCGGCGACAAGGTCACCTTCCTCTTCGAGAACCGGAAGACCGTCCTCTACCAGATCCAGGAGATGTGTCACGCCGAGAAGATCACCACGCCGGCCGGCATCCAGCAGGAGATCGACGTCTACTCCGAGCTGCTGCCGAAGGTGGACGAGATCAGCACGACGCTCCTGATCGAGATCCCCGACCAGACGATCGCGCGCGCCGAGCTCGATCGCCTCATCGGGATCGACGAGCACGTCAGCCTCCGGATCGGCGAACACGCCGTCGCCGGCTTCTTCGAGCCGGGCTACATGACGAAGGAGCGGGTCTCCGCCGTCCAGTACGTCCGGTTCCGGCTGACGCCGAAGCAGCTCGCCCTCTTCCGCGGCGACGCGACGGCCGCGATGGCGATCGACCACCCCGAGTACCAGGCGACCGCCGAGCTTCCCGAGGCGGTCCGCCGCGCGATCGTCGCCGACCTCGAGGCGGCCGCCGGCTGACCACCAACGCGGCCGGCCTCGATCCGTAGAAGATCGCGAGGAGCCTCCCCGTGACCCAACGCACCGTCGGCGCGCTCGCGGCCATCGCGCTCGCCCTCGTCGTCGCCAGCCCGGCGGCCCGCGCCGACGACCCGCCGAAGGCGAGCCGGGCCGACCTCGCCGCCGCCTACCTCCGGTTCGAGCGGGCGTACCTGGCCGACCCGCGCGAGGGCGCGGAGCGGGCGCGCCTCAACCGCGCCTTCGACCGGGCGACGATCGCCTTCTTCACCGGGCGCAACGCCGACGCCATCCGGACGCTCGACCGCGAGACGGCCGGGCTCGCCGTGCCCGAGGCGAAGCGCGGCGCGTGGCTCGCCGCCGTCGCGACGGCCGTCCGCGTCGAGACGCCGGTGATCGTCGCGGGTCGGCGCGAGCCGATTCTCGCCCGCGTCGGTCGCCTCTACCCCGTCGATGGGGACGCCGAGCTCGCGATCCGGATCGTCGCGCCCGACGGATCGATCGTGGTCGAGCGGCCGCTCGGCGACGCGACCGACCGCGTCGCCCTCCCCGTCGCGGGAGCCCGCCCCGGGCTCCACGAGGTCCGCGTCGTCGCCGGCGATCTCGCCGTGCCGGTCGCCCGGCTCCACGTCGTCGAGCGATCGCTCGCCGCGGTCCGGGCCGACAACGAACGCCTCCTCGAGAAGCTGGGCCCCGACGCCCCGCCCCACGCGGTCGCGTGCGCCCGCGCCCGGAACGCGCTCCTCGTCGACCGCCCCTCGTCGGCGAGCTCGGCGCAGTTCCTCGCCGACCTCGGCGCCCTGGCCGCCGACGTCTCCGCCGAGGTCGCCGCGCTCCTCGAGGGCCACGACCCCTACCGCCGCCGGACGGGCGACCTGTGGCGCGTCCTCACCGTCGGCGACCGCACCCTGCCGTTCCGGGTCTACGCCCCCGACGCGGCGGCCGGCGAGGAGCCGCGGCCGCTCGTCGTCGTCCTCCACGGGATGGGCGGCGATGAGAACATGTTCCTCGAGGGCTACGGCGCCGGACGGATCCGCGCCCTCGCCGACGAGCACGGCTTCGTCGTCGCGAGCCCGCGCACCGGCGACTACCTCCGCGGCGGCGAGGACGCCTTCCCCGCCCTGATCGACCGGCTCGCGGAGGACTTCGCGATCGATCGTCGCCGCGTCCACGTCCTCGGCCACTCGATGGGCGCCGGCGCCGTCGCCGCGCTCCTCCGCGAGCATCCCGAGCGGATCGCCGCGGGCTGCATGCTCGCGGGCGGCGGCGCGGTCGGGCCGGACGCCCCGCCCGCCCTCGTCATCCGCGGAGCGCTCGACCCGATCGCCCGAGGCGGTCGCGGGGGGTCACGCGAAGGCGTCGAGGTCCGGATCGGTGAGGGCTACGGCCACACCCTGCTCGTCGCGGGCGTCCTGCCCGACGCGGTCGCCTGGCTCCTCGAGCGCCGTCTGCCAGCGCCGGAGGCGCCGCCAGCGCCTCGGCGAGCCTACTGAGACGCGCAGGGGCTATCAAGCTCGTTCAGGTGCCGATAGGCTCGCCTTCGGCGAGCAGGATGTCACCACGGAGGCACAGAGAGCACGGAGAATTCACGGAGGACGCGCCGAGCGGTCGAAGACCCGGATCCCCTCCGAGGCTCCTCCGAGCCTCGGTGCCTCCGTGGTCTCATCCCCTCGGCGGAGGCGAAGCCAACCAACCCGGGCTGAGCTGGTCGCGTCTTTCTCCGTGAGTCCTCCGTGCCCTCCGTGTCTCCGTGGTTTCATCCTCTTCGCCGAAGGCGAAGCCGGTGGGTCCGCGGTCACATTGAGCCAGCTTGATAGCCCCGAGACGCGTTACTCGCCCGGAGGACGACGCCGGCTCACCGCCCAGACGATCCGGACCCGCCGGCGCCGCCGGGCGAGGAGGTGGTCGAGGGCGTGGGCCAGTCGCCGGACGCGCGGCACCGCCGGCGGGCGGCGCGGCGAGAGGTGGGCGATTGACGAGGTCGCTTCCATCGCCCCCATTGAACCCGATCGCCCATGGACAGTTAAGACCCGGGCGGCCGAATCGCCGAGCAACGCCTTTCGCGGGCGTGAGTTGAGGCGCGGAGCCTCGGACGCTTCTCACCGGGGGGCCCCGGCGGCCTCGCGGTGCGCCTCCGCCGCCCCTCGCGCGGTCGCCGCGTCGTCCGGTCGCTCGAGCGCGTCGAGGATCTTCGCGCGTTCGTCCTCGAAGCCGGCGAGCCACCGCCGCCGAAGCCGCTCGTTCCTCGCCGACGGAGTGCGCGCGCGGCGCTCCTCGATGTCGATGGCGCGGTCGATCGAGACGAGCGCCTTGGCGGCCTCCCCGTGCGCCAGGCGGTGCCGCGCGCGCAGGCCGTGGAGCTTGCTCGGCTCCGCCCCGTCCGCGTCGATCTCGGGGAGGGTTCGCGCGATCTTCGCCATCGGACGATCGATCAGCTCGAGGCCGACCTCGAGCAGCCGCCCCGCGGTCGCCTCCGCGTCGGCCGACGTCCCGTCACAGCACCCCGGCACCCCGAGCGCGATCGACGCCTCGGCCGCCGCCATCACGGCCTTCGCGATCTGCCCGTCGCGTCGGATCATCCACGGTGGGCGCGCGCCGGAGCCGGCCAGCTCGTCGAGCCAGGGATCCCACGCCTGGAGCGTCTGATGAGCGCGCAGGGCGAACAGCATCGCCTCGGCCACGCGGCCCGGGTCGGAGCGCCCGAGGTCGAGGTTCATCTCGCTGATCTGCTCGGGAACGAGCGGCCAGATGCGACCGCGCCCGCCGGCGGCGACGCCCTTCTCCCAGGCCCGGTGGAGGAACTCGAGCCCCCGCCCGCGATGGTCGTGCTCGTCGAGCGCGAACCCGACGAGCGCGTCCACCCACGGAGACTCCACGCCCGAGGCCGCGGCGGCCTCGGCGAACCGGATGGTGCTCCGGAGGTCGACCCCCTGGAGCAGCTCCCCGATGAAGAGGAGCAACGCCGGGTTCCGGCGCTGCGGTGGTCGCTCCGCCTCGACCTCGCCGCGCCGGACGATCTCGCGAACGCCGAGCGACTCGACGAGGCCGACTCCCTTGCGCACCAGCACCTGCCACACGCCGAATCGACTCAGGAGCGGACCGACGATCAGCATCTGCTCGGCTCGTCGGGTCGAGACGGCCGACGCTCCTCCCAGGATCTCGGTCTGCGGTCCGAGCGTCTGGATCCGGACGACCTGGGACATCTCGAGGACGACGCCATCGTCGCGGGCCCGGATGAGGGCGCGGGCGATCGCATCGGCGCGGCGCTCGTCGCGGCGGTCGAGCGCCACGCCGAGCCCATCGATCGCGTGGTCCAGGAACGAGGGCGGCCAGCCGCGAAGGTCCGCCGAGACGCCGTGATCGGCGAGGGCGGTCGCGATCGCATCGAGCGCGACCGGGTAAGCCTCGGGGCCGCGATGGATCGCGTGCTCGGCGTAGCGCAGGAGCAGCGTCCCGCGCGTCGCGTCGTCGAGGCCCGGCGCGCGGAGGAGGGCCGCGAACGCGTCGGGGTCGCCGGGCGGGTCGAGGCGCGGGCCGCCCGACGCGATCGCCCGGGCGAGGTCGGCCGCGACCTCGAAGCTCGGCGGAGCCGGCGGCTCGCCGTGAACGACCAGGTTGCACTCCCCGAGCCGGCCGGCCGCGTGGAGGGCTCGCTGAGCCCGGAGCGCGAGGACGCTGTCGAGCCGGCCGCCCGGCCGGACGGCCGCGACGAGGGCGCCGGCGGTGGCGTCATCGATGGCGACCTCGGCGGGCGTGCCCGATACCGCGGCCAGGAGCCTCAGGAGCTCGAGGCGCGGCGCGAGGCCCGGCTCGTCGGTCTCTCCGATCGACGCGACGAGGGCGTCGATCGTCGCGCCGAGCTCGTCGTCGATGCGCCCGTCGCGGTCGATCCGGCCCTCGAGGCGGGCGAGGCGCTCGAGCGGGCTCGCCGCGAGGGCGGCCCCGCCGAGGACGATGCCCGCCGCGATCGACGCCACGGCGAGCGCGCCGATCAGCAGGCTCGCCGCGACGCGGCTCGCCCGCGTCCTCGGGCGGAGGCGCAGCCAGATGCGGCCGGCCCGGCCGCGGACGACCGTCTCGGTCGACTCGCCGCGGCTCCATCGCTCGAGGTCATCGGCGAAGGCGGCCGCCGAGGGAAAGCGACGCGCCGGCTCCTTCTCGAGGGCGCGCAGGCAGATCGCGTCGAGCGCCGGCGGAGCGTCCGGGCGCGCCCGCGAGGGCGGCGGCGCGTCGTTCCGGACGACCTTCGCGACGACCGCGAGGGCCGAGGCGCCCTCGAACGGAGGCCGCGCGGTGAGCGCTGCGTAGAGGACGGCGCCCAGCCCGTAGACGTCCGTCGCCGGCCCGATCGTCGCCACGCCGGTCCGGTGCTGCACCTGCTCGGGCGCCATGAACGCGGGCGTGCCGAGGCACTCGCCGGTGCGGGTGAGCGTCTCGGCGAAGGCGTCGTAGGCGAGGCCGAAGTCGACGACGCGCGCCACGCCCGCTTCGTCGATGAGGACGTTGTCCGGCTTCAGGTCACGGTGAACGACGTCGTGGCCGTGGACGACCTCGACGGCGCGGGCGACCTCGACCACGATCGCGACGGCCCGCTGCAGCGGGAGCGGACCGTCGCGGAGGAGGTCGGCGAGCGGTCGCCCCTCGACGAGGTCCATCGCGCACCAGGGGACACCTTCGGCGACCCCGACCGCGTGCACCCGCACGATCGACCGGTGAGGCGGCAGCCCGGCCAGCACCTCCGCCTCGCGTCGGAAGCGGGCGACGGCGCGGTCCGAGTCGAGGCGCGCGCCGAGGATCGTCTTCACGGCGTAGCGGACGCCGGTCTCCGCGTGCCGGGCGACCCACACCTCGCCCATTCCGCCGCGGCCGATCGACCCTTCGACCTCGTAGGGGCCGAAGCGCGACGGCGACCGGGCGCCGCCGAGCGGGCCGGCGACGCCTCGAGGAGGTTGGCGATCGGAGGGGGCCACGTCGGACACGCGGCCATTATCGCCGTCGCACCGGAGAGAGCGAACCCGCCGGCGCGGTGAGGGCGGCCGACGGGCCCGCCTCCCCGGTGAATCCCGGGTCGGACGGACGGCGTTTCTCTAGCCGCCGCCCTCGCCCTTGTCGACGACCTTCTTCTTCCGCCCGTCCTTCTTCCGCTTCTCCTCGGCCTTCTCCTCGGCCTTCTTCTGGGCGTCCTCGAGCATCTTCTGGACCTCGGATGGCGTCGGGCGCGGCGCGTTCCGGACGGGCAGGAGGTCGAGGCCGAGGTCGTGATCGACGTTGCGCACCCCGACCAGGGCCGGCGCCCCCGTGTTGAGCCGGTAGACGGCGACCCTTCGGGCCCGCGTGTCGACGAGACAGAGGAGCTCCTCGTTGCCGCCCTGCATCAGACAGGTGAGCGGCCAGAGGCCGTCGTCGGCGGCCCGGGCGCCGGGCGCGTGGGCGGGACCGCCGCTGCTCGCGCGCTCCTCGGTCGCGAGGCCGTCGTCATCGGCCCGCGTCGTCGTGAGCACCGGCCGGTCGCCGAAGGCGATCACGCCGAGCAGGGTCGCGATCACGCCGAGCAGGAACGGGGTCACAGCGGCCGTCCGCCGCCCCTCGGTCATTCTCTCTCGCATCTCTCTCAATCTCCGCGGCCCGGACGGCGCACCGTCTCCGGGGACGGCGCCCGCCCACGACGGCGGTCGCCGCGGTTCCTCGGGAGCCGACCGGACGCCGGTCGATCTCGTCACGGGTTCGTCATCGAAACTCACGCCGGAGCTCGCGGCGCGGTTCCCGTACAGACGCGCGGGGCGCCCGGCGCATTCGCCGGACACCCCGCTCGTCGGTGCTTCCGAGGGCTGCTTCGGAGTCGCCTAGTCGTCGTCGCGATCGCGACGGCGCTCGGCGTTCCGGGGCGGCGCCTCGCGGCCGAACAGGATGCTCAGGCCGCCGCCGCCGCCGCCGCCACCGCGGCTGAACGCGGCGTCGAGCGCCTTCTCGATCCGGACCTGGGTCTCGGCGAGATGCGCCTGGGTGTAGGCGTCGAGCCCGCCGCCGTTCTCGAGGACCTTGGCGATCCGGTCCTTGAGCTGACGGAGCTGCGCCCACGCGAGGGTGCGCGCGTCGCTCGGGAGGCTGCCGCTCTCGGTCGGCCCGAGGACGAGGTCGATCAGCCAGCCGAGGTGCTCGCGCTGGAACGGACGGCGCAGGCTGCTGATGAACGGCTGCCGGTTCGTCCACTTCTTCTCGCCCGGGTTGCGCTCGAGCTCGCTCCAGATCGCCTCGCGGAGCGTCTCGAAGAGCTCGGGGACGGTCACGACGTCCTGATCCGAGGGCACCTTCACCTCGGTGTCGTGGATCCGGCCGATCGTGTAGTCGCTCGTGAGCTGGAAGAAGATCGTCGACTGCAGTCCGAGGATCCGATCGTGGAGCGGGTAGTCGACGCGCCAGTCGTACTCGCTGCTGCCCCAGTGACGCCACCGACCGAAGCCGAGCCACTTGAGCTTCTCCGGCTCGACCGCGAACGGCGTCTCCGAGAAGATCGTGTCGGCGATGAACCGGAGCGCCTTGCGCTGCCGCTCCGCCTCGACCGGCTGGAGCGGCGGCCGGACGTCGGCGTCACCCTTGTGGTTGCGATTGACGTACTGACCACCGACGAGGCGCGCCGCGACGTTGACCGCCCGGCTCTGCTCGCCGATCAGGATGTCGAACGTCCGTCGCGCCGAGGCGAAGCTCTCGCCATCCTTGACCGCCTTCTCGGGGAAGTCCTTCAGGAGATCCTTGACGAGCTCCTGACGGCTCCGGGCGAAGTCGATCGGGTCGCGGCCGAGGTCCCACCGGATCGTCAGCGGGTCGGGCGAGCTGAAGCCGGTGTCCTCGTCCGTCGCGTAGTCGTGCCCCGGCTCGTTGCTCCGCGCCGCGATCTCGGCGACGAGCTTCTCCTCCGTCTCCCCCTTGCCGGGGAGGCGGTAGCCATACTCGATCGCCCAGTGGTCGTAGGGGCCGAGGTCGATCATCTGGTAGTGGCCCTGCTTGCGGCCGGGCGCGGCGAAGTTGGCCGGGTTGTAGTCCATGACCGACGCGCTGAGGTCCATCGGCCGGTCCTCGGAGTTGATCTCGTCGAGGGTGCGCCAGCTGCTCGCCTTGAAGTTGTGGCGCAGGCCGAGGGTGTGGCCGACCTCGTGGGCGACCGTCTCGCGGATGAACTCGCCGATGAACTCCTCGGGGATCTTGCCCTGGCCCTTCGCCATCGCGACGGCGTGGGCGATGTGGAGCTGCTGGCTCCGCCCCTGCGCGATCATGCAGACGGGCCGACCGCGCTCCTCCATCAGCTTCATGAACGCGGCGTTCTCGAACGGCGAGAACGTCGTCGGCGGCTCGAGGCCCGGCGGGGGCGCGAGGAAGCGCCGCCACGGGTCGCGCTTGGGGTTCTCGTGCATGTAGCGGGCGAGGCTCGGATCCGAGGCGTACCAGCCGCCGAGCGAGTCCTTGCTGTGGCGGAAGAAGTCCTCGGTCATCACGCGGACGTAGGCGTCGTCCATGATGATGTCGGCGTCGAGGATCTCGCCGGTCTCGGGGTGAACCCGCGACGGGCCCATCGCGAACGGCGTCCCGCTGCTGATCCAGCGGAAGAAGTTGTACCGGACGTCCTCGGGGTCGTACTTCGCGAACTCGTTCGTCTCGGTCTGCTGGCGCGCCTGGACGGCGTCGAGGAAGCCGACCTTCCGGAAGGCCGGGTTCCACATCTCGATGCCTTCCTTCACGTAGCGCCGGAAGCGCACGGGGACGGTCTTCTCGATGTAGTAGACGATCGGCTTCTCGGGCGGGCTGAGCTCGAGGCTGTCGTCGGCCTTCTTGAGGTTCCAGCGGTTGATCAGGCGCCGGAACTGGGTCTTCTCGTCGTAGCCCTTCTCGTAGTCCTTCACCGCGGTGATGAAGTAGCCGACGCGGGCGTCCGCCTCGCGGGGCTTGTAGTCGCTCTTGGGCACCTCGCTGAGGCTGTAGTGGACGAGCATCCGCGTGCCGCGCGGGTCGGCCACCTGGCCGCCGGAGTCGCCGGGCCGGGCCGCGGTGAACGTCCCGAGGACGCTGATCTCGGTGTTGTGCTCGAAGCCCTTGAGCGTCTCCCAGCGGCTGAGGCGCCGGTCGAGCTCGTAGCCGCGCCCGCCGAGCGCGGTGAGCGAGTCGCCGACGCGGGTGAGGTCGAACTTGAAGAGCTGGGTGGCGTCGATCAGATAGCCGCCGTCGCCCGCCTTCGCCTTGATGTCGATCGCACGGATCACGCTGTCGGTGAACGTGCGGTTGACGACGTCGCCGAGCGGCGTGCCCTTCTTCGCCTTGTGGCGGAGATTCGGCCGGACGAGGAGGAGCTTCTTGTCGAGCTTCTCCCACTTCACCGCCATGTCGTCCCACTGATAGCCCGCGAAGTTCGGCCCGCCGGCGATGCTCGTCGCCATGAGGAAGAGCGGGCCGATTTGCTTGCGCGGGATGTGGACGTAGAGCTCCTCGCTCTTCGGCTTCCGGTAGAGCGGGTAGAAGCCGTCGATCTTCTCGAAGCCCTTGGTCAGCTCGCTCGCGGGCGGGAAGTCCGGCTTCGGCTTCGGGGCGTCCTCGGCGACGACGGCCGGCGCCTGGAGCGCCACGCCGAGTCCGACCGAGACGATGAGCGCGACGACCGCGAGGGCGGCGACGCTCCTGCTTCGGGACTGTCGATTGATCACGACCTCACCTCTGCCTTGCTGCTGGACGACGGAAACGTCTGCCGCGACGGGAGCAACGAACCTCTCCCGGCGGCGAACGGGGGATCTTAGGAGCCGCCCCACCGAGCGTCAAGGCCACGAAGCCGCCCGAAGCCGTCGCGAAGCGAGGCT
This sequence comes from Planctomycetota bacterium, assembly GCA_029260755.1. Lineage (GTDB taxonomy): Bacteria > Planctomycetota > J058 > J058 > JAJDCQ01 > JAJDCQ01. Next base: position 48,509 of record JAJDCQ010000140.1, on the reverse strand, counting down.
CAAAGCCATCACATCAAGGGAGTTACGAGCGCGCGCTCAGCCCTGCGGGGGCGGCTCGCTCGGCGGCGGCGGCGGGGGACCGCGCCGGATCTGGAGGAGCGACGGGGCCGGCTTCGGCGTCTCGATCCCCTGCTTCTCCGCCTGCGCCGTCGTCACCGTCTTGAGGGCGAGGGCGTGGAGCCGCCCGTCCTCGCGGTAGTCCTTCACGGCCTTCTCGACCATCAGATGCTGCTGGACGAGGCTCTTGCCGTCGAACGCGTCGGCGATGACGAGGGCGCGGAAGTGATCGCCGCTCCCCATAGGATCCTCGACGATGGCCGTCGCGCCGTCGATGTCCCGCTCGATCGCGGCCTTGATGTCGTTCGGGTCCATGTCGTCTCGTTCTTCCTCGCGTCGACCGGCGGCCGCGCTAGACGGCGCTGTCGCGCTCGTGGCTCACGAGCCAGCGGCCGCCGGGGTGCGTCTCCTGGAGCTTCTCGACGAGCGCCTCGAAGCCCTTGTCTGCCTTGAACTCGAGCTCCGCCTTCGTGAGCGGCACGACGAGGAGGACGAGCACCTCGCGGCTCTCCTCGTTCGGCGGGGCGATCGTGAGGGTCGCCTCCTCCGCCGGCAGGAAGACCGGAGGGATGAAGAGCAGCCCACCGAACGACTTCAGGACCGGGCTCTCGGCATCGACGCCGATCGTGACGCCGGCGGTGAACTGGACATTCGCCGCATCCGAGCCGGGCGCCGGGGTGCGCAGCCCCATCACGAGCTGCGGGACCCAGTCGACGCCGCCCTTGGGCGTGATGAAGCCGAGCTCGACCCGGTGATCGACGAGGGGACCCGGCTGCGGGCGCTCCGACAGCCCGGCGGTCACGTAGAGGTCGCGCACCTCGGTGCCGCCGCCCTGGGCGACCTTCTCCTCGTAGTGGAGGACGTGGATGAACTCGTCCGGATCCTCCTCGGTCGCCACCCGGAGCGCGCGATCGGGCTCGCCGAGGATGCTGGCGAGCGCCTGCGCCGCGTGCTCGTGTCCGGCGACGCCGGGCTCGAGGAAGTCACGCGGGAGCTCGCCGGTCCGGCTCTCGAGGAAGGACGGCGTCGCATCCTCGTCGCCTTCGGATGGGACCGAGAGGACGAGCACGCCGCCCGGCTCGAACGGTCGCCCCTCGAGAGCGCGCTGGACCCAGTGCTGATGATGATCGTGCGCGCCGGCCGGCGCGGAGGCGATCTTCGCGGTGTAGACGCCCGGCGGGATCATCGGCACGACCTGGAAGCCATCGATCTCGCGCGGCCTGCCCGGGGTGAGCGGCTCGCCGCTGTCGATCAGCTCCTGCGCGGCGAGCAGCAGCGCCATCTTCGCGCGATCGCGGAGCAGTCCCTGCTCGTAGCGGATCGCGATCTCGGAGTGGCCGAGCTTGAGCAGCCCGCGCGTGATCACGCCCGGACCCGGCTCGTAGCTCGCGATGTGGAGCTGTTGCTCGGAGACGGGCGTCGCGGCGATCTCGAGGGCGCGCTTGCGCGAGAGGAGGCGCGCGCTGATCAGGTCGTTGACCCAGCCGCCGGGGCTGTCCTCGAGGAAGACCTTGAACAGCTCGGCGGCGTCGGCGAAGACCTTCTCGCGCGGGCCGATCGCGTGGACGAGGTAGCGCCGCGGGCAGGTCGCGACGAGGCGCTCGATGAACATCTCGCGCTCGATGTCCCGGACGAACGGCTGCGGGCCGTCCTCGTCGAGGACGAGCTCCCAGTGCGTGCGTCCGCCACCCTGGCTGACCTCGAAGGAGCTGCCGGCGGGCAGCTCGGGCTCGGGTCCCTCGGGGAGGAGCAGCAGATAGAAGAGCTGCGCGCGGTCCATCCGAAACGAAGACTCCACTTCGCCCGACCCGAGGATCGAGCGGAAGCCGATGTGAGAGAACGGGATAGTCTACCGGGGTCGGAGCCCGTCGTCGACGGAAACCGGGGGGCTGGCCGGGGCGACGGGGCGATCGGGCGACGCGATCAACGAGAGCCCGGGGCGGCCGCGGCGCGAGCCCGGAGCTCGGCGGCGCGCTCGTCGTCACCCAGACGTTCTCGGGCGTCGGCCGCCTCGAGGAGCACGTCCCGACGGCGGCGCAGGTCCTGGCCGGCCGGGCGCGGCTGGGGCGCGAGCCGGGCGTCCCACCGCGACGCGGCGAGCTCCCAGTCCGCGGCGGCTCCCTCCAGGTCGCCGAACCCCAGCCGGAGCCTCGCTCGCCGCGCGATCGGATCGATCAGCCGGTGGGGCGTCGGGACGCGCTCGAGCGCCGCGCGGGCGTCGCTCTCGCGCCCCATGGCGATCAGGACATCGACCTGGAGGAGCAGGACGTGGACGAGCCGGTCGCCGTCCCGACCCGACCCAGCCGCCTCGTCGATGTGCGCGAGGGCCAGCTCGTGCTCCTGGTGGCGGGTGAGCTCGGAGGCCCTCAGCTCGTATCCGCGCGGCGAGATCGGGTCCCCCCGGTCGATCAGCCGACCGACCCGCTCCGCGAGCGCGGTCGCCGGGCAGTCGGCCCCGCGCCCCGGCTCCTGGGTGCAGTGCACCTGATTCCGCGGCTCGACGACCCCGAAGGTGATCTCGGAGAGCTGGCCGGTCCGCTTGAGCGCGTCGGCGTGCAGGTAGGCCTCGGCCCGGGCGTCCTGGAGCGCCCCCGCCCGGCGGAGCGCCTCGAGGAGCACCGCGATCGACCCGGCGCTCGGCTCGCGGTTCGCCTCCTGACGGCGGATCCACTCGGCGTACTCGTAGGCGATCTTGAGCCGGTGCCGGCCGACCTGGAGCCCGTCGCGCTCGAAGGCGAGGGCGTGGAGCTCGTCGATCACCTGCTCGACGCTGCCCGCCGCTCGCCCGGCCGACCAGGCCGTGCGCGCTTGGCCTGCGATCTGCTCGCGCCTGTCGGGATCGGCGGTCGTCGACGCGTCCGCGAGGATCTCGGCGATCCAGCTCAGCACCCAGCCCGGGCAGTCCCCGCGCGCCCGCTCCCGCGCGAGGAGGAGCCGGATCCGCGACCAGGTCTCGTCCTCGACGAGGAACGCCGCGAGGGTCTCGGTCCAGACGGACTCGTCGCTCGTCTCGCCGCGCTTCTCGAGGAGCGCCGCGAGCGGCGCGGCGAGGGCCGCCGGGTCGAGCCCGTCGAGTCCTCGGCGCACCTCCGCCTCGACGCGCGCCCGCAGGCTCGCCTCGGGCAGGCCCAGCAGCCGGAGCTCGCTCGCCCCGCCAGGGAAGATCCCGGCCCGGACGAGCAGCAGCCCGACGGTCGCCGCGCGTTCGCGCGCGCGCCCGGTCCCGCTCGCGAGGACGTGCCCGACGAAGCTCCGCGGGATCTCGGCGAGACGCGGATCGTCGGGCGGGAGCGCCAGGAGCGCCGCCTCGATGAGCCGCTCGTTCGCCTCCTCGAGGGCGTCCTCGCCGGCGAGGAGCGCCAGGGCGTGGTCGGCGAGCGTCTCGAGCGCCTCGGGATCGAGGCGGGGGCGCTCGCCCGTGCGCCACGCCCGCGCGAACATCTCGCGGGTCAGCTCGTCGATCTCCTCGCGGCGGGTCCGTATCTCGAAGGCGCCCGCTCGCAGCTCGTCGACGATCACCTCGACGCGTCGCCCCCGGAGATCCTGGACCCGCTGGGAGTCGGCGGCGTCGCCCCCCGCCGAGAGCGCGTCGACGAGGAGGCGGGTGACCTTCGCGCCGGGCGTCGGGATCCGTCCGTCGATCACCGCCTCGGCGAGCACGCGGGTGATCACCATCGGCGGGGTGTAGTCGTCGCGCTCGAGCAGCTCCGCGGCGTCGCGATGCCGCCCCGCGACCAGGAGCACGCGCAGGGCGACCTCGCGGTGTCCCTGCCAGCGGTGGAGCACCGTCGCGACCGTCGCCGGATCGAGCGGCTCGCCCGACGCCAGCGGCGCGAGCAGCTCGATCGTCTCGATCGTGGTCGCGGACTTGGAGTCTCTTCCGTCGAGCCGTTCGAGGGCCGCCACGATCGCGGGCAGCTCGGCGAAGCGTTCGAGGTCCGCGGGCGAGAGGTCCGTCGAGGTGACCGCGGCGTGAAGGGCGTCGAGGTCGTCCTGCGCCGCGCGCAGCGCCGCGGTGTGGGCGGCCCGCGATCGGAGCACCGACGAGAGGATGACGGCGACGACGAGCCCGACGGCGAGGAGCGCCACCGCTCCGAAGGCGATCGACCGCCGCGCGCCGCGCGGCAACGCGATCAGGAAGAGGCGGGTGACCGAGCCGGTCGCCCTCGCCTCGATCGGGCGTCCCTCGAGCCAGCGCTCGAGGTCGTCGGCCAGCTCGGCCGCGCTGCCGTAGCGATCGGCGGGGCGCTTCTCGAGGGCTCGCTCGGCGATCGCGTCGAGCTCCTCGGGCGCGTCGGCCACCCGCGAGCGCATCCGTGGGGCGCGGGCGGTCAGGATGTCCTGGAGGAGGGCCGGGCCGTCCGAACGGCTCCACGGCGGCTCGCCGGTGACGAGGGCGAAGAGGATCGCGCCGAGGGCGTGGACGTCGGTCGCCGGCCCCGGCTCGGCGCCGGCGAAGGTCGGATCGACCTGCTCGGGAGCCATGTAGGCGGGCGTCCCGATCATGACGTCGCCCTGGGTGACCCTCGTCAGGCGGGTGGCGTCGAGGGCGAGGCCGAAGTCGAGGACGCGCGCCAGTCCGGAGGTGGCATCGATGATGACGTTGTCCGGCTTGAGGTCGCGATGGGTCACGCCCTGGGCGTGCACGTGGGCGATCGCCCGGGCCACCTCGGCCAGGACGCGCGCCGCGCCACGCGGCTCGATCCGACCGCGCTCGGCGATGTGCGCGCCGAGGGTCTTCCCCTCGACGAGCTCCATGACGCAGTAGGGGCCCTCGTCCGACCGACCGAGCGAGAAGACGCGGACCAGGTTGGGATGCGCGTCGAGGCGCGCGAGCACCTGCGCCTCGCGCTCGAACCGGATGAGGTCCTCCTCGTCGATCTCGCCGAAGATCGGGCGGATCATCTTGAGGGCGTAGGTCGCGCCGGTCTGGACGTGGCGGACGCGGTAGACCGCGCCCATCCCCCCCGCGCCGAGGTCGGCGACGATCTGGTAGTCGCCGATGCGACGGTGTGGAGAGGGGCCGCGCGGGTCGCGCGAGACGCCGGTCGGCGGCGGAGAGGGCTCGGTGGTGGGCGCGGTCACGGATGCCTCGACCCGAGTATAGCCGGCTCCCACAGCGCCGACGAATCGGTCGCCCGGTCGGAGCCCACGCCCCCGGCGACGGTTACGCGGGCGACCCCGCGGGCGGTTGAGCGCGCCGGCCCGGGCGAGCCATGATCGGGGCCCGCCGGGCGGGCCGACGGTCACCCGGCAATCGACGCTCGATCGAAAAGCTCATCACCCTCACGACCCCGACATCCGGCGAGGAGCCCCACGCATGGACCCGCGTCTGCTTCGACTCGTCCTCCAGGCCGCCCTGATCGCGGGCGGCCTCCTCATCGGCTATGGCATCGCCACGCCGGCGCGGCGCGCCGCCGACGCGCGCGCCGCGGGCGCCCGCGAGCTCGCCCGCGAGTCCGAGCGCCTCCGCGAGGACGCGGACAACGCGCGCTTCTCCGCCATCCGCGAGCGCGACGCGGCGACCGACGCGCGCGAGGCGGCCGACGCGGCGAGGAAGACCGCCGAGGAGGAGCGCGACGCGGCGGTCACGGCCGCCAGGGAGGCCGACGCGGCGCGGGAGGAGGCCGAGGCGACGCTGGAGGCAGCCGAGGCGTCGTGGGAGAAGGCGGAGGCGCGCTACGCGGGCCGGGTCGAGGAGGAGACGAGGCACGGCCGCGCGACGAAGGACGCGCTCGCGAGCGAGCAGGAGCGCCGGCGCGAGGTGACGGCGCACCTCGAGAAGGCCCGGTCCGAGCAGAAGCGGCTCGAGGCGAGCCTCGTCGCGATGGACGCCGACCTCGAGGAGGCGCGGGGTGAGGCGAGCATGCTGCGAACGCGCGCCAAGATCGTGGAGGTCCAGCTCGACGACGCCGAGGACGCCGCGAAGACGGCGAAGGCCGAGGCGAGCAAGTGGCGGGAGAACGCCCGGGTCGCGCACGACGTGGCGAGGGACGCCACCAACGCGGCGAAGGCCGCGACGATGGCCGCGCAGGACGACGCGCGAGCGGCGAAGGCTCGCGCGGAGGCCGCCGAGGCGCGCGCGAAGACGGCGAACACGCGGGCGAAGGCCGCCGAGGGCAAGCTCGCCGAGATGTCCGATCGGCTCATCGACGGCGCGATGCTCTCGGCCGTCGCCCACGGGCGATGGTCGCACGCGGCCGTCCTCGCGGCGGCCGCCCTCGAGAAGGGCGAGTCGCCCGAGCGACGCGCGACCCTCGACCAGGCGTTGCGTCGCGGGTGGACCCGGCGGGCGGTCGGCGGCGTCGACGGCGCGAGCGCGCTCGCCTGGTCGCCCGACGGCGCGATGCTCGCGGTCGGCGATCGGAGCAACCGCACCCGGTTGGTCGGCGCGAGCACCGGCGCGGTCGGCGGGACGCTCACGCCGAGCGCCGGCGAGCGGGTCGGTCGGGTCGGGTGGTCGCCCGACGGCAAGACGATCCGCGTCGCCTCGGCGAGCGCGGCTGGGGTGACCCGGAGCGCGTTCGATCCGGCCGACGGATCGACGCGCGTCGACGCCAAGGAGGTCGGAGCGGGCGAGGTGCTCGCCCTGACCTTCGCGCCGAAGCGCGACGCGTTCCTCGTCCTGACCGAGCGGCGGCTCGTCGTCGTCTCGCGTGACGGCACGGCCGGGCTCGACGCGGACGGGACCGAGATCGCGGGCGCCGCCTGGTCGCCCGACGGCGAGCGGATCGCGATGCTCGGATCACGCGGCCGGCTGACGCTCCTCGACCGCGGCCTCGAGGCGACCTCCTGGCGAGTGAAGACAGGCGCCGGAGCGAGCCACGTCGCGTGGTCGCCGGCCGGAGACGTCATCGCGACCGCGGGCGAGAGCGGGGTCGCCCTCTGGAAGGCGACCGACCTCAGCCCGATCGCGACGCTCGACGCTCACGACGGCGAGGCGACCGCGATCGCCTGGCGCCCCGACGGAGCGGAGCTCGCCGTCGCCAGCAGCGACGGCCGCATCCGCATCTTCGCCGCCGGCGGCGCCCACCGCGGCACCCTCGAAGGCCTCATCCCCGCGGGCGCCGTCACCGGCCTCGCCTGGTCACCCGACGGAAGCCGGCTCGGGTCGGGGAGCGCGGACGGCGCCGTCCGGGTCTGGGACGCCACGACGCGCAGCCTCGCCGGCGCCCTCGTCGGCCACGGCGACGCCGTCGCCGAGGTCACCTGGGCATCCGACGGCCGGATCGCATCGAGGAGCGAGCGCGGCGAGGTCTGCATCTGGACGCCACCGTCGCCCGAGACCGCGTCGGCGTGGGCGCGCCTCGACCCGGCGCAGCTCCGCGCCCGCACCAGCGAACGCTTCGGCCTCACCGTGAACGACGAGCTCCGCCCCGTCCCCGCCGAGCGCTGAGCCCCGCCCGCGAGCGCGCAGAGGCCTCGCCGCAAACAAGAGGCACCAAGTCACTTACCCAATATGGGGTCAGGTCCAGTATTTTTACCTTTTAGCCGACGGCCAAAAGGTAAAAATACTGGACCTGACCCCTTGGGTGTTAACTCTCTGGGGCTTCTCTCGTTGGGGCGGGGGAGATGTTCAGCGGCCTTGGAGGCGCTTCAGCTCGCTGCGAAGGGCCTCGGCGTCCTTGCTGCCGAGGCGAATGGCGAGCTCGAGGTCGTCGATGGCGCCCGCCGGGTCGCCGCTCGCGGCCCGGAGGAGCCCGCGCCACTTCCAGGCGTCCGCGTGGGTGGGGTCGGCGTCGATCGCGCGCTCGATCTCGACGAGCGCTCCGGCGCGGTCGCCGGTCTTGTCCATCACGGCGGCACGGATGCAGCGGGCCTTGGCGAGACGCGGCTCGAGTCGGATCGCCTCGTCGGCGTCGCCCCTCGCATCGGCGAGCTCCTCGCGAGCGAGCCTCACGACGGCGCGGTTGAGCCACGACGTCGCCCGATCCGGATCGAGTCGGATCGCCTCGTCGAGCGCGGCGAGCGCTTCGTCGAGCTCGCCCGCCCGTTGCCGGACCATGCCGAGCCCTTCCCAGGCCATCCCCGAGCTCGGGTCGACCTCGACCGCCCGCTCGTAGTCGGCGCGCGCCCCCGCCAGGTCGCCCCGCATCTCGCGCACGTCCGCCCGCAGGCACCACAGCGTCACGCGGGTCGGGTCGAGCGCGATCGCGGCGTCGACCTCGGCGAGCGCTCCGTCGAGATCGCGTCGGATCATCTTCGCGCGGGCGCCGTCGTAGTGACGCCGCAGCTCGGCCTGGCTCTCGGCCTCGTCGAGCCCCCGCTGGAGACCCGCCATCTCGACGCGGGCCGCGCGGAGCTCGCCCTCCACCCGCGCGAGGCTCGTCGTGGCGCGGTCGAGCTCCGCCTGGAGATAGGCCTCGGTCTGCCCCGGCTCGGCGGGCTCGTCCGAGGCGCCGCCGGGGCGCCTCGCGAGGACCGCCCCGCCGATCGCACCGAGCAGCGCCGCCGCGACGGCGACCGCGCCGACGACCGTGACGTTCCCGACCGGGCGCGCCGCGCCCGCGCCCGCCTCACCGCGGACGCGGGTCGCCCGCGGCGGCGCGACCTCCGGCGCGCCGACCGCGCCGCTCAGGAACCCGGCGAGCGCCTCGGCGAGCTCGCTCCCGCCGCGGAAGCGATGGGCGGGCTCCTTCTCGAGGCACCGGCGGACGATCGCGTCGAGCGCCGGCGGGATGCCGTCCCGGACCTTCGACGGCGGCTCGGCGGGCTGCGCGAGGGCCGCGACGATCGCCTCGCTGACGCTGTTGCACTGGAACACCGGCCGCCCCGTCAGCATCGCGAAGAGCGTCGCGCCGAGGCCGTAGACATCCGTCGCCGACCCCATCTTCGCCTCATCGCCGGTCGCCTGCTCGGGCGACCAGTAGCCGGGCGTCCCGATGAACCGCCCCTGGATCGAGAGCGAGCCCGCCTGCGAGGAAGCGAGGTCCTTCGCGAGGCCGAAGTCGGTCAGGTGCGGCTCGCCGTCGGCGGTGAGGATCACGTTCTCCGGCTTCACGTCGCGATGGAGGATCCCCTGGGCGTGGCCGACCGCGAGCCCCTCGGCGAGCTTCCGGACGAGCTCGGCCGCCTCGCGCGCCGGCAGCGGGCCGCCCTGTTCGATCCGGCTCGCGAGCGTGACGCCGGAGACGAGGTCCAGGACGAGATAGGGTCGCCCCTGCGGGTCGTGCCCCACCTCGTGGAGGGCGACCACGTTCGGGTGGCGGAGCCGCGCGAGCGCGCGCGCCTCGCGGCCGAAGCGCGCGAGCTGGGTCGGGCTCGCGTCGACCGCGATGAGCATCTTGATCGCGACGTCGCGACCGAGCCGCGGGTCGTGGGCGCGGTAGACGACGCCGACGCCGCCGCGACCGAGCTCCTCCCGGATCTCGTAGGGTCCGATACTCGCCACGACCTAGTCGCGGAAGAGCGCCTCGCGCTCGCCGTCGGAGAAGAGGACGTAGCGCCCGCCGCGGTCCGACTCCGCCATCCGGAGGGTCCAGCCCTCCAGCTCGGGGAGCGGCTTCCCGTCGGGCATCAGCACCGGCGCGCCCTCCCGGGCGACGAACTCGCCCCGGCCGTCGGTCGTCCGGAGCAGGACGAGGTTCGACGCGGTCCCGAGGAACCCGCGCGACGCGACCGACCGGAGGACGTCGGTCACCTCGATCTTCCCGGCGAGGGGGTTGTCCGCCCAGAGACCCTCGAGGTCGAGCCGGGGCTCCTCGACCGCGTCGAGCTCCTGCGCGCGCCGCGCGAACCGGGCGTCGCCCGGCGGCGTGTTGATCGTCGTCCCGCCCTCGACCCGGGTGAATGTGAACCCCTCGGCCGCCGCCACGACCACGTCGGTCCCGCTGGTCAACGAGGCGCCCCCGCCGCTCACGAGGAGGCTCGCCTCGCTCCGCGACTGCCCGAGGAACGCGCCCGCGACGATGACGCAGTTCTTCGACGAGCTGAGCCGGACGCCGACCCGCGACACGATGATGCAGTCCTGGGCGTTCGAGAGGCGGACGAACTCGTCGGCGAAGATCACGCAGCCGCGCGCGACGGTGCCCTCGACCCGCGGCGCGACGACGAGGGCGGCGTTCATGCTGGTCGTCGGCGCGGCGGGCGTGAGGGTCGCCGGGTCGACCGGCAGCGGGCCGGGCTCCTTCCCCGCCGCGACCGCGGCGATCGCCGCGAGCGCCTTCACCTGCGCGAGAGCGCGGAGGACGGACTCGGAGCTCGGCCCGACCAGCTCGGCCGCCGCGTTCGCCTCGCGGACGGCCGCGAACAGCTCCTGGATCGCGAACTCGGTCGGCGCCCCGCCGCCCCAGCGCTCGAGCTCGCGGACGATCTGCTCGGCGCGCATCCGCGCCTCGGCGCTCGGCGCCTCGCCGACGTGCGCGCGGACGGCGGAGAGGGCGACCTTGCCCAGCGCGATCAACGCGTCGGTCGCGTCCTCACGCGCCGTCGGGTCGTCCGCGTCGAGCGCCTTGAGGAGCCGCTCGATCTCCTCGAGCTGCTCGTCGCTCGGCTTCGCCGCGTCGTCATCGTCGGCGCGCGCGGGAGCGACGTCCCCGAGACCGCCGACGACGATCATGCCGACGAGGAAGACGAGGGCGAGAAGGGCGACGGGAAGCGGGTGGGGAGCGCGCGTCATCGAGAGCCTCCGGGCGCCGGGTTCGGGCGGCCGCCCCCAGCCTATCGACCGCCCTCCACCGCCGCGAGCCGATCGAGGCACCGACCGAGCTCGGCGCGCGTCGAGGCGTCGGCCCGCCCCGAGAAGCGGAGCCGCTCGTAGAGGTCGGTCGCTCGCTCGAGGAGCTCGCGCTCGGCGTCGGGCGGCCCGATCCGGGCCAGGAGCTGCCGCGGCGTCTCCGCGCCGCCGAGCCGGAAGCCGCGCCGCTCGAGCGCTCCGAGGAAGCGGTCGCGCTCGCCGACCCACTCGGCGGCGATCCGGCCCGCCCCCTCGCCGAGCTTGGTGGCGCGGACGGCCCGGCGCAGTCGCCGGCGCGCGGAGAGGGTCGCGAGCGCGGTCGCCAGGGCGAGCAGCGCGAACGCGAACCGGAGGATCGACTTCGCCCGCGCGCTCGCGAGCGCGTCGGCGACCGCGGCCGCGTGAATCGGATCGACCTCCTCGACCTCGGTCGTCGTCTCGGTCGTTCCGTCGGCCGCCCCGCCGCCGCCGTCGCCCCCCTCGCCGTCCTCGTCGACGGTCGAGGACGCCACCCGGTTGCTCGCGTCGGACGCCTCGGACCGGGCCGGCGTCGGGTCGAACGTCACCCAGCCGGCGCCGGCGATCGGCACCTCGACCCACGCGTGGGCGTCGTCGCTCGTCACCGTGAAGCGTCCGCCGGTCGTCGCCACGTCGACGCGGTAGCCCGCGATCATCCGGGCCGGCACCCCGGCGAGGCGGAGCAGCACGACCATCCCGCCAGCGAACTCGACACAGATGCCGCGCGTCTCGCGGAGGAGGAAGGCGTCCATCCGCCCGCGCAGGTCGACCGCATCGATCGGGTGGAGGTCGTCGTAGACGCCGTTGGATCGGAGCCAGCGCGCCGTCGCCGCCGCCGCATCGTAGGCGCTCTCGCCGCGGACGACCTCGGCCGCGAGGGCGCGCAGCGAGACGCTGCGCGCGACCGACCCGGGCAGCGCGAGCAGCTCGGCCGAGGCCTGCGCCGGGAGCCGGCGCGGGTCGAGCCCGGGCCCGGCCTCGAGGCTCGTGAAGCTGTAGCGAAGCGGGTAGGGATAGGCCGGATCGCGCGGCACGTGGTAGCCCGCCGCCGACCGGCGCGGCCGGCTCCGCGGCGTCCCGTCGGCGGCCGGCGCGACCGCCATCTCGGTCGGTCGCCCGACGACCGGGAGGTAGCCGTCCTGCGGCTTGAGGAGCTGGACGATGACCTCGCGCCTGGCGACGTCGTCGATCGGCGGCTCGGCCATCTCGCGCTTCGCCCGGAAGAACCCGGAGTCCGTCACCTCGGAGAGGGCGGCCCCGCGGAGGAAGAGCGAGGGCGGTCGCGGCCGCACCTGAACCCGCGCGACGATCTGCCCGGTCTTGCCGAGGCCGCCGCCGCGCCGCTCGTCCATCCGGACCTCGGGATGGAAGGCGACGAAGCTCCGGCGCGTGACGGCGCGCGCGTCGACGTCGGCGCTGCCATCGCCCCCGACCGAGGCGAGCCCTCCGCGGCGGCCCCCCTCGCCGTCCGCGCCGTCGCCGCCCCTCGTCGGCGCCGGCGGCGGCGGCGCCGCCGGGAAGAGCGACGCCCCGAGCAGCGCGGCGATCGCGACGACGGCCGCCGGCAGCGGGTTCGCGCGCTCGGCGAGGGGCGGCGGCGCCTGCCCGACGCCCGCCTGGAGCGACGCCGCGTCGCGGAGCGCGCGCGAGCGCGCCCCGGCGAGCGACTGCGCGGCGACGGCGAGGGCGAACACGGCGAGCCCGGTCGAGACGAGGTCGACGCCGCCGACGAGCGCGGCCGCCGCGGCGACCGCGAGGATCACCGCTGCGAACGGCAGGGGGAGGAGGCGCGGGCCGACCCGCGGAAGGGTCGCGATCGCGGCGAGGGCGACGACGCGGGCGACCGTCGCGAGGAGCGGGGGCGTCTCCTCGCCGAGGCTCCCGTGCAGGAGCACCGCGGCGGCGCCGCACGCGCCGATGATCGGGACGAGCTCGACGACGAGGTCGCGGACGAAGCCGAGGAGGCCGGGGGCGGCCGGATCGGCGGAGGGTCGCACGAGGCCGAGGGCGACGACGACGACGCCGGCGGCGAGGGCGATGAAGCCGCCGGGCGCCGTCCAGCCGAGGAGGACGAGGGTCGCGATCAGGGCGACGGCGAGGCCGAGCCGCGCGGCCGCGAGCGATGCCGACCGATGGAGCGTCGGGCGCGCGGCCGGCCGGGGACCGCGGACGGGGCGCGCCGGACGCGCGCGGTGGTCCGTCGACCGAGCGGTGGCGGGCGCCGCGCCGCGGGCGAGTCGAGCGGAGGCGGTCATCGCGCCGGCCTCCGGCGCGGCCGCGCCTTCACCCGCGCGCCCGTCGGCCGGGCGCGTCCGGCGTGGACCAGGACCGGCCGATCGCCGCCGCCGCTCACCGCGACGCCGACCGCACCCGCGGCCGCCGTCGCGTCCCGTCCGGCATCGTCGAGGCGCGCCGCGCTCGTCCCGTCGGGCGGCGCGCTCGCCGAGACGACGATCGCGCGCATCCCGGGAGGAATCGCGGCGGTCGGATCGAGCGGCCCCTCGCCCGCGTCGGGGGCGATGAGGGCGAGCGCGTCGAGGAGCTCCCCGACGCCGGCGCGCCCCGAGAGCTCGTCGAGCGCGATCGGGCCGGGCTCGCCCGGCGCACGGAACGCCAGCGGCGCTCCGCGCTCGATGATCGCGAGACCGATCCCGGCCGCGAGCCCGACGGCCCGCTCGAACGCGCCCTCGGCGTCGTCGGACGAGCCGACCCGCCGGTCGAGGATCAGAAGCGTCGCCGCCTCGCGCTCGTCGTCGAAGGTTCGGACGACCGGGTAGCCCCGCCGGGCGGTCAGGCGCCAGTGGACGCGCGCGAGCGGGTCGCCCTGCCGCCACTCGCGCACGCTCGACCAGTCGTCGTGGCCGTCCCACGCGCGGCTCCGCCGCCCGGCCACCGCGGCGATGCGGACCCCGTCGGCGCGGCGCGGCCGAGGCCGGCAGAGGAGCTCGCCCGGCACCGCGCGATGCGTCTCCGCGACGAACAGCCCGAACGGATCGCCCCAGCGGAGCGACACGCCCTCGAAGCGGAGCGGTCCGCGGCGGACCGGATGGAGGCGCGCCCCTCGCGCGCTCGCGGCGAGGCCCGGCGGCAGGAACGGGATCAGGCTGCTCGTCCGGCGGCCGTCGGGGCCGAGCTCGGTCACGACGAGGTCGCGGACGACCCGGTCGCCGACGTTCTCGACCTCGTGGACGACCTCGACCGCCTCACCGCGCGTCGCGACGGCCGGGACGTGGCGACGGACGACGAGGTCCGCGGCGCCGCGGCGGCGCGCGAGGAGCAGCGCCAGGACGATCAGCCCGACGAGCCCCCCGGTGAGGAGCTCGGCGAGCGGCCCGGGCGGGCCGAAGACGGCGAGGACCGACGCGCCGATGAGGACGGCGGCGCCGAGAGGAGTCAGCCGGAGCAAGGGCGGTCCCGTTCCTGAACTGTCTGTTCTACCCGACCGGGCCGGTCGGGTTCCCATCGCAACAACGATGATGCCATTGCTGTAAATGGTTCGTTACAACGGGACGCACCCGTCGTCGGGAGCGCCCCGCCCCGCCGAGCTCAACCTGCTCGCCTGAGGGGCCTTGCGATCGACCGGCGCCGCCGATCGGGCGGGCACGCGATTCGCAACCCCGCATCGCGTTGAGAGATCCACGCGCGCGCCCCGTAGAGAGCATCGCCACAGCGCATCGGTCGCTCTTCGCACCCCGACGTCAGGAGAATCCCCGATGAGACGCCCCTCCGCGACGGCCCTCGCCGTCGTCGCCGTCCTCGGCCTCATCCTCTCCGCCGCCTCCCCCGCCCACGCCGGAGGCGGCCCCGAGTCGGTCCTCATCGTCGTCAACGCCGACTCGGCCGACTCGCTCCAGGTGGCGAACGAGTACGTCGACCTCCGCCGCGTTCCGCGCGGGAACGTCGTCCACCTCACCGGGATCCCGTCGAAGCAGGTGATCTCGATCGACGAGTTCCGCACGCTCATCCTCGCCCCGATCCGTGCGGCGATCGCCGACCGGGGCCTCGAGGACGAGATCGACATCATCGCCTACTCGGCCGGGTTCCCCCACGGCGTCGACTACCAGGCCGACCACGCGAACCCGAAGGCGCCGCTCTCGAAGATCGCCTCGCTCACCGGGCTCACCTTCCTCGCCCGTCGCGTCGAGAGGAAGGACACGAGCTACCTCGACCTCCAGGTCAACCGCTACTTCCGCCGCGAGGGGAGCCGGAGCGCGCCGGGCCCGACGCGCCAGCCGAGCGACGCGGAGCGAAAGCTCGCCGAGGCGGCGAACGCGGCGATCCGCGACCAGGACTGGGAGACGGCCGCCGCGCGCTACGCCGAGCTCGTGAAGAGCTGGGACGGCCACGCCGGCACCTTCTACAACCAGGCGTGCGCCCTGGCGCGCCTCGGCCGGACCGACGAGGCGTTCGCGGCGCTCGAGCGCGCCGTCACGACCGGGTGGCGCGACGCCGCCCACACGACCGCCGACGGCGACCTCGAGAGCCTCCGCGGCGACGACCGGTTCGCGGCGCTCCTCGCCCGGATGAAGGCGTCGGCGACCGGCCTCCAGCCCGCCCGCGGCTTCGCGGCGACCGACGTCTGGACCGGCGCCGACGCGCCCGAGCGCGGCGGCGAGACCGACTCGCTCGATCGCTACTGGCTCTCGGTCATGCTCGGCTACACCGGCCCGCTCGGGAACACCGTCGACGAGGTGATCGCCTGCCTCCGGCGGGCGGCCGAGAGCGACGGGACGAACCCGCGCGGCACCGTCTACCTGATGAAGAACGAGGACGTCCGGAGCAAGACGCGCCAGCCGTCGTTCGGCAGGGCGATCGAGGCGCTCGACCGCCTCGGGCGGAAGGCGATCGTCCTCGCGCAGGGTGAGGACGGCCAGGACGGGACGCTCCCGATCGGCAAGGACGACGTGATCGGCCTCGTCGCCGGCCGGGCCGGCTTCAACTGGGGCAAGTCCAGGAGCAAGCTCCTGCCGGGCGCGATCGCCGAGCACCTGACGAGCTTCGGCGCCGCGTTCCAGATCAAGAGCCAGACCAAGATCTCGGAGTTCATCCGCGCCGGCGCCGCCGGGAGCGCCGGCACCGTCGCCGAGCCCTACGCGATCCAGGCGAAGTTCCCGACGCCGTTTCTCCACGCGTTCTACGCCGAGGGATGCTCGCTCGCCGAGGCGTTCTACCAGAGCGTCTCCGGCCCGCATCAGCTCCTGATCGTCGGCGACCCGCTCGCGCGCCCGTTCGCGCACTTCGCCAGGGTCTCCTTCGGAGGGCCTGACCCGTCGAAGCCGTGGAGCGGCGCGGTCTCGCTCGAGGCGAGCGTCACCGCGGCGAAGGGACGGCCGATCGACCGGGTCGAGCTCTGGGTCGACGGCGAGCGCGTCGCCCGGGCCGCGCCCGGCGAGCCGATCGCGTGGGACACGAGCACCGTCGACGACGGAAGCCACGACCTCCGCCTGGTCGCGATCGAGGCAGGCCCGATCGAGACCCGCTCGTTCGAGGACATCCGGATCTCCATCGAGAACGCGAAGAAGACCCCGCGCGTCTCGCTCCGCGGGCCGAGGGGCGCCGTCCCGACGGGCGCCGCCCTGGCGATCAGCGGCAAGGCCCGCGGCGCCCGCGAGGTGCGAATCCTCGACGGCGCCCGGGTGATCGAGACGGTCAAGGTCCGCGGCGGAAACTTCAAGACGACGATCGACGCCGACACCCTCGGCGCCGGCGAGGTCGAGCTCGTCGCCCACGCGCGCCTGAAGGACGACCGCTGGGTCCGAAGCGAGCCGATGACGGTCGAGATCACCCGCGCCGCCGCATCGGCCCCGGAGCCGAGCGGCAAGAAGAAGCGGAGACGCTAGCCCGACCGAGCGTCACCCTCAGAGGCGTCCCACAGGACGAACTTCGAACCGAACGGCGCGCCACAGAGCACGCAGGCCGGCTGATACGCCCCATCCTCCCTGAGGATGATGTCCACCCCGACGAGTCCCAGCTCGCCGGAGTGCGGAGCGTGTTGACAGGTGGCCTTACGAAGCGCCTCGAGCTCTCGCCCAGCTCTGTCGTCGCCAGCGATCGACCGCCGCTCCAGTGCCCGGAGGCGTTCGTCGGCTGTCACGGGACCTTCGCCTCTTGCGCCCGATTTCATCATTCATCTTCCCGCGCCATTCGCCAGCCGCTCGAAGCCGAGACACGGCACGGCGCGAATGACGGAGCCAATGAGGTCTCGAGAAGAGCGGGCGGGACCGAAGGGGTCAGGTCTCGGATGTTCGCATTAACCCCGCTAATGCGAAGTTCCGAGACCTGACCCCTGCCGGGACCTGACCCCTGCCGGGAGCGAGCTCACTCGGCAGCTCGAAATCGGTGGAATCTGTGAAATCTGTGGCCTCTCCACCGAGCGGGCGAGCACGCGTGTTCCTGGAGGAGGACTCACGCGGAGACGCTGGCACCGCCGTCCGCATGGCCGTGACGACGGACCGCGAATGGGACGACAGCGAGGCCACCGATGACGGGCATCGGTGGCCTCGATTCGTGTCGGGTGCTTCGAGTCGCGGCGAGGCGAGCTACTTCGTCTCGACGATGATCGAGCCGCAGCCCTGGCGTCCGCCGGCGTTGCCGGTCGGCTGGCCGTAGTCGTCGGGCTTGGCGTGGACGATGATCGACTTGCCGACGATGTCGTTCTCCTCGCCGGTGCCGATCGACCACAGGTCGGTCGTGAGCTCGGTGCTGCCGGTGCCGTCCTCGCCGACCTCGACGTTGCCGATGTCGCCGAGGTGGAAGCCGGCCTCGGCGCCCCACTGGCCGTGCGGCTGCTCGGTCGGGTTCCAGTGGCCGCCGGCGCCCTTGCCGTCGGCGCCGCACTCGCCGTGCTCGTGGATGTGGACGGCGTGGGTGCCGGCCTCGGCGTTCTCGAGGGTGACCTTGACGGTGATCTTGCCGTCGGCCGCCGCGGTGAACTCGGCCTTGCCCTTGACGGTGCTGTCGTCGGTCGGCGCGATGTTGCAGACGGCGCTCTTGCCGCCGGCCGCCGCCTCACCGCCTTCACCGCCTTCACCGGTGCCCTCGCCGCCGTTCGTCGGCGGGTTCTCCGCCGGCGGGCATCCGCCGAGCATCAGAGCCATGGCCACGGTCAGGCCGAGGATCGCGTTCGCGCTGGTCTTCATCGTGATCTCTTCCCCCATCTTCTTTCGAGCGGTCGTGTGAGGGGAGGAGTCTAGCGCGGCGCCCGGAGCCCATCCACGGGACCGGAAGCCGCGTCGCGGTTGACCGGGGCGACGCCGAATCTTAGCCTGACCCGCCATGCGCCTCCCCAGCCACGGCCCGTGCCCGGTCTGCAGCCCCCAGGGCATGGGCATCCCGCTCGACTGGGACGAGGCGAAGGCCGAGATCACCGCCGACTTCTCCCTCGACGAGCGCCAGCAGGGCCCGCCGCGCCACGCCCATGGCGGGATCTCGGCGGCCATCATTGATGAAGGCATGGGCGCGAGCGTGTGGTGCGCCGGGCATCGCGTCGTCGCCGCCCACCTCGAGTTCGACTACCGGCGCCCCGTCCCCCTCGACCTGCCGCTTCGTCTGATCGCTCGCGCCGGCAGCAAGTCCGGTCGCCGCGTCCGCGCCGAGGGCGAGATCCGTCGCGCCGACGACGACACCGTCCTCGTCCAGGGGACCGGGATCTTCGTCGAGGCGCCCCACATCTTCGAGGAGCACGGCTTCGGCTGGCACCCCGACTCGATCACGGGCGCCGGCGCCGAGCCCGGAGCCGAGGGGTAGCGGCGATGCTCTTCACCCGCGGCGAGGGCACCCGCATCCGGCAGCTCCCGATGCTCCGCGTCCTCATGCCGCACCTCATGCCGACGCGCACCGAGTGCGTCGTCTACTTCGAGCAGCAGCTCGACGTCGAGAACGCCCTCGCCTACTGCGAGGCGAGAAACGTCGGCGCGGGCGAGAAGCGGATCAACCTCTTCACGATGTTCCTCGCCGCCTGCGTCCGCGCCATCGGGATGCGCCCGAAGCTCAACCGCTTCGTCGTCGGGCGCCGGCTCTACCAGCGCCACGCCCTCTCGATCTCGTTCGCGGTGAAGAAGCAGTTCCGCGACGACGGCCGCCTCACCACCGTGAAGGTCGACTTTCATCGTGACGACACCCTCGAGCAGGTCGCCGAGCGCGTCCGCGAGGCGGTCGGCGTCGGCAAGGGGGAGCAGGACACCGGCAGCGAGAAGGAGATGCGGCTCGTCACCAGGCTGCCGCGCTTCGTCCTGAAGGCGCTGATGGGGCTCCAGCGCTGGCTCGACTACTGGAACCTGCTGCCCTGGGCGATGCTGCGGGGCGACCCGCTCTACGCGAGCCTCTTCGTCGCGAACCTCGGCAGCGTCGGCCTCGACGCCGCCTACCATCACCTCTTCGAGTACGGTACCTGCCCGCTGTTCGCGACCCTCGGCAAGATCAAGAAGGCGCCGGTCGTCGACCAGGAGACCGGCGAGCTGAGCGTTCGCACCGTCGCGACCGTCCGCTACAGCTACGACGAACGGATCGCCGACGGCTTCTACGCGAGCAAGACGCTCGACCTCTTCCAGCGCTTCGTCGAGAACCCCGAGGAGCTGGAGAGGCCGCCCGAGCCACCGACGTTCGGCGACGGCGCCTCGACGTGAGCGACGGGACGGCCGGCGACGAGAGGGAGAAGGGCGAGGAGAAGAAGGACGCCGGCAAGATCGGGTTCTCCGGCGGCATCGCCCTCTTCCGCCGCTTCTGGCCGTATCTCCGCCCCGAGAAGCGGCTCACGATCGCGATCGCGGCGCTGCTGCTCCTGGCCGTCCCCTCCGGCGCGATCGCCCCGTTCCTCGTCAAGCGGATCTTCGACGACATCCTTCCGCGAAAGGACACGGCCGAGCTGGCGCTCGCCGGCGGCGCGATCATCGGCCTGACGCTCCTCTCGTTCGCGTTCCGCTGGGTCCAGGATCTCGCCTCGATCTCGCTCCGCAACCGGGTCCACTTCCGCGTCACCCGTGACGTCTTCGGCCACGTCGTGCGCCTCCCGGTGCGCTACTTCCACGGCACCGACACCGGGACGCTCATGAGCCGGGTCCGCGATGACGTGACCGCGCTCGACGGGCTGATGACCGACACCCTCGTCCAGGCGGGCGTCGACGTCCTCCGGGCGATCCTCGTCTTCGTCCTGCTGATCGTCCTCGACGCGGGCCTCGCCCTCTCGGGCCTGCTCCTGGTCGGCGCGATCTTCGGGTTCGTCCTCCTCCTCGGACCGGCGCTCCGCCGGAGGAGCGCCCGCGCCCGCGAGGCGGACGAGGCGAGCAGCGCGGCGCTCCACGAGGCGCTGACCGGCCTCGAGACGATCCGCACCGGCGCCCGCGAGCCGTCGGAGGCTCGGCGCTTCTCGCTCGCGGTGAAGCGCTCGATCCGCGCGAGCGCGAGCCGGGCCGTCCTCGGATCGATCACGGGCAGCGCGATCGGGTTGACCGGGGTGCTCGGCGGCTACGCCATCGTCGCGATCGGCGCCTACCGGATCATCCTCGGCGTCTCGACGTTCGGCGGGCTCTTCGCCTTCTTCATCTTCCTCGTTGAGCTCGTCGGCGCGACGGGGCGCGTCTTCGGCCTCGCCCCGCAGATCCAGGCCGCCCTGGCCTCCCTCCAGCGCATCTACCGCCTCCTCGACGAGTCCGCCGAGACCGACGACCCCGACGCGCCGGCCCCACCCGAGACGGTCGCGGGGAGGATCGAGCTGCGGAGCGTCCGGTTCGCCTACGGAAGCGGGGATGAGCGCAACCCGGCGCTCCAGGGCGTCGACCTCCTCATCGAGGCCGGCACCGTCGCCGCCCTCGTCGGGCGGAGCGGCTCGGGCAAGTCGACCCTCGCGGCGCTCCTGCCGCGCCTGCTCGAGCCCGACGCGGGGGAGATCACCCTCGACGGCCGGCCTCTCCGGTCGCTCTCGCGCCGCTGGCTCCGGCGGCGGATCGGCGTCGTCCCCCAGGACGTCTTCCTCTTCAACCGTTCGATCCGCGACAACGTCGCGTTCGCCCGCCCCGAGGCGAGCGACGACGAGGTGCGCGCGGCGCTCGTCGCGGCCCGGGCCGACGTCTTCGTCGACCGGCTTCCGCGCGCCTGGGACACCGTCGTCGGCGAGCGTGGGATCCGCGTCTCGGGAGGCGAGAAGCAGCGCCTCGCCATCGCCCGCGAGCTGCTCCGGGACCCGCCGATCCTGATCCTCGACGAGGCGACGAGCAGCCTCGACGCCGAGAGCGAGGCGCTCCTGCGCGACGCGATGGCCCGGCTCCTCCGCGGCCGGACCTGCCTGGTGATTGCCCATCGCCTCTCGACCGTGCGCGACGCCGACCGGATCGTGGTCCTCGACGAGGGTCGGGTCGTCGAGGAGGGCACCCACGACGAGCTCCTGGCGACGGGCGGTCTCTACCGGGAGCTCCACGATCGCCAGCTCGTCGACGCGCGGGCCGGCGCGCCCGATGACGGATCGCCCGGGCCCGAGGCGGAGCCCGAGCCGGCGCCAGCGACGGACGGTTGCGACGCGAGCACGGCCGATGCTTAGGTATCCATCGACCCCGGGGAGCGGTGCGTGACCGACGAGAGTCCTGAGCTCCAGTCCATCGGCAGGAACTTCTGCCTCGTCGCGCCCATCTTCCAGCATGGGATCCAGCGACTCGAGGCCGGCAAGAACTACATCGTCGGCCGCGACCACGCGGCCGACGTCATCCTCCCGGGCCGGACGATCTCCCGCCGCCACGCCTCGATCTCCTGGGTGGGGATCGGCGACGGCGGGTTCCTCATCGAGGACCTGAAGAGCAGCAACGGGATCCGCGTCGGCGCCGAGAAGATCCAGCAGCACTTCCTCCAGGACGGCGACGTCATCTCGATCGGCACCTTCCGCCTGCGCTACCGTCAGCTCGAGGGCGACTGGAGCACGCTGCTCCAGGAGGCCGACTTCGACCAGACCGACACCAAGCGGATCTCGGTCGACGACATCGCGCCCGACGCCCAGCTCTCGGGCTCGTTCGACGGGACCGAGCTGCTCGAGATCTGCCAGCTCATCGAGGCGAACCAGAAGTCGGGGCACATCGAGGTGCGCGGCGACGCCCACACCGGGTCGCTCGCCTTCCGCCACGGCAAGCTCGTCGCGGCCGTCGCGGGGCGCCTCAAAGGGCTCGAGGCGGCCCAGGCGATGCTCTCGCTCGAGGAGGGGACGTTCGACTACCGGAAGACCCCGCTCCGCGTGCTCATCAAGGAGCGCGATGCCGTTCCGCAGACGCCGATCCCGGTGAGCGGCCTCCTCCTCGAGCTGCTGCGACAGCGCGACGAGTCGCACCAGGGGACGGTGCGCGGCGACATCCGGAACGCGCTGACCGACCCGCCCCCGTTCGATCCGACGGGCGACACGGCCCACGACTGAGCTCGAGCTTCGCCTTCGGCGAAGAGGATGTCACCACGGAGACACGGAGAACACGGAGAATCCACGGAGAGAAGCGCGGGCAGCGCCTACTGGGTTGGTGTCGTCGCTTCGCGACGAGGATGGAACCACGGAGGCACGGAGGCACGGAGAGGCTTCGGTCCCACCACGTCTCCCGTCGCGTAGGATCCTGGGCGCCTCGAGCCCGTCGAGGATGGCGCCAGGCAGGGGATCCTCCGTGTTCTCCGTGTCTCCGTGGTGACATCCATCTCGCCGAAGGCGAGCCCACTCCAGCTACGACTCGTTGACGCCGAGCCGCTTCATCAGCCGGTAGAGGGTCGTCCGGTCGACGCCGAGCTCCACGGCGGCCGCCGCCTTCGCCCCGCCGCTCGCCTCGAGGGCCGCGCGGATCCGTTCGGCGGTCGCGCGGTCGAGGCACTCCTGGAGCGTTCCGCGGCTCGCGTCGACCCCGTCGGCCTCGCCGCCCGTGCGGCGCGATGCGCCCGCGGCGATGAGGAGGTCCTCGGGCTCGATCGCCTCCCCGCGCGCCAGGACGACCGCCCGCTCGATCGCGTTCTCGAGCTCGCGGACGTTGCCGGGCCAGTCGTGCGCGGCGAGCGCCTCGCGGGCATCGTCGCTCAGGACGACGGCGCGGCCGGCGTCGTGGCACGCCCGGGCGAGGAGGCGCTCGGCGATCGGGAGGATGTCGTCGCGGCGCTCGCGGAGCGGCGCCAGCAACACCGGGATCACGTTCAGACGGAAGAACAGGTCCTCGCGGAACCGCCCGGCCTCGATCTCGGCCGGCAGGTCGCGGTTGGTCGCCGCGACGATCCGCACGTCGATCGCGCGCGGCTCGGTTCCGCCGACGCGCTGCACCTCGTTCTCCTGGAGCACCCGGAGGAGCTTCGCCTGGAAGTCGGTCGTCACCTCGCCGATCTCGTCGAGGAACAGCGTCCCCCCGCTCGCCCGCTCGAAGCAGCCGACCCGCGTCGCGCTCGCGCCGGTGAAGGCGCCCTTCTCGTGGCCGAAGAGCTCGCTCTCGAGGACGCCCGGCGCGAACGCCTTGCAGTTGACGGCCACGAACGGCCGCCCGACGCGATCGGAGTGGAAGTGGAGCAAGCGCGCGATCAGCTCCTTCCCGGTGCCGCTGTCGCCCTGGATCAGGACGGGGCTTCGGGTCGGCGCCACCCGCCGGACGAGGTCGAGCGCCTCGCGGCTCTTCGGGCTCTCGGCGACCACGTCGTCGAGGTCGTACTTGGTCGCGACCTCCTGTCGGAGCCAGCGGTTCTCCCGATCGAGGCGCCGGAGCTCCAGCGCGCGGGCGACGATCGCGCGGAGCTCCTCGTTGTCGAACGGCTTCGCGACGTAGTCGAACGCGCCGTCACGCATCGCGGCGACCGCGCTCGGGACGTCGGCGTGCGCCGTCACGAGGATCACCGGCAGCTCGGGATGGCTCGCCCGGACGCGGCGGAGCAGCTCGAGGCCGTCGACCCCGGGCATCTTCCGATCGGTGACGATCGCGTCGGCGCCGTCCCGCTCGAGCGCCTCGAGCGCCGCCTCGCCGCTCCCGAAGGTGGCGCACGCGTGGCCGGCCCGGCGGAGGGCGCGCGCGATCGCGGCGGCCATCCGCTCCTCGTCGTCGACGACCAGGATCCGCGCCTTCATGCGACCTCCCTCGCGGCGATCGGCAGACGGACGCGGAAGCGGGCGCCGCCGCCGGCCGCGTCGTCGACGGCGATCGACCCGCCGTGCGCCGCGACGATCTGCCGCGCGACCGCGAGGCCGAGCCCCGTCCCGCCATCGCGTGTCGAGAAGAACGGCTCGAAGATTCGCTCGCGCAGGTCGGCCGGCACGCCCGGCCCCCCGTCGGTGACGGCGATCTCGACCGCGTCGTCGTCGGATTGGGTCGCCGAGATCGCGAGCTCGCCGCCCGCCGGGGTGGCCTTGGCCGCGTTCTCGACGAGGCCGAGGAGGAGCTGGCTGGCGAGGTCGAAGTCGGCCGCGATCGTCGGCAGCCCGACGGCCGAGCGCTCGCGGCGCAGGGTGACGCCCGCGTCGCGGACGAGGCGCGCCCCGAGCAGCTCGATCCGGTCGAGGAGGTCGGCCGGGTCGACCGGCCGGCGCTGCACATCGAGGGGACGGGCGAACGCGAGGAGGCCGTTGCAGACGTTGCCGAGGCGGTCGATCTCCTCGATCACGAAGGCGCAGCTCCGCCGCGCCTCGGCGATCGGCTCGCCAGCATCGAGGTCGCCAGCGCCGAGGTCGTCGAGATCCTCGGCCGTGTTCTGGACGGTCGAGCGGATGATCGCGAGCGGGTTCCGGACCTCGTGGGCGATCGCGCTCGAGAGCTGCCCGAGAGTGGCGAGCTTCTCGTTCTGGGCGAGGCGGACGCGCGCCTCGGCGAGCGACTCCTCCTGGCGGCGGATGACGACGCTCGCCGCGCGCTCGCGCCGGCGCAGCTCGACGAGCCAGCCGACGAGGAAGCCGAGGGCGCCGAACATGGCGGCGAGATAGGTCCAGACGCCGGTCGACGCGTCGCGCCCGCCGACCTCGAAGGTGACGCCCCAGGCGCGGGCGATGACGACGTCGACGGTGGCGAGGAGGAGGCCGGCGGCGAGGAGCCACCAGCGCCAGCGGATGCCCGGAGCCGCGGCGCTCCGCGAGGGGGTCGCCGAGCTCGTCGGATCCGGCGTCGGGCTCGTCGTCGATTCGGTCATGCGCCCGTCGTATGCAACGGTCGATCCAACCGCGCGGGACCACGCCACCCGGGTCGCCGCGTCACGTCATCCGCGTCAGGGGGGTCCCCCTCATTTCATTGTCGCACAGGGAGATGGCGTCCGGAAGAACGAGTCGGCCCGTCTCGGCGAGCGCGACCCCGCGATGTCCGTCGCCGCCGCGGCGTTGCGCCGCTGCAACGCCGCGTCGCAACCCCGCCACCCGCCGCCCCCGTCGCTCTCGGGTCACCCCGGGTCGGATCACCGGCGCGCGCGCACCTCCGCCAGGTGCCGGCGGACGACGTCCACGAGCGGCCCCGACCCGAGCTCGAGGAAGCGCTCGTAGTCCGAGATCGCCGCGTCGACCTCGCCCCGCTCCGCGTGGATGTCCCCCCGGATCGCCCACGCCTGCGCGAGCCGGGGCTCGAGCTCGAGCGCCCGGCTCACGTCCGCGAACGCCCCGGCGAAGTCTCCCAGCCCGACCTTCAGGTTCGCCCGGTTGCTCCAGACGATGACCAGGCCCGGGTCGAGCTCGAGGGCGCGGTCGTAGTCGGCGAGCGCCCCCTCGGGGTCGCGGATGCCGGTCTTCGCGCTGCCTCGAGCGGCCCACCCGAAGGCGAACCGCGGCGCGATCTCGACCACGCGGTCGAGCTCGGCGACCGCTCCCGCGTCGTCGCCGCGCGCCAGCGCGACGTTCGACCGGCCGATGCGCGCCTTCAGGTTCTCGGGGTCCCCCGCAACGACCCGGTCGAAGTCCTCGAGCGCGCCCGCGGCGTCGCCTCGCGCCAGCCGCGCGCTCCCGCGGAGCGTCCGCGCCTCGGCGTTCTCGGGATCGATGTCCAGGGCTCGGTCGTAGTCGGCGAGCGCGCCGGCGAGGTCGCCGAGGTCGCGCCGGATCGTCCCGCGGCTCGACCACGCCTCGACCAGGCGCGGCGCGATCTCGACCGCGCGGTCGAGATCGGCGATGGCGCCGGCGAGGTCTCGCTGCGCGTGCCTCGCCAGGCCCCGGTTGTAGCGGGCGAAGACGTCCCCCGGGTCGAGCTCGACGGCCTGATCGTAGTCCGCGATCGCTCCCTCGAGATCGCCTCGGGTCCGCCGGATGTTCCCGCGCCCGGTCCAGGCGGAAACGCAGCGCGGATCGAGCTCGAGCGCCCGGTCGTAGTCGGCGGCCGCCCCGTCGAGATCGCCCGACTGCCGCCGCGCCGACGCGCGGTTGCTCCAGGTGATCGCCGGCGACGGGTCGAGCTCGAGGGCGCGGTCGAAGTCGGCGACCGCGCCGACGTGGTCTCCGAGCGCGTTCTTGATGTTGCCCCGGGTGTTCCAGCCCT
Source organism: Planctomycetota bacterium (assembly GCA_029260755.1). GTDB lineage: Bacteria > Planctomycetota > J058 > J058 > JAJDCQ01 > JAJDCQ01. Next base: position 22,331 of record JAJDCQ010000140.1, on the reverse strand, counting down.
CGAGGGACCACGAGTCGATCTCGAGGGCGCGGTCGAGGTCCGCGAGCGCCCCGGCGAGGTCGCCCAGCCTGCTCTTCAGGAGACCCCGGTTGTTCCAGATGCCCGGCGATCGGGGCTCGATCTCGAGGGCGCGGGCGTAGTCGGCGAGCGCCCCCTCGGTGTCGCCGAGCTCGCTCCTCGCGACCGCGCGGTTGGTCCAGGCCCCGGCGAACCGGGGATCGACCTCGATGGCCTGGGCGTAGTCGGCGACCGCTCCCTGCAGGTCCCCCAGCCTGCGCCGCGCGATCCCGCGGTTGTTCCACGCCCAGGCGTCGCGGGGGTCGAGCTCGATCGCGCGGTCGTAGGCCGCGATCGCGCCCTCCACGTCGCCTTCGTCGCCGAGAGCCTCGGCGCGCTCGAAGTGCCAGCGCGCCGAGCCGTCGCCCGCTCCCGTCCCGACGGACGACGCCATCCAGTCCGACGGGAGGCTCCGCCTCACGGCCCGCCAGAAGGGCCCGTCGCGCCCGAACCGCACCCGGGCCACCCGGAGCCATGCCGCGGCCCGCCTCCCGCCGATGCGCGCGAGCGCTCGTCCGGGCGGGATCGCCCGCAGCTCGTCCATCTCCACGACGACCCAGCGCCCGAGGACGTCGATCGTCGGCTCGGGCACGTCGGGATCCGTCTCCGACGGCGCGGCGAGCTCGGACAGGGCCGGCGCTGCGCGCGGGCTCATCAGCCATCCGATCGCGTCGGCGCAGAGCGCGGCCGTCGCGAGGCGTCGCCGGCCGATCGCTCGCTCCTGCGCGGCGCCGAGGATCGCGAGGATCCCCGCGGCCTGCATCCGCTCCCGCTCCCGCTCGACGCGACCACGGGAGGCCCGGGCGACGATCCGGTCCCGGCCCTTCAGGAACGCGGTCTGGAGGTCGGGCGGGAGGCTCGTGATGCCGCCCCGCCGATCGTCGTGCGCCTGCGGCCGAGGCGCCCCGCGTTCGTCCGTGCCGTGTGCGAGCCACGCGTCGACGGCCTCGGCGAGGCGCTCGATCGACTCGGCGCCGGCGCGCGCCTCGTCCGCGGTCGGGGTGGCGGCGGCGAGGAAGGTCTCGCGGCTCGTCCGATGGAGGTCGGCGGTGACCTCGACGATCTCCGCCCGGAGCAGCGCCATCGTCGACTCTCCGGGATGCCGCGCCAGCTCGAACAGGGCCGCCTCGCGCCCCTGGTCGATGTCGGCGGCCTCACGCGAGCGGAAGCGCGCGAGGACCGCCTCGACCGCGCGGCGACGCTCGGCGTCGGTCCTCGCCCGCGCCGTCGCGACGCGCGCGAGCGCGCTCCGCGCCGCCTCGTCATCGAGACCGAGCTGGATCGCCCGATCGAACGCCCCGGCGGCGACGCTCCACTGCTCGGATGCGAGGGCGACCTCCCCCGTCGTCATCGCCGTGCGGAACGCGAGCTCGCGCGGCTCGGCTTCGTCCGACGCCGCGGCGAGCCACGAGCGGGCGTCGCCGAGCGCGTCGGAGCTCCGGGCGAGGAGCTGATCGAGCTCGTCGCCCGCGGGCCGCTCTCCGGCCCTCGCCCGGGCCTCCTCGAACGCCTCCGCGCTCGCGCGCGCCCGGCCGCGAAGCTGATCGACGAACCGCCGGCGCTCGACGACGCCGATGGCGACGACGGCGACGACCGAGCCGATCAGCGTCCAGACGGCGACCCCGAGCGCGGCCGTCAGGAGCCGGTTGCGCCGCGCCCATCGGGTGACCCGGGCCGCCGCCCCGAGCGGCCGCGCCTGGATCGGCTCGCCGGCGAGGAACCGTCCGAGCTCGGCCGCGACCTCCGCGGCGTCGGGGTACCGACGGTCCGGCTCCTTCTCGAGGCACCGGAGCGCGATCGTCTCGAGGTCGAGGTGGACCTCGGGATGGAGCTCGCGCGGCGGCGTCGGGTCGACGACGACGACCTTGCGGAGCACCTCGACGATCGTCTCGCCGGCGAACGGCGCCTGCCCCGTCAGGAGCCAGTAGAGGAGCCCGCCGAGCCCGAAGACGTCGGTCGTCGGGCCGACCCGCTCGCCGCCGTCCACCTGCTCGGGCGCCATGAAGCTCGGCGTGCCGAGAAGCTGGCCGGTCACGGTGATGCCCGTCGCATCGCGGTCGATCTCGCGCGCGAGGCCGAGATCGCAAAGGCGGGCGCGACCGTCGAGACCGAGGATGACGTTCTGCGGCTTCACGTCGCGATGGATGATGCCGTGGTCGTGGGCGTGCTGGAGCGCGTCGGCGACCTGACGCACCACCTCGGCGAGCGACCGAGGCGGCAGGCGCTCGGCGGTGTGGCGCGCCTCGAGCGAGACCCCGTCGATGAAGTCCATGACCAGGTACGGCCGGCCGGCCTCGTCCTCGCCGACCTCGTGGACGGCGACGATCCCGGGATGCGAGAGACGCGCCGCCGCGCGCGCCTCCTGGAAGAAGCGCTCCCGGCCTCGAGCTTCGAGCCGGTCCGGATCCGAGATCACCTTGATCGCCACGGGACGACCGAGGCCGGGGTCGAACGCGCGGTAGACGACCCCCATGCCGCCGCGGCCGAGGGTGCCCTCGATCACGTAGCGGCCGATCCGGAGCGCGCCGGCGGCGTCGGCCTCGGCGTCGGGAGGCACGGACGCGGGTCTGGCGGAGGGCGAGCTCACCGGGACGAGGCTCCTGACTTCTCGGCGACGCGGGCGCGGAACCGCGCGCCGGCATCGCATCGTGACGGAGGCGAGGCGCCCGGCGCAACTCGACCCCGACCGCGTTGCAGCGGCGCAACGGGCCGTGGCGGCGCCGCCGCGCGCTGCGCTCCGTCCGCGGTCACCCGATCGAGCAGACAACGACTTGCGTCAACGGCACGCCGATCGCTCTGGGGTGAGCCGTCCGAACGAGCCACGGCTCGCTTCCCTCGAGATCACCCGACCGGCCCCGAGCCGGAGGAGACCGAAGCCATGACCGCCCGCCGCATCGTCGTCTTCCTCGCCCTGTTCGCCTTCGTCGACCTCAACCTCTACGCCCTCTACGCCGCCGGCTTCGACGGCCTGATCGACCTCTTCCGGAACGGCAATGCGTGGACCGCCGTCCTCTCGGTCGACCTGTGCATCTCGCTCGCCCTCGTCATGACGTGGGTCTGGAGCGACGCGAAGCGGCGCGGCGTCTCGCCGCTGCCCTACGCCGGGCTGACGGTCGCGACCGGGAGCGTCGGCCCGCTCCTCTACCTCGCCCGGCGCAAGGACCTCCACGTCAGCCCGCGCCGCGACGAGCAGGCCGACGCGAGCCCGGCGATCCCCGCCGCCGCCTGACCCACGTCCAGTCACTCCGGGGACGTCGGCGTCGGGCCCGTTGAACCGGGTCCGGCGTCGGCGTCATTGTCCATTGCAGCTACAGGGGAACTCGAGGAGGTTCACCCCGTCGTCGTGACTCGAGAGGTCGAGCTCGAGATCCTCGCCGGGGACGAAGTCGATCTCCCCGTCGAACCGGAGGAGACTCCGTCCGTCGACCTGCGCGTAGATCGGGCTCGGCTGGAAGGCGGCCCCCGAACCGATGAGCAGACAATCGTGGTCGGGGGCCCAGGCGACCTTGCGCTCCCAGCCGAGCAGCTCCGGCCCGAGCAGGACCGCGATCCGGGCGCCCGGCCAGACGACGGCGACGAGGACGAAGATGGCGAGCAGCGCCGGCGCGAGCCGACGACGACGAGGTTCCGATGGCATGCGAACGACCCCTCCCGGGCGCTGCCCCCTCCGGGCGTCCTACCCTCGGATCGCGTCGTCGGTTCATCCGCGGAGCCGCCGGTGACCCTCACCCCGAACCCGCCGCCGTCCGACGCCGACCAGACCCTGCCCCTCCCCGGCGGCTCGGGCGCCGCGAGCGGCGCCGGTCTCCCGCCTTCGGCGCCGCGTTCGTCGCCGAGCGCGCGCATCGGTCGCTACGAGCTGCTCGCCGAGCTCGGCCGCGGCGGCATGGGCATCGTCTACCGCGCTCGCGACCCGAGCCTCGCTCGCGAGGTCGCCGTGAAGGTCGTCTCCGAGCTCGGCTCGGGTAGCGCCGAGCAGGTCGCCCGGTTCGCCCAGGAGGCGCGAGCCGCGGCGAAGCTGCACCACCGCGGCATCGTCGCCGTCCACGAGGTCGGCTCGGACGCCGGGCGTCCGTTCATCGTCATGGACCTCGTCCCCGGTGAGCCGCTCGACCGCCTCCGCGCCCGCGATCGACTCCCGCCGCGCCGGGTCGCGGCGATCGTCCGGGAGGTCGCCCTCGCCCTCGACCACGCCCACGCCGCCGGCGTCATCCACCGCGACGTCAAGCCGCAGAACGTGATGATCGACCCCGACGGACACGCCGTCCTGATGGACTTCGGGCTCGCCCGCGACACCGCCGACGCCTCGGGCCTGACCGCGACCGGCCAGGTCCTGGGCACGCCCGCCTACATGGCCCCCGAGCAGGCGGACGGCAGCCTCGGCGACCCGAGCCCGGCCACCGACGTCTACGCCCTCGGCGGCCTCCTCTACCACGGCCTCACCGGACGGCCGCCGTTCGAGGGCGACGGCGCGGTCGCGATCATCAAGCACGTCCTCCTCGACGAGCCCGTGCCGCCGAGCACGATCGACGCCGACGTCCATCCGGACCTCGAGCGGATCGCGCTCCGCTGCCTCGAGAAGGAGGCGGAGCATCGCTACCCGTCGGCCGACGAGGTCGCCGCCGACCTCGGGCGCTTCCTCGCGGGCGAGGCGATCCGGATCCGACCCCTCGGCCGCGGCGAGCGGGCGCGCCGCTTCGCCCGTCGCCACCGCGGCGCGATCGCCGCGGCGCTCGTCGTCGGCCTCGTCGCGACCGGCGCGGCGATCGCCGCCACCGTCGCCGCCCGGCGCTCCCGCGACGCGCAGCAGGAGGCGGCTCGCTCGGTCGCCGCGATCGAGGCCGCCGCCGCCGGCGACGCGTTCCGGCGGGCGCGGGCGGCCCTCCCCGACGGCGCCCTCGCGTCGGCGTCGGCCGTCGACGACGCCCTCGGGCTCGGCCTCGACGCCTCGTCCGCGGCCGAGCGCGTCGTCGCCGCCGGCGGCGGCGAGCCGGCGCGCCGCGAGGCGCACGCCCTCGCCCTCGCGACCGGCCGCCTCGCCCTCGAGCGCGGGCGGTTCGCGATCGCGCGGAGCTCGTTCCGGAAGGCGCTCGAGACCGGGCTCGACGACGGCGACGCCGAGGCCGGCCTGCGCGAGGTCGACGTCGGCCGCGACGCCGCCGAGCGACGCCGTCGGGACGCCGTCGCCGCCATCCTCGATCGGGCGCGCTCGGGCGAGATCGCCGCGACCGGCGACGCCTACCAGGACGCCCTGTTCGAGCTCGTTGGCTGGCGCGACCCCCGCACCGCCGCCGACCTCGCCGCCGCGCTCGACGAGATCGCCGCGGCGTGCGAGGCGGCGACCACCGCAGCCCTGCGCGCGGCCGAGCTCCCGATCGTCGATGGCGAGGGCGACCGGATCGACGGGCTCGCCGAGGCGCTCGACCCGGCGCCGCCGATCGCGTGGGACCTCGCGTCGCGCCCCGACACCGAGCGGACGCCGCTCGGACGGGCGGCCCGCCGCCTGGTCGCCCGGGAGCGCACGGCGCCGACGCCGCGGAGCCGCACCCTCCTCGCCATCCTGGGCGACGCGCAGGAGGCGCGCCTCGGCAAGGACCGAGGTCTCCGGGCGGCGACCCTCGCCGCCGAGGCGCTCGGGCGCCTCGGCCTCCCCCGCGACGACGTCCTCGCCGCCCTCGAGCGTCATCTCCGGGCCGACCACGACCCCAACCGGGCCGCCGTCTCCGCCCTCGCCCTGTGCCGCCTCGACGGCCCGAGGGCGGCCGAGATCGTGTACGAGGCGCGGCGACGTTTCGGCAGTCGGGGCGCGTACTGGTCGCTGGTCGGGCCGAGCGCCCGGCAGCTCGACCGGGCGCCGACAGGGGGCCAGGATGAGCGCCGCGCCCTCGGCGCCCGCCTCGTCGAGCGGGCCGAGTTCGCCCGCGGCGCCGAGCTGCTCGAGACCTACCTCCGCGACCGCCCCGACGACGCCGGCGCGTGGCTCGACCTCGGCTTCGCCCGCAACGGGACCGGCGACCTGTCCGCTGGCCTCGAGGCGATCGAGCGCGCCCTCGAGCTCGCCCCCACGTTGCTCCCCGCGGTCATCGGGCGCGCCCAGACCCACGCCAACCTCGGCGCACTCGAGGCCTCGCTCGCCGACTGGAGCCGCGTCATCGCGGCGGAGCCGAACGTCGGCGAGCACCTCGCATCGCGCGCGATCGTCCGGGGTCGCCTCGGCGACCTCGACGGCGCGGAGGTCGACGTGACGCGAGCGGCCGAGCTGGCGCCCGACCTCGGCTTCGTCCGGCTCGCCCGCGGGATGATCCTGGCGATCCGCGGCGACGTCCCTGCGGGGATCGACGAGCTCGGTCGCGCCCTCGAGCTCGACGCGAACATCGTCCAGGCGTGGGTCGAGCGTGCCCGGATGTTCCTCGCCCTCGGTGATCCCGACCGGGCCCGGGCGGACCTCGACCGCGCGGTCGAGCTCGACCCGGCGAACGCCGACGCGCGGATCCAGCGCGCGCGACTCGACGCGCTCTCGGGACGCCACGAGCGAGCGATCGGCGAGCTCGACCTCGTGATCATGAAGAACGAGCGGCGGGCGTCGGCCTGGGGCGCCCGCGGCGAGGTCCGCATGATGCTCGGCGACCCCGAGACGGCCGAGCCCGACCTCGACCGGGCGATCGAGCTCGCCCCGAGCGACGCCCGCTCGTGGGTCCTCCGGGCCCGCGCGCGCCGGCTCCTCGGGCGGCTCGACGAGGCGCGCGCCGACGTGGAGCGCGCGATCGAGCTCGCCCCGAAGCTCGCCGGCGCTCACGCCGAGCTCGGGAGCATCCTCCGGACGAGCCGCGATCTGCGCGGCGCCGCGCGCGCCTTCGCCGCGGCGATCGAGCTCGAGCCCGAGCGCTCCGAGAGCTGGACCGGGCGAGCTCTCTGCCGGCGCGACCTCGGCCAGCACGCGGCCGCGATCGAGGACTTCGACCGGGCGATCGACCGGCGGCCGGCGAACGCCGAGCTCCACCGGATGCGCGGCTGGTCGCGCCACCAGGTCGGCGACCACGACGGCGCGATCGCCGACCTCGACCGGACGATCGAGCTCTCGCCCCGCGACGCGGGGGCGTTCAGCATCCGCGGCCTCGCCCATCAGGGCCGGGGGGGCGACCTCGCCCGCGCCCGGGCCGACCACGACCGCGCCGTCGAGCTCGGGCCGACCTGGCCGCCCGGCTGGCTCCGCCGCGCCCGCCTCCTCGACGAGCTCGGCATCGCCGACGAGGCCGCCGCCTCCTACCGGCGCTTCCTCGAGCTCGCGCCCGGCTCGCCGCAGCGAGCCGCGATCGAGGCGCGCATCCACGCCCTCGAGCCGGGCCGGTGACCGCCCCCGACCCTCTCGCCGCGATCACCGACGCGCGCGATCGCCGCCTCGCGTCCGAGCTGATCGCCCAGGGGCGGATCTCGCCCGAGCAGCTCGCCGCGGTCGTCCAGCTCCACCGCGAACGACCGAGCGCGTCGATCCGCGAGATCCTCCGGAGCCGGGGCTTCCTCCAGACGCCCGACGCGACGGTGATGCCGACCGAGAACCTCTCGATGGCGACCTCCAGGCGCCACGAGGGGCTCCCCGATGAGGTTCGCCGCGCGATCGACGCCGACGCCCGGCGGATCGCGGGCCACGTGGTCGTCGGCGAGCTCGGCCGCGGCGGGATGGGCGTCGTCTACCGCGCCTACGACCTCGAGCTCCACCGGTTCGTCGCGATCAAGATGATCCTCTCGGGGATCGGCGACGACGAGGGCGCGCTCGCCCGCTTCACCCGCGAGGCGCGCACCGTCGCCAAGCTCCGCCACCCGGCGATCGTGGCGCTCCACGAGGTCGGCACCGAGGACGCGAAGCCGTTCCTGGTGATGGAGCTCATCCCCGGTCGCCCGCTCAAGGCGCTCCTGAGCGAGTCGCGCCTCTCCCCCCACCGCCTCGCCGAGATCGCCGCCGACGTGGCGGACGCGCTCGCCCACGCCCACGACCTGGGCATCGTCCACCGCGACGTCAAGCCGAGCAACGTGATCGTCGACCGGGACGGACGGCCGCATCTGATGGACTTCGGGCTCGCCCACGACACGACCGCGAGCCAGCAGCTCACCGCCACCGGGCAGATCCTCGGGACGCCCGCCTACATGGCGCCCGAGCAGGCCGACGACGGCTTCGGCGAGGTCGGCCCGGCCGCCGACGTCTACGGCCTCGGCGTCCTCCTCTACGAGGGCCTCCTCGGCCGCACGCCGTTCCGCGGCACGCCGCTCGAGCTCCTCAAGAAGGTGCTCGTCGACGAGCCCGAGGCGCCGCGCCAGGTCGACGGCCACGTCGCCCCCGACATCGACGCCATCGTGATGAAGTGTCTCGAGAAGTCGCCGCCCGCTCGCTACGAGAGCGCCGCCGCCCTCGCGACCGACCTCCGCCACTTCGTCGCCGGCGAGGCGATCGAGCTGCGGCCGCGGGGACGCGGCGAACGGGCGCGGCGCTGGGCGCGCCGGCACCGGGTCGCCGCCGCCGCGATCGCGGGCGCCGCGGTCGCCGTCCTCGGCGGCTTCGGGACGGCCGGGGTCTTCGCGTGGCGCGCGGCCGCGACGCGAGCCGCCGACGAGGCGCGCCTCATCGACGGCGCGCGCCGCGAGGCGACCGAGACGGCCGCGCGCTTCGAGGAGACCCGGGCGCGCATCCAGGCCAGCGACGTCGCCGTCGCCACGTCCGAGGCCGACCGCGACGCGCTCATGGCGGCCGGCCTGGACGCGCTCGCCGCCGCCGTCCGGATCGCGGCGCTCGCCCGCGACGATGCGTCGGCCGCCGAGGCGTTCGCGACCGCCGTCGCCGTCGGCGACGCAGCCGCCGAGGTCGACCAGTGGAGCGTCGCGCGGACCGCGTACCGAAAGGCCGCCAGCCTCGGCGCCGACGACGCGGCCGCCCGCGCCGCTCTGAGCGCCCTCGAGGAGCGTCGCGACGCGGCCCATGCCGCGCGCCGCCGCGCCGTCGCGACGATCATCGAGCAGGCGCGACGCGACGAGCTCTGGCGCCGGTCCGACGGCGAGGAGGGCGCCCTCCGCGAGCTCATCCGGCAGCGTCACCCCGACACCGCGGCCGCGGTCGGCGATGAGCTCGAGCGGGTCGCCGCCGCGATGGAGGCCGCCTGGCTCGAGGCCCTCGTCGAGGTCGCCGAGGCGACCCCGGGGGACGCGGACGAAGGCGAGGGGCGGCTCGATGTCGAGGCCGCCCTCGAGCGCTTCCTCGAGGCGCCGCTCGGCGCCCGGCGCCGCGACGAGGAGCCCGAGATCGCCGCGGCCGGTCGTCGTCTCGACCACCGCACGATCGGTCGGGTCGACCCGGTCGCGGTCCGGGTCCGCCGGCGCGTCGCGCGCGCGATCGCGAGGCGACAGGAGGAGGCCGTCGGTCGGGCCGACCTGCGCGTGGCGACCTTCTGCAGCGAGGCGCTCGGTCACCTCGCCCTCCCCGGCGCGCTCGCGCCGCTCACCCGCTACCTACGGATCGAGCACGACCCGTCGCGGGCCGGGGTGGCGGCGGCCGCCCTCCTGCGCGCGGCCACGAACGACCGCGCCCTCCGCGAGGCGCTCACGGCGCGCGCGCGGTTCATCCACGGGACCTCGCTCCCCCGGTTCTGGCGCGAGGTCCGCCGGGTCCCGATCGACGCCCGCCGGATCGACGGCGACGAGCCAGAGGACCACCTCGTCCGGATCCTCCTCCTCCGCTCGACGGGGCGAGCCGCTCAGGCGCTGGCCCACGTGGAGAGGCTCCGAACGCGCTTCCCCGACGAGCGCGCCCTCCAGGCGCGGTTCGTCGACCTCCTCCTCGAGACGGGCCAGCTCGACCGCGCCCGCCAGACCCTCGACGATCTCGTCGAACGCCTCCCCGACGACGCCGGCATCCTCGCCAGCCGCGCGATGCTCCGGGCGCGGCGCGGCGACGTCGCCGGCGGGATCGCCGACCTCGACCGGGCGATCGAGCTCGATCCGTTCGGCCCCGACCATCGCAGCAACCGCGCCCACCTCCGGCGTGGGTCGGGCGACGTCGTCGGGGGACGTGCCGACCTCGACGCCGCGATCGCCCTCGCCCCTGAGGACGGCGCCTACCGGGCGAACCGCGCCGGCGTCCGGCTCGAGGATGGCGACCTCGACGGGGCGTTCCGGGACGCCTCGCGGGCGATCGCCCTCGACCCGCATCTCGTCCCGACGTGGCAGACCCGCGCGGCGATCCAGTCGCGCCGCGGCGACCTCGTCGGCGCGCGCGCCGACCTCGGCGCCGCCCTCGACCGCGCGCCGGAGCAGCCGGTCCTCTGGCGCGAGCGGGCGCGGATCGCCCTCGCCCTCGGCGACCACGCCGCGGCGAGGCGGGACATCGAGCGCTCCCTCGCCCTCGCCCCCGACGACGTCGACGCCCTCTTCGTCGCCGGCGACATCCTGGCCCGCGAGGACGACCCCGAGGCGGCGATCGAGACCCTCGACCGGGCGATCGAGCTCGCCCCCGAGCGCCACTCCGCCTGGGCGGTCCGGGGCCGGCAGCGCAGGATGCGGCTCGACCTGACCGGCGCCCTGGCCGACCTCGACGAGGCGGTGAGGCGCGCCCCGCCGCCCGGCGCCGAGGCGTGGATCCTCGCGGCGCGGGCGGAGGTCCGCCTCCTGACCGGCGACCCGGCCGGCGCGAGCACGGACGTCGACGCGGCGCTCGCGCGCAGCGCGCGGGCGCCGCTCGCGTGGCGCCTCCGGGGCGAGCTCCGGGTGATGCGCGGCGATCGGGTCGGCGCGGTCGGCGACTTCGACCGGGCGATCGAGCTCGCCCCGCGCGACGCGTGGTCGCTGAGGCGGCGCGCCTCACTCCGACGGATGGCGGGCGACCCGCGCGGCGCGATCGCCGACGCCGACCTCGCCATCGCCCTCGACCCGAAGGACGCCGTCATCTGGCTCGACCGAGGCTACGCCCGCCGGACGCTCGGGGAGCTCGACGGCGCCCGCGCCGACATCGCGCGCTACGTCGCGCTCGCCCCGTCCGACCATCCCCTCCTCGAAGGCGCGCGGCGAGTCCTCGCCGAGCTCGGCGAGTAGCGGGCCGCAGCGCGGGCGCCCGCGCGCGCCACGCCTTGCCAGCCCCCAGCGGCGCTGGTAGCTTCGCGGCGCGCCATGCAGATCACGATCGCCCTGATCGCCTTCGTCATCTTCTACTACTCCCTGGTCCTCCACGAGGTGGCCCACGGGTGGGTGGCGCTCCGGTTCGGCGACCCGACGGCGAAGGAGGCCGGCCGCCTGAGCTTCAAGCCGTGGGTCCACTTCGACCCGATCGCGTCGGGCATCCTGCCGGCGGTCGTCTTCTACTTCACGATGCACCGCTCGCCGGGGCCGATGTTCTTCGGCGGCGTCCGGCCGGTGCCGGTCGACCGCGACCGCCTGAAGCCGAGGATCGTCGGCGACATCCTCGTCACCCTGGCGGGCGTAACCGTCCACGCCATCATCGCGGTCGTGTTCGGGCTCATCCATCGCGCGGGCGTCGACGCGCTGCCCGAGATGATCCGGATGGTAATCGTGATCACGGTGATCTCGAACGTCTTCCTCTTCTTCTTCAACCTGATCCCGATCCCGCCCTTCGACGGCGGCATGCTCGTCCGCCTGATCCTCCCGAAGAAGGCGCGCGGCGTCTTCGACAAGCTCGAGCACGTCGGCGTCTACATCGCGGTGGCGGCGTTCCTGTTCGTCCCCGGGCTGGTCGGGCCGGTCGTGAACTTCCTCATCGAGGTCATCTCGTTCCTCCTCGGACCCCGCCCGTCCTAGCGAGCGGCGACGACGACACGCCCGGCTCCGGAACTCACTCCCCGATGCGAACCGTCTACTTCGGCACGAGCGACTTCGCCGTCCCGCCGCTGCGCGCGATCGCGGCGTCGCCCGATCACGAGATCGCGCTCGTCGTCACCCAGCCCGCCCGACGGCGCCGCCGCGGCGGCAAGGCCGAGACGACGCCGGTCGGCCACGCGGCCGACGAGCTCGGGATCGCGACGTTCTCGCCCGAGAGCGTCCGCGACCCCGACGCCCTCGAGCGGCTGACCGCGATCGAGGCGGACGTGGCCGTCGTCGCGAGCTACGGCCAGTTCCTCCCGAAGCCGATCCTGGAGTGGCCGCGCCACGGGTGCGTCAACGTCCACGCATCGCTCCTGCCGCGCTGGCGCGGAGCGACGCCGGTCGCGCGCGCGATCCTGGCCGGCGACGTCGAGACCGGCATCTCGATCATCCGCCTCGTGCGGAAGATGGACGCCGGCGCCGTGATCCTCCGCCGGGCGACGCCGATCGAGCCTCACGAGACGACGGGCGAGCTCGAGGCGCGCCTCGCCGAGCTCGGCGCCGCGTGCATCCTCGACTCGCTCGCCGACCTCGACGCCGGCCGCGCCGTCGACGAGCAGCAGGACGAGGCGCTCGTCACGCTCGCCCCGCGGTTCGAGAAGTCGGACGGGCTGATCCCCTGGGCGAGCCCGGCCGACGTCGTCGCCCGGCACGTCCGCGGGATGTCGCCGCGGCCGGGGGCGAAGTCGACCTTGCGCCGTCCGGGCGCCGACGACGCGGGCGTGACGGTCGCGCGCTGCCGGGTCGCGACGCCCGCGACCGACGGGGCCGACGCGGCCGGGGCCGCCGGGGCCGAGCCCGGGACGGTCGTCGCGACCGCGGGCGACGGCCCGACGGTGGCGACGGGCGAGGGCGGCGCCGTCGTGATCCTCGACGTCGTCCCCCCGGGAAAGAAACGGATGGCCGCGGCCGACTGGGTCCGGGGGCGCGGCATCGACGTGGGCGACCGGCTCGGCTGACGACGGAGAACGAGAGCGCGTGGCGGGACGAACCAGGGAGAAGGACAAGGACGGGACCAAGGGGCCGAGCGTGCGCGCGCTCGCCCTGCGGATCCTCATGCGCACCGAGCGCGGCCTCGCCGCGGCGGCGCGCGGAGGGCCGCGGGGCGAGCCCGATCCGACGGACGAGGCCCCGACGGCCGAGGACGGCCCGGCCGCCCGGCTACGCGCCGCCCTCCAGGCTCGGCCGCAGCCGGCCCGCCGTCAGGTGCACGAGGCGGCGACCGAGCGGCGCCTGACCCCGCGCGACGCGGCGCTCCTCGCCGAGCTCGTCTACGGGTCGATCCGGCACCGGCTGACCCTCGACGCGATCGTGCGCGCGCACCTCCGCAGCACGCGCAAGGGTCGCCTCGAGGACGCGGTGAGGGTGGCCCTCCGCCTCGGCACCTACCAGCTCGTCTACACCGACCGGATCCCCGCCCACGCGGCCGTCTCGGAGACGGTCGCGGCGCTCGACCGGCCGGGGCGCCGCGGGTTCGTGAACGCGGTCCTCCGCGCGGTCGCCGCGAGCCGTCGGGGCGTTCACGAGGGCGGCGCCCGACCGAAAGGCAAGCCGTTCGAGAAGCTCGTCCCCGTCCATGGCGGCCGCTGGCTCGAGCTCAAGAAGCGCGTCTTCCCGTCGGTGGCGCGCGGTCCGGCGCGCGCGCTCGCCGCCTGCCACAGCCACCCCGAGGAGCTCGTCGCGCGGTGGCTCGAGGCGTTCGAGGAGGACGGGACCGAGGCGCTCCTCATCGCGAACAACGAGCCGCCGCCGCTCTTCGCGCGGGTGAACCGCCTCCGGATCGCGCGGGACGAGCTGCTGCCGCGCCTCGACGCCGAGGGCGTGACGGCGCGCGCCCTCGAGACGGACGAGGGGATCGTGATCGGCGGCGCCGGCTCGCTCGAACGGCTGATCACCTTCCGCAAGGGGCTCTTCACCGTGCAGGACGCGACCGCCCAGGAGGTCGCCCGACGCGTCGACCCGCAGCGCGGCGAGCGGATCCTCGACCTGTGCGCGGCGCCGGGCGGGAAGACGACCCACCTCGCGGAGCTCTCGGGCGACGCGGCGACGATCGTGGCCGTCGACGTGCACCGGACGCGCCTCGCGCTCCTCGAGCGCGCCGTCGAGCGACTCGGCCTGCGCTCGATCCGCCCGGTCCTGGCGGAGCCGCTCGCGCTCGAGGACGCCCCGCCGCCTGCGGCCGGCGAGGTCGACGATGACGACGCGGACGACGCGATCCCTCCCGAGGCGCCCGAGGCCGCCCTCGCCGAAGCGGGCGCGAACGGGAGCGACGACGACACCCCCGAGCGCGACGGCGCGGCCCCGGCGAGCGAGGCCGACCCGGTCGCCCTCGCGACGATCGGCGAGGACTTCGACCGCGTCCTCGTCGATGTCCCGTGCTCGAACACCGGCGTCCTGCGCCGTCGAGTCGAGGCGCGCTGGCGCCAGCCCGACGCGGACGGGCTCGCCCGCCTCGTCGCGCTCCAGCAACGACTGCTCGCGTTCGGAGCGGACCGCGTCCGACCCGGCGGCCTGCTCGTCTACTCGACCTGCTCGATCGAGGAGGCGGAGAACGCGGAGGTCGTCGCCGCCGTGATCGCCGCCCGCGACGACCTCGAGCTCGAGGACGAGCTGGCATCGCAGCCGACGATCGGCGGAGGCGACGGCGGTTACGTCGCCAGGATCCGCCGCCGCGGCTGAGCCGGGGCGAGGCAGATCGACATCACCCCGGCGCACCATCGAAGGGGTCAGGTCTCGGATCTTCGCATTAACCGCGTTGATGCGAAGATCCGAGACCTGACCCCTTCGATCGATCTCGCATTAATAGACATCACCCCTGCCATTCGATAGGTTGAGAAGGCCATGTCGAAGTCGTCAGGGGCAGGTGAGACCCGTCCAACCCACCCGGACGCCTCCCCCGAGCACACCCCCGAAGAGTTCCTCCGCCTCCTCGACCAGTGCAGGGACGCGCTCTACCGGTTCGCCCGCGGGGCGACCTGGGATCGATCGCGCGTCGAGGACGTGCTTCAAGAGGCGATTCTGGAGGGATACAAGTCGTTCCACCGGTTCGAGCTGGGGACGAACTTCCGGGCGTGGATGATGCTGATCCTCTCCCGGACGATCTACCCGAAGAACCGGCAGTATCGGAAGCAGCTCGATCGGGAGACCCAGCTCGACGCCCGCGATCTCGACGCGTCGACGGCCGCCCGCGAGAGCCTGACCGATCCCGACGGAGCGACGCCGCTCGACGACATCGAGGGCTTCCTCGACCAGACCTCCGACGAGGTCCGGCGCGCGATCGAGGATCTCCCGCCCGCGCAGCGGACGGTCTTCCTCCTCCGCGCCGCCGAAGGCCTCTCCTACAACGAGGTCGCCGAGGCGCTCGAGATCCCGATCGGCACCGTGATGAGTCATCTGGCCCGAGCCCGGGTGAAGCTGCGCGAGAGGCTCTACGGCCACGCGCGAGACATCGGGCTCGCCGGCCAGAGAATGGCGAGCGCGCCAGAGGTGAGCCCGCCAGAGGTAAGCCCGCAGGAGGCAAGCCCCAAGGTGAACAGCCGTGGATAGCAGCAAGGCCCGCGAGCGACTGTTCGAGTATCTCGACGGCGAGCTCGATGCCGCCGATCTCGACGCGTTCGAGCGAGCGCTCGACGCCGACGCCGCCCTCCGCATCGACGTGGACCGCGAGCGCGCCCTCGAGGGCGGCATCGCCGCCGTCGCTCGCGAGGAGCGGATGCCCGACGACCTGTGGGCGCGGCTCCGCGCCGCGGTCGAGAACGAGGCGGCCGCCCCGTCGGTCCACCCGTCGGCCGCGGCGGCTCCGACCGTGGCGCAGACCTCCGTCCCGGCCGGCCCCGCTCCGGCGCAGCCGGTGATCGCCCGTCCGGCCCGCCCGGGCGGTCTCGTCGCGGCCCTCGCCTCCTTCGTCGCGGTCGCCGCGGCGGTGCTCGCCCTCGTCGCGATCGACTGGACGCCCCGCCGCTCGGCGCCCGAGCTCGTCCGCGTCCTCGAGTCGATCCACTCGGCGCCGACGAGCACGGTCAGCTCCGTCACGACGGCCGACCGGCTCCGCCGCGCCCGCTCGATCCTCGCCACCGACGACCCGCGCATCCTTCCCGAGACGTTTCAGCGCGACGGCCACCCCGTCGAGCGAGTCGAGGTGATCTGCCCGCCGGGCGAGCCCTGCGTCCTCGTGAAGTACCGCTGCTGCGGCCAGCCCGTCACCACGATGGTCATCGGCAGCCGCGCGGGTCTCCGCGCCCGCCTCGAGGCCGAGCTTCCCCCGAACGCGATCATCGTCGAGCACGCCGACCGGACCCTCTCGGTCGTCTACGGCGGCCACGGCCGGCTCGAGATCGCCGCCGCGCTCGGCGACCTCTGAGCGCTCGGGCGCCGCGCCGGCCCGCACGACGCGCTTGCCTTCCCGCGGCGATCGACCTAACATCGCTCCCCTCATGGCGAAAGCTCCCCGGGAAAGCGACGAGAGCAAGGCTCCGGCCTCGAAGAAGCGAGCCGCGCGCTCCTCGACGACGAAGCGCGCCGCGCCCCGGCGCAAGAAGGCCGCCTCGAAGGCGAAGACGAAGTCCTCGGCGAGCGACACGGCGAAGGAGCGGATCGCGGCGAGCAAGCCGTTCCCGCCGCTCGTCGGCCGGCGCGCCGTCCTCGACGACCTGCTCCTCCGCTGCCAGTCGCTTCGCGACCGCCGCGCGAGCGGCGTCCCCCGGCCCGTGGTCCTCGTCGGCGAGCACGGCGTCGGCCTCTCCCGCCTCCTCGACGAGTGTCGCCGCAAGGCGACCGACGACGGCGCCCGCGTCTTCCTCGCGCGCCCGCCCGAGCGGACCGGCGGCGAGCGCGATCCGCTCGGATCGCTCGAGGGCGCGCTCCGGTCGCTCGGCCGGCTCGAGAGCCTCCGCAGCCACGCCCTCCACAGCGGCCGCGGCGTCCTCTCGGCGACGACGGCCCGCGCCGCCGCGCGCGTCCTGGCCGGCCGCGAGATGCGCGGCCTCTCGCTGTCGCGCGCGTCGGAGCGCGTCCGCCTCGAGCGCGGCATCGCCGAGCTCTTCGCCGCGAGCGCTCAGAAGCGGCCGCTCGTCCTCCTCGTCGACGAGGCCGAGTCGCTCGATCCCGTCTCGCTCGAGACAGTCATCGTCCTCGCCCGCATCGCGACCGCCGGCGGCTCGATCGAGCCGCCCAAGGGCGCGCCGCTCTTCCTCGTCATCGCCACCCACGACGCCGCCGCTCCGGCGCTCCAGCCGCTCCTCGACGGCACCCTCGCCGACCGGATCGACGTCCCGGCCCTCGAGGACCCCGAGGCGCGGGCGCTCCTCGACGTCCTCGAGCTGCCGACCGAGGGCGTCGACGCCCTCATCGGCGTCGCCAGCGGCTCGGCCCTCCACCTGGTGCAGGGCGGACGGGCGCTCGTCGAGGGTGGCTCGAGCGAGGCCGTCGCGACGCTCGAGGGCTCGTTCGAGGCGCGGGTCGCCGCCCTCGAGGACGGCGACGCGGCGATCCTCCAGGCGCTCGCGCGCGCCGGCCGTCCCATGCCGGTGCCCGCTCTCGTCGAGACGCTCGAGCTGTGGCGCCGCCCCGACGCCGAGCCGCTCGAGGTCGGCGGGGAAGAGCCGCTCCGCAACGCGCTCCGCGACCTCGCCGCGCTCGGCCTCTGCACGCCGGTGCCCCTCGATCAGGACGGGGAGGAGGACTCCGACGGCTGGGTGATCGGCCACCGGATCCTCGCCGAGAAGCTGCTCGAGGCGATCTCGACCAAGTCGCGCCGCTCGCTCGCCGGCGCCCTCGCCCTCGGGATCGAGCGCTGGGCCGGTCGACGCGCCGAGGCGCGCGTCATCATTGAAGAGGAGGCCAAGCGCGGCGGACGCCCCGAGACGGCGCGCTCCCCGCGTCGCGCCGTGATGGAGAGCGCGCGGATCAAGGTCCGTCCGTTCCCCGGCGAGGACGAGCGCGACGCGACCATCCGGGCCGCCCGGCGCGCCGCCCTCGGCCCGTGGTGGGCGCTCCTGACCGAGCTCCGAGCCGAGGTCGGCGCCGAGGGGGACGACGTCCCCGCGCGCGCGGCCCTGGCGAACCGGGCGTTCGCGCGCCACGACGACGAGGTCGCCACCCGCCACCTCGGCGTGATCGCCGAGCTCGACCGGGCGCTCCTCCCCGATGGGTGGAGGACATGGAAGGTGCTCGAGCGCCTCGGCATAGCGGCGGCCGCGGCCGGTCGCGACGAGGAGGCGATCGGACACTTCGAGAAGGCGAAGGCTCAGCTCGGCCTCGACGAGGAGGGCGACGCTCTCCCCAGGATCTGCCGCCAGGCGGCGCGGATCGAGGCGGGGCGCGGCAACCTCGATCGGGCGAGGAAGCTGATCTCCGAGGCGCGCACGGCGCTCGACTCGGCCGGCCCGGACGCGTCGCCGGCCGAGCGCGGCGCGGTGCTCGCGCTGTCGGGCCACGTCGCCCTCCGGCGGAACGAGCGCGAGGCGGCGCGGCGCCATCTCCGCCGCGGCATCACCGTCGCCGAGGCGACGAGCGACCGCGACCTCGCGGCGACCTGCCTCTCCGACCTCGGCCAGGTCCAGTGGCTCCGCGGCGAGGTCAACGCGGCCCGGCGCTTCTTCGAGCGCGTCCTTCGCCTCCGCGAGGAGCTCGGCGACATCGCGGGGCACGCCGAGGCGCTCCTCGCGAACGGTCGCTTCCGCGCTGCGGTCGGCGAGGGCACGACCGGCGCCGGCCTGCTCCGGCGAGCCCGGAAGGCGTTCGAAGCGCTCGGGCTCGCCCGCGACGCCGCGCGCGCCCTCCGCGAGGAGTCGCTCGCCCATCGCGCCGTCAGCGACTGGGGCGGCGCGCTCACCGGCCTCGAGCGGGCCGGGCGGCGCAGCGCCGAGAACGACGACGGCATCGGGGTGGTCCGTGCGCTCACCTCGCAGGCCCGGCTTCTCGCCGACCTCGGTCGGGTCGAGGACGCCCGCGAAGTGCTCGGCCGGGCCCGCGGCAACGACATCGACCCCGCCGCGTCCCCGGAGGCGGCGATCGCCCTCTACCGGGCGCTCGCCCGACTCGAGGCGGCCCGGGGCGAGTGGACGTCCGCCGCGACGCGCCTGGCCGAGGCGGCGCGCCTCGCCGAGGGCGCGGCCGAGATGCCGCTCCTCGCGTCCGTCCTCCTCGAGCTCGCGAAGGCGCGCCTCTCGGGGCACCGGGGGAGCGTGCCGGCGGCCGACCGGGACAAGGCCCGCGAGGCGCTCGAGCGCGCGGAGGAGATCGGGGCGCGCCTCGGCCTCCGCCGCATCCGCGGCCACGCGCTCCTCCTCCGCGCGGAGGCGGGCGGCGGGCTCGGCCGCGGCGGGCGGGCGCGCCTGCGGATCGACGTCGAGGAGGCGGTCGCCGTCTCGCTCGAGATCAACGACCGCGACCTCGAGGCCCGGTCCCGGCTCCGGTTCGCCGAGATCCTCGAGGGTCGCGGCGAGCGCCAGGAGGCGAAGGCGCAGCGGGGAGCCGCGCGCGCCGCGATCGGCGAGATCGCCCTGACCCTGTCCGAGGCCGGCCGCGACGCGTTCAAGCGGTTCCGCGAGAGCGACCTCAAGGGCACCGGCGACGAGAGCAGCGGCCTCTCCGCCGTCGTCTCCGAGGATCGCCGCGGGTTCGAGAGCTTCGACGCCGCGATCCTGGCGGCGAGCGGCGACCACGAGCACGACGACCTCGAGGAGAGCGGCGACGCGATCGCGCTCGGCAACACGATCGGCGCGTCGAGCGCGGAGCTTCCGGCCGTCGGTGAGGTGGGCGGCCCGGGAGCATCGGCGGCCGACCTCGCCGCGACGCGGAAGCGCCGCGCGCCGCTGGAGAGCGAGCGGCTCCTCCGACTGCTCGACATCAACAAGGCGCTCAACGCCGAGCTCGAGCTCGACCGCCTCCTCGACATGATCATGGACGCGGCGATCGCTCTCTCGGGGGCGAAGCGCGGCTTCATCGTCCTCTGGGAGCAGGGCGAGCCGAAGCTCGCGCGGAGCCGGAACGTCAACCGCCTGCCGGTCGACTCACCGGAGGCGGCGCTCAGCCGCGGGCTGATCCGCGAGGCGGTCGAGGGGCGCAAGACGGTCGTGACCGCCTGCGCCCGCGAGGAGCGGGCCGGCTACGCGAGCACGAGCGGCCTCGACCTGAAGAGCGTCGTCGTCTGCCCGCTCATCAGCAAGGCGAAGGTCATCGGCGCGATCTATCTCGACGAGCCGATCCGGGCCGGGGCGTTCGAGGACGAGGACGTCTACACGGTCGAGGCGTTCAGCGAGCAGGCCGCCCTGGCCCTGGAGAACGCGCGCCTCCACGACGAGCTCGCGGCGCGGATGGAGACGACGACCCGCGAGCTGCGCCGCGCCGAGGAGGAGCTCCGCCGGCAGCGAAGCGAGGCGCAGCGCCGATACCGGCACGGCAACATCATCGGCGTGTCCGATGTGATGCAGAACGTCTACAAGATCCTCGACCGGGCGAAGGACAGCACCTTCCCGATCATCGTCCAGGGCGAGAGCGGCACCGGCAAGGAGCTCGTCGCCAAGTTCATTCACTTCAACGGCCCGCGCCGGGAGAAGCCGTTCGTCGCCGAGAACTGCGCCGCCCTCCCCGAGACGCTCCTCGACAGCGAGCTCTTCGGCTACGTGAAGGGCGCCTTCACCGGCGCGATGGACGACAAGAAGGGGCTCTTCGAGCTCGCGAACAGCGGCAGCCTGTTCCTCGACGAGATCGAGGAGATGAGCCCCGCGATGCAGCGGAAGCTCCTCCGCGTCCTCCAGGAGGGCGAGGTCCGACCGATCGGCGCGCGGTCGACCCGCCGGGTCGACGTCCGTGTGATCTGCGCGACGAACCGGGACATCGCGACCCTGCTCGAGCTCGGCGAGTTCCGGCGCGACCTCTACTACCGCCTCAACGTGATCCGGATGCAGCTCCCGCCGCTCCGCGACCGCCGCGAGGACATCCCCCTGCTCGTCGACCACCAGCTCGAGGAGATGAGCAAGAACGACGGCGTGACCTACACCGTCAAGCCCGAGGCGATGCGGCTGCTCTGCGCCTACCCGTGGCCCGGCAACGTCCGCGAGCTCCAGAACGAGCTCAAGCGGCTCGCCGCCCTCGGGGTGCACGACGTAGGGGTCGAGGACCTCAGCCAGCAGGTCCGCGAGCCGGAGCGGCTCGTCTTCCCGAACGAGCCTCTCCAGCGGGCCGGCTCGTCGGACGGTGGCGTGTCGATGCCGGCCGGCGGCGCGCCGACCCTGCCCGACGTGCCGCTCCGCGAGGTCGAGCGGATGATGATCCGGCAGTCGCTCGAGCGCTGCAACAACAACAAGACCAAGGCGGCCAAGCAGCTCGGCCTCTCCCGCCGCGGCCTGCTCAAGAAGCTCGCCCGCTACGGCCCCGACGGGCCCTGATCCGCTCGCTCCCGACTCCCTCCCGACTACCTCCCGAAGTACTCCGGCGCGTTCCCCGGCCTCCACTTGATGCTGCACCCGCAGCTCGGGAGCTGGTTCCGGCTCGGCGCCTCGCCGGCGAGGACTGCGTCGATCGCCGCGCGGAGGTCCTTCCCCGTCACCGGGACGTCGCTCTCGGGGCGGCTCGCGTCGATCTGGCCGCGGTAGGCGAGCTTGCGGTTCGCATCGAAGAGATAGATGTCGGGCGTGCAGTTGGCCAGGAACGCCTTCGCCGCCGCCTGGGTCGCGTCGTGGACGTACGGGAACCCGAAGCCGACCTCGCGCGCCTGCTCGGCGAGACGGTCGGGGTGGTCGTCGGGAGAGACGCCCGGATCGTTGCTCCCGATCGCCACGATCCCGAGGTCGGCGTCGCCGTAGTCGCGCCCGAGCCGGGCGAGCTCGTCCTGGACGTGGACGACGTAGGGGCAGTGACGCGCGAGGAACATCACGAGCAGCCCGCGCCGGCCCGCGAACGACTCGAGCGAGACGGTGTCGCCGGTCGTCACGTCGGGGAGCGCGAACGCGGGGGCCGGCGTCCCGAGCGGGATCATCTGCGACGGCATCATGACCATGGAACGGCTCCTGAAGGCTCGCCTTCGGCGAGCGGGATGTGACCACGGAGACACGGAGGACACGGAGGATTCACGGAGACGCGCCGGCAGCCCTACGGGATTGGATGGGTGTCGCTTCGCGACGAGGGTGAAACCACGGAGGCACGGAGGCACGGAGGAGCTTCGGGTGTGCCTGATCTCCGTCGAAGAGAACGGAAGGGCGGACGGAAGGGCCGACGGAAGGGCGCCCCAGCCCGGGACCAGATCCTCGCGTCTCTCTCCGTGATTCTCCGTGTCGTCCATGGGAAGGCCCCTCCGTCAAGGGGAATCTCAGGGGGGCCGACGTGGCGGCTCCCCGTTCGTCCTTCCGTCTCTTCTCCCGGCTCCGATCCGCTGGAAGTGAATGCCGAATTCGCCTGGCTTCCATTCGCACTGTGGT
>JAJDCQ010000139.1 GCA_029260755.1 Planctomycetota bacterium | reverse complement strand
AATCCGACTGTCATCCGCGTCGACGACACCATAGACTGAGTCACGCCAACCTCCGTTCTGGGCCTCGAGCCCGGCTGTTCCTGGGAGCCTTATCGGCATCCCGCGAACGGAGGTTGGCCTTCCCATCCCATTCTCCGTGGTTACATCTGCTCGCCGCGGGCGAGCCGATACCACGACTCGCTCCTACTACTAGCGACTAGCTAGTCGGCGGCCGCATCGGCGTAACTCGTTGACGCCCAGAACGCCCCGCGATCGCTCGGGGCGGCGGCGCGCTTGAACGGCGCCCCCCCATCGGCCATGGTCAGGTGACGGCTCGCCCGCCGCGATCGTCCAACGCGACGAGCGCGCCGGCGAGCCTGCCGGCCGGACCCGGGCGGGTCGATCGACGAGGCAGGACGATGAGCCCTACCGGCGCCGCATCCGCCGAGACCCCCTCCCCGCCGCGATCGGGCTTCTCGCCGCACGCGCCCGCGTCGCATCCGTCGCACGCGTCTCACGGCTCGTCCGGACGCACGCCCGACGACCTCGGCGCGACGCTGCCGCTCGAGCCGACCGACTTCCCGGCCGGCGCCACGCCGATGCCGCCGACGCAGCTCGGCCCGTTCCGCCTCCAGAAGCGGCTCGGGCGCGGAGGGCAGGCGAGCGTCTACCTCGCCCAGCAGCTCAACCTCCAGCGGCCCGCCGCCGTCAAGGTGCTCTCGTTCAAGCTCGCGGCCGACGAGGCCTTCGTCGAGCGGTTCCACCGCGAGGCGCGGATCGCCGCCCGGTTGAATCACCCCAACATCGTCTCGGTCTTCGACTCGGGCTGCGAGCAGGGCTTCCACTGGCTCGCGATGGAGCTCGTCGAGGGGGAGTCGGTCGACGACCTCCTCCAGCGGGAGAAGCGGCTCGCGCCCGCCCGGGCGTTCCAGATCGCGCACGAGACGGCCGTCGCGCTCCACGAGGCGACCCGCCACCGGATCATCCACCGCGACGTGAAGCCGCAGAACGTGCTCCTCACCACCGACGGGACGGCCAAGCTCGCCGACCTCGGGATGGCGAAGCAGCACACCGTCGACAAGAGCCTGACCGCGACGGGGATGGTCATCGGCACGCCGCGCTACATGTCGCCCGAGATGGTGCTCGGCGACGACGTCGACGTGCAGAGCGACATCTACTCGCTCGGCGTGATGCTCTACCAGATGCTGACCGGCGAGGTGCCGCTGCGTGGCGAGAGCGTGATGGAGACGCTGCTCCGCCACACCAAGGACGCCGTCCCCGCTCCGAGCGAGAAGGTGTCCGGTCTCGGTCGGAGCGTCGACCAGGTCGTCGCGCGGATGACGGCGATCGACCGCGAGGCGCGCTACGGCGACGCGGCGGAGCTCGTCACCGACCTCGTCGCCCTGCGCGAGGGTCGGACGCCACCGAACGCGGTGTCGGTCGCCCTCGGCAACGCCCCGCGCCGAAGCAGCGAGAGCCGCCTCGACGCGCGCGGCCCGAAGAGCTCGGGCCGGGCGCGCGCCGCGCGCTCGAGCCGGCGCCGCGCCCGCAGCTCCGAGCGCGCCCGCGCCGAGGCGCCCGGCGAGACGCGAGGCACGCCACCGGGCGTCGTGATCGGCGCCGCGGCGCTCCTCGGCGTCGTCGCGCTCGTCGTCACGGCGGCCGTCTCCGGCTGGGTCTCCTCCTCGCCCGCTCCCGCGCCGGTCGCCCGCGCCGGCGGCACGCCGGCGCCCGCGACCGACGACCCCGACCCGGGGCCGACGACGCCGACCGACGCGGCGACCGTCGGGGGCGCCGGGGGCGCAGAGACCGGGTCGACCCCGACGACGACGGGCGGCTCCGGCGGCGCGCCCGAGGTCGTCACGCCGCCGCGACCGACGGGCGACGGCGTCGAGGTCGCGGCGATCGCCGCCGAGATCCGGAGGCTCGCGACCGAGGGCAAGGGCGACGAGGTCGCCGCCGCGTTCGCGCTCGCCGCCGACACGCTCGTCGCGCTGCCCGACGAGGCGGCCGAGGATCGGGCGACGATCGAGGCCGCCGAGGCGACCGTGGTCGAGCGGTTCTCGGCGGAGGCGGCCCACGTTCGCGAGGTCGGCCCCGACGGCCGGCATCTCATCCGCCTCCTCGGCGTGGCCGATCGGTGCCACGCGAACGCGAGCCCGTCGATCCGGGCGCGCCTTCGCGCGATCGCCGCGCGCGAGGTCTCGCGCATCCTCGCGATCACGATGGCCCGGGCGCTCGCCGGCGAGCCTGCCGAGGACATCCGGGCCGCCCGCTTCGGGCGAGGCGGCGCGGCCTGCCAGGAGGGCCCGTACCTCGAGAACTTCAGGGGCCTCCTCCAGGCCTACGCCGTCACCCGCGACGACCACGACCTCTCGCGGGTGCGCGCCGTCTTCGCGTTCTGGACCGCGGCCGTGACGGCGTGCAAGGACGCCCGCGCGACCCTGCTCGCGGCGACGCCGCCCGAGGGGGTCCTCCCCGGCGCGCCGCTCGCGGCGTGGGGCTTGGTCCGTCTCGCCCGGGGCGAGGCGCTCCTCGACGTCCCGTTCGTCGGCTGCACCGACGAGGAGCTCGCCGCCGCCCTCGAGCTCACCCCCGAGACCGACCCCGAGCACGCCGAGCGCCTCGGCCTGCTCCTCGCGGTCTCCCGAGACGTCGAGCGGGCGACGCGCTGGCTCGCCCGCGCCCGCGAGGGAGGCCGGACCCTCGACCCGACCGATGCCCTGGCCGCGATCGATCCGCGAGAGTCCATCCCCGAGCCCGAGCCCGCGCCGACGGTCGCGCCGATCATCGAGGGGGCAGCCGAGATCGGTCGGCTCCGCGGGGCCGACGATCTCGGCGGCGCGCTCGCGGTCTATCGTCGGCTCGGCCGCACCTACGGAGAGGCCATCGACCGGGTGATCGGCGAGCTCGACGGAGCCGTGCAGGGCGAGCTGGTCTTCGGGTGGCTCCTCGACGTCGCCGCCTCGGGCGACCTCGACGAGCTCGAGAGGCCGATGCAGTTCCTCGAGGCGAACCGCGCCCTCCGCCGCGACGCCGAACGGGTCGCCGAGCTCGCCCGGATCATCCACGCGGCGGTCGCCGGCCAGCCGTTGATCGTGCGCGACCTGACCGAGGGCCTCGGCGACCCGAGCCCGGACGTGAAGCGCAAGCCGAGCAAGGAGGCGAAGGCGACGCTCGACGCGCTCCGCGCTCTCCTCGGCGAGCCGCTCCTGCAGGCCGTCCTCGGGATCGCGTGGCTCCGCGAGTTCGCGTACCGATCGATCGTCCCGCTCCCGAAGCTCGTGCAGCCGTGGGAGTATCAGGGGATCGTCATCGAGGAGTTCTTCCGCTCGCTCGGCGAGCAGGAGGCCGTCCGCGCAGCCGCGGCGCGCGACCGCCCCGGAGACCGGGCGCTCCTCGGCGGGATCGAGATGGCGGAGCGGCGGATCCGCGCCAGCCACGACTTCTTCTTCGAGCAATGGTGGCACCAGCCGCCGCGCCTCGCCCTCGACCTGACCGATCCGGTCCACGCCGCGGCGCTCGACCCCCGACCGCGCTCGGCCTGGTCGACCCGCCGAGGCCTCGGCCTCGCCGAGGACCTGACGAGCAAGGACCTCAGCGGCGAGGAGGTCGGCTTCCGGCTGAGCCGGCTCGAGTTCTGGACGTTCATCGAGGCGGAGGTCCGACTCGGCGCGGAGGGTCTCGCCCTCGCGGTCGTCGATGGCGACGGCAAGGTGCTGAGCACCTTCCTCGTCGGCCCGCGCGGCGTCGGCGCGCAGAAGGGCAACGAGCTCGGGAAGTTCATCAAGCGAATCACCAGGCGCCCGAAGAACGCCAACGCCCCGACGCGCCTCGTCCGGATCAGCCTCGAGGACAGCGGGAGCGACCCGGGCCGTCTGAACGTCCGGCTGACGGTGAGTCTCTTCGAGGGCGAAGACGGGCCGCCAGTCTCCGACGCGTCGGCGCGGGTGATCCTCGACCCCGAGGCCTCGCTCTGGATCGTCCCGGCGCGCGGGACGCGGGTGCGCGGGCTCTTCGCGGAGTCGTGGCCCCCCTAGGAGACTGTTGCAGAATGAGCGTGAAGCGACGACTCGTCGCAGGCTCCTCGCCGTCGCTTCACTCGCGGCGTCTCGCCGGACATCGCCGCGCAGGCCTTCGTTCCGCGGCCTCGCGAACGCCAGACGGGTTCCC
>JAJDCQ010000138.1 GCA_029260755.1 Planctomycetota bacterium | reverse complement strand
TCTCGGTCACGCGAGGCGACGGGAGCCAAGAGAAGGAGCGCCGGGATCGGTCCGCGACGGGGCATCATCCGAAGCTGCTCCGTGCCTCCGTGCCTCCGTGGTTCCATCTCTTCATCGACCTGAGCGAAGTTGATATGCCCTATCCGGGCTAGCGCCTGGGACGGGGCTGTCCGCCGCCGCGCTCGACGTCCAGGGTTGCGACGGCCGGATCGGAGGCCCGGCTCGCCGAGGCCTCGTCGATCGGCTGCGTCGCGACCGAGCTCAGCCGGAGGCGCTGCTCGTCGCGCGCCCGGAGGAGCTCGGCGATGAGCGCGTCGGGAGTCGCCGGGCGCTTCGCCGGCTCCTTCTCGAGGCAGCGGAGGATCAGGCGCTCGAGGAGCGGCCCGACCTCGCCGTTGCGGCTCGACGGCCGGTCGGGCGGCTTTCGCATCACGGCCATGACGTGGTCGGCCAGCGACCGCGCGTGGAACGGCGTCTCGCCGACGACCATGTGGTAGAGGGTCGCGCCGAGCGAGTAGATGTCCGGCGTCGCGTCGGTCGGCCGATGCCCGCTCAGCATCTCGGGCGCCATGTAGGAGAGCGTCCCGACCGGTCCGCGCTCGACGGTCGTGTCCGGCTCCGGCGGGTCGAGCTCCTTGACGAACCCGAAGTCCGCGAGCTTGGCGCCGCCCCACTCGGCGAAGAGGATGTTCTCGGGCTTCACGTCGCGGTGGACGATGCCGCGCCCGAACGCGTAGCGCAGCGCCGAGGCGATCTGCAGCGCGACGGAGATCGCCTCGTCCACCGGCATCGGCCCCTGCCGAACGCGCTCGCCGGCGCTCCCCGCCGGCAGGTGCTCCATGACGATGTAGTTGTAGCCGCAGACCTGCCCGCGATCGTGGATCGTGACCACGTGCGGGTGGACGAGGCGGGCGACGGCGCCGGCCTCGTTCATGAAGCGCCGGAGATCGCGGTTGGTGATCCCGCCGCCCGGCGAGAGCACCTTCACGGCGACCGGGCGGCCGAGCGAGAGCTGCTCGGCCAGGTAGACGCTGGCCTTCGCGCCGCGGCCGATCTGCCGGATGACCTTGTAGTCCTCGAGGTGGGCGACGGCCTCGTCGACGCCGAGCGACGGGATCGTCGAGCTCGACTCGCCCTGCGCGCGCTCGAGGGCGGGCGTCCGTCCGCTCGAGGCGTCCGAGGGATCCGCGGCGACGAAGCCGGCCGGCGTGCTCCCGTCCGAGCGCGCCTCGGCGATCGCTCGCTTGACCGCGGCGAAGCGCGCGGCGATCTCCTGGGGCACCTCGGGGCGGGCGCCGCTGCCGCCGCCGCCGCTCGCGCTGCTCGGGGAACGAACCGAGCCGGACGCGCCGAGCGGGTCGGCCGGGTCGACCTCGCCCGCCGGCCTCGTCGCCCCGACCGACGGGGCGAATCCCGAGCCCGAGCCGCTCCCGTCCGCGCCGCTCGCGACCCCGGCGTGCCGCCCCGAGGCGCTCTCCGCGGCGCGCCGCTCGCGCTCCTCGGCGGCCTGGCGGCGCGCGTACCGCTCGCGGCGGGGCATGAGCTCCTGGCCGTCGATCGACATGCTCTTCTCGTCGATCAGGAGCGCGACGACCGTCTTCCCGATGGCGATCCGGTCTCCGTCGTGGAGGGCGGACGCCGAGACTCGCTCGCCGTTGAGGTAGGTCCCGTTGCCGCTGCTGTGGTCGTGGAGGACGTAGCCGCCGGCCGTCTCCTCGATCGAGCAGTGGACCCGGGAGACCTTGGTGTCTCGGACCTGGAAGTCGGTCTGGGATGAGCGTCCGAGGGAGATGCGCGGCCGTCCGGCGAAGGCGAGGCCCTTGCCGACGTCGGGTCCCTTCACGACGTAGAGTTCCGCTCGCAAGGCTCCACCGCGCAGAAGGAAGCGATCCCAGAGGGAGTCGAGCATCCATTGAAGCATCGCGCCGACGGGCTGGCAACCCGACCGGGGCCGCGCGGCGCCGCCCCGAGGCCCGGGCCCCTCTCGGTGGGTGCGGAAGATTGCCCATGGGAAACTACCCTATTGCGCAGTCGGGGTTGATGAACCTCTCCGGCCGCGCCATGATGCCCACGGGTTGGTTGGGTTGGTTGGACCGGGGGGTCGCCGGAGTGCCGCCGACCAAGGATAGCGTCCGCGCGCTCATCGCCTCGGTGAGCTCGCAGCCGAGGCCGCATCTCCCCTTCCAGGGAGAGCCGCGGATCAATGCCGAGCCGATCAACGCCCTCTTCTGGGACGGCGTGGAGGAGCGCTTCGGCGCCGAGATCTACCTCCGCGCCCCGAACGGCGATCGCGGCGGCGCCCTCTTCGGCGCGGTCAAGGACGACGTCGACCTGACCGCCGAGCTCGACCGGGTCGCCCTGGCGACGATCGCGCGCGCCCTGATGGATCGGGACCGCCCCGAGCTCGACGACCTACCGATCCTGAGCGTCAACGTGTGCCAGGCCCTGCTCCAGCGTGAGGAGGTGAGCACCTACCTCGAGAACGGCACGTTCGACCTCAACCGGGCCGTCTTCGAGCTCCCCGAGCGGCTGACCAGCGCCGAGCACCTCGCCCGGCTGGTCCACCTCCGAAAGCAGCACCCGAGCGTCCAGTTCGCTCTCGACGACATCTTCGCGACGAACTACAACCACTACCCGCTGCTCAACTCGCTCGGCACCCTCTTCTACGTCAAGATCGACTGGCGCTTCTTCCACGGGGCGTTCCGGAGCAGCTACGGCCGCCGGATGCTCCGGATCGCGATCAAGAGCCTGCTCGACAAGGGCCACCACGTCGTCGTCGAGGGCGTCAACGCCTACCGCGAGAAGCGGTTCCTGGCGAATCTGCTCGAGCAGGGCGAGTCGATCTTCATCCAGGGGAACACCCTCCCCTTCGCCGAGACGCCTCCCCAGCGGTCCGTCGCCCTCGCCGACCAGCTCAAGAACGGGCATCGACGCGACGGCTCGCGCCGGCCGCTCTCGCGGCGACTCAAGGCGCACCCGCGCGACTGACCGAGACCTCGTCGTGCCCGCGCGCTCAGCCTCGATCGGCGCGGACGATCGTCGCCTCCCCCACGTCGAACGTGCGCTCGATCGCCTCGCCGAGCGCCCGCGCGAAGGGCAGCCCCCGGTCGTCGAACAGGCTGATCTCGCCGTTCGTGGTGACGAAGCTCTCGACCCGGACGAGGAGCTCGGTCCGGTTGCGCCGCGCGTCCTCGGTGTAGAGGTCGTAGGTGCGGCGGGTCCAGCCGGTCCGGAGCAGCCGTAGGGAGAAGCGGTCGGCCAGCTCCCCGACGAGGCGGTCGAGGCGCTCGTAGTCGGAGAGTCCCTCGTCACCATCGCTCACGCGGACCATCGCGGATGACCTCCCGGGGGGACCGTCGCGGGGCTCGCCCGGCGTCCCCGGGCCCCATTATAGAGCGCGGCGCCCGCGCCCGGCGAGACGCGGAGCAGACCCCGCGCGGCCGGTCGGGGCGGACGCTTGACGCTCCATCGGTGGCGGCGCTATTCTCCCGAGTGAAACCCACTCCTTCCAGGGCCCTATGAACAACGAAACCGTCCTCAAGGGAACCAAGATCCTCGTCGTCGACGACGAGGACGTCATCCGGCAGGTCCTCTCGCGGGGCCTCCAGATGCTCGGCGTCTCCGTCGTCACCGCCCAGGACGCGTCCGACGCGTTCGAGAAGTTCGGCGAGGGCACCTTCGACGCCGTCCTCAGCGACATCTCGATGCCCGGCGAGAGCGGCGTCGATCTGCTCCGGCGGATCAAGGACACCGACGGGGTCACGCCGTTCATCCTGATGACGGCCCACGCCGACCTCGAGAGCGCCCGACAGGCGGTCCGCCACGGCGCCGAGGACTACCTCGTCAAGCCGTTCGCCCTCGCCGACGTCGAGATCGCCCTGCGCCGCGGCGTCGAGAAGAAGCGGCTCGTCGAGGAGAACCGCGCCTATCAGACGCGCCTCGAGGAGATGGTCGAGGAGCGCACCAGTCAGCTCCTCGACGCGAAGCGCCGCCTCGAGAAGCTGCTCCAGGAGAACAAGGACGCGCACCTCGAGTCGATCATCGTGCTCTCGAAGGTCGCCGAGCAGAACGACGAGGACACCGGCAACCACATCAAGCGGGTCAGCCTGATCTGCGGGGCGCTCGCGCGGAAGCTCGGCCTCGACGAGGAGGAGGCCGATCGGATCAGCTACTCGAGCCCGATGCACGACATCGGCAAGATCGCGATCGACCAGAACATCCTGAAGAAGCGCGGCAAGCTGACCACCGAAGAGTTCGAGCACATGAAGCTCCACACCGTCCGTGGAGCGGCGATCCTCGAGGGGGTCCCCTTCCTCGAGAAGGCGCGCGAGATCGCCCTCGCCCATCACGAGAAGTTCAACGGCGCCGGCTACCCCTACGGCCTCGAGGGCGAGTCGATCCCGATCTCGGCCCGGATCGTCGCGATCGCCGACGTCTTCGACGCGCTCATGTCGAAGCGCTGCTACAAGCCGGCCTGGCCGTTCGAGAAGGCGCGCGACTACGTCCTCGGGGAGAGCGGGAAGCACTTCGACCCCGAGGTCGTCAACGCGTTCTCGCAGATCCAGGAGGAGATCCTGGAGATCCGGGCGACCCTCGCCGACACCGAGGACGAGGCCGAGAGCGCGCGCGAGGCGGGGCTGCTCGCTGACGCCGGCGCGAAGGCCAAGACCGAGAGCTAGCGCGCCCGATGGGCAGCTATCTCGCCTTCGGCGAGCGGGATGTTCACCACGGAGCCACGGAGAACACGGAGGGGCTTTGCGAAGCGCGAAGGCGCGGAGCCCTCGCCGCGCTTCTCCTCCTCTTTCCGTGGGGTCCCGGTCGCGACCGAGCCTTACGAGCTGCCTCCGAGGATCCTCCGTGTCCTCCGTGTCTCCGTGGTGACATCCTCTTCGCCGAAGGCGAAGCCGGCTGCTGCACGGTCGCTCGAGCGCTAGTAGGGGTAGTCCAGCGTCACGAAGATCGCCGGACCCTCGTTCCCGAAGCCGACGTCGATCGACGTGACGAGGTCGCTGTTCGGCACGATCAGCCGGACGGCGCCGCCGACGGCGAACTTCGTCCCGCTCAGGGTGAAGTCGTCGTCCTCGCCGAAGACGCGCCCGCCGTCGATGAACGCGGCGACCTCGTACATGGTCAGCGTGTCCATCAGGGTCGCCTCGAACAGGGTGACCCGCTCCTCGAGGCTGAAGAAGATCGCGTCGTCCTCGACGAAGCGGCCCTCGCCGAAGCCCCGGAGCGACTCCTTGCCGCCCAGGCTCGGGCGCGCCCAGAACGGGATGTCCCGGCCCTCGGTCACGACGGCGCCGACGCGCGCGACGGTGACGAGTCGGTTGTCGAAGAGCGGGAGCCAGATGCGGGCGTCGACGCCCCACTGGTTGTAGAAGAAGTCGCTCTGGAAGACCTCGTCGGCGACCTTGTACCAGACGTCGACGAACGCTCCCGAGACGGGGACCTTCCGGTTCTTCTCGCCCTTGCGGTCGCGGCGACTGTCGTAGACGAGGTCGATCCGGTGGCTGAACTCGACGTTGCGGTCCTCGAGCCCCGAGGTGTCGCCGTGGAGATCGCGGATGTCGGGGAGGTCGTCGATCTGCCCGGTACGGATGGCGACGTTGCGGACCTCGGCCGTGTACGAGGCCTCGAAGTCCCAGGGGAGGTAGCCGCCGATCTGGAGGAACCCGCCCGACTCGCGGTTGGTGTAGGTCGACTCGTCGTCGTCGTCGGTGTCGTTGCCGAAGCCGAAGAAGCGCGGGGCGAGCTCCTGGGCGTAGTGCGCCTCCGCCCGGGCGAAGAGCCGGCCGTCGGCGATGTCGAGCTCCTCGACCAGGATCTGCTCGTCGAGCTCGCCCTCGGTCGACCAGCTCGCGTCGACGTGGACGAGCGAGGTGCGGCTCGGGAACTGCCGCATCCGGAACTTGAACTCGTGCCCGATCAGCTCGCTGTAGAGGTAGCTCGGCGCGAAGATGTTGGTGATCCGTTTCCGCTCACGGAAGACGACGACCGGGAGGACGCCGACCTCGTTCCCCGCGTTCGGGTTGGTCGAGAAGACCGGCAGCGGCACGAAGAGGCCGTAGTAGACCGGGTCGTCGGGCACCGTCTCGACCGCGCCGACGTCCTCGGACGGATGGAGCGGGTCGATGAACGAGAACCCCTCCTCGTAGCCGCCGAAGAACTTGTTCCTCGCGAGCTCGTCGCCCAGCTTGGCCGGATCGAGGCGAAGCCGGCTCTCGGCTTCGTCTCCGTCGAGCCCGAGGCCGAGCTCGTCGAGCGCGCCGGGCTTCTTCTTCTTCTTCTTCTTGGGCTTGCCCGACCCGGCGGACCCGACCGCGTCCTCGTCGACGAAGACGTGCTCGTCGAGCTCGGAGAAGATCTCCTCGTCGACCGGCTCGGGCGGCTCCCAGTCGCGCGCGATCAGATCGGTGACCGGGTTCTGGCTGAGGGTGAACTTGCAGCCGGTCGCGAGGGCGCCGAGCGAGGCGAGGGAGGTGAGGAGGAGCGCCAGCATCGCCACGTTGGACGGGGTCGACGGAGGGCAGGGGGTCGGGGCCCGGATGATCCGGCGCCGATCGGCTCGAGGCTCGCGTCGAAGCATGGACTCTCTCGCCCGCGCGCCCCCGTGAGGCCCGGTGAAGGCAGCCGGATTGTAGCGTCGCCCCCGAGGCCGCTCAACGCGATTCCGCGCCCCGGGCGGGGCCTCCTCTCTCATCGGCTTGTGCCTCGCCGCCGTCCATGACGGGACGATCGAGAGACGTATCGGGAAGGATGGCGACGATCGGGTGTCGGCGGCATCGAGGAAGTCCTGGACGAGCCAGGGCTTGAGTCTACCGGGGCTCTCGGCACTGACCTTGCATTCACGAACGGAGCAATGGATCGCAGAGCGACGACGAAGAAGGGTCTCGGCCTCGCCCTCGTGGCGCGGGCCCTCGAACGAGGGCTGATGACGCGCGCCCAGGCGGAGGGCGCCCTCGACGAGCACGCCCGGGCGAAGGCCGACGGGCGCCGGATCGCGCTCCCGGCGCTCCTGATCAAGCGCGGTTACCTCCCCGCGCTCGTCTGCCGTCGGCTGTGCACCGAGATCGACGCCGAGAAGAGCGGCGATGGCTCGGGGCCGGTGCGGACCTCGGGAGCGACGACCCCGAGGCCGAGGGCCGCGGAGCCGAAGGCCGATCCGGCGAAGGCCGACCCGCCGAGGTCCAAGACGAGCGGCGTGCGACCCTCCCGCGCGCCCGCGCGCCCGTTGCCCCGCGGCTCGAAGTCGAGCGACTCGATGCGCGGCCTCGCCCGCGCCCGCCCTGGCGCCGAGCGCGCCGAGCGCCCGGTCCCGGCTAGCTCGGCCGAGCTCGAGGCGGACACTCACACCGACAGCGACGACGGCACGACCCATCGCCCCGGCGGCGACCTCGCGACCGATCGCCTCCAACCGACCTCGGCGCCCGAGGCGGTCGTCAGCGTTCTCGAGGCCGACCTGCCCGGACTCAAGGTGATCGAGCAGATCGGAAGCGGAAGCATGGGCTTCGTCTTCCGGGCGCGCCAGCGGATGCTCGGTCGGCACGTCGCCCTCAAGGTGCTCTCGACCGACGGCGTCCCGCCGGCGGCCGTCGAGCGCTTCCGCGACGAGGCGCTCCTCGCCGCGCGCCTGCGCCACGGCAACATCGCGTGGGTGCTCGGGACGGGAGCCGCGCCCGGCTTCCTCTACATCATCATGGAGTACGTGAAGGGGCGCGACCTCGCGGCGATCCTCGCCGACCGCGGCCCCCTCCCCGAGTTCCGCGCGCTCGAGGTCGCGGCGAAGATCGCCGACGCCCTCGAGCACGTCCACGGAAAGGGCGTCGTTCATCAGGACGTCAAGCCGAGCAACGTGATCGTGCGCGAGGACGGCGAGCCGGTCCTGAGCGACTTCGGCCTCGCCGCGAGCCTCGACGGCGACCACGGCGTCGCCCACCACAAGACCCTCTTCGGCACCTACCCCTACCTCCCGCCCGAGGACCTCCTCCGCGGGCGGCGCACCCCGAGCGCCGCGGGCGACCTCTACGCCCTCGGCGTGACCCTCTTCCGGATGCTGACCGGCGAGCTGCCCTACGGCTGCAGCGATGTCCTCTCGCTCCGCGAGGCGATCCGCAAGCGTGGTTGCCCCGACCTCGAAGGACGCGCCCCGGCGCCCCTCGCCCCGCTCACCCGGGAGGCGCTCCGCCTCGCCCTCGAGGTGCGGCCGCGGCGGCGGTTCGAGAGCGCCCAGGCAATGGCGCACGCGCTCCGGGAGGCGCAGTCGGATCTGACGAGCTGAGCTGAGCTGCTCTTGCTTGCGGTCTTTGCGCCTCCGCGCCCTTGCGCCTCCGCGCCATTGCGCCTTCGCGCCGCCCTTGCGCCTTCGCGCCGCACTTGCGCCTTCGCGCGACGCGCACGCGATTGCCGTCGCGATGAACGATCCACAGATTACACAGATTACACAGATAGCCGCGGGCGACTCGCGGATCTTGCCGAACGCGAACGGGCCTCGGCCGGCACGAGGATGACCGTCTTCGGCAACTCCCAATCTGTGTCATCTGTGTAATCTGTGGATCGTTCCCCGTTCGTGCAAGCGGACCCCGTGTTCCTGGAACGGGCCCAGCCATCCCATCCTCGATCACGTCAATGAGAACGAGCCCGGAGCAAGGCCCCGGGCTCGTCGTGCGTCTGGTGCGTCCGTCGTCCGTCCTGCGGACGGAAGAGCGTGCGTCTAGTAGCCCATCGACGGGGCCGACGACGTCTTCTTGTCTTCCTTGATCTCGCTGACGAGCGCCTCGGTCGTGAGGAGCAGGCTCGCGATCGAGGCCGCGTTCTGGAGCGAGGTGCGGACGACCTTGGTCGGGTCGATCACGCCGGCCGCCATCAGGTTCTCGTAGACGCCGGTCGCCGCGTTGAAGCCTTCCTTGTCGTCCTTGGCGTTGCGGACCCGGTCGATCACGATCGCGCCGTCGGTGCCGGCGTTGGTCGCGATCTGGCGGATCGTGGACTCCATCGCGCGCCGCACGATGTCGGCGCCGATCGCCTCGTCACCGCCGAGGGTCGCCTTGAAGGCGTCGTCGATGACCGCCTGGCTCCGAAGGAGCGCCACGCCGCCGCCCGGGAGGATCCCCTCCTCGGCCGCCGCGCGGGTCGCGTGGAGAGCATCCTCGACGCGCGCCTTCTTCTCCTTCATCTCGACCTCGGTCGCCGCGCCGACGAGGATCTTGGCGACCCCACCGGCGAGCTTGGCGAGGCGCTCCTGGAGCTTCTCGCGGTCGTAGTCGGAGCTGCTGTCCTCGATCTCGGCGCGGATCTGGCTGATCCGACCCTGAATCTGGTCGGTGTCGCCCGCGCCCTCGATGACGGTCGTCGTCTCCTTGGTGACGATGACCTTCTTCGCCCGGCCGAGGTCGACGAGCTTGAGGTTCTCGAGCTTGATGCCGAGATCCTTGAAGACCGCGCGTCCACCGGTGAGGACCGCGATGTCCTCCATCATCGCCTTGCGGCGATCGCCGAAGCCCGGCGCCTTCACCGCGCAGCACGGGATCACACCGCGGAGCTTGTTGACGACGAGGGTGGCGAGCGCCTCGCCCTCGATGTCCTCGGCGATGATGACCAGGCTGCCCTGGCCGCGCGCGATCTCCTCGAGGAGAGGAACGATGTCCTTCACCGAGCTGAGGCGCTCCTCGAAGATGAGGATGTAGGGCTTGTCGAGCGCGCACTCCATCTCGTCGAGGTTGGTCACGAAGTGCGGGCTGAGGAAGCCCTTGTCGAACTGCATGCCCTCGACCCACTCGACCTCGGTCTTGAGGCTCTTGCCTTCCTCGACCGTGATGACGCCGTCCTTGCCGACCCGCTCCATCGCCTCGGCGATCATGTCGCCGATCTCGCGGTCGTTGTTCGACGCGATCGAGCCGACCTGGGCGATCTCGTGCTTGCCCTCGACCGTCTTCGACATCGTGCCGAGGTGCTCCTTGACCCGCTCGACGGCCGCATGAATGCCGCGCTGGAGCGCCATCGGGTTCGCGCCGGCGACGACGTTCTTGAGGCCTTCCTCGTAGATCGCCTCGGCGAGAACCGTGGCGCTCGTGGTGCCGTCACCGGCGACGTCGCTCGTCTTCGAGGCGACCTGCTTCACCATCTGCGCGCCCATGTTCTCGTACGGATCCTCGAGGTCGATCTCCTTGGCGACGGTGACGCCGTCCTTGGTGATCGTCGGGGCGCCGAAGCTCTTCTCGAGAACGACGTTCCAGCCCTTGGGGCCGAGGGTGACCTTCACGGCCTTGGCGAGCTTGCTGACGCCGCGCCGGATGGCTTCGCGCGCCTCGAGGTCGAACGCGATCTTCTTCGCGGTCATGCGAGTGACTCCTTGCTGCGCCGCCCGGCGGCGCCTGTCCTAGTGTCCGGGTTCGTGACTATCGAGAGGAAAGGGCGCCGTTCAGCCGACGATCCCGAGCACCTCGTCCTCGCCGAGGATGAGGAGATCCTCGCCGTCGATCTTGACCTCGGTGCCGCCCCACTGCCCGAAAAGGACGCGGTCGCCCGCCTTGATCGTGAGCGGGATGGTCTTGCCGGTGCCGGTGACCTTGCCGGGTCCGACGGCCAGGACGGTGCCCTCGCGCGGCTTCTCCTTGGCGTTGTCCGGGAGGACGATCCCGCCGGCCGTGGTCTCCTCGGACTCGAGGCGACGGAGGACGATGCGGTTGCCGAGCGGACGGAGGTTGACCTTGGTCTTGGTCGCGGTGGCCATGAGACTCTCCATGTCGATTGATTGCTAAGGTTGGTTCGATCCGACGAGCCCGCGTCGCCGGGGCGAGACCCCGAGCGGGCGCGACGTGCGTCGACGCGCGATGAGCAAGCGGCGGACCAGCGGTCGCCGATCTCGTCAGAGCGTTCCCGCTTCGGGCCTTCCGCGAATCCGATCGTCGCGGGGCACGTCGAAGCGAGGTGCCAAATTGGCGCCCCGCGCGGGGCGCCGCCGGCAGCGGCTGCCACGTTGGCAGGGGGGCGGCCGGGCGATCCCCGGGAAGCCGCATCCTGCCCGGGTTTCGTGGCTTCCCCCGCGGGCCGGTCACCTTGACACTGGCGACCGGCGGGATGTAGCCTACCGCCCTCGAAGCATCAATGACGAGCGAGCGGTCGGGAGCGCGGGTTTCCCCGCCCCGAAGGAGCGAGACCATGGCCGAGACCCCGGCGGTCGATTCGCGTATCTCCATTCGACGAAAGGTCTTGGCGCTCGCGTTCGCCCTGGCGTGCGCGGGCATCGCCCTCGCGCCGGCCGGCGCGGCCGACTCGACGAGCAGCCGGATCGAGGCGGAGCGCACGCATCGCGGCGTCCGCGAGTTCCTCGAGAGCGGTCCGAGCTTCTTCCTCCGCTTCTTCGAGTTCGGCTGGCCGACGACCGATGAGTTCCGGTCGATCGCGACGGTCGACAGCTACGCGTTCGCGGGGGACACGCTCGAGGCGATGGTCCTGTACTCGGGGGTCGGCGTCGCGCTCGAGGACACCGAGTACTTCGAGCACCGCTACGCCGAGGCGAAGAAGGCGGACCCCGCCAAGATCGTCGACCACCAGGCCTACCTCGACGCGCGCCTCGAGCGGTTCGCGAAGCTCGCGGGCTACGACTCACCCCTCGCGAAGGGGTTCAGCCCGATCGCCATCGAGTTCTCCGAGTGCGACCCCAGCTACCGCGATGCGGTCGACCCGGCCAAGCCGAAGACCCGCCGGTGGGACCCGGCAAAGTCGGTCCCGACGACGACGCCGGGGGCGATCGGCCTCTCGATCTACGACTCGACCCTCTTCGCTCGCGAGACGCTCTCGAAGGATCGAAACGACATCGTCTTCGGGCAGGATCGCTCGTTCATGGGGACGAACGCGCGCGACGGGTTCCTCGCGCTCGTCCTCCTCGAGTCGGCGATCGCGAAGCTCGAGACGCTGCGCCACCAGCTCATCTACGACCACAAGAAGCAGAAGCTCGTCCCGCAGGCGCGTCTCTACGCCGGGCAGGTCGGCGTCGAGGCCTTCCCGCCTCACTTCATCGGAATCTCGCTCCCCGACCGGAACGACGCCGAGGGCAAGGTCATCTACGAGGCGAAGACGCAGGGAGCCGCCGGCGTTCTCAGTCATCTCTCCGACTCCGCGGCGCTCCTCCTCGCGGCGACCGAGCTCTGGGAGCTCGCCGACCCGAGCGGCGACTACGGTCGCCTCTTCGCGGGTGGCAAGCGGGGGAAGTCCGGCGACGAGGTGTTCCCGGCCGAGACCCAGCAGTGGGCCCAGGATCTCATCCTCTACGAGTTCGAGCGCCTCGCGCACGTCCACCTCCACCCGCGGAAGTACCTCCTCCACAGCGTCGGCGTCCCCGGCAAGCAGCCGACCGCCACCCTGCGGATGGCGGACGTCGCGCTCGTCATGCTCGCCCTCGAGAACGCCCACGACAAGCTCGCCGGCGCGGCGAAGATCCTCGCGAAGAAGGTCGAGGAGTCGGAGAAGTACGCGCAGCGGACCGGAAACTTCCTGGCGTCGGTCCAGGCGGAGAACGGCTCGTTCTACGACAGCTACGACATCGAGGCGAACCAGCTCGAGAGCAAGGAGCAGTCGCTCGCGACCCAGGGCGACGCGATCCGCGCGCTCGTCGCCGCCCACCGGATCACGGGCGACGGGAAGTACATCGACGTCGCGATGAAGACCCTTCGCTACCTCGAGGCCGAGCACTGGGATCCGCGCGCCGGCGTCTACCTCTCGGCGCCGAAGTCGGCGGAGTCGAAGAAGGACTACACCCTCGACGACGTCGCCTCGATCCTCGGGGCGCTCCGCGAGCTCGCCATCGAGACGAAGAACGTCCGGATCCTCTACCGCTACCAGACGAACTTCGTCGGCTTCAAGCCCGGTCTGATGCACTCGGAGACCGCGCGAGGCGCCGAGGAGTCGACCGACTCCGACAGCGACGGCGACGGGATCTTCGGCGTGGCGACCCCGGCCGCGGGCGCGAAGAACGGGATCGCCCCGGTGCTCAAGAGCGGGATCCGCGCGCGGTAACGCGCCGGCCGCGGGCCGCTGGCTCGCCAGATCACCAGCAATAGTCCCCACCGATCTCGGTGTCCACGCGTCGACGCCGCGGGCGACGGTCGCGAGCGCGTCAGAGCGGGTGTTCGAGATCGTCAGTTGATCGCGATCGCGCGGTGATCGACCCCGACCTCCGTGACCTCGAGAGACGTGCACTCGCTTCGCCGGACGACGACGCGGCTGCCGAGCATGCCGTCGAAGCGTTCACGCGGGCTGGACGCGAGGTTCCCTTCTCTCTGCTCACGCGACGGCGCCGCTGGCGAAGGCTCGCCGAGTTCGTGACTCGGTGGCTCGGTTCTCCGCTGGCGGAGATCGACGGAGCGTGGCCCGACCAGATCAACCGAGCCGTTCGGCGGCTAGGCGGTCAGATTCCCGAGGTCATGCAGGAGTGGCTTCTGCTCGTAGGTCGGCGACGCAGTGTCAGCGGGTTCATTGACACGAGAACGCGTCCTCACGGTACGACCGGACTCTGGCCGGTGCGAGTCGAGGAGTTGCGCATCGGCAACGGTCTCGAGAAGGGCGACCAGATCGAGGTCGTGCGAATCTACTCGGAGCGTGATGGCGCGTTCGCATTCGGCCTCCGCGCCTTGGATCTCGGCATGCCAGATCCGCCGGTGTTGGTGGCGGACGATGGGCGAAACTGGCGCGGGCTCGGGCAACGGCTCTCAGTGTTCTACACGTGCGCCGCGCTCGTCGTCTGGGCGCTCGGCGCCCCGGCGGAGCGAGGCGCCCCGCGCCCGACGTCACCCGACCGAATCCGCGACCCCCTCAGACTGGCCGCTCTGCGGGACCACTACCCACCGCTTCCCATCGACCCGCCCGTGTGGCATCGCGTCTGCGGTGATGCGGCGATCGAATTCCGCGGCGACGACGAGACGCTGGTCGTGATCTGGCTGGATCACGGAGCCTACGCCGCCGTTCGAACGGAGGATGCGCTTCCGTCCCTCCTCGCGGTCATCGCCGGTCCCTGAGGGCTCGAACGCGCCGGCCGCGGGGATCTGACCGCGTGCGCCTTCGCGCGAGACTCCGTCGTTCCTGGAACAGCGCCGCATTCATCAATCTCGCGCAGAGCCGCAGAGACGCAGAGCATCTCCGCAAGAGGCCCACCGCGAATCGGTTCGACCCTGCCTCGTGGGTTCGCCAGGCTCCGACTCGACTCAGTCGAGCGCGCCCGCCGAAACCGGGCTGCTCTGCGTCTCTGCGTCTCTGCGTGAGATTCCGTCGTTCCTGGAACACGCGCACGCGATTGCCGTCGCGATGAACGATCCACAGATTTCACAGATTTCACAGATAGCCGCGGGCGACTCGCGGATCTTGCCGAACGTGGACGGGCCTCGGCCGGCAGCGAGGATGACCGTCTTCGGCAACTCCCAATCTGTGTCATCTGTGAAATCTGTGGATCGTTCCCCGTTCGTGCGAGCGGACCCGTGTTCCTGGTGCGGGGTGAGGGGAGGGTCCTACCTCGTCGCCACGTAGGCGAATCCCCGCGCCGGCAGCGTCACGACGAGCTCCTCGCCCTCCACCACCGCCGAAGCGCCCGCGAGCCCGACCAACTCGATCACGTCGGCGGCGCTCGCGAACGCTCCCCCGATCTCGGCCATCGGGATCCGCACCGTGCGCTCGGAGGGGCGCGCGTTCGCCACGACGAGCACCGCTTCTTCGGAGCGCCCGGGCTCCTCGCGGAGCTGCGCCCAGGTTCCCTGCCCGTCGCTGCCGACGTGGACCGTCCGGCACCAGCCGCGTCGCAGGGCGCGCCGCTCGGCGCGGATCGCCGCGAGCTTCGTGACCAGGTCGCGGGTCACCAGGTCCTGCTTCGCCTCGTCCCACGGGAAGCAGCGGCGGCAGTCGGGGTCCTTGCCGCCCTCCATCGAGACCTCGTCGCCGTAGTAGACGACGGGGCTGCCGACGTAGCCGTAGAGCAGCCCCAGCGCGAGGCGGGCGCGCGTCCGGTCGCCGCCGGCGAGGGTCAGGACGCGCTCGGTGTCGTGGCTGCCCAGGAGGTTGAACATCGCGTACGTCGCCTGGGGCGGGTAGCGGAGGCGCTGCTCGGCGAGGCGGGCGTCGTAGCGCGCGGGGCTGCCGCTCCCGTTGATCGCGAAGTCGAGGATCGCCCCGCGGACGACGTAGTTCATGACCGAGTCGAACTGGTCGCCACCCAGCCACGCGCTCGCGTCCTCCCAGATCTCGCCGACGATCAGGGCGTCGGGCCGCGCCTTCTTCACGCGGCGGCGGAACTCGATCCAGAAGTCGTGGGGCACCTCGTTCGGGACGTCGAGCCGCCAGCCGTCGACGTCCGCCTCCTCGATCCAGTGGGTCGCCACGTCGAGGAGGTGCTCGCGGACGGCCGCGTTGTCGGTGTTGAGCTTCGGCAGGTCGCCGTAGCCCCACCAGCAGTCGTAGCCCGGGTCCTTCTTCACGACGATCGGGAAGTCGCGGACGAAGTACCAGTCGAGGTACTTGCTCTTCCGCTCTCTCTTCTTGATGTCCTCGAACGCCCAGAACTCGTCGCCGGTGTGGTTGAAGACGCCGTCGAGGATCACCCGGATGCCGCGCTCGTGCGCCTCGGTGACGAGCTTCTTCAGCGTCTCGTTCGTGCCGAACGCCGGGTCGACCTCCATGTAGTCGCCGGTGTCGTACTTGTGGTTGCTCTCGGCGAGGAAGACCGGGTTGAAGTAGATCGCGTTGACGCCGAGGCCGCGGAGGTAGTCGAGCTCCTGGCGCACGCCGTCGAGGTCGCCGCCGTAGAAGGTGTCGTGGTGCGGCTTGCGGCTCCCCCATGGGACGGCCGTCTCGGGGTCGTTCTCGGGGTCGCCGTTCTTGAACCGCTCGGGAAAGATCTGATAGAAGACCGCGTCGGCGGCCCACTCCGGCGTCTCGAACCGCTCGATCGCGGCGACCTGGTCCTCGCCGCCCGACCGGCGCCCGCGCGGCGGCAGGGTGAGGCGGGTGCCGTCGCGCGGCGCGTCCTCGCGGACGCCCTTGCGATCGACCCAGAGGGTGGCGTCGCCGTCGCGGACCTCGAAGTGGTAGCGGAGGGCGCGCCCGGGACGCGGCTGGAGGAGCGCCTCCCACCACTCGCCGCCGCCGAGCTTCAGCAGCCGGTGCGCGGCGACCCGCTCCTCGCCGGCCACCACGGTGACCGCCTCGAGGTC
The DNA here is from genome assembly GCA_029260755.1 of Planctomycetota bacterium. GTDB lineage: Bacteria > Planctomycetota > J058 > J058 > JAJDCQ01 > JAJDCQ01. Next base: position 3,297 of record JAJDCQ010000138.1, on the reverse strand, counting down.
GTTCGGCCGCGCCCGGAGCCGCACGATCGCTCGGTCCTCCTTCCAGCGGATGCGGAACCAGCGGTCGGTCGGGTCGTGCACGACGGCCGTCCTGGCGACCAGGCCGTCGCCGCGCTTCGCGTCCGGCACGAGCGCCCCCTCGTCCCCGACGAGGGCGACCGAGTTCCAGGCGCCGAAGCCGTCCTCGGTCCGCTCGGGGTTGCCGGCGTCCGCGACCCAGTCCTTGCCATCGATGACGAACTTGTAGAGCCAGCGCCCGCGCTCGAGCTCGATCGTCGTCTCCCAGACGCCGTCGCCGTTGGCGTCCGCGAGCCGGTGCTTCGACTTGCTCCAGCCATTGAAGCTGCCCGCGAGGTGGACCGTCTTGACCGCCCGGTCGGGCCGGTAGGTGAACCGGACGGCCGTCTTGCGCCCGCTGGTCTCTCCGACCTCGAAGCCTGCCCGGGCGAGGGGCGCCACGCCGGCGATGGCGGCGGTCAGGGCGACGACGGCGAGGATCGAGGGGCGGCGGGTCATGGGCGGGCTCCATTCTCGGAGGGAGGCGCGGATCGCGGCAGAAAAAACTGCCCCTCCACGTCGGGAGAGGTGTCCGGAGCGGCGCGAGACGGACACCAATACGCCGGGAAGAGAAGGAGGCCGAGCGGAAGAAAAGACGCGACGTCAAGGACTTCCGGCGCCAGCGGCCCTCTCTTCGGACCCGCTGACGTCGCGCCGATCGGATCGAGGCTCTTCGTGCCCGTGCTTCCCCCGCCCAGCGAGAGCGGCCGTCTCCCCGCCGCTTCTCCGATCCCCGCCGCCCCCGTCATCACGCCCGCTTCGACCCTCGGGGCCGGTTCTCGTTCGGGTCGGCGTTCGGGTTTGAGGGCCTGGCTCGGCCGCCGTTCGACCCGCGAGGCGATCGCCGGCTATCTCTACCTCACGCCCAACCTGATCGGGTTCCTCGTCTTCACCTCGCTCCCGATCCTCGCCGTCTTCGCGATGTCGTTCTTCGAAGGCTCCTTCGTCTCGCGCCCGGTCGAGATCGTCACGGGCGAGGCCGTCGCCGCCGCGGCTGACCAAGCGGTCGATGGAGGTGCGACGACCGAGCTCGACGCGCGCTGGGTCGGCCTCGAGAACTACCGCCGGATCGTCTTCGAGGACGTCGCGTTCCGCCGCGCCCTCTGGAACACCCTGTTCCTCATGCTCGCCATCCCGATCTCGATGGCGCTCTCGCTCGGCCTCGCGATCCTGCTGAACCGCAAGATCCGCGGGCGGGTCGTCTTCCGGACGATCTACTTCCTCCCGACCGTCGCGAGCGGGATCGCGCTGTTCCTCATGTGGCGCTGGATCTACAACCGCGACTTCGGCCTGCTCAACGCGGTCCTCTCGAGCGTCGGCCTCGTCGATGCGCCCGGCCCCGACTGGCTCGGCGATCCGAGCCTCGCGAAGCCGGCCCTCATGATGATGGGCATCTGGATCGCGATGGGCGGCACCAACATGGTGCTCTACCTCGCCGGGCTGACGAACATCGATCCCGCCCTCTACGAGGCGGCCGAGATCGACGGCGCCACCGCCTGGCAGAAGTTCCGCCACATCACCTGGCCGCAGCTCGGCGCGACCACGTTCTTCATCTTCACGACGAACCTCATCGGCGGCTTCCAGATCTTCGACCAGGCGTTCGTCATGACCGAGGGCGGTCCGTGGGTGGCGACCGGGAGCGGCGAGACCTACGGCGCGACCCGGACGCTCCTCTACATGATCTACGACTACCTCTACGTCTACGGGAACATGGGCTACGCGAGCGCCCTCTCGGTCGTGCTCTTCGGCCTCGTTCTGATCGTCACCGCCATCAACTGGCGGCTCAGCCGCCGGCTTCTCGGCAACTAGCAGGAGACGCATCGTGGCCAGAGCCGGCGAGAGCACCCGCGCCAAGAACCTCCTGACCTACGGGATCCTGATCGTGTTCGGGGTCACCCTCCTCGGCCCGTTCCTCTGGACGGTCTCGACCTCGCTCAAGTCCAAGAGCGCGACGTTCGACTACCCCCCGAAGCTCCTGCCCAGCACGGACGAGCACTGGAGCCGCGTCCCGGCGCGGGCCGGCGATGAGGTCGGCGAGGTCGACGTTCGCGTTCGTCCGCTCCGGACCGGGATCTCCCCCGCGTTCGGTCTCATCGGCGGCGGCGCCCTCGGCGCCGCGAGCGCGTCGGGCACCGGCGAGACGGTCACCCGCGCCAAGATCGTCGAGGAGGGCGACCGCCGCGGCGAGATCGTCCACGTCCCCGACTCGTGGATCCGCGAGGAGACGCGCCTCGACATCCACTGGGAGAACTACCCCGAGAGCTGGAGCGCCTACCCGTTCGTATCGTTCGGCCGGGCGTATCTCAACTCGATCGTGGTGGCGCTGCTGGTCACCCTCGGGCAGGTGATCACCTCGACCCTCGCCGCCTACGCGTTCGCGAGGCTCAAGTTCCCCGGTCGTGACCTGCTCTTCTTCGGCTACCTCGCGACGATGATGGTGCCGGGCGCGGTGACGATGATCCCGACGTTCGCGCTGCTGAAGAACATGCCGGACGCCTTCAACTACCTCCTCGGCACCGACTACTTCAGCCGCGAGCTCGTCTTCGGCGGCAAGGTGCTCGGGATCGACAGCTACTTCGCCCTGATCGTGCCGCGGACGTTCAGCGCCTACGGCACGTTCATGCTGCGTCAGTTCTTTCTCTCGGTGCCGAAGGACCTCGAGGACGCGGCCCGGATCGACGGCTGCGGCAGCTTCGGCATCCTCCGCCACGTGATCCTGCCGCTCTCGACGCCCGCCCTCGCGACCCTCGCGATCTTCACCTTCCTCTGGGCGTGGGGCGACTTCCTCTGGCCGCTCGTCGTCGTGAACAGCGACGAGATCAAGCCGCTGCCGCTCCTGCTCACCTCGTTCCAGGGCCAGCACGGCACCCAGTGGAACTACATGATGGCGGCGAGCGTGACGGCGCTCGTGCCCATGGTCGCGATCTTCGTGATCGGCCAGCGCTACTTCATCGAGGGCATCAAGCTCGGAGCGGTGAAGGGCTGAGCAGTCGCCCCGTCGTAACGCCCACCCCCAGCTCAACTCACACCAAAAGGGGTCAGGTCCGAATGCCGGGAGGTTAGGCTCCAACTCCCTGCCGCAGAGCAACTTTACCCTCCTTCTGCGTTCGCCTGATCGAGTTGAGCTCCAGCGCGCGTGTTGACCAGATTCGCAGCGATGGCACGCTCGACTTGGCCGCCTGCCCCCCGCGACTCCAATCGGGCGGGTCCCCTCGCGCTGACGAGCGCCCCGTGCCGCGC
>JAJDCQ010000137.1 GCA_029260755.1 Planctomycetota bacterium | reverse complement strand
TCGTTTTTCGTCTATTTTGGGGACTGGCTTGGTTTTTCCCAATTCCCCGTTTTATTGCTAACACCCGAGACCTGACCCCTTCGCGTCTCGACGGAGGGCGAGGTCGTCTGCTAGCCTGCCGCTCTGATTCGAAGGGGAGGGACCGACTCGTGAGCCTGCCCGATCGTGTCTCCGAGGCGCTCGCGTCGGGGAACCCACGCCTTCGCCTCGACGGGATCCGGGAGTGCCTGGCGCTCGAGGACCCCGAGGCTCGCGCGCCGCTCGAGCACCTCCTGACGGACGACGACCTGGCCGACCTGCGCGCGTTCGCCGCGCGGGCGATCGGGGTCTGCGCGGGCGAGGACGCCCGCGGGTCGCTCCTCGCCGCGGCCCGCGACGACGGCGCCCTCGAGGTTCGCCTGAGCTGCATCGAGTCGATCGGCTGGACGGGCGACCGCGGCGCGACCGCCGCGCTCGCCGACCTGCTCGACGACGCGCCGACCGACGTCGTCGTGGCGGTCCTCCTCGCCCTCGGCGAGATCGGGGGGAGCGACGAGTCCGCCGCGTCGGCCGTCGAACGGCGCCTCGCCGACGAGGAGGCGGAGGTTCGCGCCGCCGCCGCGCTCGCCCTCGCCGTCCTCGGCAACGCGCGGCAGCGCGCGAGCGCGCTCGACTACGCCCTCGGCGATCCGGACCCGCTCGTCCGCCTGCGCGCGGCGCAGGCGCGCGTCCGCCAGAGCGAGGACGGGGCCGTCGACCGCTACATCGAGGTCTACGAGAAGGCTCCGGCCGACGTGCGCGCGCGCGTGATCCGCGCCCTCCCCACCCTCGAGCGCGAGCACGCCCTCCCCCTTCTCCGACGCCTGGCGACGCTCGAGGAGGCGGACGAGGGGAACGCCCGGGACGTGGCGCTCCTCCTCGCCGATCACGGCTGCTCCTCGGGCGCTCCGCTCCTCGCCCGACTCCACTACGAGGGGCGCGGCGGCTTCCCCGTGGCCCGCGCGCTCGCCGAGCTCGGCGTCGGCGTCGGCGACCACGAGCTCCGCCGCGAGCTCGAGCGCGGCCACGGCCCGCGCCGGATGCAGGCGGTCCGCGCCCTCTGCCTCCTCGGTCACGAGGACGCCCTCGGCGCGGTCGCCGAGCTCCTCGGGAGCGGCGCCGGCGCCGACCGGCGCTTCGCCGCGTTCGTCCTCGCGCGGGCGGGCAGCCGCGACGCGATTCCCGAGCTCCTGCGCACCCTCGACTTCGCCTACCTCCGCGAGCGCCGCGTCGCTGGCGAGCTCCTCGCCACGCTCATCCCGATGGAGAGCCGCACCAGGTTCGACCCGTCGGCGGACCGCCTGACCCGCCGGCGCGCGATCGAGCAGCTCGAGGCCTCGATCGCCTGAGCGTCGTCCGCCTCGGCGCCCGACGGTTGACGCGCGACGGGGGTTTGCCGTACGACGGAGGTCCGAACGACGCGCCCGCGGGCTTTCCGGGCGCAGGGAGGTCGAGCGTGGCGAGACGACGTGGCAGCGGAGGCGGCGAGGGCGGCCTCGACGAGCGGATCGACGAGCTCGCCGCCGCTCTCTCGCAGGTGCCCGACCCGGTCGAACGAAGCCTGCTCGTCTGCCGGGCCGTCCACGGCCTCATCGGGGGCGCCCTCGACGATCCCTTCGCGATGCTCGGCGTCCTCGAGGTCGTCCGCGGCGACCTCGGCCGCGACCTGTTCGCCGGCGACCACGGCGACGAGGACGCGCTGCCCGGGGTCGACAGCGACCTCGACGACGACGACGACGATGACGTGCACGCGATGGAGAACCCCGCCCTGCCCCCGCCGCGCGAGAACCCGTTCGAGGAGCCGCCGAAGGACTCCCGCCGCCGCTTCCGCCAGTAGGCTAGCTGTCGCACGCCCACGCCCGTCCCGGGGAGAGCACCGTGGAGAGCCCCGATCCCACCCCGACGAGCGCGCCCGCCCGCTCGCGCCGTCCCCTGTTCGTCGTCCTGAGCGTCGTCGCGGGCGCCCTCGTCGTGCTCGGAGGGATCGCCGCGCTCGCCCTCGGCTTCCGCGGGGAGCTCCGCGTCGCCCTCGACCTCGAGACGCTCGGCGGCGACGACTTCGCCGCGGCGAGCCTCGCCGCCGACCGCCTGACCGCCGCCGGCCCCGCCGCGTGGCCGGCGCTGCGCGAGGCGCTCCGCGGCCCCGCCCCCCGCCGCGAGCGCGCCCTCGCGATCCTCGAGAAGGCGGACGCGGACGCGGATGCCCTCGACGGCGTCGCCGCGTCGCTCCTCCTCGACATCCGCGCGGCGAGCGTCGCCACCGAGGCGCCCGACCCGCTCGGGATCGACCCGCGGGCGTCCGCATCCGCGATCGCGATGGCGGAGGACGTGCGCGCCGGCGCGGCCCTCGTCGACGGGCTCGCCTCCTCCGACGGCGACCTGGTCGACGCCTGCGCCGCGGGCGTCCGGCGCCGCCAGATGCACGGCCGGGCGCTGCCGAGCACGACCCTCCCGGCCCTCCGTGCCGCGCTGACGCGGACCGGCTCGACCGTCGTCGTGGCGACCCTGTCCGACCTCGGCCAGGAGCAGGCCGACCTCGACGTCCTCGGCGCGCTCATCGGCGGCAACACGGACGAGTGGGTGCTCGTGAACGCGATCCCGGCCTACGCGAAGGTCGCGCTCCGCGCCTTCCCCGAGCCGGGCGCCGAGCGCGCCGCGACCGCCGAGGCCCTCCGCGCGATCGCCGAGGGGGGCGACGGGCAGGTCGCGACGACCGCGGCCGACGCGATCCGCGCGCTCGAGGGGCCCTAACCCCTTTCGAGACGGCGTCGCCGAGGAAAATCTCGGATTCCTTGATCACATCCCCGCCCCCTTCGCGCGTTCCAGGTTGAACGAGGCGGTGTTGGCCGATCCGAGCCACCACGACCGGCGCTGGTTCCAGCGATCACGCGATCGCGCGTCGGGAGTGGCGAAAGGGGTTTCGGGGGTTCGGCCCGGCGGACGCAGCCGAGTTCGATCGATCCAAGCGGCCGGTCGTCGGGGAGGCGTGGTCCCCTCTCTCGCGTATTTCGTCTAACCCCGGCGGCCGCCGCTATTTTTCCCCCGCCCCATCTTCCCTCCCTTCCGCCGGCTGTGGTCTCCTCGCCGCCGATGACGCTCCCGTGATCTTCGGGCGCTAGCGTCTCTCTGGGCCGGTACCGACGAGTTTTCTGGAACGCCTCCGGCCCCGACGCCGTTTGAGTGGATGGGTTGGGTCCGCGATGGTGAAGCCGCAGCCGGCGCCGCGAGGCGACGGAGACAGCACGTCCCGCTCCGCGCCGCGCGATGAGTTCGCCGCGAGCGTCGACGCCCTGAAGGCGCGTCTCGTCGCCGAGATGACGGGTGCCGAGGCGAGGTCGAAGCCGAGCTCCGAGTCGGACCCGAAGCCGGCGCCCTCCACCACCTCCGATCGATTCGCCGTCTCCGACGACGACCACCCCCGCGCGGTCGCCCGGGTCAAGCCGCCCTCCCGGCGCCACCCCCTGGTGAGGGCGCTCTCGGCGTGGGCCATCTCGGGCGTCGTCCATCTCGTGATCGTCGCCGTCCTCGGCGCGATCTACGTCGCCATGCCGCCCGAGGACGACGAGGCGGTGATCCACGTCCGCCTCGCGATGCCCGAGATCGACGTCGACCTCGACGAGGCGCCCCTCGAGGAGGACGGCTTCGACGAGGAGCTCCCCGAGGACGGCGTCCCGGTCGAGACCGATGAGCCGACCGACGAGATGGAGACGCCCGACGAGGTCGAGGAGGAGATCAAGGTCCGCGGCGACCCCGACGGACGCTCCGGCGACGACATCGAGGCGGACTCCGAAGGCGCCGTCGTCGGCGTCGGCGGCGGCGGCCCCGCCGCTCGCTTCGGGCACGCCGAAGGCGGCGGCCTCATCGAGAGCCAGCTCACCACCGGGGCGCGCCGCGGCCTCGACCGCTTCCGCGCCGACGGCCTCGACGTCGTGATCTGCTTCGACTCGACCGGCAGCATGGGACCGGCGATCGAGGCGGCGAAGCGCGACGCGACCGGGCTGGTGCGCTTCGTCGGCGGGCTCGTCCCCCGGGTTCGCTTCGGCCTCGTCACCTACGGCGACCAGGTTCGCGACGTCGTTCCGCTGACGGCCGACCACGACGTCGTCGTCGCCGCCATCGCGCGGCAGGCCGCCCGCGGCGGCGGCGACACGCCCGAGGGCGTCGACAAGGCGCTCGCCAGGGCGCTCGACGACGAGCTCGGCTGGGGGCTCGGGCGCTGGCGGACGATCGTGATCGTCGGCGACGCGCCGCCTCACGCGCCCGACCGCGCCGCCGCGATCTCGACCGTGCGCACGGCCCGGGGAAGCGACGACAAGCTCATCGTCTCGACCGTCAGCGTCGCCGGCGGCGGGATCGTCGAGACGTTCGCCGAGCTCTCGAACGCCGGCGGCGGCGACGCCGTCGCCCTCGGCGACGCGGCCGGCGTCGGCCGCGCCCTCCTCGCCCTCGCCTTCGGTCCGGAGGTCGGCCCCGAGATCGAGCGCTGGGCGCGCGACCACGCCTCCGAGCTCAAGACGCGCTACGGCTTCGACGTCGCCCCCACCGAATACATGGCGCTGGGCCTCGACCCGACCCGCCCGCCCGCCGAGCGCCTCGACGCGCTCCTCACCGCGCTCGAGCTGCGTCGGTTGCCGAAAGCGCCGCCGATGGTGCTCCAGCTCCTCCTCGACCATCCCGAGCTCTGGGAGATCGACGGCGTCGCGCTTCGGGTCGCCCGCGCCGCCCACGGGAACGTTGCCTCGTCCGACCCGGCCGTCCTCCGCCGCGAGGCGCTCCTCGCCCTGGTCCGGGTGATCCGCGACGCCCCGCGCCCCGAGGCGGCGGGTCCGCTCGTGGCGCTCCTCGAGCAGGCCCGCGAGGACGAGGACGCCTCGTTCGCCCGCGAGGTCGCGAGCGCGCTCACGCGGGTCGGCGGCCGCCGTGCGGGCGACGCCCTCGGCGCCGCCGCCCGCAAGGACCCCGACCTCCTCGACGAGGGGACGCTCCTCGCCGCCGCGGCCGATGCGCCCGGCACCGATCTGGTGGACGTCGTCGTCGAGCGCCTCCTCGACGACGAGGAGTTCCGGAAGCGGTGCATCGACGAGGGCAAGCGCGAGCACCAGGTGGCGATCGCGGTCCTCCTGCTCCACGAGCTCACGTGGGCGTTGCCGCCCGATGACCGCGACGCGGCGCCGGACCGGCTCACCGCGACGGCGCCCGACGAGGCGAGCGAGTCCCGCCTCGCCGCGCTCGCCTCGCTCTCTGACGAGGTGCTCATCGGCGCGATCCGGGCGGGCCTCGCCGGCGCATCCGCGAGCCCGGAGAAGACCCGCGACCTCGCCCGCGCGATCCTCGCCGTCAGCGCCCGCCTCGGCCGGAGCCGGCTCGCCGACCTCGTCCGCGACGGCGTCCCGATCGGACCGCTCCTCGACGCGACCGACACGCCCGAGGGGCGGGCGGCGCCCGCGCTCCTCCCGATCGTCGCGACGATGCTCCACGACGCCCCCCGCCGCGACTTCCGCAAGATCGTCGGCCGGATCCAGGGGCTCGACGACGCGCGGCAGGCCGAGCTCGCCGCGGCCATCGAGCCGCGGCTCGCGGAAGGACACGGGTCGCGGCGCCGCGACCTGTTCCGGATCTTCGCGCGAGGCGCCGACGATCGCGGCCTCGACACGATCGTCGACGCCGTCCGCTGGGACAGCGGCAAGCTCCTGCCCGAGGCGATCGAGGCGCTCGAGCGGATCACCGACACCGAGTTCCCGAAGCCGGCGAAGAGCCGCCGCGGGCGCGCCGAGCAGGCGCTCCGGATCGAGTGGTGGTGGGAGAACAACCGCCACGAGTGGGGCTACGAGCGGTAGTCAGTCCCCGGCGCTCGCGCCGTCCTCGACGGTTCCGCTCACCCTGACGTCGATGTCGGCGTCCGCGAAGACCTCGGTCACATCGTTGCTCCCCGCGCCCGAGATCGGCACCCGCTCGACGGCGCCCGCCGCCATCCCGTCGATCCGCACCGCCGCCGGAGCCAGCGGCGCGGCGCCGACGCCCAGGCTGATCGGCGTGATCAGGACGTCCATCGGCAGGCCGCTCCGATTGGTGACGACCCAGCTCGCGGCGAACGGAGCCGTCGCGTCGATCGCGAGCCCGACCTCGACCCCGCCGACGACGAGCGACTCGGCCGTCGTCGCGGTGCCTCGAAACGTGTAGAGCCAGCGACGCGCCCGGAACGAGCGTCCTGCAGCGACGTCGAGCTCGAACGTTTCGCTCGGCGGGACGCCGATCGGCCACACATGCCCGCCGACGCCCTCGAACAGAGAGCTCGCCCGGAGCTCGAGCCCGAGCCGCGCCGTCACGACGCCCGGCTCGAGCCCGTGGGTTCGGACGTCGACGCCGCCGTCGCGCCCGAAGAGCGACACCGCGTGACCCGAGTCGATCTCGCCGACCTTGAACGACGAGAGGGGGACGCGCGCTCGCCCGCCCGGCCCGGGTAGAACGGTCGTCGACCGCGCGACGAGGGCGGGGCGCCCCTCGCGCTCGATCGAGAGGACGGCGCGGGCGCCCTCGAGCGCCGAGAGACCTCGCTTCGTCTCGATGACGAGCTCGATCGCGTCGTCGGGCCCGCTCGCTGCGAGGCGCACGGCGCGCGTCTCGCGAAGGCGAACGCCGACGATCTCGCGCGCCCGCGCCCGCTCTCCGCGGCTCGTGAGCTCCTCGTACGCCTGCCAGTCGCCCTGCTCCGCCTGCGACGCGAAGAAGCCGACCAGGAGCTCTTCCCACCAGGCGACGGCGAGGGGAACGCCGAGAAGGAGGACTCCGCCGACGACGATCGAGGCGACCCGCCGGCGTCGGGCCGAGCGAGCGGCGCGGTCGCGCTCCTCGTCGAGGCGCTGCTCGAGCTGCGGCGACGGCGGCGGACCGAGCCGGACCGGCGAGTCGCGGCGCCCGGGGCGTTCCGCGCTCATCGCGGCTCCGGGGCGACGGCCGCGCCGACCGCGGCCGTCGGCGCGACGTCGATGTCCGCCTCGACCCAGAGGGACCCGTGGTAGACGACCGTCGCGGGCGTGGGGATCGGAACGCGGACCTCGGCGCCGGCGGCGAGGTCGCGCACCGACGCGGGCGCGGGCGCGACCGACACCTGACCGGCGAAGAACGGGCGAGGCGTCACGACGACATCGACGGCGGCGTCCGTTCCATTCCGGACCCGCCACGCCGCCTGAAAGGGCGACTGGCTCGTCACCTCGATCTCGACCTCGACGCCGCCGACGAGCGTGCGCGCCCGGTCCCGGCCCGTCTCGATCCACAGTCCGACGGACGCGACGAACGAGCGGCCCTCCACGACCTCGAGCTCGAACCAGTCGCTCCGCGAGGATCCGATCCGGCCCGCCCGGCCCGGGGCGTCGACGAAGAGCGCCCGCGGGTCGAGCTCGAGGCCGACCCGGACGCGGTAGGTCCCCGGCGGAAGGAGATCGCGGTCGACGCCTCCGTCGCGGCCCCAGAGCGATCGGCCGCCATCCCGGACCCAGAACGTGTCGAGCGGAACCCTCGACCGCCCGTTCACCGACCGGAGCGGCTCGTGCGAGATCGCGACTCGGGTCGACTCGTCCTTCGGATCGGTGATCCAGAGGACCGTCCAGGCCCCGTCGAGCGCGGCGAGCCCGCGCGGACTCTCCACGACCAGCTCGAGCGTGTCGACGACGGGCGGGCCGCCGATCGCCGCCGCACCCACGACTCGGACGCCGATCACGTCCCGGGCCTGGACGATGTGGCCGTCGCTGAGGAGCTGGTCGAACGCGCTCCAGCTCCCGTGGCGCGCCCGCACCGCGAAGAAGCCCGACCAGATCTCGTCGTAGAACGAGACGATGAGGGGCGCCCCGATCAGCGACACGCCGATGATGAAGAGCGCGCCGAGGCGGCGTCGTCGCGCGCTCCTCGCCTCACCTTCCCGCTTCGCCACGACCCGCGCATCGACGTCGTCGCGATCGTTCGGCCTCGGCTCGAGGGTCACCGCCATCGATACCTCCGCCCCCGTCATCGTCGAGACGCCGCCCGGTTGCAACGTCACGCGGTGGATCCTCGCGACGCGCCGTGTTATGTTGAGGTGACCGGAGCATTTCGAGGTGATCACCCGATGGTTGGATCTCCTTTCGACGACGACGACGACCGCGAGCCGCCCGGCGGTGTCCTCCCCGAGCTGACGAAACGCATCCTGAGCGCCGGGGTCGGCGCCTACTTCCTCACCGAGGACGCGGTCCGACGCGCGGTCGGCGAGGCCAAGCTGCCGAGCGACGTCGCCGACCGCCTGGTCACCGGCGCCAAGCGGCGCAAGGACGACATGCTCGGGTTCGTGAAGCGGGAGCTCGCGGGCGTCATCCAGAACATCGACGTCCAGGGCGAGGTGCGGCGCTTCCTCTCGGCCCACAAGGTCAAGATCAGCGCGGAGATCGAGTTCATCCCGAAGGAGCGGCCGACCCCCATCGTGCCGACCTCCGACGCCGGCGATGGGCCGCCCGGGTCGACCTCCGACGACCACGCCGAGCCCCCGTTCGAGGGGCCCGACGTCGAGCTCGACGTCCGGGTGAAACCCATCAGCGACGACGAGCTCCCGCCCCCGCCCTGAGCGGCGAACCCTCCCCACGCCCCGGCGCCGTTTCGCCAGTGGAAGCGCCCTCCCGTGTTTGATAACCTCCATCCCCACTGAGGGCTGCGTCAAAGTGACCATGCACGGAAACGACCCCGCGAGCGAGCCGTCCTCGCCGCATCCCGAGACCACCGACCCGAGCTGGGATCGGCGTTCGGAGCTGCGCGCGCGCTGGGAGGCGCTCGGCACCGCGGAGATCTTCGAGACGCTTCGCCACGACGTCGGGATCGACACCGACGCCGAGGAGTTTCTCGCGTTCGCGCAGGCCTGGGCGGAGCCCCACGCGGTCGCCCACCAGTGGCTCGAAGCGGTGAGCGTCGACGCGGAGAGCAGCCCGCCCGACGACGCGGCGCGGCCCGGCGAGCGCCGGAGCCCGTGCCACGAGGCGCGCCCCGCCGGCGAGAGCTCCGATGAGCTGGTCGAGCTCGAGGCAGTCGACGACGACGTCCACGACCTCCTCTGGGAGGCGGCCGTCGTCCTGTGGGACCGGCTCCTGCCCGACGCGATCTGCCCCGAGACGACCGGCCTCCGGATGCTCGCGCTCATCGCGCGCGATCGGCGCCGCGCCGAGCGCCGGGTGCGGACGCCGGAGTCGGCGTTCCTCCGGGCGGCCCTCGCCGAGATCGACGCGCTCCTCGACGCGAGCGCCGGCCCGCGCGGCGTCCCCGGCTCGGAGTTCTTCGACCTCGTCGAGGAGTACCTCGACGACGCCGCCCCGCCGGTGCTCGAGTGGCTCCTCGACTTCCCCGCCCGCCTCTTCGCCTCCGGCCTCGTCGAGGAGGCCTCGGCGGCCAGCCGCGACCTCGCGATGTGCCTCGACGCGCCGGACCTGCTCGTCGACCGGGTGCGGATGATGGGAAGGATCGGCCGGAGCGACCTCGCCGAGAAGGCGGCCGAGGACATCCCCTGCATCTTCCCCGACGGCTTCGGCCTGCTCCGCATGGGCATCGCCTACCAGAGCCTCGGCGACCTCGACGAGGCGGAGCGCCTGTTCCGTCGCGTCTTCGACGACGACCGCTGCCCGGCGCGCGAGCGGCGCGAGGCGCGCGAGCTCCTCGCCCACCTCGACCGCCGACGCAAGAAGCAGCGCGCGGCCAAGACGGGGACGCCGATCCGGCGGAGCCGTCGCGGCGGTCCGCCCGAGGGCGGTCGCGGTCGGAGACGCCGCCGCTCCAGCTAGCCCGTAACAGTCACGTATCGCCGGCTTCGCCTTCGGCGAAGAGGATGAAACCACGGAGACACGGAGGGCACGGAGGGGTCTCTGCCCGGCGCCCGATCCGGCGCGATCGAACGCCGCAGGCGTGCCTCACGGAGCACGGCGAGCATGGCTCCACGTCTCCGCGGCGTGCTCGACCTCGTGATCATTGGGCGTTCTCGGTGGCCCCTCCGTGTTCTCCGTGTCTTCCATGGGAAGGCCCCTCCGTCAAGGGGAATCTCAGGGGGGCCGACGTGGCGGCTCCCCGTTCGTCCTTCCGTCTCTTCTCCCGGCTCCGATCCGCTGGAAGTGAATGCCGAATTCGCCTG
>JAJDCQ010000136.1 GCA_029260755.1 Planctomycetota bacterium | reverse complement strand
ATGTATTATAGGGTTTTTACCGTATCATCTTACGAGCCGATCCGGCGGCGATCCGTCTCGGTTCGAGACGTTCGTGTCGAGCCGAGAACCCGGCTGCGGGCGGCCGGATGAACCGGGCGACCGGATGGTCACGCCCGCACGTTCCCCCCTGTACTCTTGCGACGCTGCGGGCTGGCGCGCGGCGAGACGTTGGACATTCAGCAGCAGGCGCCGAGCGCGAAGTTGCCCTGCCCCCCTCCATGAGCGAACCGATGACCGCCCGGAGAGAGCGAGCCGCGTGACGTCGGAGGGGGCGGCGCAGGACCACCTCGGTGCGCCGACCGTTCGCCGGTCGTAGTGGGGTGGGACCTCGTCGCGTCCTGAGTTCCACCGTGGTTAGGTGTTAGGCTTAACCCTCCGGCATTCGGTCAGGCCTCTGTCTTGCTGGCTTGGGAGGAGAGTTCGCTCTGGCAGTCCCGCTCCGACCAAGCAGCAAGCAGACGGCCTGACCCCACCGCCGGCCTCCCCGCAAGGTGGCGAACGGGAAACCGACGGCTCGGCCCACCCGCCCCGCTCCGAAGCAGGCCGCACATCGACCCCGCCCCGCCGTCGGCAAGACGATTCCCGCATGCGCGCCGGCAGACCTCGGGAATCCGATGACTCGGCCCACCGCGCACACCGACATGCGTCGCTCTCGAGCGAGCGATCGATCGAGCCGTGATCACTTGCGCGGTGAGCCGTACCGCCAGACGTCCCGGTTCCCGCGCTCGCCTCCGATGCGATCGTCCACGCCGAGCCAGCAGACGGCGAACGGGACCTCGGAGTCGCCCGGGAACTGGACGTACCGGTAGGGCGCGCCTCGGAGCGAGCGCCCCCCCTCGAACACGTACGGTCCGAACCATCCGGAGGCGCCGATGGGCTCCACGATCAACTCGTCGAGGGACGTCGGGTATCGGCCGACGTCGGCCCGGAACGCGTCGATTCCCGTCGCCAGGGAGTCGAGGTGGTATCGCGCCTTCGCCTGGTAGGTGCAGACGATCCGGAACGACGCCGTCCAGCGAATCATGAGGCCAGAGAGGCCGATCAGGATCCCGAGGATGTAGAGATCCTTCAGGGTCAGGGGAGCCCGCCGGCGGGTCAGGAAACGATCCATCATCTCCAATGACGCTCGGGCCCGCCCGGATGTTGCTGTCGATGGATGCCCGCAACCTGTCGATGCCCGCAACCGTCACGGTCGCCCGTGCCCGCGCCCGTGCCCGTGACGGCGACCGTGACGGCGACGGTGACGGCTGACGGCGGACGGTGACGGTGGCGCATGACGGTAACGGCGGCGTCGCGGACCGGGATCTTCCCGCTTGTCGCTCCGACGGCGACGCCAGCTCTCGCGTCACGCCTCGTGCTCGAATCCCAGCACGTTCCGAGGGCCACCCCACGCGGCCCGTTTCACCCCTTTGGCGAGACCGCCGCGCCGAACGGCGCGAGTTGCGGTAGGGGCTTGCCGGTTTCTTCTTCTCGTCGCGCCGTTCGTCACCGCCGTCACCGCGGCTCCCGCTCGCTCCGGTCTGATCCCTTCGAGGTCTCATCGAGTCGACGGACGGCGACGAAGGCGAGGATCCAGCTGAACTTCGTGAGCCTGGGCGTGGCGCAGATCTCCTCGTAGATCTCGCGGGCTCGGTCGAGCTCGCCGCGCTGCTCCTGGAACAGGCCGCAGAAGTAGCGGATGTTGCAGCGCTCTCCCTCGTCGCGCTTCGCCTCGAGGGCTTCGATCCGGCTCTGGTCGAGGGGATCTCCGGACTCGACCGCGGCGAGGAAGACCTCGGCGAGGTCGGTCAGGTAGGTGAGCTGGTCTCCCGTCCTCTCGTTGCGGTGCTTTCCGCGCCGGTCGCGGATCCGGGCGAGCCGCTTCTTCAACGCGTCGTCCTCTCTGGCGAGGAGGGCGAAGAACAGACCCTCCCACGGGGAGGAGCTCTCCGGCTCGCAGAACCGCTCGAGCGAGGAGAGCGCCGCCGCCCGGTCGTCGGCGGCGAGGTGCATGCTGATCGCCTGGTCGAGGCCCTTGGGACTCTCCTCGCCGCCGAGCGATGCGAGGTGGCGGCGGGCGGCCTCGATGGCCGGGCGGGTGTCGAGACCGCCCGCGATGCAGTCCCGGAACCAGCTCGTCCAGTGGCTCGGGTCGCGCTCGGTGATCAGCCCGCGCCACGGCGCCGCGTCGGCGAACCGGCCCTCCTTCACGAGGAGCCTCGCGAGGGTGAGCTGCGCCGGCTCGAACCCTCCGTGGCTCGATCGAACGAGGAACTCCATTCCCTTCTCGGGGTCGAGCTCGCCGACGACCTCCTTCATCTCGATGTAGCAGCGTCCGACGAGGAAGCACGCGAGCGGGTCGTCGAGCTCGGCTGCCCTGAGCGACCAGTCGAAGGCCGCCTTCACGTCCGGCGCGCCGTTGACGTCGCTGGCGAGGATCTGCGGGTAGGCGCTGACCGCCTGCGGCAGGTCGGCCTCGGCCGCGACGCGCAGGAGCTCGGCGGCGTGGCGCGGCCCCTGGCCGCGGATCTCCCCCTTGAAGACCTGGAGGGCGTACTCGGTCGCGTTCTCGGGCGTGCTGCCGCAGGTCGTGCGCGCGACGCTCTCCATCGCTTCGCGGCCGAAGAGCCTGGCGAGCCCGTAGGCCGCGCCGTTGACGGCGCTCGCGCGGGGATAAGCGGCGGCCGCCCGGTCGAAGCCCGCGGTGACGACCGTGAAGAGCTTCCGCTCGTCCGCGGCGAAGTAGGCCCCCGCATTGTCGGAACGACGGGCGAGCTCGGCGTGGGCGTCGTAGAGGAGGAGCGCCAGGGCGGGCTCCTCGTCGCTGCTGGCGTGCTTCTCGGCGAACGCCAGGAGCTTCTCCCGGCTCCCGTGCCACTTGGGCATGAGGTACGTCGCCTGCCGCCGGTAGGCGTCGACGTGCCTGGGGTCGGCGGCGATCGCCTGCTCGAAGGCGGGCGTCGAGTTGACGCCCTGACCCATCGCGACCGTGATCAGGGCGGCGCACGGCTCGGGACGGGTCGGATCGAGCTCGTGCGCCTTCTCGAGGTCCTTCCTGGCGAGGGCGAGGTGATCGCTGAAGAGCCGCCAGCCCTCCTCCTTCACGCCGCTCGCCCAGCCCGAGCCGCGGGCCGCCCAGGCCCGCTTGATGCTCCACTTGCCGCGAACGGTGCGGGCGAACACCGATTCGGGCCGGGCCTCGACCCACCGGTCGAGGTAGAGGTGCACCGTCGGGATCTCCGGGAGGAGCCCGAGGACGACCTCGATGCCGGTGAGGAAGTCCTCCTCGAGGCGGCCCGCCGCGGCGAGCTTCGCGAGCTCGGCGTCCGCCTCCCCGAACCGGCCGGCGCGAAGGTGGCCGTAGACCGCTCGCACGGGACCGGCCCAGGTCACCTTCGGGAAGGTGCCCTGGACGAGCGGCTTCTCCGGGGTCTCGCCCGACTGGGCGAGACCGGTGGCGGGCCCGGCGATGGCCATCGCGACGGAGGCGATGGAGGTGATGATCGTGAGGCGGGCGAGGACGCTCGCCGAGGTGGTTCGGGTGATCATGGCGTGAGCTCCTCGGGGCATGAGTGCCTGAGGAGGCGAATGCTAGCGGGAGCAGCCGGCGGCGACAAGCCTCTCGCACCGACGTGGCCCTCGGGACTCTGGTCAGAGGAGGTGAGGCTCGGTCGCGGGGTCGGTCAAAGTGCGGACGCGTCGTCTGGTCGGGGATTGCCGATGGCACGCTCCAGCTCGGCCACGATTCCCGAATCCGGCGTCGGGATCCGAGCTCGCTGCTTCGTGCCATCGACGATCACGAGCCACGCCCCGGCGGTCCGGATCGACGCTCCCTCCCGTCGGACCGATCGGCGGCGGGGCCAGGGGAGGCTCGAGGCGACGATGATCCTTCGATTGGTGACGGCCCACCGCGTCGTCCGGTAGCGCAGCGTCGATACGGTCCCGTAGGCGAGCGAGACGACCACGATCAGCGTCGGGACCACCTCGTAGGGCACCGACCCGAGGGTCCGGGCTCGAAACCAGGCGAGGTCGAGGGCGGCCCAGGCCGCTCCGGGGTCGCGGAGCTGACGAAGGGTGGCCGTCGGCCCGGTGAACGCGAGATAGCATGCCGCGACGAGGAGCGGCGCGGCGGCGAGGAGCCACCACCAGCGGGGCCAGCCGGGGGAGCGCCCCTCGAGGAGGATCGTCTCGCCGCTTCCGAGGTCTTCGTGGATGGGTCGCACCGGGATGGGGACGCTCGCGATGAGGGGCCGTTCCCCTTGAGACGTCGCGCCCGAGACGCTCTCACGGTGGGATCGAAAGCCGCGCATCCTGGGATCGAGAGCCGCGGGCGGCGGGTGTCGCGGTTTCGCGATCGGGCTGCCGCGGAAAGTGACGGCCTGACCCCACCGCTGGCCTCCCCGCAAGGTGGCGAACGGGAAACCGACGGCTCGGCCCACCCGCCCCGCTCCGAAGCAGGCCGCACATCGACCCCGCCCCGCCGTCGGCAAGACGACTCCCGCATGCGCACGGGCAAGATCTCCGGCCCCCCGCCCCTTCGCCCTTCGCCCTCCGCCGCTCGCGCTCGATCCCCGCGCTCGAACTCTCTAGAATCTCCGGTCATGGCCGAGTCGACCGACGCTCCTCCTCCCTCCGCCGAGCCGCCCGCTCCTCGCGAGGCGAGCTTCGGCGAGGTGACCGCGATCGCCTTCGTGATCGTCCTCGCCTCGCTCGTGGGGGTCGTCCTCGCCGGGCTCGCGGCCGCGGTCGAGCTCGCTGGCTCCGGCGCGCTCCGGGCGGCGACCCTGTTCGGGCTCGCCGGGAGCGGGGCCGCTCTCCTCCTCGGCGGCGCGTTCCTCGTCCGGGCGCTCGGCGCGGGCGCCGAGACGCGCTCCGGCTATGAGGCGGCTCCTCTCGGTGCGCGCTACCTCCGTCTCGTCCTGTACGGTCTGGTGATCGCCTTCGCCGTCGCGGCCGCCTCCCGGAAGGAGATCGCGGTCAGCCGCCTCGTCGGGACCGCCGGGCTTCTCCTCGCTCTTCATGCCGCGGTCCTGATCCCCGGACCGCTCCGCAGCCTGGCGCCGCTCTTCCGGCTCGGCGACTCTCGCCCGGTCCGGCTGCTCGATCTGCTCGCGGGCAACGTCCTGCTCTTCGTCCTCGTCCTCGAGATTTGCCTTCGGGTCGTCGCGGCCGTCGGCGTCTTGCCGGTCTGGCTTCAGGCTCGCGGCGACGCGTTCGCCTTGAAGGTCCGGGCCGAGCGCCTGGGCTTCACGCCGAACGAGCTCGGCTACATGGACACGGCCTGGGCTCCGGCGAAGCCGGCCGGCGGCGTCCGGATCGCCGGGCTCGGCGACTCGTTCGCGGTCGCGGTCGTGCCGTATCAGCATGGCGTCTACCGCGTTCTCGAGGAGAAGCTCTCGGCTCGAGCGGGCGATGCGCCGGTCGAGGTCTGCAACCTCGGGATCGCCGGCACCTGTCCGAACGACTACGTCTCCGTCCTCGAGCGGGAGGGGCTCGCGCTCGACCCCGACATCGTCCTGCTCGGGCTGTATGTCGGCAACGACATCCAGGTCTGCGACGAGGTGCCCGGGCCGTTCTCGCGCGAGCGCCTGTTCGTCTACCAGCTCGTCCACCGGATCCCGAAGGTGATCGCCGAGCGGAAGGCGCGGGCCGGGGGGCTCGTCGCCGAGGAGAGCGCCGATCCCTACGCCGGGTATCTCGAGGATCCTCCCCGCGAGATCGCGGCGCGGAGCGACTTCACCTACTACCGGGTCGCCCGGAAGCACCTCGAGAACTTCCTCCGCGCGTCGACCGCCGAGAAGGCGGCCCACTGGGCGGCGACCGAGGCCTACCTCGAGCGGTTCGCCGCCGTCGCGAAGGCCGACGGACGCGACGCCGTGATCGCCCTCTTCCCCGACCGGATCCAGGTCGATCCGGAGCTTCGCGCGGAGCTGCTCGAGATCATGGCGAAGAAGGGGGTCACCGAGGCCGACCTCGATCTCGATGGGCCTCAGCGCCGGATCGCCGCCTGGGCGGCCGAGCGCGGGATCGCCGTCATCGACCTCCTGCCGGCGCTCCGGGCCGCCCGCGCTGACGGGCCCGTCCACCATCTGCGCGACGAGCACTGGAACATCGCCGGCAACCGCGTCGCCGCCGACGCGCTCGCCGAGGGGCTCTGGCCGCTCGTCTCGGCGAGGATCGATGCCGCGAACGCTGGACACTGACAAGCTGGCCGTGACTCTCGAAGGGTAGACGCCGCGAGAGCCGTATGACGACGCCGCCCGGCGGCCTGTAGGATGAGCGAGGAAGGACCATGGCCAGAAAGAAGCGAACGAATCGAGCGCCATTGAGATCGACAGTGTCCTACCAGCTCGAGGCTCTCTACGAGGATCAAGATCACGACCTGGTCGTCGATACGGTCCCGGCGGTGCTCGCGTGGGTACCGAAGTCGACGAGCGAGCGACGCCCGTTCGTGTTCGAAGTATCGTCGTAGCCGACCGCTACCAGGGCACCTCGGCGCCGGCGTAGTCGAAGAACTTGCCCGTGTCGGCGGCGGTCAGCCCGTCGATGACCTTCAGCATCCCGGCGACGCTCTCGGGCGGGAGGAGCGGCGCGTTCTGCCCGCCCATGTCGGTCTTCACCCAGCCGGGGTGGAGGACGACGGCGGTGATCTGGTCGGGCGTGAGGTCGATCGCGAGGCTCTTGTTCGCCATGTTGAGGGCGGCCTTGCTCGAGCGGTAGGCGTAGGCGCCTCCGCCGGTGTTGTCGGCGATGCTCCCCATCTTGCTCGTGACCTGGGCGATCACCTTGCGCTCGCCCTTGCGGACGTTGTCGAGGAGCGCCTGGGTCACCCGGAGCGGTCCGACCGCGTTGACCTGGAAGAACTGCCCGAGCCCGTCGAGATCGAGCTGCTCGAACGGGACGCTCTTCACGCCGATGCCCGAGTTGTTCACCAGGACGTCGATCGCCGCGTCCTTGAGCTTGTGCGCGAGCAGCCGGACGCTCTCGCGGTCGGTCACGTCCAGCGCCTCGAGGCGAACGTCGAGCTTCGCGAGCTCGGTCGCCTCCTCGGGGTGGCGGGCGGTCGCGATCACCGCGTCCCCGCGCTCCGAGAGCTGCTTCGCCATCTCGAGGCCGAGGCCCCGGTTCGCGCCCGTCACCAGCCACGTCGCCATCGTCTTCTCCTCGTGGTCGTCTTCTTCGTCGCCCGGTTCTCGCGTCTCGGGTCGTCGCGATCAGTCGCGCCCGACGCGCACGATGTAGGTCTGCCCGAGGAGCACCTTTCCGCCGGCCGTGGTGAGCTTCTCCTCGTTCTCGCCGATCCCGTCGGTCGACTTCTGCGTCGACCAGTAGCGCAGCGCGGTGATCCTCCCGCGGGCGTCCTTTCGCCAGCCCCGGAAGATCACCGAGTGCCCGCTCCCGCTGCTCCGCCAGAGCTGGACGAAGTCGCCCGGGCGGGCGTCCTTCGGCTCGACGGCGACGCCGAGGCCCGTGCTGACGAGCGCGTGCTGCATCGTCCGCCGGACGTTCTCCTCGCCGACCTCCTCGTCGGAACCATACCAGAGCTTCCGGAGCTGGATCACGCCGGCGCCGTCGAGCGCCCCGATCCGGAGCGGGCGCTTCTCGCGGGCGCACCAGCGCTCCCAGGCGCGGAAGAAGACCTCGAAGGTGAGCCCGCAGCAGTAGGCGCGGCCCTCGGCGTCGCCCGAGGCGACCCGGGTTCCGCCGTAGTCGAGGTCGCGGGTCGTCCCCGCCCAGTCGCCCGACTTCGGCCAGTAGTAGCCGTGGGATCCGTCGGCGGGGTAGGTGGCGAGGACGGCCAGGACGTCCGCGTTCAGGGCGCCCTCTCCGGGGACGGTCGGCTCGGGGTCGTCGCCGGCGACGGCCGGGGCGGTCGCGGTCGGGGCGACCATGAGGATCGCGGCGGTCGCGATGAGGGCGGCGAGGGTCAGGCTGGTCCGGCGGGGGCTCGTCACGTCTCTCTCCTCTGCGGAGCCTGATGAGACCGCGGGGGGCCCGGCGTCGTCAAGCGTCGTGCTCCCGGGCGCGTGGCGTCTTTCCGACCGGCCCGGCGCGCGCTACGTTGGAGGTCGGGCGGACAGGCCGCGAACGATTCCGCCCGGAGAGCGTCCCAACCCCGATGGCCGATGAGACCGCGCCGCCCGCATCCGCTCCCTCCCGACGATGGAGGCGCCTCGCCGCCACCATCGCGACGGCCGTCTTCCTCCTCGGAACGAGCCTCGTGCTGCTCCGGGCGGCGCTCGTCGGCCCGGCCGACCGCCGCTTCGCCGAGCTCGTCACCGAGCTCGAGGCCGCCGGCGAGCCGACCTCCCTGGTCCAGCTTCGGAGTCGGCCCCTGCCGCGCGCCCAGGACGGTGCTCCGCTCTACGGCAAGGCGTTCGCTGCCCGGGTTCCGGTCCCCGCCGGCGACGAGCACCTCCGAAACGCCCTCGAGGGCCTCGCCCTGGGCAACGCTCCGACGCCCGGCGGACCGACCCGCGTCGAGGCGCTCGCCTGGGGCCGTGCGTTCTGCGCGAAGCAGGCGCCGGCTCGCGCGCTCCTCGACCAGGCCGTCGCCCTCGGCGGGGGCGCGGCTCGCTTCCCGATCGCGTGGGAGGAGGGTTTCCTGGCCGACCTCGACCACCTCGTGCCGATGCGCGACCTCGCGTTCGACGCCGCCCTCGTCGATGCCGACCTCGCCCTCGCCGAGGGGAGGCCCGCCGCGGCGTTCGGCCACGCCGTCGTCGCGCTCGAGGCGAGCGCCGCCCTCTCCGATGATCCGGTCCTGATCAGTCGCCTGGTCTCGATCGCGATCGTCGATGCCTCCCTCGTCCGGCTGGAGCGCGCGATGGTGTCGGGCGCCCGCCCCGACCGGGCGACGCTGGAGCGCGCATCCGTCCGGCTCGCGGCGCTCGATGACGATCGAGCGATCGTCCGGGTGCTCCAGGGCGAGCGCGCGTTCGGGCTCGACCTGTTCGTCGCGTTCGACGAGGGCCGCCCCGGCTGGAACCTCTCCTCGGAGATGGGCTTTCCACCCGGATTCTCCTGGGCCTACGACCGGTTCCTCATGCCGCGCGACCGGCTCGAGTATCTCGAGGCGATGACCGGGTTGATCGACACCGTCGCCTCGACCGAGGAGACAGCGGTGCCCGCGGCGGTGCGCGAGCGGATGGACGAGGCCGAGAAGATGGCCCGCCTCGTCACGCGTCCCCTCTCGGGGATGATCCTCCCGGCCATCGGCCGGGTGGTCGATCGGGAGCTCGCGATGCGAAGCCGATCCCGGACCGTCCGGACCGCCCTCGCCGCGTCGATCTACCAGCGCGATCACGGCCGCTGGCCGGACAGCGTCGGGGCCCTCGTCGAGGCCGGCCTGCTCGCCGAGCCGCCCCGGAGCGTCGAGGATGGGAGCCCGCTCGAGCTGGCGCCCGTGGCCGCGGGCGGCGTCGCCGTCTGGACCGAGTCCGAGCGCATCATCGCGCGGGACGACCCGGGGGCGGCGGATGTGCGTATCGGAGGACCGCCGATCGAGGCGCCGTCCGACGAGGGGACGGCCGACGAGTCCGACCAGGCGGAGAGCGAGGACGGCTCGGGAGAGTAGGTCTTGCTCCTGGCGAGGAGTCAGTCCTTCTCGCGCAGGCTCACCCGGACGATCAGGAACAGGTCGGGCGTCTGCGCGCGCGTCGAGAACGGATTCGAGAGCCCGCCGATCACCACGCGCGAGGGCAGCTCGAACCCGGCCCGGCAGCGGGCGCGGGTGACCGCCACGTCGGGGACGACCAGCACCCGCTCCGCGCTCGGGAACTTGCGGGCGGTTCCGGCGGTCACCGTCTCGAGGCGGAGCTCGCACCGGACGCGCTCGTCCTCGTCCGTCAGGATCGGCCGGACGGTCACCCGGACGCCCACGAAGACGCGCCCCATCCGGGGGACGCCCGGGCCGCCGACGCCTGCGGGGCGCTCGGCGTCGTCGCGCCGGGTCGGCTCGTCCTTCGGGCCGCGCGCCTGGTAGGCGTCGTAGGTGCCGATCTCGAGCTGGCCGCGGCGCCCGTTCGAGATCTCCGCCCGGGAGTGGCCCTCGACGGTGAGGGTGGGGGAGGTCGCGATCCGGGCGTCGACCAGCCCCTCCTCGACGGGGCCGAGGACGGCGATCACGAGCTGCCCCGGCGAGGCGCCCTCCTGCTCGCCGTCGAGGTTCTCGGTCAACCGCCACGGCAGCTCGAGGCCGTCGAGCGGCGGATCGCCGCTGCCGATCGCCATCACCTCGACCTGGAGGGTCCGGCGTCGCTCGCGGTAGAGCTCCTCGATCGCGCGGGCGACCTCGTCGGCGTCGATCGGATCGCCGGGCGCCGCGCCGGCCGGCGGCGCGCCCTCGACGTCGCCCTCGAGCGTGGCGAGGCGGCGGCGCACCTCGTCCTCGTCGGGGAAGGGCTCGAGGAGGCGGGACCCGGCCGCGGGAGATGGCGGGTGCGGACCGACCGCGACGACGTCGCCGCGGCGGACGGGGCGTCGCTCGAGGACGAGCTGCGCGCCGACGATGTCGAGGTGGCTCTCGAGGATCTCGGCGACGGCGACCAGGGCGCGGCCGCGGTAGATCGCCACGAGGTCGCCCTCGCGCAGCCCGCTCCGTCCGGCGAAGTCGAGGAGGAGGCGGTCGGTCTCGCGCCAGACGCCGAGGACGACGCCGAGCTCGCGTGGAACGAGCATCCCCGCGGTCGGGCCGTCGGCGCTCGGCGCGGCGCCGCCCGCGAGGTCGGCGGCGCTGGCGGGTTCGGTCGCATCGCCGGCCCCGGGCGTCGCGGCGCTCGGGGGCGCGGCGCCCTCCGAGCCCGCCGACGGGATCGCCGCCGCGAACGGGCCGCCGGCGAGGGGGCCGAGCTCGGCGGCGCGCGGGCGGGCGGCGCCGGGCGCGGCGTCGCCGGTCTCTCCGCCGCCATCCTCGGGGCGCGGCGGGATCGCCGCGGCGGCCGCCTCCTCATCGATGATGCGACGGCGGAGGGCGTCGGCGCGGCGATGGAGCGGCGTCTCGGGGAGGGTCTCCCGGCGGATCTCGCCGATCGCCTCGCGCGCCGCCGCGGTGCGGCCGAGCTTGTGGAGGCACGAGGCGAGCCGGAGGAGCGCGTCCCCTCGCTCGGGCGTGGCGTGCCCGGCCCGGGCCGCGAGCGCCTCGTAGACGGCCGCGGCCGCGTCGAGGTCGCCGGCGACCTTCTCGAGGAAGAGGCCGCGCGCGACCGACGGCAGCGGATCGTCCTCGGGCGTCGCGGGGTCGGGCTCGGAAGGCGCGCTCTCCTGCGCGACCGCCGGGGTGAGCGGTGCGGCCAGGATCGCGGCGAACGCGACGATCGCGATCGCGGCGGCGCCGATCGCGATGCGGCGTCGGTCTCGCGCGGCGCCGCTCATCCGAGGTCGAGGATCTCGCACGCGCGCTCGACGATCGGGCGCAGGTTTCCGTAGGCGACCCGGGCGATCGCCTGGTGGGCGGGCACCCACTCGACCGCGACGAGGCCCTCGTCGCGGGCGGGGCGGAGGAGGGCGTCGTCGCCGTCGTCGAGGCAGCGGACGACCCAGTAGTAGACCGTCTTGAAGATCGGCACGCCTTCGGGGACGCGGAAGCCGTAGTAGATCTCGCCGACGAACGGCCCGAGCTTCAGGTTGGCGGTGATGCCGGTCTCCTCGCGGATCTCGCGCACGGCCGTGTCGGTCGGATCCTCGCCCGGGTTGATCTTTCCCTTCGGCAGCTCCCAGCGCTCGCGCCCGCGGGTGCGGCGTCCCGCGGCGGAGCGGGCTCCGCGGCTTCGACTCGTCGCGATCAGCAGAACCTCGGCCTGGTCGCCCTCGCCTCGCACGACGACGCCGCCGGCGCTGTGCTGCTCGCGGAAGCCGCGCCGCGCGTTGAAGACGTACGAGCGAGGGACGCTCGGCGCGAGGTAGCTGTCGCCGTCGCCGCGGCAGAACATCGCCTCGCCGGCGCGCGCCGCGCGGGCGGCGTCGATCACGAGGACACACGGCTCGTCCTCGGTGTCGCGCGCCTTCGCCTGGGCGAGCTTGAGGGCGCGCCCGTGACTCGGGACGAGCTCGACGCTGCTGTCGACGTCCTCGGTGATCGGCGTCACCCGGCTGCCGCCCAGCACCCGCTGGAGCTCGCTCCGGGTCGCGGCGACGAAGAGGAACTCGGGGAGGTTCGCGGGGTTGAGCGCCTCGCCGGCGGTGCGGGTGCCGGCGAAAGTGTGGCCGTAGCGGGCCCGGATGCTGCGCGGTCCTTCCTCGTCGGCGGTGCGGTCGATCTCGAAGCGACGGCGGGGATCGCTCTCGACGACGCGCTCGAGGAAGGCCTCGTCGACCGGGAAGCCGAGCCGGCGGTGGGCGGTGATCGCCTCGACGAGCTCGGCGACCCGGACCCAGCCCTGGCTGTCGGGGTGGACCTCGATCGCGTCGGGGCGATGCCGGAGGACGTAGGCGAGCAGCCGCGAGAGGCGCGTCTCGGGGGCGGGGTCCCGGCGCCGGCCCCGACCCGAGGTCGGGGCGCCTTCGTCGTCGAGATCGGGCAGCTCTTCGGGGTCGGTCATCTCCGCCCTAACCCTCATGGATTTCTCATTGTGCCAAAACCCGAGGCGGGCGTCACGTCGCGGGTCGCGCCCGCGTCGCGCGCGACCCTCGCTCCGGGGTATCCTCTCGGGCCGGGGCCCGTCCGGGGCCGCTCTCGAGCCGCTCCGACCGGGACGGCCGGGGATCCTCGCCGCCCCGACCGTCCGCCCGGAGGCTCCGTCGCTTGTCGCTCGACGCCGACCCGATCCCGCCGGTCGTTCGCTTCTTCGTGGCGAGCGACCTCCACGGCAACCGCCGGGCGATCGACGAGCTGCCGCTCCAGGCCGAGCGGATCCCCGATGGCGCCGCCGACGCGACGATCCTGTGCGGCGACCTGAGCCACCTCGGGAAGCCGCCCGGCTTCCTCGCCGAGCTCTGCCCGCGGCTGCCCCAGCCCGTCTTCGCGATCCCGGGCAACGTCGACCCGCCGGCGATCCTCGAGGAGATCGAGGCGGCCGGCGCCCGGGGTCTCCACGACCGGAGGATCCGCTTCGGCGGGCTCGACCTGGTCGGCTTCGGCGGAACGAAGCCGACCCCCTTCCACGGGCGGTTCACGACCGAGGACGACGAGATCGAGCGACGCCTCGCCGCCCTCTGGCCGAACGGGAGCGAGGCGCGCCCGGTCGTCCTCGTCGTGCACGGGCCGCCGATCGGCACCCTGGATCGCGCCTTCCGGTTCCTGAGCATCGGCAGCCCCGCGGTCGCCCGCGTCGTCGCGCGCGAGCGGCCCGCCCTCGTCCTGTCGGGGCACGTTCACGAGGCGCGCGGGACGCACGTCGCCCAAGGCGTCAGCTATCTCAACCCCGGCGCCGGGAAGCGCGGGCACGCCGGATGGGCCAGCGTCGAGACGCGGCCGCGCGGACGCGTCTCCATCGGACTGCTCTAGCCCGCATGGGGGCCATCAAGCTCGTTCAGGCGCCGATGGGCTCGCCTTCGGCGAGCAGATGTCACCACGGAGGCACGGAGACACGGAGGAGCGACTGCGTGCGCCGTATCCCGGCTCGCACGAGCCGACCGGCTCCAGGAATGCCTCCCTGGGGTCTTGGTCACGCAAGGCGACGCGAACCAAGAGAAGGAGCGGCGGGATCGCTCCGCGACCTGGCTCAGTCCGAAGCTGCTCCGTGCCTCCGTGCCTCCGTGGTTCCATCGACCTGATCGAAGTTGACAGCACCTGCTAGCCGAGCGAAGGAGAGGTCGTGAAGAGCCATACGAAGTATCTGACGTTCACCGTCCCGGCCCGGATGGATTTCGTGAACATCACCGAGGAGATCGACCGCGAGGTCGCCGACAGCGGCGTGATCGAGGGGCTGTGCCTCGTCAACGCGATGCACATCACGGCGAGCGTCTTCATCAACGATGACGAGCCGGGCCTCCACGAGGACTACAAGCGGTGGCTCGAGGGGCTCGCGCCCTTCGACGCGAGCCCGGAGGTCTACCATCACAACCGGACCGGCGAGGACAACGGCGACGCCCACCACAAGCGGCAGGTGATGGGGCGGGAGGTGGTCGTCGCGGTCACCGACGGGAAGCTCGACTTCGGTCCGTGGGAGCAGATCTTCTACGGCGAGTTCGACGGGCGGCGCCCGAAGCGGGTGCTCGTCAAGATCATCGGCGAATAGCTAGCCCGCATATGGGATATCAACTTCGCTCAGGTCCGATGGGCTCGCCTTCGGCGAGCAGATGTCACCACGGAGGCACGGAGACACGGAGAAGCGACTGAGGGCGCCGGGTCCCGGCTCGCACGAGCCGACCGGCTCCAGGGATGGCTCCCTCTCGGTCTCGGTCACGCGAGGCGACGGGAGCCAAGAGACCGGGCATCATCCGAAGCTGCTCCGTGCCTCCGTGCCTCGGTGGTTCCATCTCTCCATCGACCTGAGCGGAGTTGATATGCCCTATGCGGGCTAGCGGAGCGACTAGACCGACATGCAACAGGCCCTCCCCGGGATCCACACCTGGAGCGTCTTCGACGAGGAGCGCCGGCTCCACTTCAACGGTTGGCACGTGAGCGGGCCGGCGGGCTGCGTCCTCGTCGACCCGCCGCCGGCCGACGGGGACGACGCGGCGGCCCTCGCGGCGCTGCCGCGGCCCGAGGCGATCGTCATCACGAACCGCAACCACGTCCGGGCCGCCCCCGCGCACGCCGCGCGCCTCGGCATCCCGATCGTCATGCATCGGGCCGACGCCGCGACCGTCGAGGTCGAGGTGGGCGAGGCGTTCGAGGGCGGGATGACGATCGAGGGCGGGCTCGTGACGGTCGAGGTCGCCGCGAGCAAGTCGCCGGGCGAGACGGCGCTCCACCTGCCGTGGTGCCACGCCCTCCTGATCGGCGACGCGCTGATCGGCGACCCGCCCGGCGAGGTGCGCCTGCTGCCGGCGGCGAAGATCCCGGATCGCGAGGCGGCCCGCGAGGGGATCCGCGCGCTCCTCGCGCTGCCGTTCGAGGCGCTCCTGCTGGGCGACGGGACGTCGCTGATCGAGGGCGGGCGGGCGGCGATCGAGCGATTCGTGGCGCGGGAGGAGGTCTGAGTGCGCGACCGACCGATCCCCGAGGAGTCGCGGGCAAGGTCGTCCTCGATCAGCGCGGCTGGAGCCGGACGGCGTGGACGGTCGTTCCGGAGTTTGCGAAGAGGCGGAGGCCTCGGCTTCCCGGGGAGCCCACCACGTCGAGGAGCTCCTCGCCATCGGCCGTGAGGGTGATCCGGGTGAGGCCCGTCGGCGTCGATCGCATCGAGATGACGAGCTGCACCTTCCTCTCGGTCGGTAGCGGCCGGGCCCCGGCGAGGCCCCGGCGGACTCGCTCGGCGCGGATCCCACGTTCGTCGGCGGCGAGGTAGACCGAGGCGGCGTCGGCAATGTCGATCCGGGCCACGGCCGCGTGGCGGGTCGCCAGGTCGAGCTCCACCGCGCCGAACCGGAGGGCGCTCGGAATCGAGATCGAGAACGCTCCGTTGGTGAGCTGGCGCAGGGGATCGGACCTCCTCGTCGGCCGGAGTCCATCCTCGACGACCTCCCATTCGCCCGGGGGATCGGGCTCGAGGATCGTCCGGCCGAGCGCCGAGGCGGGATCGATGACCAGGCCGGGGCTCGGAGGCGCGGGAAAGATCGCGCGGAGCTCGTCGATCAGATCGACGAGGCGTCCGACGAACGGGTCGCCGTCGGCGGCGAGCCCACGGAGGGGGCGCTGGACGTCCGCGAGCGATCGGATCTGACCGCGAAGAGGCGCGAGGTTCGCGGCGTCGGCACGAAGGGTCCGGACGAGCTGCCGCCTCACGAGGGCCTCGTGGACGAGGACCGAGCCCGACGGGGTCAGCAAGAGGATCGCCTGACGGAGCTCGTCGGTGAGGTCGACGGTGGCGTCCCCGTCGAGGAGCGAGGCGATGACCTCGGGGAGGCGCTCGACGGTCGTCCAGAACGCGGTGTCTCGGGACGCGGGGAAGCCTCCGGGGCCGGCGTGCTCCCGGGCGCGGGCGACGGCGCGGTCGTACCCGACGCGGTCGCCGATCCCCGCATGCGCGAGGGCGGCGATCGTCCAGTAGGCGAGCCGGTCGACGGGATCGAGGTCGGCGCGGGCGGCGAGCGCGCGTTCGAGCACGTCGAGGTCGGGCACCCTCTTCCGGAACACCTGGACGGCCCGCTGGATCTCCGCCGAGCTCGGAGGGCGCCCCGCGGTGTCGGGAGGCGGCGGGAGCGCGAAGGCCTCGCGATCGGGCGCCGGCCCGGGCTCCGCCTCGGGCGCGTCGGCGGCGCTCGGCGCGGCCGATCGTGCCGTCGCGGCGGTGTTGCGGTCGGGCGTGGTCGGCTTCGGCGGCGGTCCGAGGGGATCCTCGCCCAGCCCGAGGACGAGCCCGAGCGCGACCGCCACGCCGAGGAAGCCGACGGCGACGGCGACCAGCGCCACGCGGACCCGCGAGATGGCCGTGGCGTCGCCGGGGCGCGCCTTGCCGGGCGGAGCGCTGGGCGGGGGACCCTCGGCCTCGACGGCGGCGGCGATCGGTTCCTCGGCGCGGGCAGGCGCCGGAGGCGGCAGCCGGCTCGGCGCCTCGCCTCGGCCGACCGCTTCGAGGTCGCGAGCGAGCTCCGCGGCGTTCGGGTAGCGACCGGCGGGATCGCGCGCGGTCATCGCTCCGAGGACGACGTCGACGGTCGGCGAGAGGCGCGGCTCGAGGCTCGACGGCGGCGGGACGTCCTCCTGGGTGTGCCGCATCATCGTGGCGAACGCGCTCGTGGGATCGGTCAGCGGGACCTGACCGGTCAGCATCTCGAAGAGCATCAGCCCGAGTGAGTAGATGTCGGCCCGCACGTCGTCGCTCTTCCCCTCGAGGATCACCTCGGGGGCCATGTAGCGTGGCGTCCCGAGGACGATCCCCGTCTCGGTCAGGCGGCGGTCGACCTTGCGGTCCTTCGCCAGGCCGAGGTCGGCGAGGCGCGCCCGCGGGTCGGTCGCGCCGAGGAGAACGTTCTGCGGCTTCACGTCGCGGTGCAGCACGCCGCGCCGGACGGCGTAGTCGAGCGCGCTCGCGACGTCGACGGCGATGGCGAACGCGCGCGCGGTCGGAAGCTTCCCCTTGCGGGCGATCAGGCTCGAGACCGGCTCCCCGTCGACGAGCTCCATCGCAAGCCAGTGCCAGCCCGCCTCGACGCCCGAGGCGTAGACCGAGACGATGTTCGGATGGTCGAGCCGCGCCGAGAGCGTCGCCTCACGGTGAAATCGCTCGGTGTACTCGTCGTCGTCGGCGAGCTTCGGGGCGAGGAGCTTCACCGCCGCGAGGCGTTCGAGCTCGACGTGGAGCCCGCGGTAGACGGTCGCCTGGCCGCCCCGACCGATGGCGCGCTCCAGACGGTACGGACCGACCTGATCCGGCCGATCGGCGGTCTGATCGAAGGCCCCCGGAGCGGACCCGGCGGCTCGGGTGGGGGTGGGGCTCGGCGGTGGCGAGACCGGCTTCATCATAGGATAATCTAGACGGCTCGCGGATCCGCCCCAACCCGCCGCCGGCGAGGCCCCCCCGGGGGAGGTCGCCGGGCACCTCAATGGGTTCTGCCCGTTGAATTTCCGGCGACGGGGCAGAACTTTCCGGCTCGTGGGGACGTCTCTTAGGGTGTATAATCCTGGACGTCCGCGCTCGTTCGGCGCGGGTTCGGTCGGGAGCCAGCCTGCACGCCCTCCGGAGGGAGACCGCTCGTATGTCGACGACTCGTGTCAGCACCGAGCCTTACACGATCAGTCCCTCCGATGCCTGGGCCGTCCGCGATCTGGCGGCGGCTGCCGCCCGGCGAATCGTCCGGCTGCGCGTCGAGTCCGGCGTCCGGACCGGCCTCGCCTGGTCGGCCTCGTTCGCCCTTCCGATCCTCGGCGTCGCGTTCGTCGCGGGCATGGTCCTCGGCTCGTTCCCGTGGATCGCCACGCTGGTCGCGATGGCAACCTGCGTGGCGACGGGCCTCGTCGGCGGCGCCATCTGGGGCCTCGGCGGCTGGCCGAGCCGGCTCGCCGCCGCGAAGACGCTCGATGACCGGTGTGGTCACGCGGATCACATCTCGAGCGCGCTCCTCGCCGTCGATGGCGGGGTGGCCTCGCGCGCCGGCGCCGGCGGCGACGCCGTCGACGCCCTCCTCGTCCGGCGGGCGGCCGAGCTCGCCCGCCGCACCGATCTCTCCAAGGCCTTCGGAGCGGCGCCCGCCTCGACCCGGCCGTGGCAGCCCGTGCCGGCCCTGCTCGCGGCGCTCCTCGCGCTGGCGATTCCGTTCGTCGATTTCGCCCCGTCGGCCGACGCGTCCGAGGACGCGGCGTTCCTCGCCGCCTTCCGCGAGGCGCTCGCCGCGGTCAGCGCCGAGCTCGAGCGGACCGCCGAGGACATCGAGCGCGAGGCCGACGACGACGAGAACCCGGAGGCGAAGAAGATCGGCGAGGAGCTCCGCAAGGTCGCCGAGGACCTCGCCCAGAACGATCCCGGCGACAAGGAGCGCGCGATGCGGCGCGTCGGTCGCGCGATCCAGCAGAACGAGAAGGAGAAGCTGCCCCTCTCGTTCGCCCAGGCGCTCAAGAAAGCCGTCGGGCACCTGCGCCAGAGCAAGCACACCGAGAAGGTCGCCGAGAAGCTCGAGGGCCAGAAGTTCGGCGAGGCCGGACGAAAGGCGAGCGAGCTCGGCGAGGGCCTCCCGTCGATGAAGCTGACGCCCGAGGAGGCGAACAAGCTCCGGGAGGCGGCTCACGGCGCCGCGAAGGCGCTCGCCGACACCGAGCTCCACCCGCTCGCCGAGAAGCTCCAGGCGATCGCGAAGGCGCTCGAGAAGAACGACCCGACCAAGGCCGGCGCCGAGCTCAAGGACCTCGCGGCCGAGCTCGACAAGCTCAAGAACCTGCCCGGCACCCAGCGGATGCTCGGCAAGGCGCTCGACGCGCTCAAGAAGGCGCAGGCGGACCTCGCCCAGGCGGGCAAGGGCGGCGACGGGAAGAACCTCCCGTTCATGGACCTCAAGATGCCGCCGGGCGACTCGAGCAAGCCGGGTGAGGGCGCCAAGCAGCAGCCGTTCGCGATCCTGCCCGGGCCGATGCGCCCCGGCGGAAACCAGGGCGGCGGCCAGGGCCAGGGCGGCCCGATCTACAAGGGTCCCTGCTCGTTCGACTGCGACTTCGAGGGCCAGTGCATCAAGTGCCCGTGTCGCGGCAAGAAGGAAGGGATCTGCCCGAAGAGCCGGCGGAAGAACCCGAGCCCCTGCGACTGCCGGACCTGCCAGAGTCAGGCGGGCGGGGGCGGCG
Organism: Planctomycetota bacterium; assembly: GCA_029260755.1. Lineage (GTDB taxonomy): Bacteria > Planctomycetota > J058 > J058 > JAJDCQ01 > JAJDCQ01. The sequence goes on along the minus strand of JAJDCQ010000136.1, from coordinate 80,452 downwards.
GCGGCGGCGGCGGCCAGGGCGGGATGCCCGGCGCTGGCGGCGGCGCCGGGGGCCTGAAGCCCGGCTGGGGCAGCCAGGACGGGCACCTCGACGAGGCGAGCAAGCCGCAGGGCCGCGCGCGCCGCACCCGCGTCTCGGGCATCCTCGGCGAGAAGGGCGAGAGCGCCGTCATGGCCGTGAAGAGCGCCAACGACGGCAGCCGCGCCGGGGTCGACTACCAGGACGTCTTCTCGGAGTACCAGCGGGTCGCCGAGGAGTCGCTCTACCGCGACGAGGTCCCGCTCTCCAAGCGCGACCACGTTCGGCGCTACTTCGATTCGATCAAGCCGCGGGAGAAGTAGATCCGCGCACCACCGATCGCTCGCGATCGCGGGAACGACCACCTCTTCGATCCGACAGACCGGCCGACACACCGGCCACGGCAGGAGCCTCGTTTCAATGACTGAGGAAGGGAAGGTCACGCCGGAGGAGTTCGAGGCGCGGAGCAAGACGTTCCTCGAGACGTTCGAGCGGATGGAGACCGAGATGGCGAAGGTCATCGTCGGTCACCGTCACATCGTTCACAGCCTCCTCATGTGCCTCATCGCGAAGGGCAACGTGCTCCTCGAGGGCGTCCCGGGTATCGGCAAGACGATGCTCGTCCGGACGCTCGCCGAGGTGATCGACGTGCCGTTCGGACGAATCCAGTTCACGCCCGACCTGATGCCGGCCGACATCCTCGGCACGCAGATGGTCTACGAGGGCGAGGACGGGCGGAAGACGTTCGGGTTCCAGAAGGGGCCGCTCTTCGCGAGCGTCATCCTCGCCGACGAGATCAACCGGGCGACGCCCAAGACGCAGTCGGCGCTCCTCGAGGCGATGCAGGAGCACTCGGTCACGATCGGCGGGACCCGCCACGTGATGGAGGAGCCGTTCTTCGTCCTGGCGACCCAGAACCCGCTCGAGATGGAGGGGACCTACCCGCTCCCCGAGGCGCAGCTCGACCGGTTCTTCTTCAAGCTCGACGTGGGGACGCCCAGCCTCGACGACCTGACCGAGATCTCGGCGCGGACGACCCGCGAGGTCCATCCGACGATCGAGAAGGTGACCGACGGCGAGACCATCATCGCGATGCAGCGGCTCGCCCGGGCGGTCGCGATCGCGAAGCACGTCGAGCGGTTCGCGGCGAAGCTCATCGTCGCGAGTCACCCGACCTCGGACCTGGCCGTCCCGGCGGTGAAGCGCTACGTGAAGTACGGCGCCAGCCCGCGCGGCCTCCAGGCGCTCGTCGTCGCCGGCAAGATCCAGGCGCTCCTCGACGGCCGCGTCCACGTCTCGTGCGACGACATCCGCCGGAGCGCCCACGCCGCGCTTCGCCATCGGCTGATCCTCAACTTCGAGGGTGAGGCCGACGCGATCAGCCTCGACGGGATCGTCGACGAGATCCTCGCGAAGGTGCCCGAGTTCGAGGAGGAGGCGGTCGCGGCGAAGGCCTGACCCTCGCCGCTTCCCCGTCGTCCTCGCGGCGCCGCGCCGCCGCGATCGTCTCCGAGTCAGGAGTGCCGAGCCCGTGTCCGTCCGTCCGCGATCCTCGATCCCCGTCGTCGGCGTCATCCTGACGCTGGGGCTGCTCGTCCTCGTCCGTCCGGCCCCGTCGGCCGCTCGCGACGACGAGGACTTCGTCCCCGCCCGTGCCGAGCGCTTCGTCGAGATCTGGCTCGACGACCCGGCCGACGAGTATCTGTTCGGCAAGGTCTACGAGACCTACGCGAAGTTCGACCGCGTGGCCGAGCTCGTCGAGCTGCTCAAGCGGCGCGCAGAGGCGATGGGCGAGCCCGACGACGTCGATGACCTCACCCCGCGGCAGCGACGCGACCACGCGAACGTCCATCTGTCCCTGGCCCGGATCTACGACAAGGAGGGCAGCAAGGACGAGCTCCGCGCGCGGGTCGAGATCGCGGTCCGCTACGACTCCGAGAGCCCGCTCGCCCTGTCGCTCCTCGCCGGCGTCCGCGCCCAGCGGGGAGACGTGGCGACCGCGTGCGAGCTGCTCGAGAAGGCGGGGAAGGCCGAGCGCCGTCCCGACCGCCGGGTCGAGATCTGGAAGCGCCTCGGCGCGCTCCGGCTCCGGGCGAAGGAGCGCGAGAAGGCGGTCGAGGCGTTCGAGCGGATCCTGGCGGAGAACCCCGACGACTACTTCCAGCAGCTCGAGCTCGCCGAGATCTACGCGAGCCACGAGCTCTACGTCGAGGCGATCGACGTCCACCAGCGAATCATCGACGGCCCGGGGAAGACCGACACCGCGCTGCAGCTCAAGTCCACGTTCGCGACCGGGCAGCTCCTCGAGAAGATGGACGACACGAAGCGGGCGCTCCGGAGCTTCGAGGAGATCGTCGCGAGGACCGGCGAGGGCCACTGGCTCCGCGAGCAGGCGATCCGCTCGATCTTCGACCTCCACGTGAGCCGCGGATGGTTCGCCGACCTGCGGAGCTACCTCGAGGAGCGGTTCGCCGCCGGCGGCTTCGGGCCGCGGCTCTCGGGGGAGCCGCCGAAGGAGGGCGTCCTCGAGCCGGCCCAGATCGAGGTGCTCGTCCTCCTCGCCCGGGCGCTCACCCTGGACGGCCGCTACCGCGAGGCGGACGAGCGGCTCGCCGAGGCGATCGAGGGCGCCCCGCGCCAGGTCGCGCTCCGGCGCGCGCTCGTCGATCTGCGAAAGAAGCGGCCGAGCCTCGACGAGACGCCCCTTCGCGACGCGCTCCGCGGGCTGCTCGAGGTGGCGCCGGGCGACGACCGGGCGCGGATCGACCTCGCGGTCAGCTTCTACCGGGACCGGCGAAACGCCGACGCCCGCGAGGCGTGGTCGAGCTTCGCAGCGCCGGCGTCGGCGCGACCGCAGGCGCTGATCGAGCTCGCCCGCCGGCTCGACTCGACGTTCCGACGCAAGGAGGGGCTCCGGCTCTACCAGGCCGCCGCGGCCGTCGCGCCGAAGGATGACTACTCCTACGCCCGCGCCCTCGGGCAGGCGCTCTTCAAGCTCCGCCGCCGCGACGAGGCGCTCACCGCCTGGGCGGCGATGGCGCCCGAGGGCACGACCGACCCGCGCGCGTTCGCCGAGCAAGGCCGGGTGCTGCGGGAGGCGGGGCTGGCGTCGGAGTCGGCCGTCGCGTTCACCAAGGCGGTGGAGCTCGCCCCCGACGACTACCGGATGCGGTTCGCCCTCGGCGAGGCGCACCGGGCCGCCGAGGACCTCGAGGAGGCGACCCTCGCGTTCCACAAGGCCGTGGAGCTCGCCCGCGATGACGAGGAGCGGCGCAACGCGCATCACGAGCTGATCACCCTCTACCACGTGCAGGGCAAGCTGAAGGAGCTGATCGAGAAGTTCGAGACGCGGATCGTCGAGAGCGACGACGCCAAGACCGACGCCAGCCTCCATGCGGCGCTCGGCGACATGTACCGCGAGGACCGGGAGAACGACCTCGCGATCAAGTACTACGAGCGGGCCCACGCCCTCGACGAGAAGAACGCCCTCATCGCGCGGTCGCTGGCCGAGCTCTACGCCCTCGAGAGCGAGATCACCGACGCGCTCCGGATCTACCAGCACCTGGCCGACACCGACCCGATCAAGCGCCATCTCTACATGACTCTCCAGGGCGACGTGATCGACCGCGACCCGAGCGAGGAGGAGGAGACGCGGCGCGAGGCGGCCCGCGAGATGTGGCGGCGCGTCCTCGAGGAGGAGCCGACCGACAGCACCGTCCTCGCCGACCTCGCCCTCCGCTTCGGCCGGCCCGGCGACGAGGAGGGGAACAAGGACGCCGCCCGCGCGCTCGAGCTCGCCTGTCGCGTCGACGCCGACAAGAGCGAGCTCTGGCGATCGCTCGGGATGGCCCGCGCCAAGCTCGACGACGACCTCGGCGCGTTCGAGGCCTACCTCGAGGCGGCGAAGGTCGCCCGGGCGGAGGACGAGGTCGTCCTCGCCCGCGGGCTCCTCTACGAGTCGGCCCTCGAGATCGGGGCGACCCTCCGCGGCGAGGACAAGCACGCCGAGGCGCTCGACATCTTCCGCAAGGCCTTCGTCCGGGCGAGCGACGCCGAGACGGCCGGCAGCCTGGCGGCCCAGATCTTCATCTGCCAGGAGGCGCTGGAGGACTGGGACGCGGGAGCCGATCTGCTTCACAGGCTCGTCCTCGACTACCCGACGGCCACGATCCGGATCGACGAGAGCCGCCAGGCGAACGCGGCCTGGTTCGCGCGCCTGAAGCTGCGCGAGCTGCCGGAGTCGGCCCGGGCGAGGTTCCTGAAGCGGCACGAGGAGCCGGCGCGTCAGCTCTACGCGCGCTTCGAGAAGGAGGGCGACCCGAGCCTCCTCGAGGGCGTCCTCGTCTACCAGCTCAGCTCGATCGCGCGGCGGGCGGCCGTCCGCCTCGGCGAGGCGCGGGCGTCGGAGCGGTCGTTCGACGAGGCGAGCCGCCTCTTCGAGCGGGCGCTCGTCGACCTCAAGGGCGGCGGCGTCGGCGTCGACGGCTCGAGCGCCGGCGCGGCCGAGGGGCCGACCGATGCCGAGATCCTGGCGCATCTCTGCGCCGTCGCGCTCCGCGCCGACCAGACCGAGCGGGCGATCTTCTACCTGAGCCGGCTCGCCCGGCAGATCGAGGGCGCCCCGGTCGCCGTCCGGCTGCCGCGCGACCCGGACGCGGCCGCGGCGCCGACCCGGACGGTCGCCGAGTTCCGGGCCGAGGTCGAGGCGGCGATCGCCGCGACCGGGATCGACGCGGGCGACCTCGCCGCGCTCTCCGGCGACGACCCGGGCCGGGCGCGCTGGAGCGAGGCCGGGTTCGAGCCGCCCCTCACCGTGCTCTGGACGCGCGAGGTGTCCGAGCTCGCGCCGGGGCTCGGCCTCGTCGGCAGCCAGCTCGGCGTGATGGCGCGGGCGGGCGAGGGCATCCACATCCTCGACCGCGAGACGGGCGAGCTCCGCGACCCGATCGCGGCGGAGAGCAAGTCGGTCCGGAACCCGGGCGACCTCGTCGCGTGGCCGGGGGCCGGCCTGATCGTCGAGGGCGGCGAGCTGCTGACCGCGTACGACGCGAAGACCGGGAAGCTCCGGTTCAAGTTCGACGGGACGACGACCACGACCGACGAGGAGCCGCTCGATGGCGCCGACGCGATGCCCGGCGTCGTCGGCACGCCCGGCGCGGCCGGCGGCGCGCGGTCGGCGCCGCGGAGCGCGCAGGACGCGCAGCTCCGGCAGATGCTCCAGCGGATCCAGCAGCTCCAGGCGACCGACCCGAGTAACCGCCAGATCGCGCAGCTCATCCAGCGGGTGCAGGTGCTGATGGCCCAGCAGGGCGCCGCGGGGGCGACCGGAGCGCAGGTCGTCTTCCGGTCGCCGCTGCCGGTCGGGGCGCGGCTCTACGTGCCGACCGACGCCGGCGAGGTCTGGGCGTTCGACGCCGACGGGCGGCCGCTGTGGCGGTCGGAGCCGGGCGAGGGCTACGCGGCGACGAGCGGCGCGCCGCGGCTGCTCTACTCGGTCGAGGCGGACGTCCTGATCCTCGTGCGCGGCAACCGCGTCCACGTCCTCGATCCGCGCGACGGCGAGGAGAGCTGGGGCGGCGGCGCGCGCGAGGGCGACGCCGAGCCGCGACCGGTCTACGTCGCGGCGGCGGCGTCCGGCGGACGGATCTACCTCGCGACCGCGATCGTCGAGGACACCGCGCGCCTCGTCGCGTTCGACCTGGCGAGCTCGGAGAAGGTCGCCGAGACCGACCTCGCGTTCGCGGCGGTCGACCTGGCGGTGACGCCCGATCTCGCCGTCGTCTTCTCGCCGGATGAGGCGGTCCTCGTCGGTCGCGATGCGAAGACGCTCGAGCGCCGGTGGGAGACCTCGCTCGAGGGGCCGGACATGGAGGCCGGCGTCGCCGGCAAGCTCGTCGTCGCCGGCAGCACGGTCTACCTCGCGACGGCCTGGCTGCGCGCCCACGACCTCGAGACGGGGCGGCTGGTCTGGCAGGACAAGGACCGTCGGCGGCGGGTCCGCCAGAAGGTCGAGGAGGGGAGTGACTCGGGCATCGCCGGGATCACGGTCACGACGAGCAGCTCGGGCGCGATCGTCCTCCACGATCAGAGCACCAGCCCCTACGCCCTCACCCGCCCGATCTTCTTCGGCGGACGTCTCCTCACCGCGAGCGCGGACGGGACCGTCATCGCGTTCAACCGGTTCGGCGTCGAGCTCGAGCTCGCGACGAAGAAGGTGGCGGCCGACCCCGACGACGTGGCCGCCCACCTGCGCCTGGCGCGCCTCTACCGTCAGGCCGACCGCTCGGCCGAGGAGATCGCGGCCCTGACCGCGTGCATCGAGGCGGCGGCGCGTCGGGGCGGGGCCGGCGACGAGCGGCGGGCCGAGGCGGCGCGGGAGGCGATCGTCCACGCCCGCGTGCTCCTCGCGGTCGGCCACCTCGCGAAGGACGAGCCCGCGGCGGCGCGGACCGAGCTCGAGCACGCCCTGCGCGAGGGCGGCGCCGTCTCCGACCGGCGCGAGCCGCTCGTTCGGACGCTCATCGGGATCACGTTCGAGCGCGAGAAGCGGCTCGTCGAAGCGGTGAAGACCTGGGCCGAGGTGCTGGGGATGGGGCCGGCCGACGAGCCGTTCGTCCTGGCCGAGACCTCGGGCGCGGCCGAGCACGTTCGCCTCGGCGACCGGGCGGTCTCGATCGCCGAGCTCGCCCGTGAGCGGGCGGCCGCGCTCGTGGCCGCGCACGGCGATGGCGAGCTCGCCTCGCTCGTCGCGACGTGGGGGGGGGACCGGGCGGCCCGCGAGGCGGCCGGCGACGCGCGCGTCCTCATCGCCCGCGGTCTCGCCCTCGGACGCCGGGGCGGCGCGTCCCTCTGGGCGGCCGGCGCGATCCATCGCGCCGCGGGGGATCGTCACGCCGAGCGGTGGGCCATCGGGCTGAGCTTCGTCGCGGCCCGCGGCGCCGCCGACGGTCCCATGGGATCGCTCGAGGCGCAGGCGCTCGCGCGCCTCGCCGAGCTCGACGCCGAGGACGGCGACCTGCCGCGGGCCCATCGACGCTTCCAGGAGCTGGTCCATCGCGCGCCGGATGCGATCGCGGCGTCGGCGCGCGAGCGCCTCGCGGCCGTCGTCGCCGCGACGGCGATTGCGGCGCCCCCGCCGGGCGACCTCGGCCTGGCCTTCAAGGTCCGGGTGACGTCCACGTCGGTCGATCGCCTCGCGTATCCGAGCCCGGCGCGACGCGGCGGAACGCTGTTCCTCGCGACCGAGGACGGCGCGAGCCATCTGGTCGCCCTCGAGCTCGACGAGCGCGGCAAGCCGCGCTTCGAGGTCGACGAGCCGGCCCTCGACGGGATCCTCGACGCGGGCCCCCTCGAGCCCGGCGTCGTCCTCGCCGGTCCGGCCGTCGTCGTCGCCGCCTCGGGCGTGGCGGGCCGCGACGCCGAGACGGGCGACGAGCTCTGGCGCCTCGGCCGGCAGCGGGGCGTCGATCCGCTCGCCGGCGCCCTCGACCTCGGTCCCGCCCTCGGGCTCGCCGCGGCGAAGACGGGCCGCAAGACCGAGACGTCGCGGGCGCCGGGTCCGGAGAGCTCCGGCGGCGGCGTCGTGGTCCGGCCGAAGACGACCCTCGGCCCGGGTCGGGTCGTCGCCGGCAGTCGGACGGTGATCATGACCGGCGGTCGGCGGCTGGTCGTCGGCGGCGGCGTCGGCGCGAGCGGCGTTCCGATCACGCTCCAGGCCGATCAGTCGTTCTCCGTCGCGGCCGACCCCGACGCGCCCGACCGGGTGTACGTCCTGGACGTCGCGGGGCGGCTCCACGCGATCCGGTCGAGCGACGGGGCGGTGCTCTGGCGGCTGCGCGTCGCGGCGAGTCCCTACACCGGCGTCGGGCTCGCGCCGACCAGCCATCTCGTCCGGGGCGGATACGGCCCGGGCGCGCCGGCGCTGCGAGCGGACGAGGGCCGCGTCGTCGTCGCCGACGGCAAGAGCATCACGGTCGTCGATGGCGGGTCGGGCGCGATCGTCCGCCGTCTCGAGATCGACGGCGTCAACGCCGGCCTCGAGGACGGGCGCCGCGCCTACGGCGAGGTCGCGCTGAGCGACGTGCGGCTCGTCGGGCCGCTGGTCTACGCCGCCGACCTGACCCGATCGTTCGCCGCCTACGACATCGAGAGCGGCGCCGTCCGGTGGGTCAGCCCGGCGATCACGACCGCCACGGGCGAGGGGCTGCTCGACGTCGTCGAGACCGAGAGCGGGGGGCGGGTGATCGCGCTCCTCGGCAAGAGCCACGGCGAGCTCGACGACGCGCTCCAGGCGGTCTGGTCCTGGTCGTGGGAGGCGCGCAAGCGTTCGTGGCCGGGCAAGAAGCTCTGGTACCACGACCCGTCCGACGGCGCCCCCAAGGGCGATCACGACGACGAGGAGGAGGGCGAAGAGGGCCGCGTCACCGCGATCCCGGCCCTCGTGTCGAAGACCTCGGGCAAGAGCGGGATTCGCTTCGCGCGCGGCGACAAGAGCGTCGGGACGCTCCACCCGAGCATGACGATCGTCGGCGACCGGATCTACATCGTCCAGGAGACGGTCCTGGTCGTGGACGTCGGCACCGGCGCGGTGCTCGGGCAGATGCCGATCGGCGGCGGTCCTCGCGAGGCGGTGAAGGGCCAGGCGTCGCCCTACCGGCTCGGCTTCCTGCCGCCGCGTCCCATCGCGGCCGGCGGCGTCCTCTACGTCGTGCGGCCCGACGGGCATCTGCACGCCTACCGCGAGCGGGAGTAGGCGCGACCATGGCGACCGACGCGACCCAGCCGACCCCGGCGACCCGCACCGAGCTCGACAGCCCGTTCGACTCGACCTTTCTCAAGAAGCTCGAGTACCTCTACATCATCTCGAAGAAGCTCTTCCGCGAGCGGGTGAAGGGCGAGCGGCGCGCCGCCGCCCGCGGCACCAGCGTCGAGTTCCGCGACTACCGGAGCTACAGCCGCGGCGATGACTTCCGCTACATCGACTGGAACATCTTCCGGCGGATGGAGAAGCTCCTGATCAAGCTCTACGAGGAGGAGCAGGAGCACAACATCACGCTCATCGTCGACACGAGCCGATCGATGGACTTCGGCAGCCCGAGCAAGGTGCTCTACGCGAAGCAGGTGGCGGCCGCCCTCGCCTACATCGGCCTCGCCAATCACGACCGGGTCAGCCTCGCCACCTTCACCGACCGGGTGACCAACGTCCTCCCGATCGTGCGCGGGAAGGGGCAGATCTGGAACGTCTTCCGGTTCCTCGAGCTGCCCTCACCCGAGGACGATCGTCGCACCGCGATCGCCGACGTGTGCCGTGAGATCGCCCTGAAGAGCCGGCGCAGCGGGATCGTGATCCTCCTGTCGGACTTCTTCGACAGCCGCCCCGACGCGATCGAGGACGCCCTCAAGCAGTTCCTCCACCGGAAGTACGACGTCTACGCCCTCCACGTCGTCGACCGCGACGAGGAGGAGCCGCCGATGCGCGGCGAGATCAACCTGATCGACGCCGAGACCGGCGAGCTCCGCGAGGTGAGCGTCGACGCCCACACCCTCACGAAGTACCGCGAGGCGTTCGCCAGCTACTGCGGCGAGATCGAGTCGTTCTGTCGGAGCCGCGGGATCGTGTATCTCCGGGCGAACACGAGCAAGATCTTCGACGACCTGGTCCTCCGGGTCTTCCGCGAGGGAGGGTTCCTCGATTGAGGTTCTTCGCGCCGGCCGGGCTCGCCTTCCTCGGGGTGCTCGTCCCCATCATCATCCTCTACATCCTTCGCCTGCGCCGGCGGACGCAGGTCGTCAGCACGGTCGCGATCTGGGACCGGGTGTTCAAGCGCGAGGTCCAGAGCGCGCTCTGGCGGAAGATCAAGCGGATCATCTCGCTGATCCTCCACCTGGCGATCGCCGCGATCATCGCCCTCGCGATCGCCCGGCCGGTCCTCTCGGACAAGCTGGTCCCGCAGCGGGTCGTCGTGGTCCTGGACGCCTCGGCGAGCATGACGGCCGGGCTCGGCGCGGCGCCGCTCGCCCGGATCATCGCGTCACCGAACGGCGCGGCGATGACGTCGGACGAGGAGTCCGGCGCGCTGCGCGGCGAGCGCACCCGGTTCGAGGCGGCGATCGACCTCGTCCGGGCGCAGGTGCTCGACCTGAGCGTCGAGGACCGGATGATGATCGTCCGGAGCGGTCCGCGCCCCGAGGTGCTCGCGCCGATGACGGGCGAGAAGGAGGCGCTCCTGCGGGCCCTCGACCTCGCCAGGCCGGGCCAGGCCGAGGGCGACCTCCGCGCGGCGATCGAGCTCGCGTTCGCGGCCTGTCGATCGGAGCAGGCGCTGGTCGAGCTCGGTCGTCCCGACGACGGCGCGGCGACCGACGCGCCGCGGGAGGGCGATCCCGAGTTCGAGGTGCTCGTCCTGAGCGACGGCGCGGCCGGTTCGCTCGCGGCGCGGGTCCTGGCGACGGAGGAGGGCGGCGGCGCCGGGGAGGACGCGGGCGCGGCGGGCGACGACCCGCCGGACGCTCCCCCCGCGGCCGCGCCGGTCGACGTCCTCGGACCGGAGCCGCTCGCCGAGCTCGTCCCGGAGCGGACCCGCGTCGTCTACGTCCCGCTCGGCTCGGCCCGGGCTCCGAACCTGGCCGTCACCGCGTTCAGCGCCCGTCGCCTCCCGCGCGCGGTCGGCGACCTGACGCAGGTCTCGGCCGACTTCGAGGTGCTCGTCACCGTCGAGAACTTCGGCGATACCGAGGCGGTCGCGCAGTGCGAGATCCACCTCGACGGCGTCCTCTTCGATCCGATCGGGGAGCGGGTGTTCCCGCCCGGCGAGGAGGTCAGCCTCCCGGTCCGGACGCTGACGCTCCGGCACGGCGGCGTCCTCGAGATGCGGCTCGAGTCCGAAGGCGATGCCCTCGCGGCCGACGACCGCGCGTTCGCGGTGATCCCGGAGGTCGAGCCAGCGAGCGTCCTCCTCGTCCAGGCCGTCCCCGATCTCTTCCTCTCGAACGCGCTCGCGAACGACACCGACGTCCGGGTCGAGGGGCTCGATCCGGGCGGATGGCCGCCGTCGAAGACCTACGACGTCACGATCTTCGAGGGGTGGATCCCCGAGAAGCTCCCGCCGGGCAACCTGGTCCTGATCGCGCCCCGCGGCAAGAGCAACCCGTTCGACATCGAGGAGAGCTTCGACGCCCCGGTCATCAAGGACTGGGACCGCGAGCATCCGCTCCTGTCCTACGTCGTGCTCGAGGACGTCGTCTTTCTGAAGGCGCAGAGGATCGACGCGCTCCCGAAGACGGGCGGCTGGTCGCGGATCGCCGAGGCGTTCCGGGGACCGCTCGTCCTGGTGAGCGACGACGCGCGTCGCCGGATCGCCTACTTCTCGTTCGCGTTCACCGAGACCGACCTCGTCCTCCGGCCGTCGTTTCCGATCCTCGTGAGCAACCTCGTCCAGTGGCTCCGCGAGAAGGGTCAGCGGAGCCAGGAGGAGAGCGTCCCGACCGGATCGATCGCGCGGGTCCGGATGGCCGCCGACGAGCCGCCCGAAGAGCCGCCCGGCGAGGCGGGGGAGGAGACCGAGCCGACCCTGGTCGGGGTGGAGGAGCCGGTGACGGTGGTCCGTCCCGACGGGACCCTCGACTCGCTCGTCGCGACCGACGGCACGACGCTCCTGACCCAGACCGAGCAGACCGGTATCTACGTCTTCATCCCCGGTCGTCCCGGCGAGGTCGAGATCTGGGAGCGAGCCCGCGCCGGCGGCTCGAGCTCGGACGAGCGGCTCGCCGCGATGCGCGCGGTCACCGATCTCGGCTCGATCGGGTTCCTCCGAGCGGTGCTCGAGGCCCGCTTCGACGAGGTCGAGGAGGGCGGCGACGGGGCGGTCCGCGGACGGAGCTGGCCGTCGTCCTATCGCTTCCTCGCGGCGAATCTGCTGAGCGACCGCGAGAGCGACGTCGGCGCGCGCGCGGCGCTCGGGATCGGCGAGGTGGTCGTCGCCGAGCCCGAGCCTCGGTCGAACCGGGAGCTTCAGCTCACGCTCCTCTGGATCGTGCTGGTTTTGTTGGTGTGCGAGTGGGTTCTGTATAATATCGGGGTGTTCTGAGCGATCGGGACCGCGGTCCCGGCGCTGGACATCCAGGAGGACGCGCCTCGCGCGCATGAACGAGAACTGCTCGACTTGCGGAGTGCCCCTCCAGGGCGACCGCGCCGCGCCGGCGGACCCGGACAACGTCTGCCCCGAGTGCGGCGGCGAGCTCCTCCCGCGCCGGATCTCGGATCGGCTCCGGTCGTCGCTGCCGCCGCGGACGGCTCCGTTTCCGACCGCCGGCGACGAGGCCGCGACGGAGGCGTCCCCCGAGTCGATCTCCGAGGAGGGCCCCGAGCCGGACGCGCTGCCGGAGCGGCTCGACGCGGTGCCGACCGTCCGCCAGCCGACCGCCGCCGCCGTCATCAAGCAGTTCCTCGAGCCGGCCGACCCGGGCGCGGGCCCGACGCCGGGACCGGACATGCTCCTCGGGCGGGTGCCGCTCATCGAGGCGCTCTTCAAGGGCGGCCTCGGCGACGAGGATCTCGTCCGCGCGGCGGGGCTCCTGCGGAGCGCGTTCGGTCTGGTCCTCTTCGCGATCCCGACGACGCGCGACGGCTCGCTCGGGCACGCCTACCGGGAGCTCGAGAGCCGGCTCGGCGACCCCGGCGACAGCGTCTGCCTCGAGATCCGCGACGCGGCCACGGCGAGCGATGCGCTCGGCCACTCGATCCGCGGGCAGCTCGTCTTCGCGCTCGTCGAGGCGCCCGACGCCCGCAACACGCTCGACCTCCTCGACGACCGCTTCCACATCGACCGCGTCCTCGCCGCGGCGAGCCTCCGCGGCGTCATCGCGGAGCGGCCGGTCCGGGCGCTCTGCGAGGCGTGCCGCGAGCCGGCCGAGCCGGACCCCGAGGCGCGCGAACGGCTGCGCCTCGACGCGGTCGCGGGGCCGTTCTTCCGCGGCGTCGGGTGCTCGCGGTGCGGGTTCTCCGGGTTCGACGGCAGCGCGCCGATCTTCGAGACGCTGTCGGTCGGCCCCTCGATCCGCTCGATGCTCGGGCGGGGAGAGAGCGGTGAGCGAGTGCACACCGTGGCGCGGCACGGCGGGCAGCTCCGCACGTTCCGCGAGGCGGGGATCGATGCGCTCCGGCAGGGGCGGACATCGCCCTCGGAGCTGGCCCGGGCGCTCGCATCCTGAGGAAGCGACCCTCGTCACCGAAGACCTCTGACCGGCGCGTCGTCTCGTCACCGCGCGCCCCGAGCTGGAAGCAGGCAGTGCCAACGTGTCCGTCCTCGCCCTCTTGACGATCGATCTCTCGCCGGACCGGGCCCTCTCGTTCGCCCGACCCGAAGCCCTCTGGCTCGGCTTCCTCGTCGCGGCCGTCTGGGCGATGACCCTGCTGACCCGCCAGGAGGTGACCGTCCGGCGCCGGATCGTGAGCGCCGGGCTCCGGACGCTGATCGTCGCCCTCATCGTGGCCGCGATCGCGGGGCCGAGCCTCGACCGGAAGGTGAAGCGCTCCGCCGTCGTCTACCTCGTCGATGTGAGCGCGAGCGTCCCCGACGAGTCGCTCCGGAGCGCCGCCGCGTGGATCCAGGAGAGCGCGGCCGCGCTCGGCGAGGAGGACCTCGCCAGCGTGATCGCCTACGACGGTGAGACGCGCCCGGTGGTGCGTCCGACGCCGGTCGCCGACCTCGATCTCGTCCCCGACGGCGCGACGGCGAGCGAGGTGGCCGCCTTCTTCGGCCGCGGCCGCGAGGAGGTCACCTCGCGGACCGACCTCGAGGGGGCGCTCCTCACGGCGGCCGCGTTCGTGCCCGAGGGGTGGAGCGGGCGGGTCGTCGTCCTCTCCGACGGAAACGAGAACCGGGGGCGGGCGGCCGACGAGGCGGCCCGGCTCGCGGCGCGCGGGGTGACGGTCAGCACGGTCCCGCTCGACCGTCCCGCCGAGGAGGCGCCCGACGCGCTCCTCGAGATGATCGCCTTCCCGAGCGCCCGGGTGCGCGAGGGCGAGCCGATCGAGGGGCGCGTGATCGCGCACGCCACCCGCGAGATCGAGGGGACCCTGCGGATCTACCGCAACGGCGTCCTCGAGATGAGCCGGGAGATGACGCTCCAGCCCGGCAAGAACCCGCCGATCACGTTCACCCAGCAGATCGACGAGAAGGGCCTCTACGCGTTCGAGGCGTTCTTCACGGCCAAAGGCGACGGGCGCCCCCAGAACAACCGAGCGATCGGCTTCCTCTCGGTCGAGGGCAGCCCGCGCGTCCTCATCATCGAGGAGAAGGAGGCCGAGGCGCGGCACCTGGCGTCCGCGCTGAAGCGGAGCCGGATGACGGTCACGGTGCGGAACGCCGCCGGCGTGCCCCGCACGATGACCGACCTCGAGGGCTTCGACGTCGTGATCTTCAGCGACGTGCCGGCGATCAGCGCGCAGACGAGCGTGTCGATCTCGACCGACCAGATGGCGCTGATCCGCGACTACGTCCACGAGTTCGGCGGCGGCTTCATCATGGTCGGCGGGGAGAACAGCTTCGGGCTCGGCGGCTACTACCGCACGCCGATCGAGGAGTGCCTCCCGGTCAAGATGGAGATCCCGAAGAAGGTCGAGATCCCGGCGATCGCCATGGCGCTCGTCCTCGACAAGTCGGGCTCGATGAGCGGCCCGAAGGTCGAGCTCGCCAAGGAGGCGAGCCGACGGGTGGTCGAGCTCCTCAAGGACCGGGACTACATCGCGGTCGTCACGTTCGACAGCTCCTTCCACTGGGAGGTGCCGATGACGCGCGTGATCGACAAGCCGCGCATCGTCGACGCGATCGGACGGATCGCGGCGGGCGGCGGGACGTTCATGTATCCCGCGATGGAGCAGGCCTACGAGGAGCTCCGCAAGGTCAATGCCAAGATCAAGCACATGATCGTCCTGACCGACGGGCAGACCAACCCCGCCGATCACGACACCCTCGTCCGGCGGATGGTGGCCGAGCGGATGACGCTCTCGAGCGTGGCGATCGGTGAGGGCAGCGACCGGGCGCTCCTCGAGCGGCTCGCGCAGCTCGGCGG
Organism: Planctomycetota bacterium; assembly: GCA_029260755.1. Taxonomy (GTDB): domain Bacteria; phylum Planctomycetota; class J058; order J058; family JAJDCQ01; genus JAJDCQ01. The sequence continues at coordinate 65,362 of JAJDCQ010000136.1, read as the reverse complement.
CGGGCGGCACTACTTCACCAACGACTTCAACAACCTGCCGCAGATCTTCGTCCAGGAGACGATCAAGGCGAGCCGCTCGGCGATCACCGAGGACCCGTTCAAGCCGCAGCGGGTGCTCGACCGCCCCTACGTGAACGGGATCGACTTCGAGACGCTGCTCGGGTACGTGACGACCAAGCCGAAGGACATGGCCGAGATCAGCCTGATCAGTCCCCAGGAGGATCCGATCCTGGCGACGTGGCAGTACGGGCTCGGCAAGACGGCCGCCTGGACCTCGGACGCCAAGGCTCGCTGGGCGAGCATCTGGATGCGCTCGGACGGGTTCACCAAATTCTGGAGCCAGCTCGTCCGGAGCGTGATGAAGAGCAAGCCGCGCCACGACCTCCAGGGCGAGGTGATCGTGCGCGACGGCAAGGCCCGGCTGGTCGTCGACGCGGTCGACGAGAACGGCGCCTTCATCAACGGCACCGACCTCGAGGCGGACCTCTACTACTGGCGTCCCCTCGGGCCGGCCGGCGACGAGATCGAGGGTCAGCCCGACGAGGGAGAGGAGGTCGGCTCGGGCGGCGGCTCGGGGACCGAGCGCGCCGTCGAGCGGGTCCGCCTCGTCCAGGTCGCGCCAGGTCGCTACGAGGCGGAGCTCGACGCGGACGCGCCGGGCGGCTACCTCGTGAAGTTCCGCGACGAGAGCGGCCTCGTCGAGACGCGCGGGTTCGCGATCTCCTACTCGCCGGAGTACGCGGCGATCGGCCTCGACGAGGGCAGCCTGCGCCGCCTCGCCGAGGCGGGCGGCGGCACGTTCGACCCGTCGGCCGATCGGGCCGTCCCCGAGGCCGTCGTCGCGACGGCCAGTCGAAACCACCTCGCCGAGGTCCTCCTGGGGATCGCCGCGCTGGTCCTCCTCGTCGACCTCGGCGTGAGGCGGCTGCGGAGCTGGAGCGAGCTCTGGCCCTGGTAGCGAGTCGAACGAGGAGGCGCTGGCACCGATGACGGGACGCGCGAGGCGGACACGGCGGATCGAGCCGATCGGGATGGGCCTCGCCCTCCTCGGTCTCGGTCTGGTCGGCAGCCTGACGCCGGTCGTCGCGGACGACGACCTCGAGAACGCCCCGATCGAGGAGCTCGTCGAGCGCCTCGCGGAGCGGGTCGGGCCGTCGGTCGTCGCGGTGCTCGCCCCGCGGAAGAAGGAGGACGCCGCCGGCCTCTCGTTCCGGGAGCGATGGTGGCGCGACCGGGGCGGGATGCCCGGGCGCGGCGGCACCGCGCGCTGGGACGGACCGTTCAACGCCGGGATGCTCCTCGACACCGCGGAGGGCTCGCCGCTCGCGATCGAGGGGATCGACGGGCGGCTCGTCCTCACCTCGGCCGGCGCCGTGAAGACCGACGATCCTCGGGCGCGGATCGTCTTGCCCGACGGACGCGAGGTCGAGGGGCGCCTCGCCGGGCGCGACGAGCGGATGGACCTCGCCGTCCTGGTGGTGACGGAGGTCCCCGACGACCTGCCGGCGGGGCTTCGCTTCGCGGAGACCGACGCGCGGGTGGGCGACCTGGTCTTCAGCCTTGGCAACGTCTTCGAGAGCGTCACCCGCGATCGGGTCGCCGCGATGGGACGGGGGATCGTGAGCGGGATCTACCCGATGCCGCGCGAGAAGGGCTCGACGAAGGGGCGCTATCGCTATCGGGCGCTCGAGACCGACGCCCCCGTGAACCCCGGCAGCTTCGGCGGGCCGATCGTCGACCGGCGCGGGGCCGTCCTCGGGCTGGTCACCTCGTCCTATGTCTCGGGGCGCCGTCTCGCCGTGGCCGTGCCGGCGCGCGAGATCCAGGCGATGCTCCCGACGCTCGCGCGCGGCGAGCGGCCGACCCTCTGGGTCGGCCTCGGCGTCATCGAGGAGCCCGGCGGCGGGCTTCGGATCGTGGAGGTCAGCGAGGGCGGGCCGGCCGCGGAGGCCGGTCTGGCGGTGGGCGGCTGGCTCCGCGAGCTCGATGGACGGCGCCTGCGCTGGCTCGACGAGCTCGACGACGCGCTCGAGTGGACGCCGCCGGGTGCCACGCTGACCCTCGTCATCGAGGACGACGCGGGCGAGCGGGTGATCGAGCTACCGACCGCCGTTCGGGCGGTGGCGGCGGTGCCGCTCGAGCCGGACGACGAGGCCGGAGACGAAGACGAAGGGGATGACGCCGACGGCGACGAGGACGACGGCGAAGAGGACGACGGCGAAGAGGACGACGGGGAGGACGGAGAGTGAGAAGAGCGCTCCTGCTCGCGGCCGTCGTCGTGCTCGCCGGCCCATCGCCGGCCCGCGCCGACGACGGCGACGCTCCGCCCGCCGGCGATCTCGAGGAGGCCTTCCGGGTCGCGGCGGACCGCGCGGCGAAGGCGGTCGTCCGGATCGAGCCGATCGCGAAGGACGGCAACCGCGCGACGCCGCTCTCGGGCGTGATCGTCGATCGGCAGGGACTCATCCTGACGAGCAGCACCGGCCTGGAGGGCGCGCCGATGCGCTCGCCGGCGCCATCGGCCCTGGCCGGCCCGTTCGGCGCCGCCGTCCGCCCTCGAACCTCGCGTCCGGTCGTCGCCAGGGTGACCCTCCCCGACGGCCGGCGCCTCGACGCCCGCCTCCTCGGGCGCGACCACCAGCGCGACCTCGCGCTCCTGCGGGTGGATCCACCCGCGCCGCTCGTCATGCCCCACTGGAAGGACGGGGCCCGGCTCCGGCTCGGACAGCTCACCGTCGCCGTCGGACGCGGGGCCCCCGGGCTCGGGCACACGATGACGACGGGCATCCTCAGCGCGACCGGTCGGTTCAAGGGACGCGCGGTGCAGACCGACGCGAAGGTGAACCGGCGTAACCTCGGCGGAGCGCTCGCCAGCCTCGAGGGACGCGTGATCGGCGTCATCGTCGAGATGAGCGATCGTCCGGGCCTGAACAGCGGCGTCGGCTTCGCGATTCCGGTCTGGGAGTTCCGCAAGGTGATCCCCGTCCTCGCCCGCGGCCACGACGTCGAGCGCCCGCCGCCGCCGTTCCTCGGCGTGACGATGGGGAGCGACGGAAAGCCCGGGATCCCGGTCACCGGCGTCGTCCCCGGCTCGGCCGCCGAGCTCGCGGGGGTGAAGAAGGGCGACCGCCTCCTGGCCGTCGGCGGCAAGCCGCTCGCGAACGCGCGCGACCTGCGGCGCCTCCTCGGCCGGTTCGACGTCGGCGAGAAGGTGACGATTCGCGTGCTCCGCAAGGGCGAGGAGAAGGACCTCGAGGCCATCCTGGCCCCGCGCCCGAAGGACGTGCCGAGCGACGCCGGCGAGGGTGAGGGGGAAGGCGAAGGCGACGGAGCGCCCGAGCCCGACGAGGAGCCCGACGAGGAGCCCGACGGGGAGCCCGACGAAGACGGCGACCGCGACGATGGCGGCGAGCCCGACGACGGCGAGGACGGCGACTCGGCCGACCAGGCACGCCGCGTCACGATCCGCCCGGGGCCGATGACCCTCGCGATCGCCGACGATCCTCCGGTGAGCTCGGCGGCCGACGACGAGGACCCCGCCGACGACGAGGGCGACGACGATCGGGAGAACGCCATCCCCGACGTCATCGCGCCCGCCGACCTCCGGCCGGGCGTCCTCGGCGCCCTCACCGCCGCCGAGTCGAGCGCCGCGCGCGCCGACATCCGGCGCCTCGAGGAGCCCGACTGGGCGGTCCGGCAGGCGGCGACCGAGCGGCTCGCGGCGCTCGAGGGGCGAGCCCTCGACGTGCTCCTCGACGGCGCGGCGAGCGACGATCCCGAGGTCCGGAGCCGCTGCCTGTGGCTGCTCCACGACCTGGTTCGCCGGCACACGATCGCGACGCCCGGCTACCTGGGCATCACCTACACCGCCGTGACGCCGCCGCCGCCCGGCTACCTCGCCGCCGGCAAGATCGAGTCGGTCATTGCTGGCCGCGGCGCCGAGCGGGCCGGTCTCAGGGCGGGCGATGTGATCGTCCGTATCGACGGGTCCGAGTTCGCCACCGTCGACGAGATGGTCGCGCGGGTCGTCGGCACCTCGTCGGGGCACGCCCTGGAGCTCGTCGTGATCCGCGCCGGCGTCGGCGCGCTCACCTTCCATCCCGTCCTGACCGATCACCCGAGCCGGGGGGTGACCCCCGATTCGGTGGAGCGGGCGTGGCAGCGCTGGCTCACGGCGGTCGGACGGCCCGAGGTCGCGCGCCGGCGCCGGGGCGCGCTCGTCCCCGCCCCTCGCCCCGACCTCACCAACCGGACCGATCGCCAGGCGGCCCCGCCCGCCGTATCGCCCGACGCGCCACTCCCTGCGACGGAGGATGACGAATGAGACGCCGAGCCCCCGCGGCGGTCGCGTCGACGCTCGTCGCGATCGCCTCCCTCCTGGCGCCCGCGACGGCCCGCGGCGCCGATGCCGAGATCCCCGACAGCGTGAAGCGCTTCGAGAAGCGCGTCACCGAGGTGGTGGAGCGGTGTCGCCCGGCGTTCGTCGCGATCGGCGGCGGCTCGGGCGTGATCGTGAGCCCCGACGGGTGGGTCGTGACGAACCACCACGTCGCCGGCGGCCAGAAGAAGTGGACGATCTTCCGGCCCGGCGGGTTCGAGCACACGGCCACCGTCCGCGGCCACGACGAGATCGGCGACATCACGCTCCTCAAGATCGAGGACTGGGTCGGCGGCCCGCTGCCGTTCGTCCCGCTCGGCGACTCGGACGCGCTCCGGGTCGGGCAGTGGGTCTTCGCCCTCGGCAACCCGTGGGGCTTCGCCGAGCACGACGCCGAACCGACCGTGACCCTGGGGATCGTCAGCGCGTTCCACCGCTACCAGGGCGGCTACGGCGACGCGATCCAGACCGACGCGGCCGTCAATCCGGGCAACTCGGGCGGGCCGCTCATCGACCTCGACGGGGCGGTGATGGGCATCAACGGCCGCATCGCCGTCCGCTTCGGCGAGCGGCGCAACACCGGCATCGGCTACGCGATCAGCGCCGTCCAGATCGCGCGCTTCCTCGAGACGCTCCGGAACGCCGGCGGCGAGAAGGTCGATCACGGCGCGGTGAACGGGCTGCTCCTCGAGGAGCCGCCCGCCCGGTCGGCGGAGCCCCCGACCGGGGTGATCGTGCGCCGGGTCGCCGACGGGGCGAAGGCCGGCGAGGCGGGCCTGAAGGCGGGCGACCGGATCGTCGAGGCCGCCGGCTACCCCGTGATCAACGAGCTCCGCTGGAAGGGGATCGTGAGCACCTTCCCGGTCGGCAGCTCGATCGAGGTCGTCGTGATGCGCGCGGTCGCGGGCGATCCCGACGGCCCGGGCGCGCGCGTCACGGTCACGATCGAGATCGAGAAGGGGCGCTCGGACGACGAGCTGACCCCCGGCGGCAACCTCCCGCCGTCGCCGAACACGCCCTTCGTCGGCCTCGACTTCGGCGAGATCACGATGGATGGCGTCATCATCACGGGCGTCTACGATGGCTCTCCCGCCGATGAGGCCGGCGTCCTGCCCGGCGACGTGATCACCCACTGGAACGGCGCGGAGGCGCTCGACCGCTTCCAGCTCGACAGCCTCCTGTCGGGCGAGCGCTTCGGCAACAGCGTCACCATCCGCATCCTGCGCGGCCAGACGGCCATGACCGTCGAGCTCTCCGTCGTGAACAGCTCCGAGCACGAGGGCGCCCGGCTCAAGGCCCGGCCGACTCCCGGCGGCGGCGGCGCACCCGACGGCGGCGAAGAGGGCCCCGACGGGGGCAAGCCCGAGGGCGGCGGCCCGCCCGCGCCCTCCGGCCCTCGGCCGACCCCCGAGGCGCTCGGCCTCGTCCTCGGTGATGTGGACGACACGGGGACCGGGATCGTCGTCGAGGAGGTCACCCCCGACAGCGCGTCCGCGAAGGCGGGGATCGCGGCGGGCGACGTGATCGGCAAGTGGGACGGCCGTCAGCCGGTCGACTACTTCGACCTCGACGATCGGATTCGCCGCTCGGCGCCCGGGAGCACCGTCACGGTGACCGTCTGGCGCAAGGGCAAGGCGATCGAGGTGCCGTTTCCGATCCCCGGCGGCGCCCCGCCCGAAGGCGACGGCGACGACGGCGAAGACGGCGACGACGGCGACGAGTGAGCATGAGCGCCCGTCCTCCCAAGAAGAGCCCGCTCCGGAAGCGCGGGAAGCTCGAGCGCGAGGCGAGCACCGCGCAGCTCGGCAAGACGTTCGCCGGTGCGGCGATCGCCTTCATGGGACTCGTCCTTCTCGCGGGCATCGCGCTCGTCGCCCGGACCGGTGGCGACGACGCCGAGGCCGAGCTCGCCGCCGAGCGCGAGGCGGAGCGGCCCCCCGAGGTCGAGCCGCCGAAGCCGGACCCCGAGGCCGCCGAGCTCGCGTTCATCGGCGACCCCGAGGAGGACGTCGAGGTCTGGAGGCCCCCGCCCCAGGAGCTCTGGCGCGAGCAGTACCGCGAGGCCTACGCCCTCGCCGGCAAGGAGCGGTTCGCCGACGCCGTCGTGATCCTCGACGCGATCCTCCCCGATGTGAAGAAGGGAACCGCCGGTCGGCGCGAGGTCGAGAGCCTCCTGCGCTACGCCTGTCAGGTCGGGGTGGACCGGGCGCGCGAGGGCGGCGACGCCGCGACGGCCGAGCGTCTGATGGCGCGGTCGCTCGATCTCCCCTCGGCGAACCCGGGCGAGAAGGCGACCAACCTCTACCGCCTCGCCCTGGCCGCGTTCGGCCGGCGCGATCTCGCGATCGCCGGCGACCGCGTCGTCGACTCGCTCCAGATCGAACCCGACCGGATCGACGCCCAGGCGCTCGTCGACGAGATCGCCGCGGAGCAGGTCGGCGCCGGGGAGGGCGCCGACGCGCGCGAGCTCCTCGAGCGCGTCCGGGCTCTCATCCCCGACCGCCGCCACCCCTCGGTCGTGATCGCGGGCGCGTGGGTCCGCCTCGGACGCTTCGAGGATGCGCGGGCCGAGCTCAGGAGCGCCGAGGCGGCGCACGCCGGCGACGCCGAGCTCGTCGCGGAGATCGCGGATGTCCGCGAGTGGCTCCTCGACATCGAGGTGCGCCAGCGGGAGGCCGAGGCGGCCGCGAAGGCGGAGGCGGAGCTGGCGGCCGCCCGCGGCCTCGACGAGGAGCCCGCGGAGCCCGAGGACGACGGGACCGACTGGGAGGGCGCGCGGCGCTACTCGACCAAGCGGTTCGCGATCAAGAGTAACCTCCCGCGCTGGCTCGCCAGGTGGGCGGGCGATCAGATGGACGACGGCTTCCTCCGGCTGCTCCACGTCCTCGGCGTCCGCCCGCCGATGCGGAAGGCGAGCGTGCTCCTCTTCCGCGAGCACCGCGAGTACATCGAGTTCTGCGACCGCGAGGCGCCCGGCTTCCGCAACAGCGGCGGCTTCTACGACGGCGGTCGCCGGCGCATCGTCCTGTTCGCACGAGCGGACCTCGATCGCGAGCACCTCCTCGAGGGCTTGCTCCACGAGGAGGCCCACTACGGGATGCACGTGGCGATGCCCCGGGTCGGGCGGCCGAAGTGGCTCGAGGAGGGGCTCGCCCAGTACTTCGCGGCCGCGCTCTTCCATGACAAGCGCTCGCTCAAGGCGCTCCGCCGCGAGACGCGCAAGGGCCGGAAGGACGAGGAGCTCGACACCGACGCGTTCCCCAAGCCGCCGCGGATGCGGCTCTGCCGAAACCGTCGCTTCCAGGCCCGCCTCCTCGCCGCGCGGGCCGCCTCGGGCGAAAGACGGACCCTCCGGGAGGTGATCGCCACCGACCGGGACGCCTACACCGGAGCCGACATGAACGCCGTCTACGCCGAGGCGTTCTCGCTCACGCGGTTCCTCATCCTGGCGGAGGACGACGAGCGCGCGGGCGCGCCCCGGCTCGTCCCCACCGCGGACGGCATCGTCGCCTTCCTCCGCGGGACGACCGTGGACCAGCTCGCCACGGCCGAGATCGAGGCCGCCTGGCGGGCCTGGGAGGAGAAGCACAACTGATGAGACCGGTGAGGCCTTCCTTCGCGGCGCTCTCGATCCTGCTCGTCGCGACCCTCGTCGGTTGCAAGTCGACGCCTGACGGCGGAGACGACGGCGGCGGCGTCGCGCCGATCGACCGGGATGCGGCGTTCGAGGCGCTGCGCGCGGAGCTGTCCGAGGCCGACCTCGGCGATCCGGGCGGGCCGCTCGCCTCCCGGGCGCGCGACCTCGAGATGCTCGCCCTCGGATGGGTCGAGCGTGGCGCCCATCGCGACGCGTCGGTCGCGTGGGCGCTCGCCGCGATCCTCCACCGGGAGGCCGAGCTCCCCGCCCACAAGGCGCGCCTCGCCCTGCTCCAGAAGGCCCGGGAGGCCGGCGGCGACCCGCGCGAGCGCGAGATGGTGATGCGCCACGTGAAGCAGGCGGAGCGGGTCGTCGACGTCGTCGAGCGGGCCCGGGTCGAGTGCACGACCCAGGCGCTCACCGCCCGCGACGACGCCCTCGGCGCCCGGCGCGCCGAGCTCTCGGCGCTCATCGATGGCGGCGGCGGGCCGATCGCGCGCCCGACCCCGCCGCGCGCGTTCCGCGACCGCGATCTGGGCAAGCGCATCATCGAAGCGATCGCGGCCAAGCTCGACGGCGGGGAGGATCCGGTCCGGCGCCGCCTCGCGGCGCTCGGGCTGGCGATCTCGGGCGAGGCGGCGCGGCTCCGCGCGGTCGTGGAGGCGACGCCCGAGGCCGGCGTGATGATCGGCGTCCTCGAGGCGGCGGCGCTCGCCGGGCCGCGGGCGATCGACGACCTCGTCCCCGTCCTCGACGCGGGGGAGCCGGCCAGCGCGCGGGTTCACGCCGCGCTCGGGATCGGCATCATCGGCGGCGACGCGGCGCGCGCGGCGCTCGGCCGCGCGGCCGCATCCGATGTCCAGCCGGCGCTCGTCCGGATGGCCGCCTCGGTCGGGCTCGCCCGGGCCGGCGGTCGGGCCGCGCGGAAGCGGGTCATCGCGGGGATCGCCGACGAGGAGCTGACGGTGCGTCAGCTCGCGACGTTCTCGACCCGGCTGCTCGCGCCGAGCCCGGCGTCAGTGGCGGCGCTCGTCGTCGCGCTCGACGACGAGGACCCGACGGTCCGCGTCCTGGCCGTCGGCGGGCTCGGCACCGCCCTCGCCGCCGGCGTTCCCGGCTCGAGCGGAGGCGCCGGAGCGGCGGCCGGCGGAACGGGCGGAGCGGCGGCCGGCGCGGGCGCTCCGACCCGCGAGGGCGTCGTGGCCGCGCTTCTCGCCCGCGTCGGCGACGAGGCGGCCGCCTCGGCCGTGCCCGGCGCGCTCGCCGACGCCATCGACGCCGCCCGAGCCCGTCTCGCGGCTCCGCTCCTGGCGGGCGATGGGAGCGGTCTCCTCGCCGAGCTCGCGTTCGAGGTGGCCGCGCGGACCGGCGACGAGGAGCTGACCGCCGCGGTGGCATCGACGGTCGCGAACGAGTCGCTCACCGAGGCGGCGCGGGCGAGCGCCCTGACCGCGCTCGGACGGGCGGTCGCGGCTGGGCGCCTCGGTCGCGCCGACGACGAGCCGGGGCCCGACCTCGGCGCCGCGCCAGACGTCGCCCGCGACGCGCTCGTGAAGGGGCCCGATCCCCTGCGCCGCGCCGCGCTCGCGTTCTTCGTCCTCGCCGATGTGGCGCTCGATCCGGCCCTCGGCGCCGAGCTCGTCGCGGACGATGGCGAGGCGGCGCCGTTCGCGGCCTTGCTCCTGACCCGCGCGGGCGACGAGGCCGGGCGCGGCTTCGTCACCGCGCGGCTCGCATCGACCGACACGCCCGAGCTGCTGGCGATGGCCGAGCTGGTCGTCCTCGCTCCCGACGCCTCGCTCCTCGACGCGCTCGAGCGGCTCGTTCCCTACGAGGATCAGGGCTATTTCCCGACCGACCGCTTCGTCGGCTGGGCGGCGCGCCGGGCGCTCGCCAGGATTCTCCGCGACGCCGCCGAGGGGCCACGCTGAGCGTTCCGGGGTTTCCCGGACTCGGCAAACCTCGTATCATCAACGGTCGCACTGCGTCACGAGGAGCCCGCGCCGTGTCCCGAAGCATCGCTGACCACCCCTTCGTTCGTCGCCTCGAGGACGGCCTCGTCCGCGGCGATGGCGCGATGGGCTTCCTCCTCGCTCGCGTCGGCGTGCCCCGCGAGCAGAGCTTCGACTTCCTCAACCTGACCGACCCGAAGAAGGTCTCCGACGTCCACCGCGCGTATCTCGACGAGGCCGACGTCGACCTCATCGAGACGAACACGTTCGGGGCGAACCGGATCCACCTCGGCAACTTCGACAAGGGCCACGAGGGCCTGGTCGCGCAGATCAACACGCGCGGCGTCGAGATCGCCCGGGAGGCGGCCGCCGGACGGGACGTGTTCATCGCCGGGGCGGTCGGGCCGATCAGTCATCGGACCGACGCGAGCCCGGCGGCGCGAAGCCGGACCGGCGAGGAGGTTCGCGACGCTTACGGCGAGCAGATCGATGCGCTCGGCGGCGCCGGCGTCGACTGCTTCATCATCGAGACGGTGCATCGCGCCGAGGAGGGGCTCGCCGCTCTCTCGGTCGCGCGGGAGCGGTTCCCCGAGATCCCGGTCGTGTTCCAGATCGCGTGCGGGCGTCGCAGCGCGACGATCCACGGCGACGACCTCGAGACGCTCGTCCGGGCGGCGGACGAGGGCGGCGCCCACGCGGTCGGTCTCAACTGCTTCCTCGATCCCGCCGAGCTCTACGTCCGGATCCTCGAGATGCGGGAGTGGACGGCGCTTCCCCTCGCGGCGCAGCCGAACGTCGGGCGGCGGAGCACCCTCTGCGAAGGCGTGTTCGAGATCGACCGGAGCCTGCGCGCGACGGTGAGCGGGTTCGGCCGCAAGCTCGTCGAGGCCGGCGTCCGGCTCATCGGGGGGTGCTGCGGCATCACGCCGATGCACATCGGAATCCTCCGGGACGAGCTCGAGAAGATCGGCGCCGACGGTCTCGCGGCGGCGCGGGCGAGTCACCTCGAACGCTACGAGCGGATGCGCACGGCGATGACCGGAGGGCTCGCCCCGGGCGCCGCGCCCGCGGAGCCGCGCTCGCGCCTCGAGGCGGAGATCGCCGACGAGGGTCGCGCCGAGCGTCCCGTCCTCGTCGAGCTCGACCCGCCGCGCGTCGGCAAGCCGGGGCTGGAGCGCGTGCTCGCCGGCGCCGAGACGCTCGCCGCGCGCGGGATCCGCTACATCACCCTCGGCGACAACCCCGGCCGGGAGCCGCGCCTTGGCCGCGACGTCTTCGCCGGGATGGTCCGGGCGCGGGTGCCCGACGTCGAGCTCGTCCTCCACATCTCGTGCGCCGACAAGACGCTCGTCGCGTTCGCGACCGAGATGGAGAGCCTCCACCACCTGAGCCCGAACGTGCTCGTGATCTCGGGCGACCCGCCGACCGGCGTCTGGTCGACCTCGAGCGCCCCCTACGACCTCCGGAGCGTGACCGGCCTGCGCGCCTTCACCCTCCGGGCGCAGGGCATCTCGCTCACCTGGGAGGAGGGGCTCCCGCCGCTGCCGTACTACGTCGGCGCGGCGTTCAACCCGATCGCGGTGCGGAAGCAGGCGGAGATCTTCGCGACCAAGACGCTGCACGCCGGAGCCTCGTTCGCCATGACGCAGCCGATCTTCGACGTCGCGACGGTCGAGAGGACCGCCGACGCGTTCGTCGAGCTCGCCGAGCGGGTGCGCGTCGCGCAGGGTCGGAGGCTCGCGGTGTTCCCCGGCGTCATGCAGATCACGACGCGCCGGAACGCGCAGCTCCTCCGCAAGGGCTTCGGGATGCCGGTGGGCAAGGAGCTGATCGCGAAGCTCGGCGACCTCGACGACGCCGATCAGCGCAAGCTCGGCCGCGACACCGCCCTGGAGGTGCTCGAGGCCGTCCGGGCCCGTCCCGAGGTCTTCTCCGGCCTCTACTACGTCCCGCAGTTCCACGCCTACGAGGAGACGGCCGACCTCCTCGCCGAGGCGCGCTGGCTCCCCGAGCCGGCCCGGGCCTAGCCCGGTTCAGTCCGATGGGCTCGCCTTCGGCGAGCAGATTCACCACGGAGGCACGGAGACACGGTGGAGCGACTGCGGGCGCCGTATCCCGGCTCGCACGAGCCGCCCGGCTCCAGGGATGGCTCCCTCTCGGGCTCGGTCACGCGAGGCGACGGGAACCAGGAGAAGGAGCGGCGGGATCGGTCCGCGACGTGGCGTCATCCGAAGCTGCTCCGTGCCTCCGTGGTTCCATCGCTTCATCGACCTGAGCGCGTCGGTAGCCCCTATCCGGGCTAGGCAGGCCCCTTCGAAGAGCGTCCCCGCTGGCGCCTCGCGCCCGCGCGCGCCATCATCACGGCGCGTCCCTTCTCGCCCGGAGGTCCAAACGATGGCTCCCCCTCGCCGGTTCCGACTCGGCCTCGCCCTGATCACCGCGGTCCTCGTCGCGACCGGCTCCGCGACGGCCGCGTCCGCGCAGGTCTCACCCGAGGAGCGTCGGAAGCAGCAGGAGGAGGCGCAGCGCCGCCGCGAGGAGCAGCGCCGCCGCCAGGAGGCGCAGCGGGCGCAGCGCGACGCCGCCCAGCAGGAGCAGCGCGCCAAGCAGCTCTACGCCCAGGCGAAGCAGGAGGCGGAGCGAAACGTCGAGCGGGCCGGCGAGCTGCTCGAGCGCCTGCGGACCGAGGCGGGCGAGACGAAGTTCTTCGCGGAGAACGCCGAGGAGATCGAGCAGCTCGAGGCCGCCGTCCGGACCGAGCTCTGGACGGGTCGCGCGGCCTGGCAGGGAGCGGCGACGCTCCCCACGCCGACCACGGTGCGTCTCTACTACGGCTTCGACGAGACGGCGGAGCTCGGCGACTTCGAGGTCGACCGCGGCGCCAAACCGCGGGTTCGCGACGGACGGCTCGTCGCGCGCAAGGCGGACGGCACCCTCCGGCATCGCCTCGGGCTCCCCGCCGGCGGCGTCTGGAACGTCGAGCTCCGCGGGCGCGGGCTCGGAAAGCTCGTCATCGCCCTCGAGGGCACCTCGACCGGGTCGCCGCGCGATGAGGACGTCGTCATCGAGGTCACCTCGACCGCGCGACGCTTCGAGGCGACCCTCGCACCCGGCGGCGGGGCCGAGCCGGTCGAGGCCGGCCACGACCTCGACCAGCGGACGACGGACGACACGCCGTGGTCGGTCCGGATCGCGGAGGTCGACGGGACCCTGCGCGCCGTCGCGGTCGCGCCCGGCCTCGTCGAGCTTCCCCTCGTGCACGCGGCGAAGCGGGCGGACGGTCAGCCGATCCACCTTGGCCTCCACTGGAAGTCGGGGAAGCTCGAGCTCGACTCGCTCACCTTCTTCGGCCCGAAGCCGACGGACGACGGCGGCGCGGCGGCGGCGCTGCCGCGCGGCGTCTGGATCCCGCTCGACGAGCGCGGTGTCGAGGGGTTCGCGACCGAGGGAACCTGGCTGCTCGAGGAGGGCGGGCTCCTCGCGCAGGAGCGGCGCGGGCGCGTCGCGCTCGCTCCGCTCCTCACCCAGGGCAAGGCGCTCGGCGACTACACCTTCACCGTCGAGATCTTCATCCGTGACATGGAGGAGCGACGACGCCTCGATCGCCGGCCGTGGCTGACGCTGATCCTGCCGATCGGCGAGGACACGCTCGGCACATGGGTGTTCACCCGCCAGGGTTGCCACGTAGGCGGAGACGAGGCGGCGACCCGCCACCTCGAGCGCCTCGAGGGGGATCGCTGGTACACCCTCACCGCCCGCGTCGTCGACGAGTCGCTTCAGTGCTTCGTCGGCAAGAAGCGGGTGATCCGCCAGCCGATCGCCGACGTCCCGGCGACCAGCGACCGGCGCCTGACAGGCCTCGGGCTCGGGGTCGCGACGGTCGACAACGGCGCGCCCGAGCGCCTCCTCGTCCGGTCCCCGAAGCTGCGCCTCGAGGACTGATTCGCCTCACGCCCAGACGGCGAGGAGCAGGATCCGGAGGGCGAGCAGGGTCAGCACCCCCCGGTAGATCCGCCGGAACGCCGTCTCGCTGATCTTCCCGAGGATCTGCTTCCCGATCCACGTGCCCACGATCGTCGCGGCCGCCATCGGCAGGATCAGGCCGAGGTGATCGCCGACGACGAACTCGCGGACGCCGACGAACGCGACCAGCTTCACGATGTGGAAGTAGGTCGCGCAGACCGCCTTGGTCGCGACGACCTCGTGGCGGGGGTAGTCCTCGCGGAGGAAGAACGGGGCGGTGAGCGGCCCGATCGCGCCGATGACCACGCCGAACGCGCCGCCGACGAAGCCGGCCAGGGCGAACGCGGTCCGCTCCGAGAGGTTCTGGAGCCCCCACTTCGGCGTCCAGGCGGCGTAGAGGATCGCGACGCCCATGAGGAACCGGATCACGTCCTCGCTCACCCACGGGAGATCGAGGAAGAGCAGGCCGAGGACGAGGCCCGGCCAGGCGGGCAGGGCGAGCCACAGGACCGGCCGCCATCGGACGTGACGGAGGAGCAGGAGCGCGCGGCTCCCGTTGCTCGCGAGCTGGATCGTCGCGTGGACGGGGATCACCACCGTCGGGTCGATCCCTACGAGGATCATGATCCCGAGGAGCGTCGCGCCGCCGCCCATGCCGATGACGCCCGAGATGGTCGAGGTGATCACGGCGGCGACCGTGAGGACGATGACGATCCAGGTGGGCGGCATGCTCCGATGATAGTATGATCGCGCGCCACGTCGATGCCGCAGACCGCCGACTACCACCGCTTCCGGTCCGCCATCGCGGGCGAGCGACTCCCCTGCGCGATCGTCGATCTCGACGCCTTCGACGCGAACCTCGCCGTCTGCGTCGAGCTCGCCCGGCGCGGGGAGAAGTCGCTCCGGCTCGCCAGCAAGAGCGTCCGCGCCCCCGCGCTTCTCCGCCGCGCGATCGACCGAGCGGGCGGCGTCGCCCTCGGCCTCATGTGCTTCACCGTCGCCGAGGCCGTCTGGCTCGCGACCGAGGAGGGCTTCGACGACCTCCTCGTCGCCTATCCGACGATGCAGGGGGCCGACCTCGATGCGTTCGCGCAGGCGTCGGCGGACGGACGCACCCTCTCGCTCGTCGTCGACTCCGAGGACCATCTCGAGGCGCTCGCCCGGGCCGGTCGCGAACACGGGACGGTCTGTCGCGCGGTCGTCGAGCTCGACGTCTCCTATCGACCGGGAATCGGCGTCCACGTCGGCGCGCGACGGAGCCCGCTGCGCGACGCCGAGGCGGTCCTTCGCCTCTGCCGGCGGGCGAACGTCCTCGATGGCGTCGAGGTGATCGGCCTCATGGCCTACGAGGCACACATCGCCGGGCTCACCGACAAGAACCCGTTCACCCCGGCGCGCAATCCGATCGCCCGCGCCCTCAAGGGGGTCGCGGGGCCGCGCGCGGCGAAGCTACGCGCCGGCGTCGTCGAGCACCTCCGCGCAGGCGGGATCGACCTCGAGGTGGTGAACGGTGGCGGGACGGGGTCGCTCGAGGCGGCCGCGGCGGAGCCGGCCCTGACCGAGGTGACGGCCGGCTCGGCGCTCCTCGCGCCGCACCTCTTCGACTACTACCGCGGCCTGTCGCTGCGGCCGGCCGCCGCGTTCGCCTGTCAGGTCGTCCGGAGCTCGGACCCGGGCTATCTCACCTGCCACGGCGGCGGCTGGATCGCCTCGGGAGAGTCGGGCGCGGACCGCTCCCCGAGACCGTGGCTCCCAGCCGGGCTCGAGCTGGTGAAGACCGAAGGATGCGGCGAGGTGCAGACGCCGCTCACGACCTCTCGGTGCAAGACCGAGCTCGCGCCGGGCGACCCGGTGTTCTTCCGCCACTCGAAGGCGGGCGAGCTCGCCGAGCACGTGAACGAGCTGCTCCTCGTCCAGGGCGACCGGATCGTCGACCGCGCCCGCACCTACCGCGGGCACGGTCAGGCGTTTCTCTGAGCACGTGAGACGGCGGGACTCCGAGGAGGACGCGTCACCCGCGGGCACTCCCGGAACGGCGACGCCCATCAATCTCACGCAGAGACGCGGAGACGCAGAGCATCTCCAGCTCAGAACCCCGTCACGAACCGGTTCGACTCGACTCGAGGTTCGCACGCCCGAGCGGATGCTCTGCGTCTCTGCGTGGGCTTTCGTCGTTCCTGGAACACACGCGCACGTGATTGCCGTCGCGGGGAAACGATCCACAGATTTCACAGATTACACAGATTGCCGCGGGCGGGTCCGTGTCGTTGCCGATGCCGAATCGGGCCTCCGCCTTTCGGCGAGGGATGATCGCCTTCGGCAGCTCCTCATCTGTGTAATCTGTGTAATCTGTGGATCGTTGGCCGTTCGTGCAAGAAGACCCGTGTTCCTCTTCGTCGCGAGCGACGGAAGCCCGAGGTCAGTCGCCGCCCCCGTCACCGAGCCCGGCGAGGGCCTCCGCGATCGTCGCGACGAGGTCGTCGTCGCCCTCCTTCTGCGCGACCGCGCGCGCCTTCTCGAGGGCGGGCCTCGCCGACGCGTCGCCGAGCCGGCCGAGGCCCCGCGCGGCGGAGACCCTCACCTCGCGCTCGTCGTCGTCGAGCAGCTTCGCGATGGCGGGCACGGCCCCGAGCGCCTCGGCGCCGTAGTCGCCGAGGGCCAGGCACGCGATCGCCCGCACCTCGGTGTCGTCGTCGGCGAGCGCGGCCGTCAACAGCGGCAGGGCGTCGGCCGCCGGGGTGCCGACGCGGGGGAGGGCGTCGAGCGCCCATGCCCGGACGCTCGACTCGACATCGATCGCCGCCTCGAGGAGCTTGGGGATGGCCGGCGCGGCGGCCTCGCCGATCGCGCCGAGCGCTCCGGCGGCCGCGCCGCGGACGTCCTCGCTCTCGTCGGCGAGGAGGGCGGTCAGCTTCGACACGGCGCTGCGGGCCTCGGCGCCGTGGCCTTGAAGGAAGAACGCCGCCCGGAAGCGGACCCACGCGTCGGGGCTCTCGAGGGCGGCGATGAGCGCGCTCGTCGCCTTCCGTCCGCCCGCGGCGCCGATCGCCCGGACGGCGGCGCGCCGGACGTCGACGTCCTCGTCGGCGAGCGCCTTGGCGAGGGCGCCGATCGCGAGCCTCGCTCCGGGGCCGATCCGCTCGAGCGCCCACGCAGCCTCGCGGCGAACGGCCACATCGTCGTCGGTGAGGCGCGAGCCGAGGGCGAGGGTCGCCTGCTTCGCCCCGGGCCCGATCGCGCCGAGGGCCACCGCCGCGGCGGCGCGGACGATCGCCTCATCGTCCCCGAGGGCGGTGATGAGCGCGCTCGTCGCGCTCTTCGCGTCCTTGCCGTGGCCCGCGATCTCGTCGGCGGCGTTCGCCCGGACGCCCGCGTCCTCGTCGGCGAGCTGCTCGATGAGCTCGGCGAGCCCCTCGGGTGGCGTCGGCTCCGGGTCCTGGGCGTGCGCGGGCGCCGACGAGAGCAGTATCCCGCCGAGGGCGACGAGGGCGGCGATCACCAGGGCGGCGGGACGGGGACCGGGCGGGCGAGGCTGCATCGGGGTGGCTCCTACCGGTCGGTGGACGAACGGGCCGGCGATCACTTCACCAGGCGCACCTCGTGGCTCCGCCCCTTGCGGGTGATCGTCACGAGGTCGGACTGGTCGCGCAGGAACTCGGTGAAGTTGGCGTAGCCGAGCGCCCGCTCGTCGAAGTCGGAGCGCTCGGCGAGGAGCAGGCTCTTGAGCTTGCGCGGCGTCACCCCGCCGCCGGCGTCGCGGAGGCAGTCCCAGACGAGGTCGCGGGCGTCCTCGAGCTCGTCGTCGCCGCCCTGGCCGCCGTCGCCGTTTCCGCCCGCGGTGAGGATCGTGAGCTCGGTTTTTCCACCTCGGAACGTGTTCACCCGGAAGAGCTTCGGGAAGTTGCGCACGAACTTGAGGAACGTCGGGAAGCCGTAGTTCCGCTCGCTGAACGTCGAGTCCTGCTTGCGCAGCCGATCCTTGAGGAGCGAGGGCTGGATCGTCGAGCCGTAGTCATCGATGACGTCGGGCAGGATCTGTCGGACGAGCTGCTCGGCGTCGGGCATCCCGCCGACCGTCTCGCCGAGGAGCGTCTCGTAGAAGATGAACTCGTGGCAGACGGCGACGAGGATCTTGGACGAGCTCTTCTGGGCGGCGACGCCGATGATCCGCTTGCCGTAGCCGCGGAGCTTGCGGGCGAGGACGCCGAAGTCGGAGTCGCCGCTGATGATCACGAACGTCTCGATGTCCGGCTGCTGGAACAGGATCTCCATCGCGTCGCAGGCGATCGCGGTGTCGGTCCGGTTCTTGTCGCGGACGCCGTAGCTCGGAAGGAAGACCATCTCGACGCCGAGCTCGAGGAGGTCGGTCTGGAAGCGCTCGTAGCGTCCCCAGTCGGCGTAGGCGCGTCGCAGGACGACGTCGCCGCGGCTCGAGAGGTGCTTCACGACGAGGGCGGGCTCGAAGCGGTTCTTGATTCCGAGGACGATGTTCTCGAAGTCGAAGAAGACCGCCGTCCGGCCGATGTCGTCGTCGCTGCTGATCCCAGAGAGGTCGGTGATCGAGAGAGTCGGTTCGGGCTTTCGTCTCATGCCCAGGACAGTAGCCGCGCCGTAAGCCGCTGTAAAGACCCGAGGGGCACCTGCGTTATGCGATCGTCTCGGTGGGCCTCACGGCCCTGCCAGGAGGACGAGGGCGACCGCGGCGGCGACGGCCCGCCGGCGCGCCCGGAACCGTTCGACCCGGGGTGCGACCCCGTCGGCGAGGAACGGGGCGAGCAGCCGCAGATCGGACCGGTCGCCGGATGCGGCGAGCACGTCGAGCGCCTCGACCTGAAGGCTGGTCGTCTCGAGGTCGCCGGTGCGTCCTCGTCCGAGGAGCTCGCGTGCCCACGGGAGCGCCGGCTCGAGGAGCGGGGGCTGGCGGCCCTTCACGAGCGAGCGGAGCAGCCGCCAGCGCCGGATCCCGGTGAGCTGGCTCGCCGCCGCGACGAGCAGCTCGCGCCCGCGGGGGTCCCCCGCCCGGTCGAGGCCGAACGCGGCGGCCAGGACGATGTGTCGCTCGAGCGAGCGGTCGCCGGTCGCCGCCGCCTCGCGCTCGATGAGGCCGTGAAGCTCGGCGACGCCGTCCGCGTCGCCGAGGTACGCGAGGCTCGCCGCCGTCCGGAGCCGGATCATCGGGAACGGGTGGTTGCGGAGCGGGTCGAGGATCGACACGGCCTGGCCGCGGACGCCGGGCCCGCGCTCGACGAGCTCCGCGAGGGCGTGGCCGACGGTCAGGAGCACCCGCTGCTCGGCGAGCGACTCCGACCGCGCCGTGCGCTCGGCGAGGGCGCCGAGGAGGGCGACGTCGCGACCCGGCTCGCCCCAGCGGCCGAGGATCGAGACGGCCGTCGCGGTGATCTCCGGTCGGAAAGGCTCCTCGACGACGGCCCGGGCCCACGCGAGCACCGCGGCCCGGTGGGGGTCGCCCGCGATCGACGCGGCCGGCGTCTCGCGCGACGGCAACGAGCGACGACCGCCGATCGACGCCAGCGCGTCGGCGGCGAGGGCGGCCGTCCTCGTCCGTGCGGCCGCGCCGACGAGCAGCTTCGCGAGCGCGGCGCGAGCCTCGACGTCGTCGGCCCGGGCGCGGGCGCGCAGGGCCGGCAGGTCGGTGCCCATGGACGCGAGGGCCGACTGCACGCCCGGGCTGGTCGCGGCGGCCGCCGCCGTCGGGCCGATTCCGTCGGCGAGGTCGTTCAGGAGGAGCGGGAGGTCCGCCACCAGGACCGCGGTGGCGATCGAGCGGAGGAGCTCGGGGTCCTCCCGCCCGGCGGCCCGAACGTGCCGGTCGTAGTGAACGGCCGCTCCGATCGCGTCGCCCGCCTCGAGGGCGGCCCGACAACGGTGCGCGTGAAACGGCGCACGCCCGATGAAGGCGATCGCGGCGATCGCCGCGACGATCGTGACCAAGCCGACGGCGCGCCGCCGACGCGTCGTCGGCGCGCGCGAGGCGTCGGTCGGGGGCGGTTCGCTCATCGCTCCAACCATAGCGGGCGAGGCGGCGCGGGGGCACCCTCCGCTGGCGAGCGGGCGCCGCCGGTGCCATCCTCGACCCGATGCTGACCTGTCCCGAGCACGGAAACCCCCGCCCGGCGTTCGCCGACAGCTGCCTGCACTGCCGCGAAGCGCTCGCGGCGGCGGCTCGCGCCTACGAGCGGGTCGAGGGGAGGAGCCCCGACCAGACGATCGGCGGCGCCGAGCCGATGAGCGTCTTCGTGCGGCCGGACTACCGCAACCGAAGCGCCGAGGAGGTGCCGATCGAGTCCGACCTCGGCGACCGGCGCGACGAGGGCGGCGAGCCTCGGCGCCGGCGGATCGTCCGATGTCGGGCCTGCCGCATCCTCGTCCGGACCAGGCGCGAGGTCGGTGAGACGTTCGACTGCCCTCGATGCGAGCAGCGCTTCGCCCTCGCCGAGGAAGACATCGAGGAGGAGGTGGCGGCGCCCGGCGCGCGCGGCGACACCCGCCCCTGTCCTCACTGCACCCGGGTCATCAAGGTGAAGGCCGTGATCTGCAAGCACTGCGGGCTCGGCGTCGCCTGAGGAGCCCGAGAATCGAAGGGGTCAGGTCTCGGATGTTCGCATTAACGGGGTTAAAGAATCGAAGGGGTCAGGTCTCGGATGTTCGCATTAACGGGGCTAATGCGAAGATCCGAGACCTGACCCCTTTGTACACCTTTGTACACGTCGGCAACGACCCCGCACGAGGTTCGGCAGGCGCCAAATCGAAGGGGTCAGCGCGACGTTGCGTCCGGGCCCGGGTCCGGCTCGGCGGCCGCGGCGTCCGCGAGCAGCTCGAAGGCCGCCTGCATCGGATTCGTTCCCAGACTCTGCAGTGCCGCCTCGACGGCGGGGTCGTCTCCCTCGGCGAGCCAGCGCTGGACGCGATCGCGGAGCGACTCGTCGAGCGGCCGGGTCGCGAGGGCGCGGGAGAGGGCGGCGTCGTCGCCTCCTCGTGACGCGTCGATCGCCGCGCGGGTCTCTCCGCTGTCGATCTCGGGAGGAGGCGCCAGGCCGCCGACCGCGACCGCCCGGTTCGTCCGACGGCGGATGCGGTCGCGCCGACGCTCGGCGAGGTGCTCCCACGGGCGCGTGTTCAGGACGTGGCCCGGCTCGACCCATCCGCGCCGCGCGGTGATGAGGCCGAACTCGCGCCGGGCGAGGTGCTCGGGGGCGTGGCTGTCGGTGCTGATCACGAGCGGCACGCCGGCCTCGCGGGCCGCCCGGCAGTGAATGTCCTTCAGGTCCATCCGGTGGGGGTTGCCGTTCACCTCGAGGGCGACGTCGAGCTTGCGGGCCGATTTCAGAAGGCGCTCGAGGTCGAGGGCGTTGGCGTTACGGTGGCCGAGGCGGCGGTTGCTCGGGTGGCCGATCACGTCGGGGATGCCGGTCTCCATCGCCGCGACGATCCGCGCCGTCATCGCGGCGGCGTCCATGTCGAAGTGGCTGTGGACGCTCGCGACGACCCAGTCGAGGGTCAGGAGCAGCTCCTCGTCGAGGTCGAGCGACCCGTCGGGGAGGATGTCGACCTCGGCGCCCGCGAGGACGCGGATGTCGTCGTGACGCTCGGCGACCTCGCGGATGTGCTTCACCTGCGCGGCGAGGCGGCCGGCGTCCTGACCGTTCGCGACCGTGCAGAACTCGGTGTGGTCGGTGATCGCTATGTACTCGAGGCCGAGCTTGCGGGCGGCGACGACCATCTCCTCGACGGTGCCCTTGCCGTCGCTGGCGACGGTGTGCATGTGGAGGTCGCCCCGGAGGTCCTCCTCGCTGACCAGTCGGGGGAGGCGCCCCTCCACCGCCGCCTCGAGCTCGCCGAGGTTCTCGCGCAGCTCCGGGGCGATCCAGGGCAGCCCGACCGCCCCGAAGATCTCCTCCTCGGTCATGCCCGGGATGATCCGGGCCTCGTCGGCCCGGCGGAAGACGCCCTTCTCGCTGATCTTCAGCTCGAACCGGTTCCCGCGAGCGCGGATCGCGATGTTGTGGAGCTGCGCGCCGGTGAAGTAGTGGAGACCGGCGCCCCAGTTCTCGGGCGGGATCGTCCGCAGGTCGCACTGCTGCCCCGAGACGAGCCGGACGCTGCTCCGGCCCTCGCCGTGGACGAGCACCTCCTCGACGTTCGGCAGGGTCGTGAAGCGCGCGGAGATCGGCTTGCGCTCGTCGGCCGCGACGAGGACGTCGAGGTCGCCGATCGTCGCCCGTCCTCGGCGGACGCTGCCGCCGAGCGCGATCCGCTGGACCTCGGGCAACTCCTGCATCGCGGCGACGACGTCGAGCCCGTGGCGGCGGGCGTCGATGAACGGGACGCGGCCGATCCGCTTCCGCCACGCCTCGATGCCGCGGAGGATCTTCTGGCTCGCGCCGAGGCCGAGGCGCGGGATCCTGGTGAGCGCCCCCGATCGCGCGGCCGCCTCGAGCTCGTCGATCGACCCGATCCGGAGCTGCTGCCAGATCAGGCGTACCGTCTTCGCGCCGATGCCCTTGACGTCGAGCATGTCGCGGAGGCCCGCGGGGAGGGTCGAGCGGAGGATCCGGTGGTCGTCGCAGGTGCCGCTCCGGAGGATCTGTTTCACCCGGGAGACGGTGCCCTCGCCAATGTTCGGCACCCGCGAGAGCTTGTTGAACCGGATCATGACGTGGGCCGGCTCGACCAGGTTCTCGAGGATCCGGCCCGCCCGGCGGAAGCTCCGGATCCGGTAGCGGTTCCCCCCCTGGATGTGGAGGAGATCGGCCATCTCGAAGAAGATCGCGGCGATCTCGGCGTTGGTCAGGTGAAGCATCGGCTCGGCGCCATCGTAGCAGAGGGTCCGGCTCCGGGCGCCCGGCCGGCGACGCCTGCGTGCGCTATGGTGATGGATGAGATGGTAGAGCACCCCCCGGATCACGCGCCCGCCCGTTCGCGCCGGCGCCTCGTCGGCGGCGTGACGGTGAGCGTCGGCCTCGCCCTCCTCGTGATCGGGCTCATCGCCGGAGTGTTCCTGCAGGACGACATCCGGGCGGCCTGGCACACCAGCCGGTTTGCGTCGGCCTCGAACGAGGAGCAGGCGGGCATTCTCGTGGAGCTCGACGCCGTCGGTCCGGCGGGCCGGGCGGCGATCGAGGCGATCGTCTTCGACCCCGACGCCTCGTCCGACGCCGACGTGACGGCGCGGCGGCAGGCGGCGCTCGACTTCCTTGTCGGCGACGATCTCCGTACCCACGAGGTCCTCCCGGAGTCCCGCCTGCGGCGGTATCTGGTCGAGGCCCGCGGGCTCGGCCGGTCCTCCCTCCTCTCGTTCTCCCGGGTGATCGAGGGCCCGTCGCGGGAGCTCGCCGATGACGCGCTCTTCGCCCTCGCGACCGACGAGAGCGTCTCCGGGATCGCCGCTCGCGTTCTCTACATGTGCTTCTCCGCGGAGCCCGCGCTTCAGGTCGCGCTGATCGGGCCCATCCTCGAGACGAGCGACGATCCGGACACGGTCGACCCCCGCCAGGTCCGCGGGAGCGCGTCCGGGATCGAGCGGCGCAGCGTGGGTCGCGAGATGGACGTGCTCGAGGCCGTGATCGGCTTTCTCCCGAGGGCCCGTCTTTCCGAGAACCGCACGTTCGCGACGTGGCTCCTCTACGAGCTCGATCTCTCGGGCGCCGGCCCGGAGCACGTCGCCGTCCTGGCCCGGCAGGCGGAGACCGACCCGTCGCCGAAGGCGCGCGACGCCGCCGTCGCCGTCCTCGGCGTGATCCCGAACCCGGACGCCAAGAGCGTCGCGGCGATCGTCGGTGCCCTCGACGACGACGCGATGGTGCGCGAGACGGCCATCCTCGCCCTCGCGAAGGTCGGGGCCGCCGCGCGCGACGCCGTTCCCCGGATCGCTCGGTATCTCGAGTCGGGCGTCCCGGCGGGGCTGCGACGGTACGCCGCGAACGCCCTCGGCCGGATCGGTGGAGAGGACGCCGTCGGGGCGCTCGCCGCCGTGCTCGACGACGACGACGAGCTCGTCCGCTTCGAGGCGACGCGCGGGCTGAGGCGACGGGGCGAGGAGGCGCGCGCTCATCTCGGGGCGCTCCGTCGCGCCCTGGAGGATCCCATGACGGGCGTGCGCCAGGAAGCGGCGATCGCCGTCGCGACGCTCGACCCCGAGGAGCGTCGCGTGATCCCGTTCCTCCGCGAAGCGGCGACCGGACCATCCGGTCCGGTCGACGAGGCCCGCGCGGCCCTCCGCGCGCTCGGCGCCGAGACGGCGGGGGACTGACGCCTTCAGCGCGGCGCCGCGTCGAGGTCGGCCGCAACCCGCAGGCCGACCCGATTCGCCAGATCGTGCTTGATCAGATCGGGCGTGAATCGGCGCGCCGAGCGAGCCATGAACGGCGGCGTCATCCACGAGCCGCCTCGCACGGTGCGCGGGGCGCGGTCGGGGCCCCGCGGATCGCGGACCGGCCCGGGGGGGTAGGGCGCGTAGCCGTCGTCGACCCACTCCCACGCGTTGCCGGTCGTGTCGTGGAGGCCGAGAGCGTTCGGCGCGAAGCTCCCGACCGGCGACGAGCCTCGGTGCCCGTCGTCGCCGGGGAACGCGGGCCACGGGAGCCCGGTCATCGCGGCGGTCGGCTCGTCGTAGAGGTTGGCGAGCTGGGCGCCGCGACGATGCTGCCTGCCCCAGAAGAAGCGGGCGGCCTCGCCCGCGCGGTTGGCGTACTCGAACTCGGCCTCGCTCGGGAGGCGGAAGCGCGTCTCGTCTCCGGCGAGCCCGCCGAGCCACCGGCAGAACGCGCGGGCGGCATCGAAGCTGACCCGGGCGGCCGGCTGATCGTCGCCGTCGAGCTCGGTCCGGAAGCCGGCGGGGAAGTGCGGCGGGACGGTGCGGTGGCCGGGTCGGAAGCGACGGAAGCGCGCGTTGGTCACCTCGGTCGCGGCGAGGTAGAAGCCGCGGGTGATCGTGACCTCGTGGAGGGGCTCGTCGAGCTCTCGCTTGGGGTCTCCGGTCGGGCTGCCCATCTGGAACGTGCCCGGCGGAACGAGGACGAAGCGCTGGCCGAGCGGTCCGGTCCAGGCGAGCGGTCGGTCGGCCTGCCGGGCGTAGGCGATCTGCTCCGGGGTGGGTCTCCACCAGAGCTGGCCCCGATCGATCGGCGCCTCCGCGGCCTCGCGGCGCAGGGTGACCGACTCGGTCGCGCGGTGGCCGGCGCGGTCGAGCGCGACGACCTCGATCAATACGTCCTCGCCGGCGCCGGCGAGGCGCCCCGGGTCGATCGTCACCGAGAACGATCCGTCCGATCCGACGGCGACGGGCTCGCCCGCGACGCGCACCTCCTCGAGCCACGGATCGGCGACCGAGCCCCGGACGGTGACCGGACCGGTGAGGACGTCCCCGTCGGCCGGGGCGCGAAGCTGCAGCCGGGGTGGCTCGGGGTCGATGTGGATGGTGACCGTCGCGAGGCTCGGCCCGTCGGTCGCGGCGCTGAGGCGGAGGTCGTGGGTCCCGGCGCCGAGACGGAGCTCGTCGGTGAAGCGGCCGTCCGCGTCGACCGCGATGCGCAGTCGGCCATCGATCCAGACCGCCTCGACGCGCTCCGCCTCGCCCCGGATCGAGACGATCGCATCGGGGAGGACGGCGCCGTCGGTCGGCGCGATGAGTCGGGCGGTCGGAGGCGGAGGCGGGTCGCCCGAGCCGGACGCGAGGAGGACGCCCGCGATGGCCCCGACGACGAGGACTCCGGCGAGCGCCGCGGCGCCGAGCCGCCGCCTGGGCGTCTCGCTCCGTGACAGCGGCGGGTCGAGGGCCGGCGCGACGTCCGCGGCGAGCTTCCGGAGGGCCGCGCCGAAGGGACCGGCCGTCGGGTAGCGAGCGTCGGGGTCCTTCGAGAGCGCGCGGAGGATGACCGACTCGAGGGCCGGCGAGATGTCGGGGGCGAACTGGCGGGGTGCCGGCGGGTCCTCGGTGAGGATCCGTTTGTAGACCCCGACCACTCCGTCCGCCTCGAACGGCCGCCGGCCGCAGAGGGCCTCGTAGAGGACCGCCGCGAGGGCGTAGACATCGGCGGGCGGGCCGACGCCGCCCTTGCGCCCCTCGACCTGCTCGGGCGGCATGTAGTGCGGCGTGCCCATCAGGGTCCCGGTCGCCGTGAGCTGACCCGAGTCGACCGCGTCGGCGGCGAGGCCGAAGTCGGTCAGGATGGGTCGATCGCCCTCGAGGAGGACGTTCGCCGGCTTGACGTCGCGGTGGGTGACGCCCGCCTGGTGGGCGTGCTCGAGCGCATCGGAGAGGGCGATCACGAGCGCGAGCGCCTCGTCGCGTTCGAGGCCGCGCTCGAGCCGCTCCTTGAGCGTCTCCCCCTCGACGAGGTCCATCACGATGAAGGGCTCCTCGTCGTGATGACCGACATCGTGGATCGCGATGATCCCGGGATGGCGGACGCGGCCGGCCGCCCGCGCCTCGCGGTGGAACCGCTCGATCTCCTCGGGGCCGATCCCGGCCCGGGCGCGGAGCACCTTGATGGCGATCTCCCGGCCCATTGCGGGATCCCAAGCGCGGTAGACGACGCCCATGCCGCCGCGGCCGATCCGATCCCGGATGAGGTAGCGGCCGAACTGACGGTTGGCCGATGCGGTCACTTCGAACCGCGGAGCCTGGCGAGCCACGCCCGGACGTCCGGCGCGTAGGAGTGCGTCGGCGCGAGGGCGAGGAACTGCTCGAGCGCATCGATCGTCCCGGCGCGGTCGCCGATGTCCTGCCGGGCGACGGCGAGGCCGAGCCAGGACCGCGCGCGATCGGGGTCGATCTCGAGGGCGCGGGTGAAGTCGGCGATCGCGCCGCGCGGGTCACCCGCGATCCGCTTGGCGCCGCCGCGCGTGACCCAGATGTCGGCGTCGCGCGGCGCGAGGACGAGGGCGCGGTCGAGCGCCTCGATGGCGCGGCGGGGGTCGCCGGCCTCGCGGAGGGCGTCGGCGAGGTTCTTCAGGACGATGGGGTTCCGGGGCGCGAGGGCGCTCGCCCGGGCGAAGTCCTCGGCGGCGCCCGCGGCGTCGCCGGCGGCGAGGCGCGCGGTGGCGAGCCCGTTTCGCGACATCGCGTCGCGGGGGGCGAGGGCGACGGCCTCCTCGTAGACGGTGACGGCGCCGGCGGGATCGCCCGTCTCGACGAGCGCCTGGCCGAGCGCGTTCTGGGCGCGGACGTCGCGGGGGCGAAGCTCGACGGCGCGCCGGAGGTCGACGAGCGCGCCCACGCCGTCGCCCGCGGCGAGCTTGATGAGCCCGCGGTTGCCGAGGGCGACCGAGTCGCGGGGATCGATCTCGAGCGCCTTCGCGAAGTCCTCGAGCGCGCCCTCGAGGTCGCCCGCGTCGCGCTTGGCGAGGGCTCGCCCGCTCCAGGCCTCGCTCGATCGAGGGTCGAGGCGGGCCGCGTGGGTGAAGTCCGCGATCGCGCGCTTCGGGTTGCCCTTGGCCTGATAGGCGAGGGCTCTTGCGATCCGCGCCTCGGAGGAGCTCGGCGAGAGCTCGATCGCGCCGATCGCGTCGCGCAGGGCCGCGTCGGCGTCGCCGTCGTGGAGATGAGCGCCGCTCCTCGAGACGAGGGTGCGGGCGTTCCTGGGGTCGAGCTCGAGCGAGCGATCGAGGTCGGCGAGGGCGGCGTCCCAGGCCTCGCGGATCATGTGGATCGAGCCGCGGAGACGGAGGTCGTCGGCGGAGGGACCGATCTCGATGAGCCGGTCGAGGTCCTCGAGGGCGCGCGCGACGTCGTTGGTGGCGAAGTGAATCCGGGCCTGACGCTGGAGCCGGACGACGTCCGCGCCCTCGACATCGGTCTCCCCGGCGCGGCTGCGGAGGACCTCCTCCCAGAACGGGCCTGCCAGCGGGAAGTGTCGCTTCGCCTCGTCGAGCCACGCCCTCGCCTCGACGCCGCCGAGCCGGGCGAGGGCAACGCCGGAGACGGCCGCCCGGAGCGGGTCCGCCTCGACCCGGACGTGGCGGCCGAGGGCGGGGACGCCGAGCTTCACCGCGTGGAGGCGGACGAGCACGTCGGCGCAGAAGCGCGCGAGCCGGAGACGGTCGCCGCCCACGCCGGTGCCGTGTCCGAGCTGGTCGAGCTGCGCCCGCGCGATGATCTCGGGAGCGCCCGGAGGACGCGTGTTGACCTGATGGTCGTGGGTGAGGGCGCGGCGGGCTTCGAGGCGGCGGGCCGCCTCGGCGATCTTCCCGCCCGCGCCCGTCGATGGGCGCTCGTCGGGGCCGAGCGAGAGCAGCTCCGCGAACGCCTCCTCGAGCCCCTCGATCGGCTCGAGCCCGATCCGCGCCTCGTCCGGCGTCGGGATGGCGGCGTCCGCGTGGAGGGCGACCGTCACGCGGTGGAGCTCCAGGCTGACGGCGTGGAGGGCGTCGGCGGCCGCCCGCGCGGCGACCTCGCCGCCGACCGCCTCGAACGTCGCGATTCCCCGGACCCAGGCCGTCTCGCCGGGGGCGAGCTCGGCCCGTCGGACGCTCTCGAGGAGCGCCTCGAGCTCGGCGGCGCGAGCCTCCGCCGTCGGGGCGATCTCGCCCTCGGACGGCTCGGAGGTCGGTCGCGGGCCGCTGGTCGCGCCGAGGCCCGGCGGGGGAGAACGCAACCCGCTCGCCCCGGCGATCGGCGGATTGATCGGTCCGACCGCCGAGTCGCGGCGCGTGAGGAGGGTCACGACGGTCGCGGTCGACCCGATCAGGACGACGACGAGCGCCGCGAACAAGCCCGCGATGAGCTGATTGCGACCGGCCCAGCGCAGCAGCTTTCCGCCCGGTCCGAGCGGGCGGGCGTGGATCCGGCGACCGGCGAGCATGCGGCCGAGCTCGCGCGCGACGGCGGCCGCCGACGGGTAGCGCCGGGCCGGGTTCTTCTCGAGGCACTTGAGCGCGATCGTCTCGAGGTCGGGGTGCACCGTCGGGTCGATCTGCCGGGGCGGGTCGGGCTCACAGGTGATGATCTGGTGGAGGACGACCATCGCCTTCTCGCCCTCGAACGGCGGGCGGCCGGTGAGCGCGCGGTAGAGGACGGCGCCGAGCGCCCAGACGTCGGTCGCCGCCCCGACCTCCACCCGCGAGCCGCCGGCCTGCTCGGGAGCCATGTAGGCGGGCGTGCCGACGATGTCGCCGGTCCGGGTGATCTCGTTCTGGCGCGCGTCGTGGGCGAGGCCGAAGTCGGTCAGGACCGCCTTGCCGTGGAGGTCGATCAGGATGTTGTGCGGCTTCACATCGCGGTGGACGACGCCGTGGCGATGGGCGTGGTCGAGCGCGGTCGCGACGTCGCGGAGGATCTCGGCGATCCGACGCGGCTTGAGGCCGCGGGCGAGGGCGTCCTCGAGGCTCTCGCCGGTCACGAAGTCCATGACCAGATACGGGCTCCCCTCGTGCTCCCCGACCTCGTAGACCGAGACGATGCCAGGGTGGGCGAGGCGGGCGCAGACCCGCGCCTCCCGGAGGAAGCGCGCTCGGTCGGTGTCATCGTCGAGGCTGGTGTCGAGGACGACCTTGATCGCGACGGCCCGGGCGAGGTCCTCGTCCCAGCCGCGATAGACGACGCCCATGCCGCCGCGTCCGACCTCCGCCTGGACGGCGAACCGTCCGATCGCCGCGGGGCGCCGTCGCATCGACGACGGCGGCTCCCGGAGCGCGCCGCCGTCGAGCGGCCGCGGGGACGCGGCGCCCAGCCGCGGAATCTCCGGCGGGCGCCTCGGGGGGACGGGCGGGCCGGCCGGCGCCGATGGAGGCGCCGAGGGCGGACGGGCGCGCGGCGCGGTCCCCCGGCGGGAGGAGACCCGGCGCGGGCTCGGATCGGGGGGCCGCACCGGCATGGTCGGCTGGCGGCTCGCGGGCGGCGCGCTCGGGGGAACGGGGGCGGTCGCCCCGGGCGCGAGCGGCGCGCCGCATCGCGGGCAGCGGAGCGTCTCGCCGGGGCGCGCTCCCGGGATCCGCACATCGAGAGAGCACCCGGCGCAGCGCAGCGCCGCGGGCGGGCTCGCCCGCTCGGATCCCCTGCGTGGTCGGTCTCGGCGGTCTCGGGTCATCTCGATCGACGGCTCGCCGCGATGGTGGCCTCCTCCGATGATAGCTCCCCGGCGCCGATGGATCCCCGAGCCGCTCTCGATGAGCGCGGCCCGACGCCGGTCGGATCGCTCAGCGTTCCCGCGCGCGCCTCTCGTGCTCGCGCGCCTCGTCGCGGTCGGACCGGGCGCGCTCGGTGCGGCCGAGCGCCTCGTTCACCGACGCCCGGGTCGCGTGGGCGACCGCGCGGAGGACGTCGCGCTGGCGCCGGAGATCGCGATCGCCCCCATCGATCGCGAGGCTCGCCCGGACCGCCTCGTCGAGGTCGGCGAGGGCGGCGTCGAGCCCTTCGCTCTCGCGGCGAAGCGAAGCCCGCTCGAGGAAGGCGAGCGTCATCCGGAGCAGCCGAGCTCGCTCGAGGTCGTGATCGGAGCCTGCGACCACGCGACGCAGCAGAGCGATCGACCCGTCGAGGCGGTCGCGCGCCTCGCTCGCCCGGCCGAGCCGCGAGAGCGCCCGGCCCTCGTACCAGAGGCTCGTCGCGAGCTGGACCCGCGCGGCGCCTCGCGCCGCGTCGTTGCCATCCGGCTCGGCGAGCTCGCGACCGACCTCGACCGCAACCGCCGCCTCCCTCTGCGCGCGTCCGAGCTGCCCGCCGTCGATGAGCGCCTCCGCCCGCGCGACGATCTCGGCGACCAGCTCGGCGAGCGCCTCGGTGCGGCCCTCCTCGCCGGTCGGGCGCGCCCTGACGTCGGCGAGGCGGTGGAGGAGGGCGTCGCCGTCGAGGGCGAGGGCGGAGCCGGCCCGGCCGTGGCGGCGATGGTGCGCGGAGGTCGAGCGGAAGAGGATGGCTCTCCAGTCCTCGAGACGCTCGCTCGCGGCGAACGCGCGCGCCGCCTCGAGCAGGGCGTCGATGGGCGCGGTGTCCGTGGTCCCCGAAGGACAGCACCTCCCCTCGCGATCCGCCGCGGCGCGAACGAGGTCGCTCGTCTCGCCGAGGAGGCGCTCGGCCCGATCGAACGCCCAGGGCGGGTCGCCACCCATGCGCTGGATCGCCTCGAGGCTCGCGGCCGACTCCTCCCGGGCTCGGATCCCCTCGAGGAGGATCGACGCCGCCCGGTCGAGCTCGGCCGTCGCGAGATCGCCCGCGTCGACCTCGACGCCGGCGACCGCCTCGACGAGGGCGTGCGAGAGGCGATCGGCGAGCGCCGGCCACCGAGGTCGCGGCTCCGCGCTCCCGAGGTCGTCGTCCACGCCCCAGGCGCGCTCGAGGACGGTGGTCGCCCGGGCGTCGCCGAGGGCGGCGAGGAGGACGCCGGCCGAGGCGAGGATGACCCGATGGACGTCGACGGGCTCGACGAGGCTCGCCACCCAGCCGACGGCGAGCTCGCGACGCACGTCGCCCGAGATCGTCCCCCCGACGTCGCGGCGCTCGGCGGCCGCGATCGACGGCGGACGAAGGCGGACGCCCGGGACCGGTCCATCGTCGCCGTCGTCCCACTCCAGGAAGACGCCGAAGTCGCCGTGTCCATTGCAGATCTTGAGGAGCACCGGGTTGGGCCCCCGGACGAGGCGGACGCTCGCCTGGTCCTGACGGCGCCGGGCGGCTCGCTTCGCCTCGTTCTCGTGCACCTTCGACCCGCCGACCCAGGCGGTGATCGTGTCGTCGCTCCCGAGCTGGAGACGCACCGTCCGCGCGTCGTCGCTCTCGATCGTCGTGGCGACGTAGACGGCCGTGTCGTCGGTCGGGTCGAAGCAACGGCCGAGGTCGATCTTCCCGTCGGTCGCAAGGGCCTCGAGCGGAGGAGGCCGCCAGCTCACCCCGTGGTTCCGGAGGTCGCGGTAGTGCCCGTCGGGATCGAAGCCGGCGAGCTCGGGTGGGAACGCGCGGGCGAAGCCCTCGCCGCGCGCGTTGTCGAAGGGGCCGACGATCCGGAAGAGCTCCGCGCGCGCCTCGCGCCAGGCGTCCTCGTCCTCGCCGTCGCGGAGCGGCAGCCCGGCGGCGTCGGGGATCGCGTCGGCGGCGAGGCCGGCGCCGCCGTGGGCGAGGAGGCGAGCGAGGACGAGGAGGACGAACGGGTCGCGCGCCACCGACGGGCGGCTCATCTCCTCGCGGCCGCGCCGGCGGACCCAGGCGAGGTCGGTCCCGCGCCATCCGCGCCGGAGCTCGGTCTCGCCGAGGGGCGAGAGGCCCCAGCGCTCGAGCCAGGCGGCGGCGAGGACGGCGTGCTCGAGCTCGGTCGCGCCCGAGTCCCCGCTGTCCCGGAGCCGGACCGGGGCCGCGGCGCGGATCGTCGCGTGAAGGCGGACGACGACCCTCGGCGCCGGCGGCGGCGCGTCGAGGACGGCGCGGGCGAGCAGCGCCGAGAGAGGGCGCGCGCGCGCGGCGGCGATGGCGGCCGTCTCGGTCTCGGCATCCGCCGGCGGCGAGAGGAGCCGTTCGACCTGCTCGCGGGCCGCGTCGAGGAGCTCCGGCGGCCAGCGCCGGGCGTCGGCGGCCACGTCGTGATCCTCGAGGGCGCGCGTGAACACCTCGAGGGCTCGCTCCGGCTCGTCGGGAGCGCCGGCGAGGAGGTCGTCGGCGCGGCGCACGAGGAGGGCTCCGCGGGTCTCCCCGTCGAGACCGTCGGCGCTGACGAGCGCCTCGAAGGCCTCGTCGTCCGAGGGGATGGGCAGGTCGCGGTCGACCGCGATGGCGCGGGCGAGGCCGGTGGCCACCTCGGGGAGCGGGACGATCGTCGGCTCAGAGCCCGCGAGAACGAGCGTCAGGGCGGCGTGGCGGTTCGCTCGGTGGAGGACGATCTGGGCGAGCCGGCTCGCCTCGCCGTCGAACGACCCGCCCCGTCGAATCGTCGACCGGACCGTGCCGGCGAGCCGATCGGCGGCCTCGTCGCGAGTGTTCGGCCTGGCGAGGACGGCGAGGTCGGCGAGGAAGCGCGCGCGCGGCCAGGGCGGATCATCGGCTCCAGGCGGGGCGATGGCGAGGAGGTCGCGGAGGGCGTCGCGCTCGGCGCGCGAGAGCTGTCCGTCGTCGAGGAGCGAGCGCTCGATCACGGCGAGCTGGTCGATCGCGTGCTGCGACGGTGTCCCGACAGGGAGGCGCGAGCCGCCGCGCCCCGTCGCGCCGGCGGCGACCGCGAGCGCGACGGCGACGCCGAGGAGGAGAGCGAGGGCGAGGTGGCGCGGTCGAGTCCGGCTGACGCGGCGAACGGCCCGCCCGAGGACGCTCGGCGCGGACACCGACACCTCGCTGCCGCTCGCGAACCGGTCGAGATCGTCGGCGAGGAGCGCGACGTCTTCGTAGCGATCGGCCGGGTGCTTCTCGAGGGCGCGGAGACAGATCGCCCCGAGGTCGTCGGGGATGCCCGGGTCGATCTCGCCCGGCGGCGCCGGCCGCGTCGTCGCGACGTCGATGAGGATACTCTGCGCGTCGGCGCCGTCGAACGGCGGACGTCCGGTCAGGGCGAAGTAGAGGATGCCGCCGAGGCCATAGACGTCGACGCGGGGATCGACGGCGCCGGGCCGCTCCGGATCGGGCGTCGCGAGGGCGTCCGGCGTGACGAGCTCGGGCGCGACGTAGCTCGGCGTGCCGAGGATCTGCCCGGTCATCGTGAGGCGATCCGCGCTCGCGTCGTGGGCGAGTCCGAGGTCGAGGAGGCGCGCGCGCCCCGACGTCTCGATGAGGACGTTCTCGGGCTTGAGGTCGCGGTGGACGATGCCCTGGCCGTGGAGGTGATGGACCGCGCGCGCGACCGCCGAGACGACCCGCGCCGCCGACTCGGGCGGCGGGGCGCCCCGCGCGCCGACCCAGCGCTCGAGCGAGACGCCCTCGACGTGGTCCATCGCATACCACGGCATGCCCTCGTGGACGCCGAAGCGATGCACGCTGACGATCCCGGGGTGGTCGCCGACCCGGGCGAGCAGCTCGGCCTCGCGGCGGAACCGCGCGAAGGCCTCGTCGTCGTGGGTCGAGTGGACGCCCGAGGCCGGAAGGAGCGCCTTCAAGGCGTGGACCACGCCGGACTCGGCGTGCCGGGCGAGGAAGACGACGCCCATGCCGCCCCGGCCGAGCAGCCTCGTTGTCACGTAGGGGCCGACCCGGGCGCCGAGGCGCGGCAGGCGCGCGGTCCGATCGTTCGGCTCGAGGCTTCGGCTGCGGTAGAGGTCGCCCGCGCTCGCTCCAGGCGGGCGGTCGTCGGCGTTCATCGTCGGGGGCTCCCGCCGATGCGAGGATAGCGCCGGCGGACCGAGGCGGGCAACGGGACCGGTCCGCGGGCTGGCTAGATCCAGCCCTTCCGCCGGAAGAAGAAGAGCAGCCCCGCCGCCGTCAGGACCATCGCGCCCAGGGCGGCCGGATAGCCCCACGCGAGCTTCGTCTCGGGCATGTAGTCGAAGTTCATGCCGTAGATGCCCGCGATGAACGTGAGCGGGATGAAGATGGCCGCGAAGATCGTCAGCACCTTCATGATCTCGTTCATCTTGTTGCTCATCAGGACGAGATGGACGTCCTGGAGGCCCGAGACGAGCTCGCGGTAGGAGGCGACGTGCTCGTCGACGCGGATCGCGTGGTCCGAGAGGTCGCGGAGGTAGGGCATCACCTCCTCGGTGATCCGCGAGTTCCCTCCGCGCTCGAGCTCGGCGGCGAGCTCCCGGACGGGACCGAGGAGCTTGCGGAGGTAGGTCACGTCGCGCCGGAGGGCGTGGATCCGCTCGAGGAGGTCGCCCTGGCCGCCGCGGATCGTCATGATCCGGTCCTCGAGCGCCTCGATCTGCTCGCCGACCCGCTCGAGGACGACGAAGTAGCCGTCGACGACCGCGTCGAGGAGGGCGTAGGCGAGGTAGTCGGAGCCGAGCTTCCGGATCCGCCCCACCTTCTTTCGGATGCGCTCGCGGACCGGCTCGAGGACGTCGCCGTAGCACTCCTGGAACGTCAGGACGAACCCGTCGCCGAGGACCACGCTGAACTGATCCCCCTCGACCCGGCGGGCCTCCTCGTTCCAGCGGAGCATCTTGACGACGACGTAGAGCTGCTCGCCGAAGTCGTCGACCTTCGCGCGCTGGTTCGGGTTCACGACGTCCTCGACGAGGAGCGGGTGGAGCCCGAACTCCTTCGCGAGGCGACTGATCAAAGCGACGTCGTGGAGCCCGTCGACGTTGATCCAGCTGACCGTCGGCCGGCCCCGGAGCGGGAAGCACTCGTCGACCGTCTCGACGTCGCGCTCCTCGAGGTCCTTCCGGTCGTAGTCGATGAAGCGGATCCGGATCGCCTCGACCCGCTGGGGGCCGACGTGGATGAGCGAGCCGGGATGCTGCCCGTAGCGCTGGGCGCTTCCCTTGACCGTGAGATTCAAAGGGGCGGCTCCTCGGGGGCGGTTCCTGTGGCTGGCTCGCGCGGCCTGTCGGGTGACGGCGGGGGCGAGGGCGGCGGCGGCTGGGTGAGCGGGATCTTGCTCGATCGGATGTGGAGGTCGAGCTGCGGGAAGGCGACCTCGATGCCCGCGTGCTTGAAGGCGGAGGTGATGCGGGCGAGGAGATCGTGGCGGATGATGACGAACCGGTTGACGTCGCCCACGAACACGCGGAGGTCGAACTCGATCGCGCTCGCGCCGTATCGCATCACGAAGGCCGACGGCTCCGGCTCCGCGAGCACCTCGCTGTGGTCGTTCGCGGCCCGGAGGAGGATCCGGCGGACGCGGGCGATGTCGGAGCCGTAGGCGACTCCGACCGGGATCACGACCCGGAGAACGGGGTCGGAGAGGACCCAGTTCACCACGTCGGCGGTCACGAACGTCTTGTTCGGGATGATCTTCTCCTTGCGGTCGAAGTCCATCACGGTCGTCGCCCGCATCTGGATCCGGGTGACCGTCCCCGTCGTCTCGCCGACCGTGACGACGTCCCCGACGCGGACCGGGCGCTCGAAGAGGATGATCAGCCCCGAGATGAAGTTCGCGAAGATCTCCTGGAGCCCGAACGCGAGGCCGAAGGTGAGGGCGGCGGCGAGCCACTGGACGCTCTCCCAGTGGATCCCGACCGCGGCGAAGGCGAAGGGCAGCCCGATCAGGACGAAGAGGTAGCGGACGATCGTGGTCACCGCGTACCGGGCGCCCGCGTCGAGGGGCAGGCGTCCGAGGACGAGGATCTCGAGGAGGGCGGGCACGTTCTTTGCCAGCGCGAAGGTGAAGATGAGGATCAGGACGGTCAGACCGAGGTCGGCGACGGTGACCGTCTCGGGCGTGGGGAGGATCGACGGCTCGCTCGGCGCGGCGAGCCCGCCGGGAATCATGCCGGCCGTCGGGGATACGCTCGATCCGGCTCCGCCGTTGCCGCCGCCGCCGTCTGGCGAGGTGGGCGGCTCGGGCGCCGGCGCGAGCGTCGCCGCGAGCGCCGCGTCGTCGTCGAGGGAGGGATCGTCGAGGAGGGCGAGCTCCGGCCACACCTGGAATCGATCGAGCCGGCTCAGGGCGGGGAGGACGTCGTCCCAGATCAGCCAGCCGAAGATGATCAGGACGATCGTCATCGCCGTCCCGAAGAGCTGTCGGCTCTGGACGTCGAGGATGTCGACCTGCGGGCGCTCGGCGCCGACGGCGACGAAGCGACCCGACGCCGTCCACTGGAGCTTTCCGGCGGCGGGTCCGTCGTCCGAGCCCTCGTCGAGGGGCGCCCCCGACAGCGCGGTCGGGACGTTGTCCGCCCCCGCCGCGGCCGCGGCCGCCTCCGCCTCCGCGATCTTCGCCGCCTCCTCGCGCCGGAGCCTCGCGGCGGCGAGGCTGAGCCAGCGCAGGAAGAGGGCGTTCGCCACCACCAGCCCGAGGACGAGCGAGAGGGTCAGGTTGAGCCGGATGAGGAGCTGGAGCGCCGTGTAGTAGTAACCCCGGAGGGCCACCGCGCCGAGCGCGAGCGGGAGCGCGATGGCGACGGGGTACCACAGCCGTCGGAGCCTGACGAACCAGGTCTTGGGACCGGCGGCAATGGCACGGGTCGTGATCGGCGCGCCGGGGCGCAAGATGACCGCGAGGAGCGCCGCGAGCCCGACGACGCTCACCACGAACGCGATCCGTCCGAGGGCGTCGTTCCAGAGGATGTTCTCCTCCTGCGCGTCCATCGCGACCGCGATCAGGACGGTGACCGCGCGGAGCGGGATGAACCAGCGGAGGTGACGGCGAACGTGGCTGCACGCCTCGCTCGACCAGCCGAAGTGAGTCGGCCCCGGACCGTCGGGGACGAGGGTCAGCCGGATCAGCTCCATCGGGACGAGGACGAACACGACCACCCGCAGGCCGAAGGCGACCGCGGCGACCTGGGCAGGCTGCCCCGGCGGCGCGGCGAGGGCGGCGGAGATGATCCAGATGATCGCGGGGAGGGTCGCTGCGCGGAGGGCGAGGACGAGCATGGCGACCAGGGTCGAGCCGAGCTGATCGGTCGGCGACCCGAGCGCCTCGATGCCCTTCGCCATCGTCTTCGTCGTGCGGAGCCGGAGGACGACCAGGCCGGCGAGGAGAACCAGACCGAAGGCGATCTGGAGCCACCGGCCGAGGAGGTCGCGCCCGGCCGCCGCCAGGCCGCGGCCCCAGGCGCCCGGATCGACGAGCCAGCGCGCGCCGTCGAGCGCGTCGCCGGGCTGGGGCGTGGCTCGCCCGGTGACGCTCCGGACCCAGAGGATGCGCTCCTCGATCCAGCGCCGATGAAGGTTCGACTCCTCGATGAGGGTGCGGGCCGCCTGATCGAGGTCGACGAGGGAGCGGAAGAGCGTCTGGTAGTCGTTGATGAGGGCGTCGAGGGAGTCTCGTCGCGCCGTGAACGCCTCGCGGACGACCCGCTCGGTCGTCGTGCGCGCGACCTCGTCGAGGCTCTCGCCGTGTCGGGCGAGGAACTCGGCCACGCTCTGCTCGATGTCACCCGCGTCGGCCCGGTCCTCCTCGCGGAGGACGAGCTGGAACTGCACGTCGGAGACCGTCTCCTCCCGCGCGTCGAGGCCGTCCTCGAGCTCCGCCACGTCGGGGAGGTTCTCGAGCTGGCGTCGAAGGAGCAGCCCCATGGCGTTGGTCAGGCCCGCCGCGGCGACCTTGAGGCGCACGCTCCGGACCCCGTTCCGCAGCTCGGCGAGGCGCGCCTCCATCGCCGCGCGCTCCCGCGCGAACGCCCCGATCCGTCCCGAGGTGCCCGACTCGCCGGTCCGGAGCGCCGCGAGGACGCGGTTCCGCTCGGCGAGCGCCTGGACCTCGGGGCTCTGGCGAGTGGCCTCGACGCGGAGCCGCTCGGCCTCCGCGGCGGCCTTGGCCGCCTCGAGCTCCCGGCGGGCGGCGACCACCTTCCGCCACGCCGTGACGGCCTTCTCGGCGACCGTCACGCGACGGCTCCATCGGTCGGTCCGCGCGACGAGGAGGTCCTTCCGTGCCTCGTAGCTCCGGAGCTCGGCGTCGGCCGAGGCGAGCTCGGCGGCGACGACCTGGCGTTGCGTCCGGAGACGGACGCGCCGCGCCCGCGGCTCCGGAGTCTGCTCGATCGGGGCGAGGAGCGCCTCGTCGAGCTCGGCGACGCGGCGCCGGACGGCGGTGAGCGCCTCGGTCAACGACGGCATCCGCTCGCCCCGCCGCTTCGCCTCGGCCCGGAGCTTCTCCACCTCGGCGCGGGCGGCCGTCAGGTTCGCGTCGGCCTCGGCGGCGAGCTGCTCGACCTGGGCGAGGGTCGCCTCGGGCGGAGCCTCGGGGGCCGGCTCCGCCGGAGGCGTGGCCAGCTCGGTGCGGATCGACTCGATCCGCCCGGGCGCCTCGGCGATCTCGCGCTCGAAGTCCGCGGCGACGCGCGTGAGCTCGTCGGCCCGGCCGATGTTGGCGAGGGCCTCGTCGTAGATCGCCTTGAGGGTGACCCGGGCCGCCTCGTCGAGGGAGGGGTCGCTCGCGAGCTGCTCGATGAGGGCGTTGACCTCGGCGGCCGTCAGGGGCGCGGGCGGCGTCGGCGGCGTCGGCGCCTGCGCGTGGGCGGGGCCGGTCGGAGCGAGGAGGACGATCGAGGCGACGAGGGTCGCGGTTAGCAGCCGGAGATGTCGTCGGAGGTGGCTCATGGACGCGACAGCCTATGGGCTGCGAGAGCGATCGGTCAACGACCGCGCCGCCGGACGCCGAGCGCTGCCCGCTTGCCCCGGCGAGGGCCGCCGACGAGAATGCCGCGAGGTCGCGCCAGTAGACGCGGGAGACCCCAGCCGTGCCCGACGACCCTGGAATTCTCGAGCTCATCGGCGGCGAGGTGCGGCTCCGCGAGGACGGCGCCGGCGTGCTCCTGCGGATCGAGCGGGGCGCGGTCCGGCGGCTGCGCGGCCGGCTCGACCGCCTCGTCGACGGCGACGACCTCGTCCTCGAGCCCGACGGCGGTCCCGACCTGATCCTCGAGCCGGCGCGTGGCGCGACCGCCGAGCTCGTCGGCGGCGGCGAGGACGTGATCTACCTGCGGCTCCCGGCGAGCGACGTCCACGGCTGGCGGGCCGAGCTCGCCCGGGCGGGTCGCGACCGGAAGATCGTCCTGCCTTGCTCGGGAGGGACCGAGGTCCACATCCGGGTCACCGACGGGAAGCGGAAGCGTCGCGGCCGCGCCGGGCCGCCGAACATCGTGTACAAGGAGGGGGACCCGGCACCCGGCGGCGTCCTCGCCTACAAGATCTACTGCGGCATCCTCGGCGGGATCTTCCTCCTGTGTCTGATCGGCGCGGTGATCGGCATGATCATGCACGAGGAGATGAGCGGCGACGACACCGAGAACCTGATCGTGATGTCGGTCCTGGCCGGGATGTCGCTCGTCGCGACGGTCCTGCACCTCATCCCGTTCGCCCTCCCGAGGCAGCCCTACGCCTGGACTTACGGCTGCGTGATCATCGTCGTCGGCCTGATCGGCGGGATCCTGAGCTGCATCCTCTGCATCGCGGCGTCGATCCCCGTCCTGATCTTCTTCCTGAAGCCGGAGGCGAAGGCCTGGTTCCACCCGCCCGCCGCGGCGCCCCTCGACGTCTTCGACTGACCCCTCTCCTGGCACGCGTCCGCCGAGCGAGCTAGTCTCGGATGAGCGGTAGTGCCTGAGAGGAGGGGCCATGACGTCAGTCTCCAAGCGTGCGAAGGTGGGCCTCGCGGCCCTTCTCCTGACGGTGGGCCTCGCCCTGGCGTTTGGCCCCGAGGCGCACGCCGACAAGGCGAGCCTCGGCAAGCACGAGGCGGCGGCGAAGAGCCCGTTCTCCTGGGAGCGGATCGAGGGGGTTCGCGGGCTCGATCCGAACGAGAAGAACGAGTTCGCCGCCCTCACCAAGGTGCTCAACGCCGAGCAGTGGCACGTGCGCGCGGCCGCGATCGACGTCCTCGCCGGGACGATCGACGGCAAGCGCCTCGCGGTGATGGAGCGGGCCGTCCGCAAGGCCCGTGCGGGAGACTCGAAGCGGATGATCGCCGAGGGGTACGCCCTCGCCTTCGGCCGCAAGGGTGACCCGACCTACCTCCCGCTCCTGCAGGAGGTGGTCCAGAACAAGAGGGTCGCGTGGGAGGTGCGCCGGAGCGCCGCCTTCGCCCTCGGGTTGATGCCGGACAAGAGCTCGGTCGATCCGCTCATCGCCGCCTGGACCGCCGAGCGGGCGCGCCAGGCGAAGAGCGGCTGGAGCATCCAGGTCGAGATCCGGATCCAGGAGGCGCTCGAGAAGATCACCCAGCGCAACATCGGGAACGAGCCGGCCGACTGGGCCGCCTGGGCGACCGGCAACCTCCCCGAGCTCGATCTCGGCCGCCGCGACGAGAAGGAGGACGCCAAGGCCGAGGCGGAAGGGCGCAAGGCGAAGCCCTACGTGACGAAGGAGGTCGGCTTCACGACCCGCGGTGACGGTCGCCCGCTCTTCGTCCTCCCCGACTACGGCTACGGCAAGGGCTACCTCGAGACCTACCTCCGTCCCCTCGAGTCCCGCGCGCGCCTCTTCTACATCGACCTCCCTTCGCCCCAGAAGCTCGGCGCCAAGCCGGCTCCGGCCGGCGGCGGGTTGATGTATCCGGTCGACGAGCTGGTCGACGCGTTCGAGGCCATCCGCGAGCAGCAGATGGCGGAGGCGAAGGCGGCCGGCCAGGAGATCCACGACAAGGTCGTCGTGATGGGGCATGGCGTCACCTGCTGGATCGCGATGAAGTACGCCGAGAAGTTCCCCGAGCGGGTGGCCGGGCTGATCCTCGTCTCGCCCTGGTCGAGCGACCAGGCCTACGGGGCGGCCCTCCGGCGCCTCGAGGCGGACGGCGAGAAGCACAACGACGTCGAGCTCGTCCGTCACGCCCAGAG
Organism: Planctomycetota bacterium; assembly: GCA_029260755.1. GTDB lineage: Bacteria > Planctomycetota > J058 > J058 > JAJDCQ01 > JAJDCQ01. The sequence goes on along the minus strand of JAJDCQ010000136.1, from coordinate 24,114 downwards.
CCTCCAGATCGTCGACGGCGGACCGAAGTACGACCTCGGGACCAAGTCGCGTGAGGAGCAGATCGCGATCGGTCTGCAGAAGCGCTGGAGCCTCTACTTCCGCGACTACCGGGACAGCGAGATGACGATGCTCTTCTACGGCGGCATCGACACCGCGAAGGACCCGACCCGGGACGGGATCATCCGGGCCGACCTCGGCTCGGCGGTCGTTCCGCCCGTCGACGTGACCGGCGGGTCGAAGAGCCGCGTTCCGGCCGTCATCTTCCTCGGCGACGCGTCACGCTACACGTCGCGGGCGGACGTCGACCTGATCGCGGGCCACTACGCGACCGGCCTGGTCGTCCCCATGGGGAAGACGAGCCGGATGCCGTGGATCGAGGAGAACGGCCGGTTCCTCAAGGCCCTCTCGAAGATCCTCCCGCGGCGGTAGAGCCAGCCCACCGGGCTCGGGCGGCGGCGCGCCGTCGCCGCCATGGCGAGGGCGCTCCTCTTGCGCGCGCGAGCCGACGCGCGTCGCTCGCCCCGTGAGTGACGACCGGACGGAACGACGATGCGACCTCTCGCCGTGCTCGTCGGCCTCGTCCCCGTCGTCGCGCTCGCCGGATGCCCGAACGCTCCCGCCGCCTCTCCGGTCGGGGCGGCGGTCGCGTCGAGCCCCTCGGACGCCGCCCCCTCGGACGCCGCGACGATGGCGCCCGTCGACCCCGCGGAGGCGCTCGCCCTCCGGGAGGCGGCGGCCGAGGCGGCGCTTCGCGCCCTCCCCGAGGTGCAGAGCCAGTTCCGGGAGGGTGACCTCGAGGAGGACGGGTACGCCGACTACGGCTCGCTCGAGGAGCTCCGCGCGGCGGGCCTCGGCGGCGTGCTCGACGCGGCGGAAGGCTACGTGTTCGAGGTGCGGCCCGCGGAGGAGGCGCCCGAGTTCCTCTGGTTCGCAGTGGCGCATCCGGCGGAAGGCCTCGCCGGGCGGACGTTCTTCACCAACCAGAGTGAGGAAGTCTACGACCTGGCGCCCGACGCGCTCATCGATCCGATCGGAGGGCGTCCTCCCGAGGGCGCGCGAGAGATTCTCCCGGTCGAGTCCGCGCCTCCCGAGCCCCAGCCCTCGGTCGACATGCCCCGATACCGCGCGGTCGTCGCGGCGCTCGGATCGCTCGCCGAGGCGCAGCGCGCGTTCAAGCGGGCCGTCAATGCGTATGGGGAGCTCGCGGATCTCCGGGATCGCGAGCTGGTCGAGGGCGACCTCGCGGAGGGCTCGCTCGACGGATACCGCATCGAGGTCCGGGCCGTGCGCCCCGGCGGCGGGCGACCGTCGACGTGGATGGCGGTGGCCAACCCGGAGGTGTGGGGCGAGACGGGCGACGTCGCCTTCGCGACGAACCAGGCGGGCGTGATCCACTGCGAGTGGCGGAGCCCGGTCGTCCTCGACGACCGCTGCCGGATTCCCGACGGCGCGAGGCCCTTGCCAGAGGGGCCAGTCGTGTTCGAGGACGCGGCGATCGAGACGCTCCGGGTGATCGTCCCGGCCCAGTCTCTCTTCCGGGAGAGGGACGCGGAGGGGGACGGGGAGCAGGACTACGCGCGGCTCGACGAGCTCGCGGGCGCGGAGCTCGTCGATGCGGACGTGGCCGCCGGACCGAAGTACGGGTATCGATTCCACGCCCGGCCGGGAGCCGCGCCCGAGTTCCAGTGGTTCGCCCTGGCGCGTCCCGAGAAGGACGAGCCGGGTCGGACGTTCTTCGTGAACGAGAACGGCGTCATCTTCGTCCTCGATCCCGCGCAGCCGATTCCGACCGACAGCACGACGCCCGAGGGAGCCCGGCCGATCCGGCGGTGAGCGCCTCGCGCTCGGCCGTCAGTGCGGACGGAACGGGTCGTCGGCGCGAAAGCGACGCTCCGAGCGGCGCTGTCGCTCGAACAGGCGGAGGAGAGCGCGGGGATCCACCTGGACCGCCGAGAGGGGCTCTTCGAGCAGCTCGCCGAAGACCGGCCAACCGACGGCTCGGGCGAGGATGTCGAGAGTCTCGACGCTGGACCTTCGCGAGTCGACCCGGGCTCGCAGCCGGGCGAGCGCGACCAGGGCTTCGGGATCGGGCGGCCCTTGATCGAGGAGCCGAACGAGGCGTCCCTCCGCTTCGCGATGCCTTCCGAGACCCGCGGCGGCGCGCGCGAGCAGAATCTCGACGTGGCGCGACCGCGCGGCGAGCGGGAAGTCGGCCTCTCGCGCGACGGCATCCGTCCAGCGCCGCGCGTCGACGGCGCGCTCGAGCTCCGAGAGGGGATCGGTGGGCGCGCCGCCGCGCAAGGCGGCGATCGCCCCAGGGAGGGTCTCGGCGGACACGGTCGCGAGGACGGCCAGATCGTGGCCATCGGCGTCGCGGACGTGAGAGGGGTCGTCGCGGAGTCGCAGGGTGAGCGTCGCCTCGCCGTTGCTTCCGCGGCCGATCCGGGACGAGAGGTGGTGGAGTGACCCCTCGATCGCGAGCTGATCGCGGAATCGTTCGACGTCGGCTCGATCGCTCCGATCGGAGAACGCGAGCTCGATCCTGCCCGGGCGGATCGAGAGTCGGGCGAGGCGCAGCGCCGGGAGCTTCGACAGCGCCGCGAGAGTCTCGCGGAGGCGTGGATACCAAGGCGGCGTCCGATCGAGGATCGCGAAGGCCGCCCCGAGGCGATCGGCGATGCCCTCGCTCGGGTCGCCGGACTCGGGGTTCGGCGGCGGAGCGAGGGTCGGCTGGCCGAGGAGCAGGGCGACCTGGAGGGCGGACGGGCGCTCCGACGAGGCGGCGGCGTCGAGCTCTCTCACGAGGATGCCGTCGCTCTCGAGTCCGGAGACGAACGTGAGGAGGTCGGGGAGGGAGGCCTCGGCGTCGACCCGGAGGCGACGCTCGGTCAGTTCGTCGTCGAGCTGGGCCTCGTCGAGACGCCAGGCGTCGTCGGGTCCGGCCTCGGGCGGGGTGCCGAGGCGCGAGAGGCCTTCCAGGAGTCGCTCGGGGAGCTCGACCATGTGCCGGGTCGCGAGCCGGGCGATCCGGGAGACGAAGCTCGTCGCCTCCTCGGGCGTCGGCAGGATCCGGCGCGCGTGCTCGGAGGACGCTCGGAGCTCCCTGCGCCGGGACTCGCCGAGCATCCTGGTGAAGGCGGCTCGGCGCCGACCGAGGGAGACACGGCCCGCCGACCAGGGCGCGGGAGGAGCGCGACGAAGGTGCTCGTCGATCCGCGCGCGCGCGTCGTCCCGACCCGAAGCGAGACTCGCGAGGAGCGAGCCGACGAGCTCCCGCTCGTGGCGCCGGGCGTCGGCGCCGTCCGCCCGCTCGACCGCGTCGCGGAGTCCCTCGAGATGCCGCTCGGCGAATCGATCCTCGAGCGTGCCGATGGCGGGGCCGAGCTCGGCGAGGGTCATGCTCCATCGCCGGAACGCGTCGTGGTCGCGGCGCTCGAAGAGATCGAACGTGATCGCCTCGCGGAGCAGGGCGAAGGCGGCGTCCTGCTCGTCGCGATCGCCGGCGGCGAGGCGGTCCAGGAGGATGGCCACGCGGGCGAGCGCTCGCTGCTGAAGGGGCGGCGGGCGGTCGTCGGCGACGGCGACACCGATCGCCGCGATCTCCCTCGCGATGGCGGTGACCTTCGTCGGACGTCCGGCGTCGAGGTGCTTGCGCGCGGTCCGAAGGCGCTTGGCGACGGGTGTCCGCGGCTTCCCGGCGCTCGCTTCGACCGGCGGTTGCTCGGGGAGCGCGACGAGCCAGGCAGGGCCGTCTTCGACCTCGCCGAGCTCGGGCGCCGCCTCGACGTCGAGGCCGACCAGACGGAGTCCGGACCGACGCTCGGCGAGGCTCCGGATCGTGGTCGCCCCGAGGACGGCATCGACATCCCAGGTCAGTACTCGTCCGCCTTCGGCCGCGGCGGTCAGGCCTTCCGGCGTCCAGGCGAGCGATCGGATGGGCGCGCCGAGCCCCTCGAGGGCGGCCAGCCCGAGACGGGCGGTGGCGACCTCCCAGAGGCGGACGGCGCCGTCCTTCGAGCCGCTCGCCAGGAGCGTCCCGTCGGGCGACCAGCGGAGGGTCGTGACCGCGTCCCCGTGCCCTTCGAGCACCGAGAGCGGGGCGGGCGGGGCCAGATCATCGAGGGCGACTCCCGAGATGGGGATCGCCGCCTCGGCGCGCCAGAGGATGACGTCGTCCCCGTCCGACGCGGCCAGGAGGGCTCCATCGGGCGACCACGCGAGGGGTCCGATCCCGGCGGTGCCGACGAGGGCGACCGGGTCGCCCCGCTCGGGGTCCCAGGTGACGATCTCGCCGGCGGAAGAGATCGCGATCCGCGACCCGTCGGGCGTCCAGGCGAGGCCGCCGGGAACGGCCAGGTCGGCGACCTTGGCATCGACGAGCTCTGGACGCTGGAAGGCGAGCTCGATGCCGATCGAGGACTCGACGCGTCTTCGGATCCGCCGTCCGACCCACGACCTCACCGGGACCGTCGACACGAGCCGCCCGCGGCGTGGATCCCAGATCCGAACGGACCCGTCGTTCGTCCCGGTCGCGAGCCGGGCCCCGTCGCGTGTCCAGGCGAAGCGCATGCGGTCGGGCAGCTCGGATGGGCGATGCCCGATCAGGAGGCTGAGGAGCGCGCCCGTTCGCGTGTCCCAGACCCGGGCGGTCGCCGCGTCCCAGCCCGAGGCCGCGATCGACCTCCCATCGGGGCTCCAGGAAATCGTCGCGGGGAGGGCGCCGCCGGCGGCTCGAGGCGCTGGGGCCTCCGCCGTCAGGTCCCAGATGTGAACTCGGAGATCCGCCGCGTAGGCGAGGCGCGAGCCGTCGGGTGCCACGGCAGCGACGGTGCGATCGTCGTCCGGGAGGGGCGGGCGCCGCGCGAAGGGGGGGACGTCGGGCACCTCCCAGGCGTACACGGCCGAGCCCGACCCGAGCAGCCTCGAGCCATCCGCCGCGAAGCCCACGTCGATCACGTAGTCATCGGCGGGGAGCGTCGCGGCGGCGATGCCCCCCCGGGTCCACACCCGCACGGTGCCGTCCGTCGAGGCGCTCGCGACGAGACCCCCGTCGGGCGACCAGGCGAGGTCGGTGACGCCCCGGCGATGGCCGTGGAGCGTGGCGATGAGCTGGCCGGTCTCCGGCCTCGAGAGTCGGATCCGGCCCGCGCCGCCGGCGGCCGAGGCGAGGATCCGTCCGTCGGGCGACCAGCGGAGGGCGAAGACGCCGCGAGCGTACCCGTGGAGGGTCGCCACCCGCGCCGGGGCGAAGACGCGCTCGATGTCGGAGAGACTCGCCCGGGTCGCGTCCCAGATCTGGACCGTCCCGCTTCCGGACGCGCCTGGTGCGCATCCGACGGCGAGCCTTCGTCCGTCGGGCGACCAGCGGATCCTCAGGATCGGCGCCTCCTGGAACAGCTCGCCGAGTTGCTCGCCGGTCCCCGGGTCCCAGAGCTTCACGACGCCCCGCGCGGTCCCGGTCGCGATCACCGATCCATCGGGGGACCAGGCGATGGCGCGCGCTCCGTCGAGGGAGATCTCCCCGGGAAGGACGCGGGTCACGCCGTTGCCGGCCGTCGTGGCCAGTCGCTCGCCGTCCGGGGACGCGACCGTGTCCCTGCTCTCCTCGATCCCGGGCGAGGAGAGCGGCCAGCGGCCGAGCTCCTCGCCGGTCGACGCGCTCCAGATCGAGACGCCGCCGGGAGCGCGGATCGCGACCCGATCGCCGCTCATCCACGCAAAGCTCCAGACGGGCGTCACCGGCACGAGCGTGATCCGGCGCCCCGCCTCGACGTCCCAGACGGCGACGCCATCGCGCGACGCGACCGCGACACGATGACCGTCCGGCTCGGGGGAGGCGCGTCCGCCGGAGCCCAGGGCTCGACGCCGCCACGTCCCTCCCTTCGCTCGACCGAGGGCGCGGAGCGCCTCGAGACGGCGGAGCGGGAGGTCCTCGAGCTCGAGGGCGGCCGCGAGGAGGACCGCCGCCGGTCCCCACTCGCCGACCTCGGCCTTTCGGAGCCCCTTCTCCTCGAGGGCGTAGCCGAGGCGGACGTTCGCCTCGGCGAGGCGCTCCTCGGCGATCTCGGCGTTACGGGTCGCTCGGCGCGCGTTCGCCTCGGCGCGGTCGGCGTTCGCGGTGGCCCTGATGCTCTGCTTCCGGGCGGCGCGGGCGTTCTCGAGCGCCTCGTTGCGCGCCAGGACGATCTGCACCGCGAGGAGGAGAGCCAGGATGACGAAGAGCGCGACGATGTTCGCGACCCGCCGGTGGCGACGGTAGCCGAGCTGCATCCGACGCCAGAGCGACGGCCGGCGATACTCGATCGGCTCGTCGGCGAGGAAACGAACGAGATCGCGCTCCAGCGCCGCCGCCGAGCGATAGCGGTCGGCGGCCTCGGGCTCGAGGCCTCCTAGCAGGATCGTCTCGAGCTCCCACGGGAGGCCGCGGGTCCGGAGGCTCGGCCGCTCGGGACGGACGCCCTCGAGCTTGCGCGTGCGCACCGTCACCGCGGCCACGGTGTCGTGGTCGTAGAGCCGGGTCGCGGTGAACAGCTCGTAGAAGGCGGCGCACAGCGAGTAGACGTCCGTCGCCGGGCCGACCTCGCTCTCGGCGTCGGCCGCGCGGATCTGCTCGGGCGACATGTAGGCGGGGGTGCCGAGGGCGCTGCCCGCCTCCGTCACGAGGGTGCGACTCTCGTCGTGGGTCCGCGCGATCCCGAAGTCCATCAGGAGGACGTCGCCCTGATCGTCGACCATGAGGTTTCCGGGCTTCACGTCGCGGTGGATCATCCCCGAGGCGTGGACCGCCTCGAGCGCGTTCGCCGCCTGGGCGAACCAGCGCGCGATCTGGCGGAGGTCCGGGCGGCGCTCGGGGGCGATGCCGATGAGGGCGTCGAGCGTCTCGCCCTCGACCCAGCCGAGCACGATGAAGCTCTTGACGGCGGCGCCCTTGCTGAACGCCTCGAACCACGGCTCGTCCGAGAGGCTCCACTGCCGCGGAGCGCTCCAGGTCTCCTCTCCGAAGCCGATGACGTCGACGACGTGGGGATGCTGATCGAGCCGCGAGAGATAGGCCGCCTCGCGCTGGAAGCGCTCGCGCGCCTCCTCGGGCATCCCATCGTGGAGCACCTTCACGGCCACCTTGCGCCCGGTCGAGAGCTGCCGCCCGGCGTGGACGACCGCGAAGCCGCCCTCGCCGACGGGAGCGCCGACGAGGTAGTCGCCGAGCATCACGCCGCGGATCTCCTCGGGCGCGTGCTTGCTCAGCAGCTTCTTGAAGTCGGTCTCGCGGGCATCCGCTTTCCCGAGGAGGCGCTGAAGCGCCAGGAGCATCGCGCGGCTCTGCTCGGGGGCGTGGCGGCTCCTTCCGTCCATCGAGACGTAGCGAACCGAGTAGTCGTGCTCGAGGCCGTTGCACGCCAGGGTCTCGCCCTCGGCGACGAGGAACCACGGGGCCGGAAAGGTCTCGCCCGCCCAGGCGAAGGCGCAAGGGACGTGCTCGGAGTGCCACGTGATCAACGGTCGGAGAGCGTCCGCGGTCTCGCGCCACCAGCCCTCGTCGGTCGGGGCGTCGTGAGCGACGCGGTTGCGGAGGGTGATCGGGAGGGCGACGAGGTGACTCACCCGCGTCCGCTTGCCGAGGGAGGTTCGGGTCAGCTCGCCGAGCGGGGCGAGCCGCTCGGTCAGCCCGGGCGGCGGCCTCTCCTCGAGGCGAGAGAGGACGGCGATGAGGGTCGCTGCGCCCTCGACGGCGGCCCGCTCCTCCGCGGTGCCTTCGCGCAGCACGCCGCGGCGCGCCTTCTTGAGAGCGGAGAGGAGGCCGTTCCACGAGCCCCACGACGGGCGCTGAAGTCCCGCGACCGCCGAGAACAGCGCCGGGGTGACGATCTCGAGTCGCTCCCAGTCGGCGAGGGCGAGGAGCGCCATCTCGCGGAAGTCCGCCTCGAGCCGGCCGAGCGAGTGGCGGACGAACGTCTCCGGAGACGCCTCGGCGTCGCCGAGGAGCTGGGCGTAGGCGTTCAAGCGGTGTCGGGACGCGCGTCGCGCATGGTCGGGCCTCGCCGAGGTAGAATGACGGGCGAGTCTAACGCAGTCGGTCCGCGCCTTCTACGCCGTGATGGAGAGAGGTCGATGAGTCTCAAGTGCAAGTCCTGCGGCGAGGAAGACCGGCTCCGCGGCAGTCGGCAGGGCGATGCCATCCGCATCGTCTGCGAGGTGTGCGGCACGTCGTGGATGCGCGATGTGAGCCTCAAGTGCCGCCATTGCGGGTCCGAGCATCTTCGCTCGATGCCGATCCCGATCTGGGGTCACGGCCGCGGAAAGATGAAGACGCCGACGGGCACGAAGGAGGCCTGGGCGTGCGATGACTGCGGCGAGTTCGACGTGACTCGCCAGCACGACGAGGGATCGGACGAGTAGGCGGTGGCCGACGAGGTGTCCGATCGGCCGATCCGCGTTCATCTCGTCGGGCCGCGCCTCGCGGGGAAGAGCACCCAGGCCGGGCTGCTGTCCGAGGCGCTCGGCGTTCCCCACGTCAACGCCGACGCGTCGAAGTGGACCTACTTCGCCGAGGCCGGCTACGACGAGGAGCGCGGCCGGGAGCTCTACCGGGCCGGGTCGTTCGACGAGCTCCTGCGCTACCAGGCGCCGTTCGTGGCCGATGCGATCGAGCGGACGCTCGCGGCCCACGCGCGCGGCGTCTTCGACTTCGGCGGCGGCGTGGCCGAGGTGCACGGTCGCGCGCGCGTCGCGAGGGCGTTCGAGGGCGAGCGGGTCATCGTCCATCTGACCCCGAGCGACGACCTCGAACGGAGTCGGGCCGTCCTGGCAGCTCGAGCGGCCGAGCGTCGCGCGCGGAGGACGGCCGACGCGACCCTCTCGGAGGAGGAAGCGGGCCGTCTCCGCGCCCTCGAGGAGCACTACCTCGAGGCATCGCTGCGCGCCGGCTCGACGGTCGCAACGCACGTCGTGATGACGGACCGACCTCCGGAGGAGACCCTCGCCGAGCTCCTGGCGATCGTCGAGGGGACCGGCTGATCGCGGAGGCTACGAGGGGCCGAGGCGGCTCGGCGAGAGAAACGCGATCGGGTGCGTCGTCTCCCCCTCGACGAGGTCCGCGAGGATCTCGCCGAGCACGGGCGTCAGCTTGAACCCGTGACCCGAGAGGCCGGCGGCGAAGCACGCCCCGGGCACGTCGCGGACGCGGCCGACGAGGAAGTCCTCGTCGGCCGACCTGGTGTACAGGCAGACCGCGTGGCGGGTGCGACGCCGCGAGACGCCCGGGAGGTGAGCGGCGAGGAATCGTTCGAGCTCGACGGCGTCCGCCGGATCGAGGTCGCGATCGACGGCGAGGGGATCATCGACGACTCGGCCCTGCCGATGCTGTCCGACCTTGAGCCCGTCGTCGTCGAGGGCGGGCACGCCGTAGAAGAGGCCGCCGGGGAGGTCGTAGATGAACGGAGGCGCTCCGCGATCGGCTCGATAGCGCGCATCGTCGGTCGGGTACCAGAAGACGGGCTGACGGGTGACGGTGAGGCGCCCGGAGAGCTCCGGCACGAGATCGGCCGCCCAGGCGCCCGCGGCGATCACGAGCCGCCCGGCGAGGTGAACGCCCGCGTCGGTCTCGACCCGGAAGCCATCGCGCTCGCGCGCCCATCCGCGGACGCGCTCCTGCCGTAGCTCGGCGCCCGCCGCCCGGGCGAGGTCGAGATGGGCGAGGACGCAGCGCTCGACCCGGAGGACGCCGGCGCGCCGCTCGAAGACTGCTTGATAGCCGTCCGGCACGACGAAACCAGGAAAGCGCGCCGCGGCCTCGGCCGCATCGAGAACGTCGAGCGCGAGGTCGTGCTCCCGCGCAGAGCGGAGGACGCCTTCGACGAGCCCGCCGTCGGCGCGCCCGACCTGGAGCAGTCCGTTCTCGTGGAACAGCCGCTCTCCCGAGGCGGCGGCCAGCTCGTCCCAGAGCTCGTAGCTTCGCCGCAGGAGGGGGACGTAGTCCGGGCCCTCGGTGTAGGCGAGCCGGATGATCCGGGTCTCGCCGTGCGAGCTGCCTCGGTCGTGCCCGGGCGGAAACGCGTCGAGCCCGAGGACGCGGTGCCCGCGCCGGGCGAGATGAAAGAGGGCGGCGCTGCCGACGCCGCCGGCTCCGAGGACGACGACATCGGCCGCGGAGCGATTCCCGGGCATGCCGGACTCTACCCGATCGAGGCCCCTGCATGCGCTCCCCTGGGGACATTGCCTATAAGAGATGCGTGACGCTGCAGCCCCTACCCGCGGATGCCCCCGAGCCGGGAGCGTCGTCGGCCGCCGCCCCGCCGGGCGGCCTCGCCGTCGAGGTCGCCGCGGCGACCGCCGATCCCTCGCGCCTCGTCGGGCGGTACGTCCGCCTCTCCGAGGTCGGTCGCGGGAGCATGGGGGTCGTCCATCGGGCGTGGGATCCCGTCATGGCGCGGGTGGTCGCGCTCAAGATCCTGCCGGCGCGGGCGGGCGTCCTGGACGAGGACGTGGCGCGGTTCTCGCAGGAGGCGCGCGCGGCCGGTCGCCTCGCCCACCCCGGGATCGTCACCGTCTACGATCTCGGCGAGCACGCGGGCGACCCGTTCATCGTCATGGACTACATCCAGGGGGACTCGCTCGAGCGACGGCTGCTCCGGCAGCCCCCGCTGAACTCCGTCCTGCGCATCGTTCGCGAGGTCGCGATCGCGCTGGCGCACGCGCACGCGAACGGGGTCGTCCACCGGGACGTCAAGCCGGCGAACATCCTGATCGCCGCTGGCGACCAGCCCGTCCTGACCGACTTCGGCCTCGCGTGTGACAGCGAGAGCGCCTCGCGCCTGACGATCACGGGTGAGGCGCTCGGCACGCCGGCCTACATGGCGCCCGAGCAGATCAACGGCCGGCCCGGAGCCGTCGGGCCGGCCACGGACATCCACGCCCTGGGGGCGATCCTCCACGAAGCCGTGGCGGGCGCGCCGCCGTTCGTCGCGGCGTCGACGGTCGAGACGTTCGAGCGGATCCTGACGGATCCGCCGCCGGCGATGCCGGCGCGAGCCGACGCGCCGGAACCGCTCGGACCCCTCATCGCGAGGTGTCTCGAGAAGACCGCCGGCGGCCGACCGACGGCGACGGAGCTCGCCGCCGCGCTGGCGGCGATGGCTCCCGTCGCGGCGCCGGGGCCGATGCCCGCAGCCCCCGCACCCCCCGGGCCCGCAGCCCCTGGCCCGGCTGCCGTCGAGGGGGCGCCTCGCCGGAACCGCGAGGGTCGGTCCGGACGCGCCGCGAAAGCGTCGTCGGGGCGGGTTCCCCGAGCTTCGTCACGCCGTCGCGCTCGAACGTCGGGGTCGATCCGCGCGGGCGACGCGGGGGTTCGGAGATCGTCCGGGGTTCCGGTGCCCGCCGTCATCGGGGTGGCGGCGCTCGTCGTCATCGCGGTGGTCGCGATCGGTGTGCTCGGCTCGCGATCGGCGTCCGAGGTCGGGGAGAGTCCCGTCGCGACGACTCCGGCGATGGCGGTCGTCACCTCGGCCAGGCTGACGGCGCCGAAGGACGGCCTGATCACCGCGGAGCGCGAGCTCGCCGTGGAGGGTGAGGTGGAGCTGCAGCGCGACGGCGCCGACGCGGGCGCGGTCGTCTTCGTGAACGGCCGGCGGTTTCCCGTCCGGGATGGGCGTTTCGACGGCATCGTCACCCTGCCCGACGCCGACGGCGCACACGAGATCGTGTGCGCGGCCGACGCCGGCGGGACGGCGCTCGCCCGGGCCACGGTCTCGTTGATGCGGAGCGCGCCGGTCCCGACGATCGTCGCGCCGGAGGCGGGAGCGATCTGGTCGGTCGATGGCGAGCTGACGGTGACCGTGCGCGCCGGCCCGGACGTGACCGTCACGGCCAGCCTCGGCGGATCGGAGACGACGCTCGCCGCCGCGAGCGACCCGGCGATGTTCGGCGGCTCGGTTCCGCTGCCCGACGGCGACGGCGAACGGACGCTCGCCGTCATCGTTCGGGACCCCGCCGGCAACGAGGCTCGGGCCGAGACCAGGTTCATGGTCGATCGCACGCCGCCGTCGCTCGAGCTCGCCCGGGGGGAGGGGCCGCTCTTCACGCGCGAGCCCGAGCTCATCGTCGAGGGAGTCGTCCGAGATCTCTCGGCGGTCACCCTTCGGGTCGATGACGCCGCGCTCGAGGTCCGCCCCGACGGCGGGTTCGCGGCCGCGGCTTCACTCGGCGCCGAGACCTCCCGCCCGATGACCCTCGTCGCCGTGGACGCCGCGGGCCACGAGACGGTGATGTCGGTCGACATCGTGCTCGACGCGGTCGCCCCGAAGATCGTGCTGCTCGTCCCGGCGGAGGGCGCCGCGACCGGCGAGGACGCCATCGACGTCGCCGGTCGGGTCGTGGACGACCACCCTCCGACGTCGGTGAAGATCGGCGAGCTCGACGTGCCGGTCGGGGCGGACGGGACGTTCGGCGCCCGCGTGCCGGTGGCCGAGGGGGACCACGTGATCGCCATCGACTGCGTGGATCTGGCGGGGAACGCGGCGCAGGTCCGGCGCTCGGTCGTCGTCGACCGCACGGCTCCCACGATCGCGCTCGATCCCGAGCCAGCGGCGGAGCAGTTCGCGCGCGACCGGCGTCTCGAGGCGATTGGCCGCCTCGACGAGGACCGGTGCCGGGTGACGGTGAACGGCAAGGAGGTCCCGGTTCGCGGTCGCACGTTCGAGCTGAGCGTCCCGCTGCGCACCGGCGAGAACCTGATCGAGATCGTCGCGACGGATCCGCTGGGACACGAGACGACGCGGACGGTCGCCATCACGTATCAGCGGAAGAAGCCCGACGCGGCGACGGTCGAGATCCCGCCGGGGACCTGGTGGACGCCGGCGCCCGAGCAGCTCGCGTTCGCGAAGAAGAGCGGATGGCCGCTCTGGTTCGAGGACGCGACGGGGATCCGATTCGTGTTGATCCCGCCGGGGCGGTTCACGATGGGCAGCCCGGCCTCGGACACCCTCCAGCGACCCGGCGAGACGGCCCACGAGGTGTCGATCACGCGCGGCTACTACGTCAGCGCGACCGAGGTGAGCAACGCGCAGTTCCGGAGGTTCCGGCCCGCCCACGACACCGGCACCTACCCCGGAAGCACCGTCAGCCTCAACGGCGACGATCAGCCGGCCGGCAGCCTGACCTGGAACCACGCCAAGGCGTTCTGCGACTGGCTCGACGCGGGGGCGGGCGGGGGTGGCGTCCACCGCCTGGCGACCGAGGCCGAGTGGGAGCGGGCGTGTCGCGCGGGGACCGACACCGTCTTCTTCTGGGGCGACGACGTCAAAGCCGGGGCCGGTCTCGCGAACGGGGGCACCGGCACGCTCCCGGGCGACCGCCACGCGCTCGTCGCCCCGGTCGGCGCGCTGAAGCCGAATCCGTGGGGCCTCTTCGACATGGCCGGCAACCTCTGGGAGTGGACGGGCGATCACTTCGGCAACCTCCCCGCCGTCGCTCAGACCGACCCCACCGGCCCGGCCGGCCCCACGGGCACGCGCGTGATGAAGAGCGGTGGGTTCGGCGCTCCGCCCGTCAATCTCCGATCGGCGAATCGCCTCAGCGGTCAGCCCACCGCGAGCAACATCATGTTCGGCGTGCGGGTCGTCGCGACGCGTCCCCCGGCGAAGAAGCGGTGAGCGAGCCCGTGCCCGCGTCTCGAGGCGCCGCCAGCCCCGCGCCCGGGTCCTCGTCACCGCCCCGTCCGGGCGCCGGCGATCCCGATCTCGAGCGCGCCCTCGCCAACCCGCGGACCCGGCTCGGTCGCTACGTCGTCGTCGGCGAGCTCGGGCGCGGGGGGATGGGGGTCGTCTTCCGCGGCCACGACCCCACGCTCCGCCGCGACGTCGCGATCAAGATGGTGCTCGAGGCGCACGCCTCGGCCGGCCGCCTCGAGCGCTTCGCCCGGGAGGCCCGGGCCGCGGCGCGCCTTCGGCACCCCGGCATCATCGCCGTGCACGAGGTCGGTCAGGACGACCGCGGTCGCCCCTACATCGTCATGGACTTCGTCGCCGGGGGGACCCTCGCCGATGCCGTCGACGGGCCGGGCGGCAGCGGTCCGCTTCCGCCGCGTCGCGCGGCCGAGATGGTCCGAGAGGTCGCCCTCGCCCTCGAACACGCGCACGACCACGGCATCCTCCACCGCGACGTCAAGCCGCAGAACATCCTCATCGACGCGCAGACCGGACGCGCCCACCTGACCGACTTCGGCCTCGCCCGCGAGATCGACGGCGTCGACCGATCGCTCACCCTCACCGGCCAGCTCCTGGGCACGCCGCACTACTGCTCGCCGGAGCAGATCCGGGGCGAGCAGGATGCGGTCGGCCCCCGCGCCGACGTCTTCGCGGCGGGGGCCGTGCTCTACTTCGCGCTCGCCGGGGAGCCTCCGTTCGAAGGGGAGAGCGTCGTCGAGGTGATCGGCAAGACGATCCGCGGCGATGTCGTTCCGCTCCGTCGCAGGAGCGCGAACGTCCACGTCGACCTCGAGACGATCGCGTTCGCCTGCCTCGAGTCCGACCCGGAGCGACGCTACCCGACCGCCGGGGCGCTCGCCGCCGACCTCGGTCGCTTCCTCGCGGGCGAGCCCATCTCCGCCCGACCCGTCGGCCGGCGCGAGCGGGTCCTCCGCTGGGCGCGACGCAACCGGGCGTTCGCCGCCAGCCTGGTCGCGAGCGCGATCCTGATCGCCGGCCTTCTCGTGGCGAGCGGGGCGTTCGCGATCTACTCGATCCGAAAGACGAGGCGCGCGCTCGACGAGGCGCGGGACGCGCGGGCGCTGAGCGATCGCCGCCGCCTCGAGGCGGAGTCCGCCCTCGCCCGCGCCGAGGCGGAGGGCGAACGGGCGCGCGCGGCCGAGGCGCGCGCGAGCGCCGAGGCGCGGGCGACGAGGCGGGAGCTGGCGCGGGCCCTCCTCGAGCGGGGAGAGCGCCTCCTCGTGGAGCGCCGGCTGCCCGAGGCGTGGGCCGTCCTCGCGGCCTCGCTCGCGCTCCACGACGACCCGCGCGCGCGCGGACGCATCGCGCGCCTCCGCGAGGGTGCTCCGCGGGTGCGGTTCGAGACGCCGCGTCGAGCGCTCACGCCGCGGCCGGGCGCATCGTTCCAGCCGGCACGCGTCCACCGTCCGATCGGACTCATCGCGAGCAGCCCCGACGGGCGGGTGGTCGTCACGGCGTCGGACGGCGCGCCGGACGCGCGGGTGTTCGGCGTCGGTTTCGGCGAGCCGCGCGGCGCCATCGCGCCGAGCGGCGGCTCGGGGGTCGCCGCGATCGGTTTCCTCGCGGATGGACGCCTCGTCCTCGGCTCGTCGGGGCCGGGCGGAGGCGTCGAGATGCTGACGCTCGCGCCGGAGGAGAGCGGCGACCTCGCCGTGGTGGAGCGCCGGGCCGTGGCGGGGCCGTTCTCGGCGGAGTCCACCCTGCGCATCGGGACGCTCGCGCCGGACGGGAGCGCGCTCGTCTTCGAGCGGAGAGTCGCTCCGGAGAGGGGGTCGGGGTCGCGGGCGGGTCGCGGGATGTGGGCGCCGACGAGCGTGGAGCGTCTCGACCTTCTCGGCGGCGGGAGCGCGTCGGTCTTCACCGGGAGTGAGGGCTCGCCGCTCCCGATGCGGGTCGACGTGCAGCCGCGACCCTCGACGCCAGCCGGGGCGCTCGTCGCGGCATCGTCGGAGGCGCGCGTCGTCGTGATCGAGCCCGAGACGGGTCGCCAGGCCTACGAGTTTCAGATGTACGATTCGCCGGGCGGGTCGCGGCAGATCCTCACGGCGCCGGTCGCCTGGCGTCCCGACGGCCGGGCGCTCGCGTTCGGCGACGAGGGAAGGCTGCGCCTCCACGAGCTGGCCGAGGCTCGGGCGAGTGGTGGGCGATCGGATC
Organism: Planctomycetota bacterium; assembly: GCA_029260755.1. Classification (GTDB taxonomy): domain Bacteria; phylum Planctomycetota; class J058; order J058; family JAJDCQ01; genus JAJDCQ01. Next base: position 8,238 of record JAJDCQ010000136.1, on the reverse strand, counting down.
GCGAGCTGCTCGGAGGGAGCGAGCGCGAGCACATAGCTTCGCTCGCCTGGAGCGACGACGGCCGCCGGATCGCGATCGGGCGCATCGACGGCGTGGTCGACGTGGCGGACGTGACCCCCACGGGAGCGAAGTCGGTCCTGCGCCTGGCCGGCCACGGCACCGACGTCGACGCGGTCGCCATCCTCGAAGGGGGCCACACCCTGGCCGCCCTCTCCGGAGGGGCGCTCCGCCTTTGGGATCTCGCGCTGTCTCGAACGCCGATGGTGGCCGACGGCTACGCGGGCGACGGCGGCGTCCTGTGGAGCCGAACGGGCGCGGGCGACGCGCTGATCGCGCTGACGCTCGACCACGAGCTCGGCGCCTGGTCGTTGTCGGGCGAGTTCGACCATCCGCGGGTGATCGGCCCCCGCGTGAGCACTTTTGGCGCGCGCGTCCGGGACGGCGTCGTCGTCGTCGGCGGACGGAGCGGGCTGGCCGTCATCGACGTCGGATCGGGCCGGCAACTGGCGAGCGGCGTGGCCCACGACTCGCCGCTCGTCGGGATCGCGCTCGCCCCCGACGGGGAGCGAGTGGCGACCGCCGGATCCGGTCGGGTCGTCATCTGGCGCCGGGTCGGGCAGCGACTCGAGCAGGTGCACGCGTTCACGGTCGGACCGCCCGACGACGAGGCGCGGTCCCTGCTCCCCCTGCCGAGGTCCGTCTCGTGGAGCCCCGACGGCGAGCTGCTCGCCACCGGCGGCCCGGCCGGCGCCGCGCTCTGGAACCCGGCGACCGGCGAGCGCGTCGCGGAGCTGGCGAGCGACCCGCGCGATCACTCCGTCCACTTCGCGCCCCGCGAACCGATCGTGGCCGTCGCGACGCCGGTCGGACTGGCCGTCGTCGACGTGACCGAGAGCGAGCAGCGCTTCCACATCGAGCTCGCCGGCGGCGCCCGAGCGGTCACCTGGAGCGACGATGGCGAGCGGATCGCCTTCGCCGTCGGCGACTCCGAGGTGCGCCTGATCGACGCTGCCGGCCGCGGCCTGATCACCCTCGACGGCAGCTCCGTCGGCCGCATCCGGGGCCTCGCGTTCTCGCCGGATGGGCGCGCCATCGCGATCGGAGGAACGCTCGGCGTGATCGAGGTGCAGGACCTCGCCGTGCTCGCCCGCAGTCCCGAGGAGCTCCTCGAGGAGGCGACCGTCGCCACGAGGCTCCGCTACGAAGGGGACGCCATCCTCGAGGTGCCCGGGCCGCGGTAGGCTTGGCCATCAACGAGTCGAAGCGCGTGACCGAGTCGTAGGACCTCAGCGACCCGGGGCGCGGAGCGCCTCGTCGTCGGCGATTCGGATGTCGAGCCCGTCCGCGCGGAGACCGGTCCACCGCTGCTCCTCGGCGAGGAGGTCGGCGGCCGGCGCGGCGAGGGCTTCCTCGATGGCGTGGACCTTCCAGACGGCGGCCGGCGGGCAGTCGTGCGACCCCGCCCCGACGGCGAGGAGGCGGCCATCGTGGCTCCAGGCGAGGTCGCCGGCGCCGCCGCGGTCGGGCCGGAGACGTGCCAGCAGTCGGGGTGATCCCTCGGAGAGGCGCCAGAGCTGGAGCGTGGCGTCTTGCCCGGTGCCGGCCAGGAGGCGTCCGTCGGGGGAGAACGCGAGCTGGCGGACGCGGTCATCGAACGGCGGCTCGAGGAGGAGCGGCTCCTCGGGGCGGTCGGCGGCGCGGAGCGTGAGCGACCCGTCGACGCCGCCGCTCGCGACGAGGCGGCCGTCGGGCGAGATCGCGCAGGCGACCGTCCGCTCGGCGTGGGCCCGGACGCGCCAGCGCTCGCCGGGCGGCTCGATGCCGACGAGAGCGACGGTGCCGTCCTCGTCGCCATGGACGACGAGCGTCCCGTCGGAGGAGATCGCCCCCGACTCGGACTCCTTGCCGACCGGGCGGCCGATCCGACGTCCGGTGGCGAGGTCGAGGACCTCCAGAGGATACTTCCAGGATGGCACGACGACCCGTCGCCAGGCGGCGTCCAGGGACGCCTCGGCGACGTCTCTGCGGTCGCCGGCGTCGATGGCGTGCAGGCGCGCTCCCGTCGCCGCGTCGAGGAGCTCGATGCGGCGCTCGCGCATGGTGGCGATGCGGCGGCCGTCCCGACTCCAGGCGATCCGGTCGACCTCCCGGGAGAGCGGGAAGGCGCGGACGCGGCGGGCGCTCGCGGGGTCCCAGATCTCGAGGGCTCGATGCTCGGTGACCACGGCGAGCTGACCGCGAGGGCTCCAGGCGACCCCGTCGGCGAACTGCTGCCGCGGGGGGAGGCTCGCGATCGAGGCGAGGTCGAGCAGCCCGAGCGATCCGCCGTGTCCGGTCGTCCGGAACCGCCCCCCGGCCCAGGCGAGGGAACGCCCGGACGGATCGAAGGCGACGGCGTCGACGTGATCGAGCTCGGTCAGGAGCAGGATGTGGATGAAGGTGTTGTCCGCCTCCCAGGACCAGATCCGGCCATCGGCATCTCCGAAGACGACGTGCGATCCGTCGGGCGAGAAGACGGCGCTGAGCACGTCCTTGCCGTCGTCGGTCTCGAGCGTGCGAGGCTCGTCGTCCGGTCGGCCGGGCTCGTAGAGCCGCAACGCTCCGTCGAGCGCCGTGCTCAGGAGGCGTCGGCCATCGGGGCTCCAGGCGAGGCCGCGGACCGATTCGGCGTGTCGGCCGAGGGAGCGTGACGATTCGTCGGCTCCCGAGATCAGAGCGACCGCGCCATCGGCGGTGCCGATCGCGAGCTGGTCGTCCGGCGCGAAGGCGATCGCCGTGATGCCCTCGCCGGGGCGGGCTGCCCCGCGGCCGAAGCGGATGTCGTTGCGGTCGTCGGTCAGCGGGTTCCAGACGACGAGACCGCGGGGGCCGGCCCAGGCGATCAGGCCTCGCCGCGTCGTGACCGTGGCCTTCGACAGCGAATGCCCCGCGTCGATCTGGGCGACCGCGCGAGCCGAGGGGACCTCCCGGACGGCGATCCGCCCGGGTGGGGCCAGCGTGGCGATCCTCCCACCGGGGAGCGCGAGGAGACGATCGGGGGCGCGCTCGAGGCGCTCGGACGCGCCGAGGAGGCGCCCGGTCCTGCCATCCCAGCACCGGATGTGGTGGCCGCCCGACGTGACGAGGACGTCACCGCTCCAGACGGAGTCGCGGATCGAGTCCTCGAACCGGCGGGTCCAGGCGACCCGATCCCAGCGTTGCCGCGCCGCGAGGAGGTGCTCGCGGGCTCGCCGGTCGTCGTGGCTCGCGACGGCGTGGGCGAAGAGGAGGCGCGCCCCGGGGACATCGAGGTCCTCGAGGAGGCGGGTCCCCTTCTCGATGAAGGCCGTCGCGAGGCTCTGACGGGCCTGGAGGACGCTCGCCTCGGCGCGGTCGCGATCGCGTTCGGAGTCGGCGAGGGCCGAGCTCGCGCGGGCGCGCGCGGCCTCGGCGTCGCGGCGCGCGCTCTCGGACGCGTCGCGCTCGGCGCGGAGGCGGCGGTTCGAGGAGACGACCGCCACCGCGGCGGCGGCGACGGTGCCGAGCACGAGGAGCGTCGCGCCGAGGAGGACGCCCGCGAGGAGCCGGTTGCGGCGGACCCAGCGACGCACGCGGGCGGCGCCCCGAAGCGGTCGGGCGAGGATGGCCTCCCCGGCCAGGAACCGCTCGAGCTCGTCGGCGACGGCGGCGGCCGAGGGGTATCGGGAGGCCGGGTCCTTCTCGAGGCATCGAAGGGCGATCGTCTCGAGGTCGGGGTGGATGCGGGCATCGATCTGGCGCGGCGGGACGGGATCGGCCTGAAGGACCTGCTGGAGGACGTTGATGATGGTCTCGCCGTCGAAGGGAGGCCGGCCGGTCGTCGTCGCGTAGAGGAGCCCGCCGAGGGCCCAGACATCCGCGAGGGGCCCGACCTCGCCGCGCGCCTGCTCGGGCGCGAGGAACTGCGGCGTGCCGAGGAGCTGGCCCGTCCGGGTGAGGGCGGATGCGCCGTCGATGGGGCGAGCGAGGCCGAAGTCGACCAGCAGCGCGTGACCATCCCGATCGATGAGCACGTTCTGAGGCTTGACGTCGCGGTGAACGACGTCGTTGACGTGGGCGTGCTCGAGGGCGCGGGCGACGTCGCGGACGATCTCGGCGACGCGGCGGGGCGGCAACGGCCCGCGCGCGCGGAGAGAGTCGAGGTCCTCGCCGTCGATCAGGTCCATCACCAGGAAGGGCTGGCCGGCGTGATCGCCGATCTCGTGGACCGCGACGATCCCCGGGTGACGGAGTCCGCCCGCCGCCTGGGCCTCTCGGAGGAAGCGATGGTGGCGTCGCGCATCGTCGGCGCCGCCGGCGCCCGCGAGGAGCTTGATCGCCACCGCCCGGCGCAGGCGCGGATCCTCGGCGCGGAAGACCGCGCCCATCCCGCCGCGGCCGATCTCCTCGCCGAGGACGTAGCGTCCGACCCGGCGTCCCCGGGGCGCGGACGGCGGGCCGCTCAACGGTCGCTCGATCGAGCGCCCCGGATCCGGGCGATCAGCGCCCGGACACCCGGGGTCGCGGGGTGACCCGGCGCGAGGGCGAGGAAGCGTTCGTAGTCCTCGACCGCGCCCGCGAGATCGCCGGCGTTGTGTCGGGCGACGCCGCGATTGCGCCAGGAGTCGGCGCGATCGGGGAGGAGGCGAATGGCCTCGGTGAGGTCGGCGATCGCCCCGGGATAGTCCTTCGCGAAATTGCGCATGGTTCCCCTGTTGAACCAGGCCTGCGTGAGGGTCGGGTCGAGCTCGAGGGCGCGGTCGAGATCGGCCAGAGATCGATCGAGCTCCCCGGCCGCGTTGGCGAGGCTCGCCCGGAGGACGTAGGCGTCGGCGAGCTCCGGATCGAGGGCGATGGCCCGCTCGACCTCGGCCCGGGCGCCCGCGAGGTCGCCGGCGCGTCCCCTGGCGCGAGCCGCCTCGAAGAGGGTCCGCGCCTCGGCCCGGGTCGCCGAGGTGTCCGCCGGCGCCAGAGGGACTGGCGCCGGGTCCGTCGCCGGGTCTGGCGCCGGTTCCGGAGCCGGGTCCGGAGGCGGGGTGGGCGCCTCGGCGGAGGCGTCGGTCGGCGCCGGCGGGTCGGGCGGCGAAACGATCGGAAGGGCGGGCTCCTCGCCGCGAGCGATCAGCGGGCGCGGCGGGGGATGGTCATCGGAATCGGCCGCCGGGCCCGAGAGGGCGAGAGCCAGGAGCGCGATGGCGACCACCGCGCCGGCGCCAGCGATCGCGGCGGGAACGGCGCGCGAGGCGGGCGGGACGGGCCGGGGCGCGGGTCGGCGTCGCTCGGAGGAGCGAGCGCGCCGCGGCGCGCGGCGGCTGGACGCGCTCGGCGAGGACTCGAGGCGCCCGTCCGCGAGGATCCGATCGAGCGCGTCGGCCACCGCGCGCGCGGAGGGGTAGCGGTGGGCCGGGTCCTTCTCGAGGCAGCGGAGGGCGACGCGCTCGAGGTCCGGCGGGATGGTCGAGTCGAGCTCGCGGGGCGGCGTGGGGCGATCGAAGAGGACCTTCCGCAGGATCTCCATCGGGCCGCTGCCGGCGAACGGGGCGCGGCCGACGAGGGCGTGGTAGAGGATCGCTCCGAGGCCGTAGACGTCGACGACGGGTCCACGCGCCCCGTTTCCGTCGGCCTGCTCGGGGGCCATGTAGGCGGGCGTGCCGAGGAGCTCGCCGGTCCGGGTGAGCTGCTCCTTCGCCGACTCGTCATGGGCGAGCCCGAAGTCGGTGAGGCGGGCTCGCCCCGAGACCGCCTCGATGAGCACGTTGTCGGGCTTCAAGTCGCGATGGATCACGCCGGCCACGTGCGCATGATCCAGCGCGAGGGCGACATCCCGGACGATCTCCACCGCTGTCGCCGCCTCGAGGGCGCCGTCGCGAACGAGGTCGCCGAGCGAGCGCCCGTCCACGAGCTCCATCGCGAACCAGGGATGGCCGTCCTCGGTCCGGCCGACGGCATGGACCGTGACGATGCCCGGATGGCGGAGGCGAGCGACGGCCTGCGCCTCCCGCGCGAGGCGCGCCGATGAGTCTCCGCCGATGGTCGCGGCCCGGATCAGCTTGACGGCGACATCGCGCGCGATGGAGGGATCGCGCGCCCGGTAGACGACCCCCATCCCGCCGCGGCCGATCTCCTCGAGAATCTCGAACGGTCCGACGCTCGGCATGAACCGAGGATGGCAGCGCATCCGTCGCGGGTCCATCGGCGCGTCGTGCGGAGCCGATCGATCAGTAGGGACCGCGGCGTTGCCGAAGCGCGGGCGCGCCGGGCGGGGGCGGCGTCGGGGGTCGGTCGACGAGGCGGTCAATCTCGGCGCGCTCGCGCGCGGTCAGGGCGGGCTGAACCTCGGACGCGCGGTAGGCGCTCGCGCCGGGCGAGCGGTCCGCCATCGGAGCCACCCAGGAGGGGGTCACGGCGTTCAGGATGGCCAGGCGGTCCACGCCGCTCACGTTCCGCTCGGGGCAGGCGCGGTGCCAGGTGCGCGCGTCGTAGATGATCGCGGCGCCGGCGGGCGCCAGAAGCTGGCGCACGCTCGTCTGGGCGCCCTCACCCACGCGGGTCCCGTCCACGCCGAGCGACGCGGGCGGGACCTGGCATCGTTCGTGCGAGCCGGGAACGAACTCGGTCGCCCCGTTGTCCGGCCGGAACGAGTCGACGCAGATGTTGAACTGGACGCCGTAGGGAGGAGAGGACGGCCACCGGTCATCGGGGAAGACGCCGGGGTGGTAGGGGTAGTCGGCGTGCCATCCGCCCGAGGAGGACGCGCCCAGAAGACGCTTCGCCGGCTTCAGCGTCGTGATGATCGGCTGATGACCGTAGTGGATCTCGTCCGTCTCCAGGTAGCGCTCGAGCAGCCAGAGCGCCACGGGATGCGTCACCGCCCGCGCCACCTCGGCGCTCCAGGCGATCGTGTCCGTCATCCAGAACTGACCGTCGTGAGGCCGCTCGAACCCGTGGCGCTCGGCCCGGACGCGCGCGGCGTCGGTCTTCAAGCGGTCGATCGCCGGGCGATCGAGGACCGACTCGAGCACCGTGAACCCGTTCGCGCGCAGGTCGGCGAGGTGCTCCGAAGGAAGGCGGGAGGGCCCGGGTCGAGCCGAGAGCCCCCGCTCGGCGATCACCCGCGAGGGGAGAGACACCGCGCCATCGGCGGAGAGGAGCGCGGGCGAGGCCGGGTCGCCACTGTCACGCCAGAGAAAGCGATCGTCGGCACGGGTCGACGAGACGAGCTCGCCACGCCGGACCCCGAGGAGCTCCCCGGACGCGTCCTCGAGAAGGTGCCAGGCGGAGGGAGCGGCCATCGTTGGAACAGGACGCCCGAGCGGCGTGCTGAGTTTCAGTGATTTCGAGCGGGTTCGCGGTCGGAGCCTCGAGCAGGCACCGATTCTGCGGCGCTCGGGCTTCGGGTCTGGCGAGCCAAGTCCATCCAACCGTGACCCCGATGAACTAGCGAACTCCCTTCCGGAAACGAGTACGGGCCGGCTCCGACGAGAGACGCGCCCGGAGGCTCCGCCGTGATCGCGTCGCGCCTCGGTCGACTTCCCTCTGCCATCGTCCCTGCCGCTCGACGCTCCCCTCCGAGCCAACATCGCAGGTCAAGGAGGGCGGGGAGGACCGCGTCTGCGAAAGGATTTCTCCGAGGCTCGTCGCCCGCAGCCCGGTCCGGCTTCCCGGAGTGCAGGAGTACAAGCCCCCCCCCTCGACGGCAGGCCGTCCGGTCGCCCGGTTTCACCCGGTCGCCTCGCCTGCCGAGTCGCGCCGAACCGCCAGGCCGCGACCCCGTCGCGCGGTGAATGACGCGACGCCGATGCGAGGCAGAGTGCTCCGATAAAAACCTTAAAAAGAACGAAACAAACACCCCACCTCGAGCGTATAGAGAGAGAGAGAACGCGACCAAACTCTACGACCAAACGAGAGGGGAGACGACACGATGACGACGACGCTCACGGACGCCTCGAGAGTCTCGGACGCCCTGTTCGCGTGCGACTCGGGGCTTCATCCCGACGAGGTCCTCGCGCGGCTCGTCCGCCTCGCCCGCGTGGGCGAGCGGTGCGACGCGGTGACCGCCTTCTACCTGCTCGACGTCGAACAGCGGAAGCTCCACGACGGCTTCGGCTACCCGAGCACGGTCGCGTTCGCCGATGCGAAGCTGGACTGCGGCAAGGACAAGACCTATCGACTCATTCGGGCGGCCCGGGCCTGCGAGCGCCACGAGGCGCTCCGCCTCGCGTACGAGCGCGGGGAGATCGC
>JAJDCQ010000135.1 GCA_029260755.1 Planctomycetota bacterium | reverse complement strand
AGACGAGCTGCTTACCGTGGTCGTCGCGGAGCTCGAGGACGTCGGCGGCCACCTCGGCCTCAGCTCGCCGCTCTTCTGCTCACCCTGCCCCCTCTCCTCCATTTTCCAACCCACCCGGGGTTGTCTGAACTCCGGGGGAGGTGAACACCCACCCCGGCTTGGGGCCCCTGAAAGCCTCCTCGACCCCGGTCGACCCCTCCCCACCCGGCCGATCGACCCCGAGGTCGAGGTGTCTTTCGTAACCACCGTCAGCGGAGGGGCCGCGAAACGCCAAGTCGCCTATCTAAGGCGACTTACGACGGCCGACCCTCAAGTGGAAAGCACGGTTCGACACAGGTCTCCCACGGCCCCACACGAGTCGACACGGTCAGCCGCACCCCGAGTTGGATCAAAGACTTACGCCGTCCGATCCCAGCCGCCGCACAGTCTCACACGAGTTCCTACGGGTTCGGCGCAGCGGCTGGAAGGCGCATCAGGCACACGGCTTACATCATCGGCGGAAAACCCTAGGGGCGGATTCGCCACACTCCCCCACGAGCGATCACACTCCGTCACGGGGAGCGACCGACCTACACGGATGGCGACAGGCTCACACGAGGCTTCACGACCCGGCGTCGACGCGGGTTGGACCAGCCGCCAGGCCTGCCTTCTACCGATCCGGCCAGCGACCGCCCTCTCAGCCGAGCGCTCGATGGCGCTCGATCCGAGTCTCCTGCGCTCGGCGCTGCTCGCCGTTGCTCACCCTCGCTCGATAGTGCCCGGGGTCGGCTGCTCACGCGGCCCGCGGCGGTGCTGTACGTATGGAGCCGAAAGCGGTCTCAGGGACTCGGCTTCGCGTCGTCCTACCGGCTGCTCACCGGCTGCTCACCAGGAGCGTGAGCTCCGAAAGCGCCTGGCGGGAGTGCTCGACCGATCCGACGACGTGCTGCGCCAGACCGCCTCGACGATCCACGCCGAAGCGCTCCGTCTCGTCCGAAAGGAGCACGGCAGGGTCACGCTCGCCACGCGACGACGATCCGCAGCCGCTCGCGTGAACGACCAGGCGAGGACGTCCGCGTGCTCCCTCATCGCTGGCAGGAGCCAGTGGTTGAGGATCGCCCTGTCCCCCCGCAGCACGACGGCGTAGCTGCGCCCGCCGGCGAGCTCCGCCCGCTGACCGCCCGAGAACGCGAACCCGACATCTCCCGGCCCGGGCGCGGTGACGAGGCCCACGTTCACGGGGTCGCTCGTCGCGACGACGCGGCAGTCGTCGGGCGCGCCGCTCGGGGCGAGCTCGAGCACGTCCGCGCGGAGGGCGCCGATCCGCGAGAGGTTGAGCCGCGCCTCGGCGAGTAGCGTCGTCTCGGGTTCTAGGACCGTCTGCGTGGGCCGCTCGCACCGCGTCGGCGCGACGCTAGTAGTCTTCGAGCTGCTCTTCCAACGCGTCGAGTTCATCCAGCCTTGTATCGATCGTCGAGAGGTACTGGTCGATGATCTCGTAGCCTGCGTGCAGTTTGCGCTTGCTGCGACCAATCGCTTCCGACTTGTCTTGCGCAATTCTGATGAACGCGCCCTGCGCCTTCGATAGCCTCGCTCGGGCCAATGCCAGCGCTGTCAACGCGGCATCCGGCCGCCCGTTACCCGCGTTGTTGATGGCCTCTCGCGCTTGCTGGAGACCCTCCCGGAGAAGCGCCCGCGGCGCTGCGAGGACGGTTTCGGCTTCGCTCGTTCGGGGCTCCGGTTCGTTGCCGCCCGCGCTCGCGGGACGCGCTGGATCGTCGGCGCCGCGTCCCGGTTCGATCCCCGGATTTCGATGAATGGCTCCGAGCGAAAGAGCGCCCATCGCGGTGGCGTAGACGCGTCCACCAGCAACGCACCATTCCCCGACGGGATCCCAGGAGCCGGCCGCACAACCTGAGGTTCGCTGTCGGGCTGCGAGGGTCTCTCGGAGAGACCTGAGCCATGTTTGTGCGCTACTGCCGCCGACTGCACTCAGCGCAAGGCTGCCGTAGTGCCAGTAGTAGAAGTTGCACTTCCGCGTATCTGACGGTGAGCGCCAGCTCGGGGAGTCTGCTGAGATGAGCTTCGCTTGCTCGGCGAGCTTGCCACTTCCGGAGTCGTCGCGACCAGCCGCGAGCCGGACCACAGCAGCCACGGCGGTCATCGCTGGGACCGCCTCGAACTTCCCCTTTTGGGCCGGGATGTAAGACGACCCTCCGCCGGGCGTCTGGTATCCCGTGGCGCCGCGATCGGACGTCGTTCGGTCAATCCAGCTGATCGCCCCTTCGAACGCGCTGGCGGGCACATTCAACTTCGCACGACGGGCAGCTGCAAGGCCGAGGGTCATCCATCCCGTGACCGACGTATCGCTTCGGCCAGGGCGGACTCCATACTTCCATCCTGAGCTAGGATTCTGGGCGGATACCGTGAAATCGACGGCGTTCTGAGCGGCGAAGCCAACTCGCGGCTCTCTTGTGAGCAGGTAAGCCTCAACTAGGGCAAGGCACGCGATCGCATGGTTGTAGATCTCCTCGCCAGTTCGGTTCCTGAAGCCAATCGCTCCCCGGTCACCCTGCTGTGAGATGAGCCAATTGAGCGCTCGGTCCACGGTTTCTTTGTGGGCGCCGGTCCGATGCGTCTCATTCATCGAGAGGAACGCAAGGGTCGCGAGCGCGGTAACGCCGACGTCGTATCGCCCGTCGCCTCGGTCCCAAGCTGCCGCTGTGAGCCCGGGCTTCGGTCGACACAGGACGCGGAAGTCGTCGCGTGACCAGAGATCGCAATCCCACTTGCCGTCCGGGTCTTGGTGGCGCGCAAGCCAATCGAGCGCCGACCGGATCGCCGCCTCACTCTTGCCTCGATCGATACGCGTCGTCTTCGCGATGGGCCACCGCCAGCCGGTGCGAAGATAATACGGCTGCAGCAGATCGAGGACGTCGGCCCGATGAGCTGACTTTGGCCAGCTGGCGAGAAACTGCTCTCCCGCCGTCGCGTCTGCGTCAGTCAGCGGCGATACCGCCAAGCGTGCTCGAAGTGTCCGAAGTGCGTTCTCGGAGGCGATGGAGTCTTGTGGAGCGCGGGCTCCTTCCTGCGCGAGCCGCTTCTCGTCGAGTTTGGGCCGTAGGGAAGCGACCTCCGATTCTGCTTCTGGCACCGGGTTGCCCGGCGCCTCGCGCTTGACCTCGGGCTCGGATTCGACAGGGGGCGCTGGCTCTTCGCCGGTGAGGAGTCGCTCGGGGCTAGAGTCCGGCCCCAGCGCGATGTAGAAGGTCCCCTTCTCGCGCTGCAAGGTGACTGAGTAGGTCCCAGTCTGGGGGTTGTAAGTCTGGCGAAACTCGTCCCACCGAGCGGAATACCACTGAACGCGCGCGGTAACGATGACACGCGCCTCTTCTACGACCACTGAATCGATCGTCGCCGACGAGATCGTCAGCGCATCACCCACGAGGGAGCTAAGCGAGCGTCTCTCAACGACCGCAACGCAGAAGGCGTCGCGATCGACTCCTCCGCGTGCCGAAGGTGAGATGTAGTCCCAAAACGCGAGTTTCAAACCCATCGGGTCGTAGCCATGGACGTCACGGCAGCCTAGGCGGCCGTGACCCCGGCACCGCGAACAGGTCTTCCGACCCGAACCAGGCGACGTTCCAACGACGATCGTCTTCGTGTAGCCCGTGCCTTTGCACTGACGACAGGGCATCTCGCCAGAACCACTGCACTTGGAGCAGGCAAGCCTGTTCGGCGCGCGCAACGCAAACCAGTTCTCGCAGCGTCGGCGGGCGGCCTCTCGGACCTCGGTGATCCGGAGTTCCCGCGCCTCGTGGGCCGCTCTCGATGCGGCCTCCCTCTCAGAGCGGTGCGCTTCCTCGATCGCGATGATCTGCGTCTTGCACCTGCTCGTCAGCTCGAGAACGTCTGGGCCGTCAGGCGTCCCCAAGAGACCTCGCTTCTCGAGCTCAGCGAGCGCAGCCTCGTACCGCTTTTCGGCTGCGAGCTCCGAGGCTGCTTCCAGTAGGCTCGCCGCAACTGATTCGGTTGCCTCTCTGAGGTCCGCTCGCTGGATACGGGAGGCTCGATCGCGGAGCTCCGGTGTCAGGGCGTCGTCGTCGAGGATCTTCGCTAGCTCTTCGTTCGCTTCGACGACTTCGTCGTACGTTGGGTCCCGAAGATCTGCTTCGAGTACGTCGAGGATCTTGACCATGTCGCCGCGTCGCTGGGCGTGTTCCGCCTCGGTCGTAGCGGCGAGACGCTTCGCCTCGGCCTCGCGCGACAGACGATCGCGCTCTTCCCGGGCGCGCGCCTCCTTCTGGATCGCCGCTGCTCTGTCAGCTTCGGCCTTCTCGCGTGCGACCCGGGCTCGATCTGCCTCACTCGCCTCGCGCTTCGCAGCCGCTAGCTGGTCTTCATAGGCTCGAATCTGACTCAGGGTCATTACCGCCTTGACGGAGACGTCCGCGTCGCCAGCCTCCGCGGCGCGCTGGAGCCAGCGCTTTGCCTCTATGAGATCCCGTGGCGCACCGACTCCGCTGTAGTAGAGGGACCCTAGGTTGAGCATCGCCTTTCCGTCGCCGCTCTCGGCCTTTCTTCGCAAGGCTGCGAGCTCGGGAGTGTCCGTGGTCGCGTTGCCGCTGTACTCAGTTGAGGGAGTCGATCGGGGGAGGAACACGAGCGCCGCGCCAGCCGACGAGAGAAAAATGATGCCGATAATGAGCAGCGCAAGGACGAGCCCACTCGATCCCGAGCGAGGCATCTGAGCCGGCACTCGTCCCGACGTTCGAGCTGCAAGACGTCGGCTGCTGGTCGGCACGGGTCTCTCGCCCGAGGTCGCCCGCTTCTTCTTCAGCCTTCTCGAGGTCGGCGACGCACGTCCGCTCCGCCGCCTCGCCGGAATCGAGCCGCTCTCTCGCTTTGGCTCTTTGGGCTCCGCAGCAGCAGCGTCGAGCTCGAGTCGCCGGCTCTCAAGTTCCAGTCTCTGGCGCTCGAGTTCCAGTCGTTGGCGCTCGAGTTCCAGCTCCCGTTCGCGGACCGAGAGCGATTGGTCAGCACCCTCACCAAGCGAAGTAGCGTCTCCAAAGAGCGTGTTGGAAAGTGGCCTATCCCCTGCGGCCTCTGCTCGCTCACACGCGCTGCAAGGGATCTCCGATTGAGGAGTTCCGTGTATCGGACATTTCTCGATCATGGCAATCCCATCTCGGCAATCAGCCTGCACTCGCGAGACTGACTGATGCGCACGCATTCTGCCACCTCAGCCGGAGCGTCAAGACCCTGATTGGGAGTGGCTAAGTTGATGCACTCGATCGGTGGGGCCTAGGCCCGCGCTCCGTGAGCCTTGGCTCCGACGAAGTTATGCCCCGCTGCATGAGCTTGCGTGTGGATGACGTCCCGCAGCCCGGGGACGTCGCGGGGACGAGGTGCCGCGTGAACAGCCGGGCACGAAGATCCGAAAACCGTAGTCCGTTGGCTCGCAAGATCGTCGAGGACGGCGACGCCTGAGTGCCCTACGACGTGGCGATGTCCCAGGGGATAGCGTCCAGATGCGCCGAAGGCGCCGATGCGTGGCTTCGCGGTTGGCGATGCCGAGGACTAGACCTGCGGCATCGGGTTCTTCTCGCGATCATCGCTGACCTTGCGAGGAAGTTGCTCGGCCGTTTCGACCAGGCCGCGCCGGAGTAGTCCTGCGCATCAACTCCGCTTGCTCCCGCGCGAAGTCAGGCGTCTCCATCTCTTGCATCCGCTCGAAGGCGGCTCGCCACTCATCCTCAGGCTCGCGATCGCCGCGCCAACGCTCGAGGACGGCACGCCGCTCCTCGAGCAGCGACACGACTCGCGGCCGTCGAAGCAGCGCTCTGAAGTAGGCCTGGCCAGCCGGGCTCCATCGATCGAAGAAGCCCTGCAGACCCTTCTTGAGGCGGACGCCACTGTTGTGATCGTCGACCTGCTCGCGGGAGGGGCGCTCGGGGAGTGGCCTGAGCTTCAAGCCGAGAACGAGCTGGGCTGCCCGTGGGTACTTGAGTGCGGCGTGAAGGAAGCGCCAGGTCGCCTCCTCTCTGTCTCCGAGTTCGAGGGAGGCGAAGCTGGCGATGAAGTTCTCTTCGGGGAAGAGGCGATGGAGGCTGTCTGCGGCTGCGCACGCCTTCGCCCACCGGCCGAGGTTGAGGAAGGCTGAGGCCCGGTGGGAGTCAGCGGAGAGGTCGTCTCCGCACTCCCGATCTAGGCGATCGCAGACTTCGAGGGCTTCGTCGTAGTCGCCCGCGCGCGTCAACGTGAGGGCGAGGTTCCGGAGCCCGCGCATGAACGGTCGCGTCTCGAGTAGGCTCCAGTAGTGCTCCTTCCGAATCCGCTTCGGGAACTTCCTTCGCCCAACCTCGATGGTCTTTCGGAAGTGATCAGCGGCAACAGCTAGATCATCTTGGTCTAGGGCAATCAGGCCCAGATAGTTGTGGCCCTCAGCGTAGTCCTCGAAGCACTCGGTCAAGAGCCGGAAGACACACTCCGCCTCGTCGAACTCGCCGCCGTTGTAGAGGTCCGAAGCGATCTCCTCCACGTCGCTCGGCACCTCTCCATCGGAGAGGGAGAAGCGCCAGAAGAACGGGTCGGCGTTCCACTCGCTCTCTCTGTGGCCGTCGCAGAGGCGCAGTCGCCAGTCGATGAGGCGACGAATGAACTCGAGCTCGCGACGGTGCTCCTTGATGAGCTTCGCCGACGAGTTCAGCACCTGCGGGTCTGCAAGGGCGAGCTGTCGCGTGAACGAGCAGAGATCCGCCCGAAAGGTCCCTGGAAGTCGACCGGCCTTGTGCGCGTACGAGTCTGGCAGGACGTCCAGGTTCTCGGCGACTGCCTCCCGGATTCGACTCCAGTCGAAGCGAATCTCGGGGTAGCGCTCGTTCATCAGCGCTTCGAATAGCGCCTTTCCGTCTGCGAGCGCCCGTTGGCGTTTCGGCACGGATCCTAGAAGCTCCCGGGCCTCCAACTTCGAGTAGATCGTGAAGAGGATCCGTTGTTCGACCTTCTTCGTAACGGGATCCCGATGCCCGTGAACGATCGCGAGCTGGGTTCCTCTCTTCCGAACGTAGGGCATGACTGGTCTCCGGTTGTGTGTGGATACTATCCGCACACAACGCCCGACGCAAGGGAAGTCTGCGCGGGCGAGGGGAGCGCGAGCTGAGGAGGCGCGGGCCGGGGTCGAGATCGGGTGTGGCGTGGCGTGGCGGAGTGCTAGGTCGGATCTTCGCGCGAGCGCCGAGCTTCTTCGACGAGGACTCTCGCTGCTGCGATCAGCGCGGCGGGATCTGCAACGCTCTCGGCAGCAGTGAGGAGCTTCGCGGCGAGCGTGAGGGGATCGTCCGGGGGCACAACTGGGGCACACCCCGGGATCTTGCTGTCGGAACTTACAGGCCCGGAGGGACTTGAACCCCCAGCCCTCGGTTTTGGAAACCGATGCTCTACCAATTGAGCTACGAGCCTAGGACGGTCGGGGGCCTTGGGGGGCTCCCTTTCGTCTCGGGCTCTTATACCCGATGGGAGGGGCTTGCGGCAACAGGGTCTTCTCGGTCGGGTCTCGTCTACGGGCTTGGGGGGGCGTGACTTGAGTCGGCTCCGGGTTCCTCTTGCCGGTGGGCTTGGGAACTGGTGGGGTCTTCGGGGGTTTCGTTCGCCGGGGAGGTGTTTCGATGCGCTCGGTCGTGGTCTGCTTCGTTGCCGTCGTGTCGTTGGTGGGGGCTCTCGGCTCGGGCCTGCTTCTTGGGCTTGGTGAGCTCGATGAGCGGATGGTCGTTCGGGCTCGCTCGGCTTCCGGCCTTTCGGCGGATCTTTCGGATCCGTTCGCTTCTCCCGTGGGCTCGTCCGTTGGCTCTCTCGCGGGTTCGTTTCTTCTTCCGGACCTCGGCGGTCTTCCGGCTCGGCTCGGTTCGGACCCCGCTTACGTTCGTCGTTTGACGGTGGTCGAGGTCTTCGTCGACTCTTCGGGGGCTCTCGCCGCGTCCGTCTCTCCTCCCGCCCCCTGGGTCGGCTTCATGCTTCCTCGCGATGGCCATGGGACGGGGACACCGGTCGTCACCGCTTCCGATGACTACTTCCGGGTGAAGCTGCTGACCGATGACCCGCTGGGGAATCCGGTGGGGGATTCGGTGGGGAATCCGACCCGACGTCCGGGGGACGACGCCGGACGATTGGTCTTGAAGGTCGGCTCCCGGGTTCTCTCGAGCTGGGACGACTTCGCCGCCCTCCTCGATGAGATCCTTGTTCGCCGGGGCTCGGCGGGCCCTCCTCGGGACGTGATCCTCGACGCGCGGGGGGGCGTTCCGGTTCGGTTCGTCGCTTCGGCGGTCTCGATTCTCGCTGGCCGCGGCATCGCTCCGGGCTTCGCGGCTCCCGAGATCGACCCGGAGACGCGCTCCTCGCCTCCGGGGGTCGAGGCGGTTCGTGAGGCCATCGCGATGGCTTCGGCTTCGGCTCCGACCGACGCGCACGACCTCCCTCGGGTCGGGGTCCGCGTTCGGGCGGATGCTCGCGCCCCCTGGGCTTCCGTTCAGGGGGTGCTCGATCTCGCCACGCGCGATCGGGTTCGCCACTTCACGCTCGTCGCGAACGATGGCGAGCGCGAGGTCGACCTCGCTCCTCCCGGCGGGGGCCGCGACGACATTCGCCTCCAGCGGCCGATCATCGTCCTCGAGGAGGAGGTCGAGATCGTCCCCGACGATGCCTCGGGGACGACCCCTCGCTGACGCTCCCCGCTCGCCTCACTCGGCCAGGATGTCGCAGTCGGGCAGCTTCTTCTTCAGCTTCGCCACGCCGTTCGCGGTCACCTTCGTCCCGTCGACGGTCAGCGCCCTCAGCTTCGACATGCCCTCGAGGTGACGGAGCCCCGCGTCGCTCACGTCCGTCCCGGAGAACGTCAGCGAGTAGAAGCCGTTCGTCCCGGCGAAGTGCTTCAGCCCGGCGTCGGACACCTTCGTGTTCGCCAGGTTGAGGAACACCCCGTCCGCCTGCTTCCAGGCCTTCACGAACCCGAGCCCCGCGTCGCCGATCGGCGCTCCGATCAGCCGCACGTCGGCGAGGTCGGCGCAGGCGGCGAGCGCCTCGAGCCCCTTCCCCGTGAGCTCGGTCTCGGAGAGGTCGAGGTTTCGCAGCGCGCGCGCCCCGCGGAGGTGGCCGACGCCCGCGTCGGTCACCTTCGTCTTCCACGCGGTGAGCGAGGTGAGCGCGCGCGCTCCCCCGAGCGCCGCGAGCCCCTCGTCGTCGAGCCCGCTCTCCTCCGCGCTCAGCGCCTCGAGCGCCGGCAGCTTCTCGAGCCCGCGTCCGGTCACCCTCGCGCATCCGGCGATCGAGAGGGTGTGGAGCTTGCCCGCCCCCGCCAGCGCCGCGATCGCGTCGTCGCCGATCGGCGCCTCGGCGAGATTGAGCGCCTCGAGCCCCGGCAGCCCCGCCACGTGGCGCAGCCCTCCGGCGTCGACCCTCGTCCCGGCCAGATTGAGCTCCCGCAATGCAGGGAGCCCGCGGAGGTGGCTCAGCCCCGCCCCGCCGACGCCGGTCAGGGCGAGCTCGAGCGTGTCGAGCTCCTTCATCCCCGCGAGGTGGCGCAGCCCTTCGTCGGTCACCCGGCTCTCGGTCAGGTTCAGCCTCGTCAGGCGCGTCAGCTTCCCGAGGTGGCTCAGCCCCGCGTCGCTGATCCCGCTCGCCGCTCCGTAACCGAGCTCGCGCAGGTTCCGCATCGTCCCGAGGTACTCGGCCGACCGGTCGTCGACCGTCACTCCCTGGATCTGCTCAATCTGATCGAGCCCGGCCAGGTGCTGCGCTCCATCCGCCTCGACGCCGAACCCGAGGTCGAGCGATCGAAGCGACCGCAGCGCGCGGAGGTGGTCGCCCGCCTTCGCGAGCGTCTCGGGCGACGGCTCGTCGAACGCGACGCCGATGACGCGCCCCTCCTCGCGGTCGACCCTCGCCCCCAGCTTCTCGAGCGCCGCCACCGCGGCGGCCGGGTCGGCTCCACCTCCGGCCGGCGGACGCGCCGCACCGCCGCCCGCGGGCGGTCGGGCTCCTCCGTCCCCCGCGTCGGGGTCGACCGTCACGACGGCCGCGAGCACGTTTCCGCTCACGATCTCGGTCTTCTCGCGGTCGCCTTCAGGCTCGGTCGCGGCCTCGATGAGGACGAGCTGCGGCCCCGCCCTCTGCTCTCCGTCGATGTTCATCGGCGAGAAGCCGAACGTGATCGTCCCCTTCCTCGCCGACAGATCTCCCGCCGGCACCTCGAAGCGGTCGATGATCGTCGTCTGCTCGTTGCGCGGGTAGCTCAGCAGGATCACGACCGGTTCGTCGACCTTCCGCTTCCGCTCGAACCGCACCGTCCCCGTCACCGGCGTCCGCCCGGGCATCCGCTCCGCGTCACGAATGACGAGGTCGCTCAGGATCAGGAGCGAGCGCTTCCGCCGCGGCCGGATCTTCCCCGCCGTCGTGTTCGTCACGCCCATCGGACCGCCGCCGAGCGCCGCGTCCTGCTCGTCGCTCAGCTCGACGCTGAAGAAGTTGCGATTCCAGATTCCGGCGAAGCTCCCCTTGCCGGACTTCATGAGCCCGCTCCCGAACCGGAGCACGATCTGCTTGTCGACGGCGAGCGCGTCCTCGAACGCCGCGGTCATGTCGTCGACGATCGGCGTCTTCGGGCCGAACTTGTTCGCCTTCGCGATCCACGCGACCGCGTCGTCGCGGGCGTCGTCGCCGGCGCGCGCGTCGGTCCCCGCGAGCGAGGCTCCGATCGCGGCCGCGACGATGGTCGCGGCGAGCCGGCCTGCGCTCCGACCGGGACGGCGCCCGGGGCGGTGGGCGGTGGCGGCTCTCTTCTTCGAGGTGGTCATGGCGGTCACTCCTCTCGGTGGGGTCGCGGGGATCAGGGGACCCCATTCCGCGGTCGCCGGCCGGCGTTTGGCAACTCGTCCGATTCTCCGCCTTCCGCCCGCCGTTTCTAGACGATTCCTCCGCTTCACCCAACAGGAGGTGACGGGACGGCAGGAGCACGCCCCGCGGAGCGACGGAAGTTCTCTAGCAGAAAGAACCTTGGAGGCAAGAGCATGGGATTCCTGAGCAGTCTTCTCGGCATGGTCGGCGTCGGCCAGCCCACCGTCACGGCGGAGATCGAGGGCAAGAAGGCCTTCGGCCGCGGCGCGATCGTGCGGGGCCACGTCACCGTCACGGGCGGGTCGCGGGAGCTTCCGGTCAGCGGGGTGGAGGTCGCCGTCGTCAAGCTCGAGGAGGAGGACGACATGACGAACCGCGACCGCGTCGCGGAGGTCTCCCTCCCGATGGGCGGCCTCGAGCTCGCCCCCGAGGCCTCGTTCACCATCCCGTTCGAGATCCAGATCCCGAAGGACGCCGACCCGACCGGTGGCGACACGAAGTGGCAGGTCGTCGCGTCCGCCGATGTTCCCGGCTGGGACCCCGAGGCGGAGATCGACGTGAAGATCCACGACGAGGACGACGACGCGGCCGGCGAGAGCCTCGAGGAGCACTTCCTCATCGAGCACGAGCGCAGCTTCCGCCACAGCTCGGTCCGCGGTGACTTCCGCGTCCACCGCCTCCCCGACGGCTTCGTCACCCAGTGGAACGACGGCGGCCTCGTCTGCCGCGAGGCCGACGGGAGCGAGCGCTGGCGCCTGCACGACTTCGGCCGCACCCTCGCGGTCCATCCCGACGGGGACCGGATCATCGCCGCCGACGGCCAGAAGAACGTCGCCTTCATCGACCCGGTCACCGGCGAGGTCGGCGATCCGGTCGCGGTCGGCGCCTACGTCGATGGGCTCGCGTTCCTCGGCGACGGCTCGGCGATCGTCGCCGCCGCCACCGAGAGGGTCCTCATCCTCGACCCCGAGACGGCCGCCCTGAAGAAGAAGATCCGCAAGCTCGACGACGGCCGCGACGACCCGAGCGAGCTCTACGTCTCGAGCGTCGCCGCCGTCCCCGGCACGAACCGCTTCTACGTCGCCGACCCGAACGCGAACCGGGTCACCCTCGTGAGCGGCAAGAGCCTCAAGGCGAAGAAGAGCGTCGAGGTGTACAACGCCCACGACCTCCGCCTCGGCGAGGACGGCGAGACGCTCCTCGTCGACGGCCACGACGACGTGGCGATCCTCGACCCGAAGCTGAAGCTGACGGCCAACTTCGACGTCCCCGGCCAGAAGGGCGTCCGCCAGATCGGCGAGACCGAGTACTCGTGCGAGCACTTCAAGACCAACGCGACGCTGTCGCCCGACGGATCGCGCATCGTCGTGAACGACTGCTCGGGCCTCCTCTGGGTGGTCGGCACCGACGGCGAGCCGATCCGGGCGTTCACCCGCGACATCCTCGACCACGTCGAGTTCGCCACCTGGCTCGACGACGAGCGCATCGTCGCGATCACCAACGACGGACGCGTCCACGGCGTGACCGTCGATGGGCTGGAGACCTCGTTCTCCGAGGAGGATCTCTAGCCCGGAACATTCACGAGCATCATGGCGAGGTGAGCCAGCCGGCGCCGGGGTCTCCGAGGGGAGGCCCCGGCGTTCGCGATGTTCGGGTATTGGTTTCGTCATCCGTTCGGGAACTTCTCCCCCGGCTCGCGAGTGTAGGAACCCGAGGGTTCCAGACCATGCCGAGCGCGCCGCAGAACGCCATCCGTCCGACCGTCCTCGTGCGACGCCGATCGGGGGCGGTGAAGCGCACGCCCTGGGCCATCATCATCAGCGTCGCCATCCATCTCATTGTCTCGGGCTTCCTCGCCGTTCAGATCGTCCGCACGCCACCGCCCGAGACCGAGGCCGTCATCCACGTTCGCCTCGAGGTGCCGCTGCCCCCGCCGCCCGAGCTCGAGGAGGCGCCGATCGACGTCGAGGGCTTCGTCCGCGAGCTGCAGACCGACGGGCTCCCCGTCCCGACCGACGACCCGGCCGACCACGTCGAGACGCCCGACGAGGTCGAGCGCGACGTGAAGGCGAAGGGCGCCGCCACCGGCCGCGCCGCGCCGGCGGCCGAGTCCGGCGAGCCGGTGGAGCTCGGCCCCGTCGTCGTCGGCCTCGGGGGCGGCCCGGGCGAGACCTTCGGCGCGGCCGAGGGCGGCGGCGTGATCGAGAGCTCGGTGAGCGAGGGCGCCCGGAAGGGGCTCCGCCGCTTCCGCACCGACGGGCTCGACATCGTCGTCTGCTTCGACATCAGCGGCAGCATGAGCGACACGCTCGAGCAGAACAAAGCCGACGTTCGCGGGGTCGTCGAGCTGATCGGCGCCCTCGTCCCCGACGTCCGCGTCGGCTTCATCACCTACAACAGCGACGTCGTCGACACCCGCGGGCTGACCCGCGACCTCGCGCTCGTGACCGGCGAGCTCGAGGTTCTCGCCACCGAGGGCGGCGGCGACGAGTGCGTCGAGGCGGCCCTGATGCGCGCCCTCGAGCCGTCGATCGGCTGGCGTTCCGGCGCGTGGCACGCGATCGTCCTCGTCGGCGACGAGCCGCCCGACTCCCGGGACCGGGCCGTCGCGCTCCGCGCCGTCCGCAAGGCGCGCAAGGGCGACCCGAAGCTGATCGTCTCCACCTACAGCGCGGCGAGCACGCCCGTCGAGAGCTACCCCGAGATCGCCCAGGCGGGCGCCGGCGAGTCGCTCGTCGCCGGGCAGGAGGCCTCCATCGGGCAGGCGCTCATCCGCCTCGCGTTCGGGAAGGACGTCGGCCCCGAGGTGGCCGCGTGGGTCGCCGAGAACCCCGAGGCGGTGGCCGGCCGCTGGGTCCCCGAGCTCGGGCTGGTCGACCCGAACGCGGCCGCGGCGCTCCTCGCGTCGGCGCGCGACGAGTCGATCGCGCCGGCGGAGCGCCTCGACGCGCTCCTCACCTACCTCCGCGGCGGCGTGACCGACGAGGCGCTCGTGGCGCTCCTCTGGCTCGTCGCCCAGCACCCCGAGTCGGTCGAGATGGTCGACGCGCCCGAGCGGATCGCCTTCGCCCTCGGTCGTCCGCTGCCGCCGGCGAGCCTCACCGCCGCCGAGCGCCGCGGCCACGCCCTCGCCTCGGTCGTCCGTTACCTCGGTCGCGAGCGCGTCGTCGCCGCGGAGGTCGCCCTCGTCGCGCTCGTCGACCGCGCCAGGAGCCCGGTCGGGACGACGTCCCTCGGCGTGCAGCTCGCCGACCTCGCCTGGGCGCTCGCCCGCCTCGGGACCGATGCGTCCTCCCACGTCCTCGACGAGCTCGTCCGAGACGACGCCGAGCGGCTCTACCCGATCACGCTCATCGAGGCCTACGCGACCCGCCCGACTTTGGCGCTGGAGACGCATCTCGCCGCTCGCATGGAGGACGACGACGCGTTCCGGCGGGCGTGCCTCGCGATCGCCGATCCGCGCCTCCAGGCCGCCGTGAGCGGCCTCGTCGCGCAGCAGATGCGCGCGGACGACGGCTTCCGCGAACGGTGCCTCGCCGACCGCGGCGGCAGCCTCGAGATCGCGATCCGGACGTTCCTCGAGGGCGACTACGCCGCCCGGAGCCGGGTCGCCGAGCGGCTCCTCGACGACGCCGAGCTCCGGCGGCGCTGCGTCGAGGACCTCGGCGTCGCCGACCAGGCGGCGCTCGGGCGGACGCTCCTCGATCGCGTGGTGCTCGCCGGGGATGTGGATGAGCCCGACGACGACGCTGGCGAGACGATCGGCGCGGAGATCGACGCGCCGGCCGAGCTGCGTCGAGCCGTGATCGCCACGCTGTCCGAGCTCCACCCCGACGCGTTCGAGGCCGTCTTCGAGACCGCCCTCGGCCCGGCCCCGCTCGAGGACGCCGGCTCCGAGGCGCTCCGGTCGCGCGCCTCCGCGCTCCTCGTCGACACCTGCTCCACCCTGCCCGACACCCGGTTCCGTCGCCTCGTGACCGCGTCGCGGCTGCCGCTCGAGCTGGTCCTCGGCGCGCGGGTGGGCGCAGCGGAGGCTGCCGACCCGTCGCGCGACGAGGGGAGGGGCCTCCACCCCGAGGCGATGGCGATCGTCGTCGACCTCCTCGAGAACGGGACCCGGCCGGAGCTGCGGATGATGGTCAACCGGGTCCGCGCCCTCTCGAAGCCGACCCGGGCGGACCTCGCCGTCGCGCTCCACCCCGTTCTCGAGCGGGCCTCGGGGATGCGGCGCCGCAACCTCTACCGGCTCTTCGGCGAGATGACCGACGCCCGCGGGCTCGATCTCGTCATCGCGTCGCTCCGCTGGGACGACGGGATGTTCATGGCGTCGGCGTTCGACGTCCTCCGCCGCCTGACCGAGCTCGAGCTCCGGAGCCCGGCCGGCACGAAGAAGGGGCGCGCCCGTCAGGTGCTCGAGGTCGAGAGCTGGTACGCGCGCGTCGACGAGGCCGAGCTCGGGCTCGATGAGACGGGCCGCGGTCGCACGTTCGCGACCGAGCGCCCCGACGACGACTGACGCGCGAGCGCGCGCCGCCTACGCGCGCCGCCTACGCCTACCAGTCGCTTCGGATCTTCTTCGGGGTCGGCGTCGCCTTCGCGCGCGCCGCCGCCACCTCGGCGTGGGCGTCGAGGAGCAGCGCGCCGATCCGGGTGCCCTCGCTGAACGGCATCCGGCACTGGACGTGCTTCTGGACGGCGTCGCGGCTCTCGAGATCGGCGATGAGCGCCAGGCCGAGCGCGGCCCACCCGAGCTCCTTGCCCGACGCGGTCGACGCGAACGAGCGGTCGGCCAGGACCTGGCGCAGGACGGGGCGCGCCGGACGGGCGTCGGCCGGGGCGCCGCGCAGGGCGAGGCCGGCGCCGGCGAGGACCCGGTCGGAGGGGTTCGCCTTTCCGTCGGCGGCGAGGGCGCGGAGGGCGTCGACCGCGTCGGCGCGCCCGGCGTGGTCGAGGCCGAGGGTCGCGACGATCGCCATGCGGCGCGAGGGGATCTTCTCGCCGGCGAGGCGGGCGATGAGCGTCTCCGCGTTCATCGCGCGCCAGTCGACGCCATCGCCCTTGCCGTATCCGGCGACGATCCCGGTGAGCTCGCCGCGGAGCTCGGCGGCGGCCATCGCGCCGACCGCGGCCGCCCGGAGGCGCGGGTCGCGGCGCGGGTCGGGGCCGGTCGTGCGCCCGTGGTAGGACCGCTGCACGACCGTCCTCTCGCCGACGTCGTCGAGGATGATCACCGGGTCGTCGCAGGTCGAGCTCATGATGTTCGAGAAGAAGAGCCCCACGAGGAGCGGCTCGCCGTCGGCGACGAGGACGAACGCGCGAGCCAGCGAAGTCGGGCCGGCGTCGCGGAGCTTCGCGAGGGCGGCCGCCCCGTCGGCCGTGAGGAACAGCGTCCCGGTCTCCGGGTCCCAGCCGCGGACGTCGTCCGCGGCGATGAGCGGCTCGCCGATCGCGGCGCCGAGCTCGCGGAGCGAGCGGCGCGGGGCGTCGCGCTGGGGACCCTCGCCGGGCACGAGGTGCAGGGCGAGGCCCCGCCGGACCGGGGCGTCGTCGAGCCGGGTCACGCCGGCGGCGTCGTCCGCCCTCGCCGGTCCGCCGCCGGCCGCGGCGATCGTGAGCCCGGCCACCAGAAGCCCGATCCCGGGCACGTTCGTCATTCTGAGCATCGCGTGTCTCCTCCGCTTTCGGTCGGGCACCGTTCTACCCGGTGGCGTCCGGGAGCGGGGTAACGGGACCGTAACGACCCCGCGGCGCCGGGGCGGCACGGGCGTTGCGATCCAGGATCGTCCCCGCCTCCCTCGTGTTCGATCCTCACCATCGGGAGCTCCCCGCATGAATCGCCGCCCGATCGCACTCGCGTCGCTCGCGCTCCTCTCGGTCGTCACAACACCCGGCTGCATCGTCACCGAGGAGCTCGACCTCGGGATCGTGACGACGACCGAATCGGTGTGGCTCGAGCCCTACGACTGGCTCGAGCCGACCCGACGCGTCGAGACGCTGACGCTCGAGGCGCGGACCGACCTGGCCCCCGACGGCCGCGAGCGCGTCCTCGTCGTCGTCGCGACGGCCGACGGCGCCCGTCGCGTGCACCCGGAGAGCAGCAGGACGCAGCTCATCTACAACCCGTTCATCGACGTCTTCGTCGAGCCGCTCGTCGGGGTGCTCGACCTGGTCCTGATCCCGGTGCTCCCCTTCGTCAGCAGCGCCTGGGCGAAGGACCTCGGCTACGCCGGGGCGATGCTCCTCGCGGCGGTTCCGCTCCTGCAGCTCCAGGAGGAGCTCACCTGCCCGCTCCCGCCGGGGATCCTCGGGCCGTTCCGGACCGATCTCCTGGCCGGCCTCGATCGCTGGGAGCCCGAGCGCTTCCCGCTCGCGGGCGAGCCGGTTCTGCTGTTCGACCCGGTGCGCGGGCGGGTGGTCGACGAGCGGCCGACCGACTGGAGGGGCGAGGCCCGCTTCCCGCTCGACGACTACCTCCGTCACCGGACCGATCCTGACACGCCCTTCGAGGTTCGGGTTCGGGACGCCTCGGTCCGGGTGGGGACCCGTCCCGCCCGTCCCTGAGGGCGTCGCGACGGTCGCGGAATCCCGCTCCGCTTCGGTTGATGCTTCCGGCGCCCCTGGGCATGATCGGGCGTCCCCGGGCCGTCGCCCGGCGTCCCAACCCCAGAGGAGCGAACCCCATGAGCCTCGTCCAGGTCCTCGCCAATCTCAACGCCGACGATCGCGACGCGATCCTCTCCGAGCTCGTCATCAAGCCGACGATCGAGCAGGACCGTCGCCTCTCCGATGAGGAGTACGGCAACATCCTTCGCGCGGGCCGCAAGCTCGGCTACGACGACGAGTACATCGTCGCGCGCATCGACGAGGAGCTCGTCGGCATGAATGCGGTCCGGGGC
The DNA here is from genome assembly GCA_029260755.1 of Planctomycetota bacterium. Classification (GTDB taxonomy): domain Bacteria; phylum Planctomycetota; class J058; order J058; family JAJDCQ01; genus JAJDCQ01. The sequence continues at coordinate 81,969 of JAJDCQ010000135.1, read as the reverse complement.
GACAGCTCCGACGGCTTCGACGAGCGCAACGGCGAGGACTACGAGGGCCTCGTCGCGCGCAAGGCGACCCCGAAGGTGGCCGAGGCGGCCGAGAAGGCGCCGTCGATCGGGCCCGCGACCTTCCTGATCGCCTACCACGAGCACGAGAAGGACCGCGCCAAGCTCGGGATCCCGCCGATCCCGCTCCACCCGGGTCAGGTCGAGGCGCTCGCCTCGCTCCTGGCGAAGCCGCCCGCCGGGAAGGAGCAGCAGCTGATGCACCTCCTCGCGGAGCGGGTGGCGCCCGGCGTCGATCCGGCCGCCAAGGTCAAGGTCGACTTCCTCGCCGGCGTCGCGTTCGGCCGGCACGAGTCCCCCCTCGTCACGCCCGAGCAGGCGGTCGAGCTGCTCGGGACGATGCGCGGCGGCTTCAACCTCGCCCCGCTCGTGCAGCTCCTCTCGCACGAGACGCTCGCCGGCAAGGCGGCCGATGAGCTCTCGCGGATGGTGCTCGCGAACGACGTCTTCGAGGAGATCGACGAGCTCCGCGAGGCCGGCAACGAGCACGCGGCGCGGATCATGGACGCCTGGGCGAAGGGCGAGTGGTTCACCTCGCGCGACCCGCTCCCGGCGCGGATCACGGTCACCGTCTTCAAGGTCGACGGCGAGACGAACACCGACGACCTGTCGCCCGCGCCGCACGCGGCGACGCGCCCCGACATCCCCCTCCACGCCCTCGCCATGCTCGAGTCGCTCGACCCCGAAGGGCTCGCGACGATCAAGAGCCTCAAGGAGAAGGGCTACCCCGTCGCCTACGTCGGCGACGTCGTCGGCACCGGCAGCAGCCGCAAGAGTGCGTGCAACTCGGTCATGTGGTGCATGGGCGACGACATCCCGAACGTGCCGAACAAGCGGACCGGCGCGGTCGTCCTCGGCGGCAAGATCGCGCCGATCTTCTTCAACACGACGCGCGACAGCGGCGGCCTCCCGCTCGAGTGCGACGTCGGCGGGCTCTCGACCGGCCAGGTGATCACGATCGACACCCGCGACGGCAAGATCCTCGACGAGAAGGGCGGCGTGATCACGACGTTCAAGATCGAGCCGAACACCGTCCCCGACGAGTGGCGGGCCGGCGGCCGGATGATGGCGATCATCGGGCGCCAGCTCACCGGGCAGGCGCGCGAGACGCTCGGGCTCGAGGAGACCGACCTGTTCGCGAAGCCGACCCCGCCGGAGGACACCGGCAAGGGGTTCTCGCTCGCGCAGAAGATGGTCGGGATGGCGTCCGGCCTCGAGGGTGTCCGGCCGGGTCAGTACTGCGAGCCGAAGGCGACGACCGTCGGCAGTCAGGACACGACCGGCCCAATGACGGCGGACGAGATGATGGAGCTCGCCTGCCAGAAGTTCCTCAGCCCGCTCGTCATGCAGTCGTTCTGCCACACGGCAGCGTATCCGAAGCCGGCCGACATCAAGATGTTCAAGACGCTTCCGATGTTCATTGGCGAGCGCGGCGGCGTGGCGCTTCGGCCCGGCGACGGAATCATCCACAGCTGGCTCAACCGGATGCTGGTGCCCGACACGGTCGGCACCGGCGGCGACAGCCACACCCGATTCCCGCTCGGGATCAGCTTCCCGGCCGGCTCGGGCCTCGTCGCCTTCGCGGCGGCCCTCGGCGTCTTCCCCCTCGACATGCCCGAGAGCATCCTCGTCCGGTTCAAGGGCGAGCTGCGCGACGGGATCACCCTTCGCGACGTCGTGAACGCGATCCCCTACTGGGCGATCAAGAAGGGGCTCGTCTCGGTCGGGAGCAAGGACAAGGTCAACTGCTTCAACGGCCGGATCCTCGAGATGGAGGGGCTGCCCGACCTGATGCTCGAGCAGGCGTTCGAGCTGACCGACGCCGCCGCCGAGCGGAGCGCCGAGGCAACCTGCATCCAGCTCTCGGAGGAGACGGTCGCGACCTATCTCAAGAGCAACGTCGTGCTGCTCGAGTCGATGATCGAGGACGGCTACCAGGACGCGAACACGCTCCGGAAGCGGATCGCGGCGCAGCGGGCCTGGCTCGCCGACCCGCAGCTCCTGAAGGCCGACTCGGACGCCGAGTATGCCGAGGTGATCGAGATCGACCTCTCCGAGATCGACGAGCCGATCCTGGCTTGCCCGAACGACCCGGACAACGTGAAGAAGCTCTCCGAGGCGATCGCGGATGCGGGCGGCGAGGAGAAGGTGCACGACGTCTTCATCGGGTCGTGCATGACCAACATCGGGCACTACCGGGCGGCCGGGAAGCTCCTCGAGGGCGGTCGCAGCACCTCGACCCTCTGGGTGTGCCCGCCGACGCGGATGGACGAGGCCCAGCTCCGCGACGAGGGCTACTACGCGACGTTCGCGAAGTCCGGCGCGCGGACCGAGATCCCGGGCTGCAGCCTGTGCATGGGCAACCAGGCGCGGGTGGCGGACAACGTCACGGTCTTCTCGACCTCGACCCGCAACTTCAACAACCGGATGGGCCGCGGGGCGCAGGTCTACCTCGGCAGCGCCGAGCTGGCCGCCGTCGTCGCGCTCGAGGGGGCGCTGCCGAGCCCCGAGCGCTACTTCGAGGTCGTCAAGAAGCTCGACGGCCAGGAGGAAGAGGTCTACCGCTACCTGCAGTTCGACGAGACCGGCGTGCCGAAGGCCGCCGCGGCCGTCGGTTAGGCGGGGCGTGGACGACGAGGCGCCCGGGGCGCCCGACGCCCCCGAGGCGCCCGACGCTCCCGAGGCGCCTGCCGCATCCGAAGCGCCCGACGCATCCGATGCACCGGCACCGGCTCCGGCCGCACCGGCCGCTCCCGACGGAAACGGGCGGCCGGGCGCCGGGTCACGCCGTCGGCGCGCTCCGGCGCCCCGCGAGCGGAAGCGCCGGAGCGAGCCGGCCGCGATGCCCGGCCGGGGCGTCGCGATCGCCATCGGCGTGCTCGTGCTCGTCGGCGGCTGGGTGACCTACGGGTTCACGACCTACGCGGAGCGGGTCGAGGAGGCCCGGTCGCTCCTCGCCAAACACAAGTTCGACGCCGCCGTCATCGCGGCGAGCCGCGCGGGCGCCATGTGGTGGCCGCAGTCGAGCCACCAGCCGATCCTCGACGACGCGCTCGACACCGGGGCGACCTGGATCGCCTACCAGGAGATCCGCGCCGTCGAGGCGTCCTGGACGCGCGCGCCCGACATGGCCGGCGTGCTCGAGCGGTGGCAGGCCGGGCTCGCCGACCACGTCGACGCCGACGTGCTCGCCGAGCACGCCGCGCAGGCTCGCGAGGAGTATCGGGCCGAGGCGGCCCGGCGGTTTCAGGCCGCCGATCCCGACGACGAGCGGCCGGCCCGGGCGAAGTGGGCGGCGACCCTCGCCGACGCGTCGGGCGCGACGCCGAACGAGGCCGTCGCGGCGGCCCTCCCCGGCCTCGTGGCCGAGGCCAGCGCGCGGCTCCAGGCGAGCGACGGGCGCGACGCCTTCCGCATCGCGAACGCCCTCTCGTGGCTCGCCGCGCGCTACCCGGCCGCGATCGACGCGGCCGCGACCGACGCGATGCTCGCCGACTGCGTCACCCGCTTCGGCGTGCGCGTCCCCGAGGAGTATCGGGCGGCGTTCGAGGAGGCGGGCATGATCCTCGCGCCGAACGACCGCGAGGACACCCACATCTTCGAGACGTCCAGCGAGGTCGTCGACGGCGAGGAGGTCGGTTACTCGGAGTCGACGGGCTTCGGGTCCGAGGAGTCCTCGGGCCTCGTTCCGGGCCAGCCGGACGCGGTCCTCCACGTGGCCGTGGCGACCGTGAAGGGGACGATCCGCGACGCGGCCGGCGCGATCGTCTGGGAGACGAGCGTCTCGGCATCGGCCGCCCCGCCCGAGGACCTCTTCATCGGCGGGACCCTGACGCTCTCGGGCGAACAGACCCGGCTCCGCGACGAGGCGCGCGACAAGGCGCGCGAGGCCTTCGACGAGCGCCTGCCGCGGCGCCTCGACCCCGGAGCGATCGGGAAGGCGCCGCCGCCGGGTGATGGCGGCTGATCGTCGTCGTCTCGGTCAGCTCCTCGCCTGCTCCGGGCCGAAGAGGAGTCGACGGACGCCGACGCCGGCGAGCCAGATCGCGACGTCCCGCGGCGCGACGAAGAGGATCTTCGCGAGCCCGCGCCCCAGCCCGAGGAGCGCTCGGCCCGTGAGGATGGTGGGCGCGCGAACGGCCCCGGCGTAGAGGGCGACGAGGAACGCCGCCACGAGCACGCTCTGGAACCACACGAGCGGGGTCCGGAGGGGAGGGCGGCCGGCGGTGAGGATCGCGTCGATCGCGAGGATCGTCGGCCTTCCGCCGACCCCAACCGCGAGCGTCGACGCATCGGGGGAGACGTCGAGGAGCTCTACGCGCTCCCGGAGGTCGACCCGCGCCAGGAGTCGACCCGACGGGAGCTCGTGGACGAACAGGTCGCCTCCGTCCTCGCCGATCACGAGGCTGCCGTCCGACGCGACGAGCCGACCCGCGTCGGAGTCGACCGTCGTGACCGGCGGGTGGACGCGTGGCGTCTCGAGGTCGACCAGGACCAACGTCTCCTCGTGGGAGAGGACGACGAACCGGCCTCCGCGGGCGACCGACGCATCGCACTTCCAGCCCGTGCGCGGATCCTGGTTCGGGCTCTCGACGACGTGGGACGTCCGGCCGTCCGCCAGCATCACCGTCCCGTCGTCGAGTCTCTCGATGATGATGCCGTGCTCGGCCGTGGCGTCCCAGAGCGGCCTCTCGCCGGGGAGAGACCACCGCTGGCGGACCCGGCCCGAGGTCGGGTCGACCGAGCGCGTCTCTCGATCGCGGGCGTCGTGGATCAGCAGCCGGCCCTCGCGATCGAAGGTCGCCGGGGTCGGGGGGTGGCTGACCCGTTGGCCCGGCGGGACCGAGCCGGAGTCGTCGAGCGTCGTGTCGTCCAGGACGCCGAGGAAGATCCCGCCGGTCGTCTCCCAGGCGCCGATGCCATCCTGCGTCGCTATGATCGCGACCGGCAGGGTCGGCGAGAAGGCGACCGTCGTCTCGTTCGGTGAGCCGAAGAGCATCCGAGGGCGGAGTCGGAGATCGGATGGCGTCTCGAAGGCGACGAGCTCCTCGCCCGTGGCGGCGGCGAAGACGCGCGGTCGGTCCGAGAGCTCGCCGACGACGAGCACTCGGCTCCCGTCGTTCGAGAAGACGGCGCGCTCGCCGTCGCCCAGGGTGACCGCGCCGGTGAGCGGGTCGGGACGAGCGACGGCGAGACCGACCTCGCCGCCCACGGCGCCGACGAACAGCATGAAGGTGAGCAGGCTCGGGCGGGCCCGGATGAACGCCGAGGTCACGAACAGGAAGAGCAGCGCGAACGAGAAGAACCCGACGTTCCCGACGAGCTCGGCCGGCGTCACGGCGGTCAGGGAGCGGGTGTGCACGAAGAGGGCGCCGGCGGCGAGCAGGACGAGCCACTCGAAGCCGGATCGCCAGCCCGTTCGCTTCGGGGCCGGCGTCTCGGAGGTCGCGCCCACCGGGCCGTCCTCGCATCGACGGACCTCGTCGATCAGGTCGATCGTGTCGCCTGGCCAACGGGTCGTCGGGTCGCTGGTGTCCAATGGTCCTCTCCTCTCGGGTGGCGCGCGACGGTGATCGACGAGCGCAAGGAGAGGGCCATCGACAGCGTGCTCGCCGAGAGCCAGGGCGCGTCGCGGGTTAGCGTGGTGGCGCCACCGCGAGGTTGCCCGGGCCGCGATCGTGCCCCCGGGACGGACGGGGGCGGACTGCCCCGGTCAGGGGCCGTCACGTCACCGCGTCGGGGTGACCGAGCTGAGCGCGTTCGCCAGGAACTGGCTGCCGAGGACGCCGATGAGGAACACCGGTTGGAGTGGCTTCGCGACGAGGAGGAGGAGCGCCTGGCCGCCCTCGTCGAGGAAGAAGCCGATCCCGAGGAGGGCGACCTCGGCGAGGCCGGTGAGGATGAGCAGAGCCGTCACCGTCGCCATCACCCAGCGGGGCCAGCCGGGGTCGCAGGAGAACGTCCCCGCGATCGGGAGGATCAGCACCGCCGAGTAGACGGTCGCGAGGAGGAGGAGCGAGTGCTGGGTGATCGCCCAGGAGATCAGGCACGCGATGGCGATCAGGACGGCGAGCCCGACGAAGTTGCTCCCCATCCGTTGGTCGGCGGTGAGGGCGTGGCGGCCGAAGCGGTTGAGGCGCAGGGTCAGGTTGAAGAGCGGCACCGCGGTCCAGCTCAGGAAGACGAACGCCACGTAGAGGATGAGGATCGGGGTCACGAACGGGGCGAGGCCGGGGTTGTTCTGGGCGACGCTCAGCAGGATGCGGTAGCCGATGTAGGCGCCGATGATGAGCCCCCACTGCGCCTTGGCCGCGAGCTTCGCCATCCACAGGAAGTAACGCAGCATCCATCCATAGATGCGGTAGCGCGCCTTGAGCGCCTCGACGAGGCCCGCCCGGGCCCAGTCGAGCTCGGGGTCGATCCGGAGCGCCTCGCGGAAGTGCTCGAGCGCCTTGTCGGCGTCGCCGCGCTCCAGGAGCGCCCACCCCTGGTTCGCGTGGCTGACGGCGTCGTCGGGGCGGCGGGCGAGGACGCCCTCCATCGCCGCGGCCGCCTCGTCGGCCCGGCCGAGCTGCCGCAGGGCGAGGACGCGGAGGTTGGCGCAGCCGTCGTGCTCGGCGTCGATCTCGAGGCCGCGCTCGGCGGCGGCCAGCGCGTCGGGCCATCGGCGGAGGTCCATCAGGATCCCGGCCAGGCTGGCGTGGTAGCCGGCGTCGTCGGGCGAGAGACGGATCGCCTCGCGGATCGCCTCCTCGGCCTCCTTGGTCCGGCGTCGCTGGTGGAGCACGCGGCTCATAGCGTGATGGCTGAACGACTCGTCCGGAGCGTTCAGGATCGCCTGGCCCGCCTCCGCCTCGGCGCCGTCGAGGTCGTCGCGCTCGAGGAGGCAGAACGCGAGGACCGCGTGGGCGAGCGGGTGATCGGGGTCGGTCGCGAGGGCGGCGCGGAGCTCGCGCTCGGCGAGGTCGTAGCGGCGCTGGTCGAACAGCAGCAGCCCGCGCTGGAGATGCTCGGTCACGTAAGCGAGTCCCGGAGCCGGCGGCCCGAGGAACGAGGGCCGCCGGCGGAGGAAGCGAGCGCATAGCGAGCCGCCCGGCCACACCCCGAAGGAGACCGACGGTCGGCGGCGAACGAGCCGACCGCTCCGACGGGGGCGCCGCGCGCGCCGCGATGACGAGGGGAAGTGGCCGCGGCCACGCTCGTCCTGCTCACAGGTTCAGATACTTCACGACGTCGTCGTAGATCCCGCCCTCGTTCGAGTAGAGGGCGTAGTTCCGCGCCGTCGCGAACCACTCCTTCGTCGACGGGCGGACCGTCGCGAGGGCGTCGCCGAGGTCCTTCGTCCGCAGCGGCTGCGGGACGCCCGTCGAGATCGCGTCGGCGAGCTTGCCCTCGACGGCCACGTCGACGACCGACTGGAGGTCGGCCCCGCTCATCCCGTCGGTCTTCCGCGCGAGCCAGTCGAAGTCGATGTCCTCGACCGGCTTCTTCCGGCAGAGCAGGCGCAGGATCTCGCCGCGCGCCTTCTCGTCGGGCGGCGGGACGAAGATGATCCGGTCGAACCGGCCCGGCCGGCGGAAGGCCGAGTCGAGGTGCCACGGGGCGTTCGTCGCGGCGAGGGTGAGGACGCCGTCGTTGTCGCCCTTGATCCCGTCGAGCTCGCTCAGGAACTGATTGATGAGCTGCCGCCCGCCGCTGCCGCTCCGGAGGACGTCGCTCCGCTTCGCGCCGAGGGCGTCGACCTCGTCAAAGAAGAGGACGCACGGGGTGTGGCCGCGCGCCTGCTCGAACAGGGCGTGGAGGTTGTGCTCGCTCTTGCCGATCCACATCTCGAGGACGTCGTCGATCCCGACGGCGAGGAACCACGCCTTCACCTCGCCGGCGGTCGCGCGCGCGAGATGCGTCTTGCCGCAGCCGGGCGGGCCGTACATCAGGATCCCGCCGCCGACCTTCTTGCCGTACGCCTCGTAGATCTCGGGGTGCTCGAGCGGGTGGATGATCTTGACGCGGATCTGCTCCTTGAGCGCCTCCATCCCGCCGACGTCGTCGAAGGCGACGTCGGGGCGCTCGAGGTCGCCCTCGCGGGTCGGTCCGCCGGGGCCGGCGCCCTCGCGGAGCTTCCCGCCGACGACGTCGAACGCGCCGTCGTCGCTGTCCGTCTCCCCCCGCGGCGAGACGCCGAGCCGGTCGGCGAGGTCGCGGTCGGCGAGGCTCCGGTCGCCCTCGATCGCCTTCTCGTAGGCGCGGACGGCCTTCTCGATCTCGCCCTGGCCCAGCAGCACGCGGGCGTGGACGAGGTAGGCTCGCGGCGGGGTGTCGCGGAGCTTCAACAGCTCCTCGATCACGACGAGGGTGTGGCTCGTCTTGCCCTGGTCGTAGAACGCCCGGGCGAGGGTGACCTTGAGGTCGGCGTCGTCGGGCGCCTTGCCGAGCGCCTCGCGCAGCTCGATCTCGGCGTCCTCGGGCCGCCCGTGCCGCAGCATCGTCTCGGCGAGGTGCCGCCGCAGCGGGAGGTTGTCGGGCGAGTGCTTCAGCGCCTCGCGGAGGCTCCTGATCGTGTCGTCGCCGGCGCTCATGGCGCGGATGATACGTCGGGTGGCGGCCGTGGTAAAGACGGCTCGCCGCGCGGGCCGGCTTGATTCCGGCAGGGCTCGCCGGCAAGATCGGCCGCTCGCGCTCCGCGCGAGACCGTCTGCGACCACACCCAGAGCCCAGGGAGAGCCCGCGTGTTCGACATCGCCCCGATCCAGAAGCTGTACGAGAGCCTGCCCGCCCACCACGAGCGCGCCCGCAAGAAGCTCGGCCGTCCGATCACGCTCGCCGAGAAGATCCTCTGGAGCCACCTCGACAAGCCCGAGGGCGCGAACCCCGAGCGCGGCAAGAGCTTCGTCGATCTGCGCCCCGACCGCGTCGCGATGCAGGACGCGACCGCGCAGATGGCATTGCTGCAGCTGATGCTCTCGGGCCGGTCGCAGACGGCCGTCCCGACGACCGTCCATTGCGATCACCTCATCCGGGCGCACACCGGCGCGTCGAACGACCTGGCCACGGCCAACAGCGAGAACGCCGAGGTCTACGAGTTCCTCCGCACCGTCAGCGCGCGCTTCGGCATCGGCTTCTGGAAGCCGGGCAGCGGGATCATCCACCAGGTCGTCCTCGAGAACTACGCGTTCCCCGGCGGCCTCATGATCGGCACCGACAGCCACACCCCGAACGCGGGCGGCCTCGGCATGGTCGCCTGCGGCGTCGGCGGCGCCGACGCGGTCGACGTGATGGCCGGGATGCCCTGGGAGGTGCTCTATCCGAAGCTGATCGGCGTGAAGCTGACCGGCCAGGCGTCGGGCTGGACCTCGCCGAAGGACGTCATCATCAAGCTCTGCGGGATCCTCACCTGCGCGGGCGGGACGAACGCGATCATCGAGTACTTCGGCCCCGGCGTCCGGACGCTGTCCTGCACCGGCCAGGCGACGATCACCAACATGGGCGCCGAGCTCGGCGCGACGACGTCGACCTTCCCGTTCGACGACGCGATGGCCGACTACCTCCGCGTGACCGACCGCGGCAGCCTCGCCGACCTCTGCCAGAAGAACGCCGAGCACCTCCGGGCCGACCCCGAGGTCGAGGCCGACCCCGCGAGGTTCTACGACCAGGTCGTCGAGATCGACCTCTCGACCCTCGAGCCGCAGATCACCGGCCCGCACTCGCCCGACCGCGTCCGCGCGATCAGCCAGCTCGGCGCCGACGTGAAGAAGGACGGCTTCAGCGACAAGTTCAAGTACGCCCTCATCGGGAGCTGCACCAACAGCTCCTACGAGGACATCGGGCGGGCGGCCCACATCGCCCGCCAGGCGCTCGCGGCCGGGATCACCAAGACGAAGATCCCGCTCATGGTCACGCCGGGGAGCGAGGGGACCTTCCAGACGGCCGAGCGCGACGGACTCCTCGAGCCGCTCCGCAAGGTCGGCGCGACGGTGCTGGCGAACGCCTGCGGGCCGTGCATCGGCCAGTGGCGGCGCGACGACATCCAGAAGGGCGACAAGAACGCGATCGTCACCTCGTTCAACCGCAACTTCGCCCGCCGCAACGACGGCAACGCGGCCACCGAGGGCTTCATCGCGAGCCCCGAGATCGTCACCGCGCTGGCGTTCGGCGAGAGCACGAGCTTCAACCCGCTCACCGACGCAGTGAAGAGCAACGGCGACGAGCTCAAGTTCAGCCCACCGACGGCCGAGGCGCTCCCGAGCAAGAGCTTCGAGAAGGGCCTCGAGGGCTTCATCGCGCCGACCAAGGGCGGCGAGGACGTGAAGATCGCGCCCGATAGCGAGCGCCTCGAGCGGCTCACGCCGTTCACCGCGTGGGACGGCGCCGACGTCACCGGGTTGCGGGTGCTGGTGAAGGCCAAGGGCAAGTGCACGACCGACCACATCTCGCCGGCCGGTCCGTGGCTGAAGTTCCGCGGTCACCTCAGCAACATCAGCAAGAACGTCTTCATCGGCGCGAACAACGCGTGGAGCGACCAGCCGGGTCACACCGTCGACTTCACGAGCGACGAGCGCGACGTGGCGATCCACGAGGCGGCCCGGCGCCTGCGCGACGCGGGCGGCGGCTGGATCGCCGTCGGCGACGCCAACTACGGCGAGGGCAGCAGCCGCGAGCACGCGGCGATGGAGCCGCGCCTGATGGGCTGCCGCGCCGTCATCACCAAGAGCATCGCCCGGATCCACGAGACGAACCTCAAGAAGCAAGGCGTCTTCCCGCTCCAGTTCGTGAACGCGGCCGACTACGACAAGATCCGCGAGCGCGACACGGTGACGCTCCACGTGAGCGACATCGCCGAGGGCAAGAACGTCTCGATGACGCTCGCCCACGACGACGGCAGCAAGGACACCGTCGAGCTGATGCACACCCTCAGCGCCGATCAGATCGACTGGATCCGGGCGGGCAGCGCCCTGAACCTGCTCGCGAAGCAGGCGGCCGGCTAGGGGCGGGACGAGTCGCTTCGCCGAAGGCGAGCCCGTTTGCCCGCCGGCGAGGGCGTCGCTACGCTCGGACCGTGAACCGAACGATCGGAGACTTCGAGCTGCTCGGCGAGCTCGGCCGCGGCGGCATGGGCGTCGTCTACCGCGCCCGCCACCGCATCCTCGGCCAGGACGTCGCGCTCAAGGTGATGCTCGGGGTGAGCGCGAGCCAGGAGGCGCTCGAGCGCTTCCTTCGCGAGGCGCGAACCTCGGCGCAGCTCGAGCACTCCGGGATCGTGCGGGTCCACCACGCAGGGTGGTCCGGCCCGAACCCCTACCTCGTGATCGACTACGTCGAGGGCGGGTCGCTCAAGGACCGCCTCGAGCAGGACGGCGGACGCCTGCTCCCGCGCGAGGCCGCCCGGATCGTCGCGCGGCTCGCCGAGGCGCTCGCCCACGCCCACGCGCGTCGCGTGCTCCACCGGGACATCAAGCCGGCGAACGTCCTGCTGACCGAGTCGGGCGAGCCGCTGCTGACCGACTTCGGCCTCGCCAAGGACCTCCAGGCGAGTCAGCAGCTCACCCGGACCGGCCAGCTCCTCGGCACGCCGGAGTACATGGCGCCCGAGCAGCTCGACGGCGTGCGCTCGATCGGCCCCCCGGCGGACGTCTACGGCCTCGGCGCGACGCTCTACCATCTCCTCGCCGGGCGCACGCCGTACGTCGGCTCGGCCCTCGAGATCATCAGCGCGGTGACGAGGGGCAAGTCGCCCGGGTCGCTCCGGAACGAGGCCGCGATCGACCCGGCGCTCGCCTCGCTCTGCGAGCGTTGCCTTGCGACCGACCCCGGGCAACGCCCCACCGCCGAGGAGCTCGCCGCCGACCTCGGCCGCTGGCTCGATGGCGAGCTGGCCGCGCCCGCCCGCGGCGGACGGCGCGGCGCCAGCGTCGTCGTGGCGGCGGTCCTCGGCGCGGTCGTCCTCGCGGCGGTCGGCGTCGCCGCGGCCCTCGGCCTGCCCATCGGTCTCGGGGGCGGCCCTCCGTCGGACTGGTTCGTCGAGCTCCCCGCCGAGCATCGCCCGCCTTGGCCATCGGAGGTGGACCCGTTCGCGTTCGACGCCGAGCGCGGCGTCTTCCACGCCCGCGTCGATCCGAGCGTCGAGCTGCTCTGGGTGCCGCCGGGCCGCTTCCGGTTCGGGGCCGACGGCTCCGAGGTCGATGTGGCCGGCTTCCTCATCGGGCGCCACGAGGTGAGCTGGGCGCAGTACGACCGCTTCGTCGCCGCGACGGGCCATCCCCCGCCGCTGCTCGAGCGCCCCGACCGAGACGACCTCCCCGTCGCCGGCGTGTTCTGGTACGACGCCCTCCTCTACGCCCGGTGGCTCGGCCTGACGCTCCCGAGCGAGCCCGAGTGGGAGCACGCCGCCCAGGGACCGGTCGGCGCCGGCGGCTCCGAGCGGACCTACCCCTGGGGCGAGGATCCCGCCGAGGGCTGGCGCTGCGTCTTCGATGAGGGCGGGGGCGCCGCGGTCGCCCCGGTCGTCGGGACGGGCGAGCACGTCTCGATCACGGGCGCGCACCACATGGCCGGCAACGTGGCCGAGTGGGCGCTCGCGCCGTGGCCCGAGATGCGGTTGCCCGTCGGCTCGCTCGAGGAGGTCGCCTCGCTCCAGGTTCCCGTCCGGGGCGGCTCGTTCCGCTCGCCGGCGGACGGCGTCCGCTGCGTGAGCCGCCAGGCCGTCCCCGCCTACCACGCGACCGCCGACGTCGGCTTGCGCGTCGCCTGGTCGAGCGACGGGATCCGGCGGACGGCCGACCGCAGCGATGGCTACCTCGCCGAGCTCCGGAAGCGGGCGGTGATCGAGCACCGGGCGATCCTGCCCTGGCGACGCCTCGCGCTCGAGGGCGAGCCGCTGCCGCCGCGGAGCCACGCCCACGCCGTCTACGACCCCGAGGGCGACCGCGTCCTGATCTTCGGCGGGCGGACGGGCTACGGAAAGCACAAGGTCAAGAACGACCTCTTCATCCTGGCCGACGGCCGCATCGCTGCGGCGCCGGTCGGCGACGCGCTGCCGCCGGGCCGCTACGGCGCGGGCATGGCGTGGGACGCGGCGCGCGGGTGCCTCGTCCTCTACGGCGGCAAGGTCGTCGACAAGGAGACCCTCGGCGATCTCTGGGAGTGGACCGACGCCGGCGGCTGGCGCCTTCGCTTCCAGACCGAGGTCGACTGGCGCTCGCCACTACGCGAGGACGGTTCCTACCGCGATCACCCCGGCGACCCCGGCACGCGCCACGGCCATCGGATGACCTGGGACCCGCGCCTCGGCCACGTTCTCGTGACGGCGGGCCGTGCCGTCGACGGGGTGCTGATCCCCAACCGCCGCGACGTCTGGGTCTGGCACGGCGACGAGGAGCCCGGCCGCTGGGAGCGGATGCCCGACCTCCCGGGCCCGAACCGCCAGACCCATGGCCAGCTCGACGACGGGGAGGCGACCTGGCTCTACGGTGGGCGGAGCCACCGTGACGAGGACCCGAACGACCAGGTCTTCCTCGACGACCTCTTCCGCTTCGACGGGGCGAGCCGGCGGTGGACGGCGCTCGAGGCGTCGGGCGAGGCGCCCGTCGACCTCGACTTCGAACACACCTTGCTCGCCGACGGCGACGGGGTCGCGTTGCTCTACGGGAAGAAGGGCGAGGGGGGGTGGGGAACCTGGCTCTTCGAGGCGGGACGCTTCACGCGCCGCCGTCCGACCGAGCAGCCCGAGCGGGTCGGCCCCGCCCTCGTCGTCGACCGGCGCCGCGGCGTGGCGCTGCTGATCGGAGGCGCGCTCACCGACGGGACGTGGACGGTGCTGGATGAGGTCTGGGCCTACGACCTCGAGCCCGGGGAGCGGGACGACCGATGACGGCGGGGCGCCACTCGAGCCCGGGGAGCCAGTCCTCGGAGGGGCGTCGCATCGGCGAGTACGAGGTCGTCGCCGAGATCGGCCGCGGCGGCATGGGCGTCGTCTACGCCGCGCGCCACGCCATGCTCGGCACGCGGGCCGCCATCAAGGTGATGCTCCGCACGGGCGGCGCGCCGAACGATCCGGTCTTCGTCGAGCGCTTCCTCCGGGAGGCCCGGACCGCCGCGGCGCTCCAGCATCCGCACATCCTCGGCGTGACCCACTTCGGCTGGGCCGGCCCGAACCCCTACATCGTGATGCCGTTGCTCGAGGGCGAGTCGCTCCGCGCGCGGGTGGCGCGCGACGGACTGCTGACGAGCGAGGCCGCCGCGCGGCTGATCGCGCCCATCGCCGCCGCCCTCGCCTTCGCCCACGCCCGCGGTGTCCTCCACCGCGACCTCAAGCCCGAGAACGTGATGGTCCGCGCGGACGGGACGCCGATCCTGATGGACTTCGGCATCGCGAAGGACCTCGAGGGGACCGAGCAGCTCACCAGGACGGGGCAGCTCGTCGGCACGCTCGGCTACATGTCCCCCGAGCAGGTGAACGCCGACCCGAGCCAGATCGGGCCGCCCGCGGATGTCTACGGCCTCGGCGCGCTGCTCTACGACGTGCTCTCCGGCCGCCCGCCGTTCACCGGCAGCGCGCTCGAGATCGCGAGCGAGATCTTCCGCAAGAGACCGCCGGCGCTCGCGAGCCTCCGGTCCGACGTCGACCCGGGTCTCGCGGCGCTCGTGCATCGATGTCTCGCCAAGGAGGCCGACGATCGCCCCACCGCCGCCGAGCTCGCGGCGGCCCTCGCGGCGTGGCGCCCGGCCAGTGATGGCAAGTCGGGAGCGGGCGTCGGGGACGACCCATCGAAGCCTGCCGGTCCCGCGCGCGCCCGCGGCGGGCGCCGCGGCATCGTGATCGGAGCGATCGCGGTCGCCGCCGTCGCGCTCGTCGCGCTCGGCCTCGCGGCGACCGGGATCCTCCCGGCGAGCGACGACGACCGGCCCGACGTCGAGCCGGGCGCCGCCACGGATCGGCCGGCCGACGAGCCGCCGGGCTGGATGCGGGCGCTCGCCCCGGACGACCGCCCGCCCTGGCCGCTCCCCGAGGCGCTCGCCGTCCGCGGCGCGGACGTCGTCGTCGCCGCCGACCCGTCGATCGTGCTGTGCTGGGTGCCGCCGGCGGAGGCCGAGTACCAGGAGGACTGCGACGCGAAGATCCTCCTGAGGACCTCGGGCTTCTTCATCGGCCGCGACGAGGTCACCTGGGATCAGTACCGTCGCTACGCCGCGACGACCGGCCGCCGGCTGCCGCCCGGCGCCGAGGACGCTCGCGGCGACGAGCCGGTCGTCCACGTCACCTGGGACGAGGCGTTCACGTTCGCCCACCACCTCGGCCTGACGTTGCCGACCGACGTGGAGTGGGAGCTCGCGGCGCAGGGGCTCCCGTCCGAGGACGGGACCCAGCCCGTCTATCCCTGGGGCGACGAGCCGCCGCGCAGCCCGCTCGCCTGCTTCGGGCGAGGCGAGCCGCCCGAGGGCGGGCCGTGGCCGGTCGGGCGCTCGACGGGGACCTCCGCGGTCGGCTGCCGCGACATGTCGGGCAACGTCTGGGAGCACGTCCTCGACTTCTGGGACATGCCGCATGGGCTGGCAGAGGGAGCCCTCGACCCGATCGCTCCCGGCCCCTCGCCCGAGCAGCCGGACCGGATCGCGATCCGCGGCGGCTCGTTCTCGACGAAGACGCACGCGCGGCTCTCGACGATGCTGCGCCTTCTGGTGGACGTCCACCGCGACGAGAACGACCTCGGGATCCGGGTCGCGTGGTCACGGGCCGGCCTCGCGCGTCGCGACGCGATCGCGTCGTGGGTGCAAGACGAGCTCGCCCCCGGCGTCGCCCGCCGCAAGCAGTCGTGGCGGCGGGTCGTCCCGCAGGGCGAGCCGATGCCGCCGCGCGAGCTCCACGGCCTCGCCTACGACCCGGTCGGCGCGCGCGTCCTGATCCTCGGCGGTCGCGACCTCGTCGACGGCGACTTCAAGAAACCGCGCCACCTCCTCGGTGATCTCTGGGCGTGGGACGGCGAGCGCTACACGCCGCTCCCCGCCGACGGCCCCGCGCCCGCGCCGCGCTTCGGCCACGGGATGGCGTTCGACGAGAAGCGGGGGCGGCTCGTCGTCTTCGGCGGCGGCGTCGAGGCGGCGACCCGCGCGTCGAGCGGCGAGGTCTGGGAGTGGGACGGCGCCCGATGGGAGCTCCGCCACGAGAGCGCCGCCCGGTGGGAGAAGCCGCCGTCGGAGGGCGGGAAGATCGAGCCGCCGGAGCACGACCCCGGGCCGCGGATCTTCCCGGCGATGACCTACGACCCGAGCAGCGAGCGGGTGCTGCTGTTCGGCGGGCTGCGCGCCGACGAGGTCCATCCCCCGCTCGGCGGCCTCTGGGCGTGGGACGGCGAGGCGGGCGCGTGGGAGCGGCTCGACGAGGGCGTGAGCCCCGCGCCGGAGGACCGCTACTTCGCGACGCTCGTCGCCGCCGGCGGGAGGGTGCTCCTCTTCGGCGGCTACAAGCGGTCCGATCTGTGGGAGTGGAAGGACGGCGCGTGGTCCGAGATCACCGTCGAGGACGAGATCCGCAACCCCGAGTGGCACCCGCTGGTCGTCCCGACGCCCGACGGTGGGCTGCTCCACTTCACCGGCATGAACCGGGTCAACGACACCTGGCGCCTCGTCGACGGACGCTGGGTCGAGCTCTTCCCGCGGGTCCGCCCGCCGAGGCTCAACTTCACCGAGATGATCGGCGACCCCGGGCGCGGCGTCGCGGTCATCGTCGCGGGGTTCGACTACCCGAAGCGCCGGTTCACGAGCGACGTCTGGGAGTACGACCTCGACCCCTCGGACTGACCGAGCCTACCCACTCGGAGTTCTGGCGGGTGCGTCAGGACGGCGAGCGGGCCAAGTCGGGTACGCCTGGACGCGGCGCGCCGTGACGCCTACGATGGAGAACGAGGCCCCTATGAGCGTTACAGATCAAGCGAAGACCTACGAGACGAGCGCCGCGGCCCTGGGTGCTTGGCTTCGGGCCAATGGCGGCGAGTCCTGGTGGAGCATCGACGGAGACCCCGACCTCACCGGCAAGATGAGCTTCCCGAGCTCGACCGAGGATCTCGCCGCAGCCCTCGAGGAGCGCGGTGACGCGGTCCTCTTGCTGAGTGCCTCGTCCACGCTCCGTGCCCCCGTCGGCCCTGCCGAGGTCGAGAAGGCAGTCATGAAGGACACCGCGGGTAACCGCGTCCTTCAGCTCAGCTGGCCCGGCGGCGAAGCCTGGCTCCTGATCGAAGACCGGGAGACGCGGGCCGAGCTCAAGCTGTAGCGCTCGTGCCGATCAACGTGGCTGGCGCACAAGGCACTCCATGAGAGCCCGAGAGTCGCCCTTGCAGTGGTGAGTCGCGTCGTCGACCATCGGAGGCGTGGACGACCCGCTTCCGAGGACGCGTCGAGAGACCCGCGTCGAGCCGCCGACGCCGACCGAGCGCCTGCCGCCGCGGCCCGGAACGCCGCCGAAGGCGCCGCCCCGGAGCGTCGGTCCGTACGAGGTCGTCCGCGAGCTCGGCCGCGGCGGGATGGGCGTCGTCTACCACGCCCGCGACCCGCGCCTCCAGCGAGACGTCGCCCTCAAGGTCATCCTCGGCGCGCAGCGCGTGGGCTCCGACGAGGTCGCCCGGTTCATCCGGGAGGCTCGGGCCGTTGCGCGGCTCGGGCACCCGGGGATCGTCCGGGTCCACGAGGTGGGCGAGGACGGCGGCAGGCCGTTCATCGCGATGGACTTCGTCGAGGGCGAGCCGCTCTCCTCCCTGGTCCAGCGCGAGGGCGCGGGGCTCGACCGGCGTCGGCTCGCGGGCATCCTGGCGGCGGCGGCCGACGCCCTCCAGCACGCCCACGATCGCGGGATCATCCACCGCGACCTCAAGCCGCAGAACATCATGATCGACCGCGACGGCGCGCCGCGCGTCCTCGACTTCGGTCTCGCCCGCGACGAGTCCGCCCAGGGCGAGCTCACTCGCACCGGCGAGATCCTCGGCACGTTCCAGTACATGGCGCCCGAGCAGGCGCTCGGCGAGCGGGACATGGGGCCGGCCGTGGACGTCTACGGCCTGGGCGCGACCCTCTACGCGAGCCTGACCGGGCGGCATCCGTTCACGGGGCCGACGCCCGCGTCGATCCTCACCCACATCCTGCTCGAGCCTCCGCGCCCGCCGAGGCTCTGGGTCTCCGACATCCCCGAGGACCTCGAGCGGATCGTGCTCCACTGCCTCGCCAAGGCGCCGGGCGATCGCTACGGCAGCGCCGCCGAGCTCGCCGCCGATCTCCGCCGCTTCGTCGAGGGCGCGCCGATCTCGCTCCGGCCGACCGGTGTGGGGGAGCGCGCCGGCGGGTGGGTGCGCCGGAACCCCGCCGTGGCGGCGCTCTCGGCCGCGCTCGCGGTGGTGTTCGTCGCGGCAGGGCTCCTCGGCTGGGCGCTCCTCCAGCAGCGTGGGGGGCGGCGCGATCCGGCTGACGATCCGGCCGCGGTCGCCGTCGAGGCCCCCGGCGGGCGGGGCGGCGAGGTCGTGGCGACCGTCCTCGCCCGGTGTCGTCGCGGCGAGCTCGGAGCGCCGAACGCCTCCGAGGACGCCCTCTTCGAGCTCGTCGCCGCCGCCGACGCCTCCGCGGTCGAGGCGCTCGCGGGCGCGCTCGACGCCGTCTCGGCCGAGCTCCTCCGGGTTCGGACCGAAGCGCTCCTCGCCGTCGTCGAGCCGAGCGAGGGGGAGCGCCGGCGCGGCGGGACGCGGATCGAGGGGCTCGAGCCGTTCATCGAGCGGGCGATCCCCTTCGCCCACCCGCCAGCGCAGCCCGAGGTGATCCGGCGCGCCCTCCGCCGCGTCGAGGGGCGGGCGGGCGCCGGGGAAGGACGGACGGCGATCGAGGTGCTGGCCGCGGCCCAGGCGCGGAGCCTCGGCGGGGCGCGGCTCCTCGAGGCGCGCCTGTGCGCCGAGGCGCTCGGGCGGATCGGCACCCACGCGCCCGAGGCCGCGCTGTCCGCCCTCGCCCGGTATCTCGAGGCCGAGTGCGACGGGCGCCGCGCGACGCGGGCGGCGATCGCGCTCTGCCAGCTCGGGACGGCCGAGGCGACCGAGATCGTCCTGGCGACCCGCGGCGTGTTCGGCGGCGACGGGCCCTACTGGAACCGGGTCGGGAGGCACCTCGCCGGCGCGGGCGTGTCGGCCGAGGCCGCCGGCGACGACCTCGCCGCGATGGTGAGCCGGGCGCACGCGCTCGTCGACGCGGAGCAGATCGCCGACGCCCTCGCCCTCTACGGGCGTGTCCTCGATCGAGCGCCGACCCACTACGACGCCCTCTGCGGGCGGAGCCGCGCCCTCGCCGTCGCGGGGCGCCCGCACGACGCGATCGCCGACCTCGACCGGGCGATCGCCGCGTTCCCCGACCGGGCGGCGGCGTGGAGCAACCGCGGGCTGATGCGGATCCAGATCGACGATCATGCCGGAGCGCTGCCGGACCTCGACCGGGGCATCGCGCTCGACCCGAGCGACTACCGCGCCCTCGTCAACCGGGCGACCGGTCGGTCGAGGACCGGCGACCCCGCCGGCGCGCGGGCCGACCTCGACCGGGCCGTCGCGATCGAGCCGGACTACGCCCACGCCTGGGCGGACCGCGCGGAGATCCGGGCGGCGTCCGGGGACCTCCCGGGCGCCCTCGCCGACGCGAGCCGCGCGATCGAGCTCGATCCCTCGATCGCCTCCTCGTGGGTGACCCGCGGGATGGCGCGCGCGATGGGAGGGGACGTCGCCGGCGGGCTCGACGACCTCGACACGGTGATCGCCGCCCACCCACGTCACGCGGCGGCCTGGCACAACCGCGCCCTGATCCGCGCGAGCCGCGGCGAGCACCGGGCCGCCCTCGCCGACTGGGATCGGACGATCGAGCTCGAGCGACCCGAACGGGCGATCACCCACCTGCGGCGCGCGAGCAGCCGGCGCGCGCTCGGCGACGGGCCGGGAGCCCTGCAGGACGTCGACCGCGCGGTCGAGCTCGAGCCGACCGATCCGGGGACGCGCCTCGAGCGCGGGCTGCTCCGGCGGGCGCTCGGCGACGCGGACGGCTGCCGCGAGGACCTCGAGGAGGCGCTGCGGCTCGGCCTGCCCGAGCCGAAGGCGAGCCAGGTCCGGGCGGCCCTCGCGTCGGGGCAGTAGGCGACCTCGCTCAGCTCTCCTCGAGGCAGAAGACGACGCGACCGCGGTTCGCCCCGTAGATACGTCCGCTCGCGGGGACGAGCGCGATGAGCTCGCCCACGAGCTCGTCCTCGAGCGGGAAGCGCCAGAGGAGCTCGCCATCCGAGGTTACGGCCGTGATCGACGCGGGCCGCGACGCCTCGTCGTAGCCGTAGATCACGTTCCGGGCGGCCGCTTCGAGGCTCGTCGCCTCTCGCCCCGAGATCGCCGCCCGAAGCTCTCCCGTCGCGCGATCGAGGATGAGACGACCCCGCTCGTCGCCTCCGATCTGGACCCAGTCGGAGGCGAGGATTCGCGTCGCCGGCCCGATCTGGCGCGACGCCACCCAACGGGTCGCCCCGTCGAGCGCCCGGAGGCGATGGCCGGATCGGCCGAGGATGAGGAGGTCGTCGCCGTCACCGGCGACCGGAACCCCCGCGAACGTCCAGCGCGCCTCGTTCGAGGCGGCGTCGATGAGCACGCCGTGCCGATCTCCATCGAGCTCACTCCCGACGACGACCGCGAAGCAGCTCGGGTCGGGGAGGATCGGCCGCTCGTCTTGGAGCCCTCGCCGGACGGGATCGCCGGGGAGACTGAGCTCCTCGAAGCGAGCGGTCCGGCGCGGTCGCTGCATCGGATCGGGCCAGTCGAAGATCTCGACATGTCCTTCGGTGGCACGGGTGACACTGACGATGAGCCGGCTCTCGACGTGGCCGATCGTCAGGTGCCCCAGGGAAGGCGGGCCGATCCCGATCGACCAGAGCTCGCCTCCGTCGAGGAGGTCGCCCGAAGAGAGCGAGCGGATCGGGAAGCTCCCCCGGACGACGCCGCCGTCGGCGATCAGGATCGGGAGTCCGCGGAGGCGCGACCGTTCCTCGCCCGTGTCCGGGTCGAGAACGACGGTGGCGAGCAGCGTCCCGGGGTCGAGGATCGTCCCGGAGTGACCAGGAACCGCGACGCCGAGCGGGCCGGCGAGCAGCCCCCCCGAGATGGCCGACATGGACCGAGCTCGGTGCGTCCAGCGAAGGCGGGGCATTGACCGAATCGGCGGGACATCGAGCCAGCGCGTCGCGCCGGCGTCGCCGTCCTGGTGCGTCCACGCCGGCATCTTCGCCAGCTCGGCCCGCACCGCCGGCTCGGCGGCGGCCGGCCGCAGCACGTCGAGGACGTCGTCGGCTCGACCGGCGCGCCGGAGCGCCTCCGCCGCGGCGAGGCAGTCGGCCGGGTCCGAGCTCGCGCGCGCCCGGCGTTCCAGCTCGCGCAGGTCGTCGTCGATCACGACGCCGCCGCGGCGGCTGGCTCCTCGGTCTTGGACGTCATGATCCGCTCGATCTCGGCCCGATCCTTTTCGCTCGGGAGCCCCCAGCCGGGCTCGTAGCCGAAGACCTCCGAGAAGCCGGTCGCGCCGAAGCGGCCGTCGAGGATCTCGATGTGGTCGGCGGAGAAGAGGGCGGGGTGCACGACGCCGCACGCTCGCGAGAGCCAGAGGATCTCCTTGCGGAGGACCTTGACGTAGTTGGCGAGCCGGGCCGACTTGAGGGTCGGGTCGAGGCCGCGCATGAGCCAGCGGTTCTGGGTGGCGACGCCGGCGGGGCAGTGGCCGGTGTGGCAGCGCTGCGCCTGGATGCAGCCGATCGCCATCATCGCCTCGCGGGCGACCTGGATCATGTCGCAGCCCAGGGCGAAGCCGAACATGGCCGACTCGGGCAGGCCGAGCTTGCCGGCGCCGGCGAAGACGACGCTCTCGTGGACGCCCTCTTCGGCGAACACGCGGTAGACCCGCCCCATGCCGATCTTGAACGGCAGGGCGACGTGGTCGGAGAAGACGAGCGGCGCCGCGCCCGTCCCGCCCTCGCCGCCGTCGACGGCGATGTAGTCGACGCCGCGGTCGCCCTTCGCCATCAGGGTCGCGAGCTCCTCCCAGAAGGCGATCTCGCCGACGGCGCTCTTGATTCCGACGGGCAGCCCGGTCTCCTCGGCGATCTTCTCCACCAGGTCGAGCATGCCGTCGACCGAGTCGAACTCGCGGTGCCGGTTCGGGCTGAGGCAGTCCTTCCCGACCGGGATGCCGCGGATCCGAGAGATCTCCGCCGTCACCTTCTTGCCGGGGAGGACGCCGCCGAGGCCGGGCTTGGCGCCCTGGCTCAGCTTCACCTCGATGGCTTTGATGGCGGGCGTGGCGGCACACTCATCGATGAGCTTCTTCATGTCGAGCCGACCGTCGTCGGTCCGCGCGCCGTAGTAGCCGGTCCCGAGCTGCCAGATCAGGTCGCCGCCGAGCTTGTGATAGGGAGCGACGCCGCCCTCGCCCGTGTTGTGGAGACAGTGGCAGAGCGCCGCCCCGCGGTTGATCGCCTCGATCGCGTTCCGCGAGAGCGAGCCGTAGCTCATCGCGCTGACGTTGACGATGCTGCTGGGTCGGAACGCCTTCTTCCGGCCGCGGGCGGCGCCGAGCACCTTGGCGCACGGGATGTCGTAGTCGGGGCCCGCGCCCGGCTCGCCGGCCTCGGGCTCGCGATAGGGGAAGGCCGCCTGCTTGAAGACGAGGTAGTTGTTCTGCCGCTCGAGCTCGTTGTCGGTGCCGAAGCCGAAGTAGTTGTTCTTCTTCTTGCTGCTCGTGTAGATCCACGTCCGCTCGTCGCGGCTGAACGGGCGCTCCTCGTCGTTGCTCGTGACGATGTACTGCCGCAGCTCCGGCCCGATCGTCTCGAGCATGTAGCGGAAGTGCCCGATGATCGGGAAGTTCCTGAGGATCGCGTGGCTGCGCTGGAAGAGGTCGTAGATGACCACCAGCGCCAGCAGGCCACCGAGGACGGCGGCGACGATGATCAGCGGATGCGGCATGGCGTTCGAGCTCCGGAGCCTCGAGAGGGACGGCCGAGCTTAACCGGCCCTTCCGTTCGCGCGAAACCCTCGTCGGCTTGCCCCATTTTCTTCAGGGCTCCGCGACCCTCGTTCTCGTTTGCGTTGCGCACGCGGGGATCGCCCGGCGTCGAGGGCGCCGGTTCGACGACCGAGCACGGAATCACGAATCCGGCGTGAGCGGCCCTCTCGTGGCTCCCTGGACGTGTTCCTCGATCGCGCCGACCGTCCGCCGGGCCGTGTGGACCGGTGTTTGCCTTGTCGGTCCTGGGGGCAGCGGCGCGCGAGCGCGGGGTTCGGCGGACGGCGAGACGCAGGAGAACAGTCATGCAGCGGACGAGTGCGATCGTGGCCATCTCGGGGATGGCTCTCTTCATCGGCGCGGTGGGCCTCGCGGCCCCGGCCGTCGCGAACGACAATCAACCGTCGGCGAAGGCGACGGCCAAGGTCGGCGACATCAACCTGGTGAGCGGCCCGACGACCGCCGGCGAGAGCAAGGGCGACTGGGGGACGATCCTGAGCAACCGGATCCGCACGCCGAGCCAGAAGGACCTCGTCGTGACCGTCTCGCTCGAGGCCGGCCTCTACACCCAGACGCTCGCGAGGAGCAAGGGGGGCAACCGAGACAGCGCGACGGCCGAGGCGAGCGTCGAGGTGCGTGTCCTCGTCGATGGGCGCGAGGCGCACCCCGGCAAGGTCGTCTTCTCGCGCCGGAACCAGCAGCTCTCCGCGACGTTCCAGGGCCTCCTCGATGGCGCGCTCAGCGTCGACCCGGACACCGGCGCGGTCATCATCGACGAGTCGCTCCTCCGGCCCGAGGAGGTCGAGCTGATCCAGGACACGATGGCGGCCAACTCGTTCAACTTCATCCTCGAGGACGTGGGAACCGGCGTCCACGTGATCGAGGTGCAGGCGCGGATCAACCTCGGCGCCTCGGCCGACGCCGGCACCGCCCTCGCCCGGGCGACCGTCGGCAAGGGCAGCATGACCGTCTCGGTCGTGCGGATGATCAAGGACGAGGACGTCACCCTCGACGACTAGATGGACTCCTCACGGCGCGGCGAGTCGACGCAGGCGACCGCGCCCTTCGACGCCCCGGCGGTCGGGGTGGGCGCGCCGGTCGTCGCGGACCGGTCCCTCGGGGCCGAGCCGTGACGGCCGGCCGCCTCTCGTCTCGGGGGACGGGGCGGCGCGCTACTTCGCGCCGAGGGTGCCCGCGACGATCTTCGTGAACATGTCGGCCTTCATGAAGCCGCCGCCCCACTGCTCGTCCCACTCGGCCGTCGGCTTGGCCGCGACGATCTCGTCGATGCTCTTGCCGGCGTCGACGAGCTTCGCGATCGCGCCGCGGACGGCGACGAGCATGTCGTGGTAGGCCTGGAGCTCGTTTTCGTTCGAGAGGTCGCCGTGGCCGGGGATGATCTTGGTCTCGGGGCCGGCGATCTCGAGCGCCTTCGCTGCCGCGGCGATCATGCCGTCGATCGAGCCGCCGCTGCTCGCGTCGATGAACGGGTAGGTGCCGTTGAAGAAGGTGTCGCCCAGATGCAGGACGTTCGCCTCCTCGAAGACGAGGATCGAGTCGCCGTCGGTGTGGGCGCTCTTGGGGTGCTGCACCCGGATCGTCTGGCCGCCCCAGTGGAGCGTCAGTCCGTCGTCGCCGTAGGTCACATCGGGCCGGGCGATCTCGGGGCTCGCGGGCACCTTGCGACCGAACGCGGCGATCGTCTGCTCCGAGCTCATCCGCGCGTGGACGTTCTCGTGGGCGACGATCGTCGCGCCGTCCTTCGCCATGTTCTCGTTGCCGCCGACGTGGTCGCCGTGCCAGTGGGTGTTCACGACCATGCGGATCGACTGCTCGGACAGCGCGCCGACCGCCGCGATGATGTCCTTCGATGATGGGGCGTACTGATCATCGATGATGAGGACGCCGTCATCGCCGACGAGCACGCCGACGTTGCCGCCGCGGCCCTTGAGCATCGAGATCCCATCGGCGACGGCGACCGTCTCGACCGCCATGCCGCGGGCGGACGCCCTCGGCGCGGGGGCGATGAAGACGAGGCCGACGGCGACGGCGACGTTGGCGGCGAGCAGGCCAGCGGGGACGATCAGGCGCATCGGGGGAGCTCTCCTCGAGGACGGCTGGGGCGGTCGCGGGTCTTCCGCGAGGCGGCGAGCATCGCAGCGGTGGCGAGCCGGCGCAACGCCGGCGGCGGGGGCTCAGCCGATTCGAACGAGGTGCCAGGCGCCCTCGGGCGGCGCGACGACGACGAGGGCGCCGCGGTCCTCGGGGATGACGGTGAGGCGCGAGCGCGGGTGGATCCGGGGCGACTCCGCCAGCGGCGGGGCGAGACGCAGGCGGACGCGTCCGTCGTCGAGCTCGCGCGCCTCGACCGTCAGTCCGCCATCGAGGGCCGCGTAGGCGACCCAGACGACGTCGCCGGCGAGCGAGACGGTCGTCGGTCCGTCCGCCGGGATCGGGTGGAGCCAGCGGGCGACGTCCTCGAGGGGCGCGCCGTCGCGGAGGGCGTCGAGCGGGACGAGCGAGAGCAGGCCGGGCGCGTCGAGGGCGCCGAGGCGCTGGAGGGCGGCGAGGCGGTCGCCGGCGATCGCCACCTGCGGTTGCGCGAACGGGTCGACCGCTGTGAGGGCGGGCTGCTTGCGGGAGTCCCGGCGCGCTCCGGTCGCCGCGTCGACGACGGCGATGCCCTCGGCGTCGCACCAGGCGACTCCGTCGGCGTGGACCCGGGCGGTCGAGGTGAGGCCCCCGAAGGAGAGGGCGACCCGGTGGGCGCCGAGGATCTCGCCATCGGCCAGGCGGAGACGGTGGAGATCATCCTCGCCGTGGCGGACGAGGACCGTGTCTCCGCAGACGACCGCCTGGGGGAGGTGGTGCGAGTTGATCGAGAGCGAGCGTCGCCACAGCTCGTCGCCGAAGTGCTCCTCGTCGCCGATCTCGAGGGCGGCGACCCAGGCCGGGAACGCCGGCGCCGACACCGGGGCGAGGTGGATCTCCGAGCGCGTCGGGAGGTCCACGGGCGCGTGGGGATAGCGCGGCCCGCGGCGCGCGAGGATGACGACGACGAGCCGGTCGCCCCAGCCCGCCAGGCCGCCGACGCGGCTCCCCGGGGCGCCGAGGTCGAGGAGGCGCCGACATCGCTCGTCGCCGGTCGCGCCGTCGAGGACGACGAGCGTCTCCCGGGCGGACTGGTCGGAGCGCGCCGAGCTCCGTCGCTGGAGCAGGACCGGGTCGTCGCCGCGAAGCCCGATCAGCGCGGCGCCGTGGAGCTCGCGCCTCCAGGCGACCTCGAGCGTCGCCGGATCGATCCCGACGATGCGGCCCTCGGTGTTCGTCGCGATCAGGATCGAGCCCGTGGCCGCGCGCAGGGCCCCCTCCCGACCGACCGCGATCCGCGCGACCCGCAGCGGCGGCTCGCTCGGCGGCGCCGGAGCCCGGCTCCCGGAGCCGCCGTGCTCGCTCCAAAGGACCCACGCGTCGCGCCGGGCGGTCGCCTCGGCGAGGCCCGACCGCGCGAGGTGGCAGATCTCGAGGAAGAGCGCGCGCCGGTCGTGGCCGCGCGCGAAGGCGTCGAGGTAGCCCGCCGTCGCGTCGGCGTCGTCCGGCGCGCGCAGGGCGGCCCGGCGGGCCTCGCGGATCGCTTCGTCCACCGCCTCAGGCCTCGATCCGGATGAGGAGCCCGCGAAGCGGATCGGGGTGGTTGCTCGGGTGATTCGACGATGGCCACGCCTGGACGACGACGAGGAGACCTCCCTCGGAGGGGATCATCATGACCCTGCATCCCCCGGGCACCTCGGGCAGGGCGATCCGCTCGCGGAAGCGGACCGCGCCGGTGTCGAGCTCACGCGCCTCGACGATGACGCGATCGAGCTCGACGTCGGCTCGGTAGAGGCAATCCCGGGCGAGCGAGAGGTCGCCGGACGGCGTGATCGGGATGCGCCATCGGATCGCGTCGTCTCGTCCGAGGATGACTCGGGGACGGTCGAAGTCGGTCGCCTCGGGAACCACGTCGCATGGATCCGGGCCGCCGAGGAGCGGGAGCTCGGATACGAGCTCGTCCTCGCGCGCGTCGCCGACCCCGTCGGGTCGCCGCCACTCGACCTCGAGCTGGTACTTCCGCCAGGGGTCTCGCCGCTCGAGCTCGAGACCGAGGATGTCGCGGTGGTAGCATGGGCTGCCGTCGCCGAGATCGAGCGCCGTGAGGTGGGCGGAGCCGTGATCGACGAGGATCCGGTCGCCCGTCACGACGGCCCTCGGGTGCCTCCAGGGCCGGAACTGCTCGAGCTCCCAGGCCCACACGAGCTTGCCGATGCGGTCGCCGATCTCCACGCAGGCGACCCGTCCGTGGGGTCGGTCAGTCGCCCTCGCCTTGGTCGTTGCCCAGGAGGGGAGGGCCGCCTCGAGGCGTCTGGCGCCTGGAACGGGCTCCCCTCCCTCGACGACGACGATCGCCCGGTCACCGATCAGTCGGATCTTCGAGATCTCGCCGCCGATGCCCACGACGTCGTCGCCGAGGGTGCCCCGAGCCAGGATCGAGCCGTCACCGCCGTCGAGGAGCGCGAGGGCGTCGGCGTTTCGGACGACCACGTCGTCCCCGCAGAGGCCGAGCACCCGAGTCTCCGCGTCGAGGGTGCGAGCCCACAGGACGGTCAGGGCGACGGGGTCGAGGACGGCGACGGCGTCGGCGTTTCTCCGACTCGCGAGGAGACGGGAGGCGCTCGCCCGGGCCAGGCGAAAGGAATCGTCGACCTCGTCCGGCACGAGGCTCGCGAGATTGATCCGAGCGCTGCGGAGGCTCCTCTCGCTGCCGCCGGGGATCCCGTCGCCGCTCCACCGGAGCCACCCGTCGCGCACTTCCGCGGCCCGCGGCGAGCCGGCGCGCGCGAGGCGGCAGGCCTCCAGAAACATCTCGCGCTGACGGTCGGCCCGCTCGAGCGCTTCGAGCAGCCGGCCGACGGCGTTCCCGTCGCCCGGAAGCGTGCGCGCGCGCCGCTGTAGCTCTCGGATCGTCTCATCCACGCCCTCCGATCATGACCTGACCCGCGCGCGGGCGCATCCTCGTGAGCGGTACGGGACGGTCGCGGTGTTCGCCGACCTCTACGGCAACCTCTGGGACCTGATCGAGCGGGCCTGACCTCGGCCAGGCTCACTCGCCGACGAGCTCGATCCGGACCTCGGTGTCCACCCCGGCGGCGAGCTCGAGGGCGCGCTCGACGAGGACGTCGTCGCGGCCGCCCTTTCCGGCGACGCGGAGGGTCCACGCGCCGGGGAGGAGGTGGGCGCTCTCGAACGTGCCGTCGTCGGCCGGCCGGATCTTGGCGCCGCGGCGCCCGGTCGGGTCGAAGATGTAGATGCGGGTGACGGCGGCGAGCGCCTTCTCGGTCCCGACCAGCCGCCCGGTCACGCGCGCTCCTCGCGGGAGGGTGAACCGCTCGTCGACGAGCCCGTCGCGGCCGACCTCGATCGCGATCCGCCTCCGGGCGTGGCCTTCCCGTAGCAGCGAGACGTTGTAAGTGTCGGGCTCGACCCAGGTGCCGAACGCGCCCGCCGCGTCGGTCACCGCGACCGGCGAGCCGCCGAGCTCGACCTCCGCTCCGGCGACCGGCTCGCCGTCGTCGTCGACGACCTGGCCCCGGAGCGGGACGGTGCCCGCGGCTGGCGCGAGGACGACGCGGGCGGTCTCGGGGAGCGCGCGGCTCGGGGCGATCTTCACGGTGACCGGGTCGCGGCCCATCTGGCTCACCTGGAGCTCGACGGCGCGGCGGAGGCGACCGCCGCGCCAGCGGACGACTCCGCCGGCGTCGCTCCGGGTGGCCGTCAGGTCGCCGATGCCGACCTCCTCGACCCGGGCGCCCGCGACGGGCTTGCCCTCGGGGTCGACGACGGCGAGCTCGAGGCCGACCTCGAGCGACAGGTCGAGGACCTGCTCCTCGCCGTCGGACGGGAGGCTCAAGAAGATCCCGGGCAGGAAGCCGGGGACGCGTCCGACGACCACGTGGTAGCGACGGCCGGGCGGGAGGCTCGAGGCGACGAAGCGGCCGGCGCCGTCGATGTCGACCGACGTGGCGCGCTCGCGCGTCTCGGCGTCGAAGATGTGGACGGCGCCCATCGCGCCCTGCCCCTCGAGGACGGGACGTCCGTCCGCCCGCACCCGGCCGCGGACGGTGCCGGCTCGCGTCAGCGAGACGGTGACCTCGGCCCGCGCGCCGGCCTCGGTGGTCAGCTCGGCCTTCGCGGGGAGGTAGGAGATCGCCCGATCGCCCTCCGGCTGACGGACGTGCGCCCGCCACCGCCCCGGCGGGAGGTCGTCGATGAGGAGGACGCCGGCGGACTCGATCCGCCAGTGGGCGGAGCCGGCGCTCGGCTGGCCCGACAGCGGCTCGAGCCAGACGTCCCAGCGAACGCCGAACGACACGAACGACCCGCGCGCCGCGATCTGGATCTCGGATCCGGCCGGGTCGCCCGTCGTCGCGTCGCGGAGCTCGAGGCGAAGATCGCCGGTCACGAACGGTCGATCGAGGGTGACGCGGACGACGTGGCGCTCCTCGCTCTCGCCGACCTGGAACTGCTGCCCGAGGCCGCTCCAGCGGTCGCCCTGGCGCGCCGCGATGAAGAACGGCTGGCCGGTCTTCGCGCCGCGGATCAGGACGCGGCCGTCGGAGCCGGTCACCCACGTCCACGCGGCGGTCGTCGCCGAGCGTCGAAGCCCCTCGACGTCGTCGCTCGCGTGGCGTCGGATCTGCACCCACGCGTCGGGGACCGGCTGGCCGTCGGCGTCGATGACGAGGACGTCGACGGCGCTCCTGTGGCCGCGGTAGGAGCGCGAGCGCCACGACGCCTCGACGCGTCGCTCGGTGACCGCGTCCGGCGCGAGCGAGAGCGCGCCGCTCGGGGCCTCGAGGCTGCCCATGAGCATCGGCGGCATCCCGCGCTCGCGGGTGGGCTCGTGGATCGCGAGGCGGAGCGACGGGTAGTCGCCGGCCGGCCAGAGGAGACGACCGCGCCCGTCGTCGTCGAGCGGGATCGGACCGATCGTGCCGCGCCGGATGATGCGCGGGATCCAGTCTCCGCGCTCGCGCGGGCTCGCCCAGGCGTCCAGCCCGTCGACCCAGCCGGCGTCGCGGGCCGGGCTCGGGACGGAGAGCCAGCACCGGCCGTAAGGCTCGCCGCGATCGTCGACGACGTGCAGCTCGAGGGTCGCGGGGGCGAGCCAGGTCAGCTCGAGGTCGAGCGGCTCGGCGATCGGCGTGACGATCGAGACGAGCCGCGTGCGGCAGCCGTGGGCGCCGGCGGCGAGGAGATGCTCGCCCGGCGGCAGCTCGAGCGTGAACGCTCCGCTCTCGCCGACCGGCGTGCTTCCCTCGGGGACGTTCCACGAGAAGCCCTCGCGACCCAGGGCGCGGCGCATCCCGGCGCCGTCGCGGAAGGCGGGCGGGACGCCCGGCGGGTCGAGCGTCTCGGGCGCGATCACGGCCACCCACGCGTCGCGGAGCGGCTCGGTCGTGCGGAGGCGACCGCTCACCGTCGCGTCTTCGGTCGCCCGGTCGCCGCCCGCGCTCGCGGCGTCGCCGGCGCCGCCCCCGGCGTCCGTCGCCTCGCCGGTCGTCGATCCGTCGCCGGAGCTCGCGTTCCCGTTCGGGTTCGTCGAGCTGGTCGCGCCGCTGCCAGTCGCGGCGATCGTCGCGGGGATGGAGCGGTCGCGGTCGGCGGGCCAGAGGAGGACGCCGAGGATGGCGACGGCCGCGACGGTCGCGGCGGCGAAGGCGATGGGCTTCGCCGCGCGGCCGCCCTTCGCGGGAGAGGTCGTGGACGCGTCGGGGTCGGGCGTCGCATCGGCACCCGCCGCGATCGACGCGGCGGAGGCTGTGAGGGCCGCCGCGCCGGGCGCCTCCGGAGCCGCTGCGTCCATCGCGGTGGCGATCCACCGCTCCAGCCCGGCCGCGACCGACGCCGCGCCGAGGACCGGGGTGAGCTGCTCGCGCAGCCTCTCGAGCCCGCGACGGATCCGCGAGGAGGCGGTGCCTTCGGGGCAGCCGAGCGCCCGGGCGACCTCGGCGAGCGACAGGCCCTCCATGTAGCGGAGGGCGAGGGCGTGACGGCAGTCGCGCGGCAACGACCTGAGATGCTCGCGGACGAGCGCCGCCTCCTCGCTCCGGCTCGCGTCGTCGGCGAGGTCGCCGTCGAGGTCGGCCGGGAGATCGCGCGGCGCCTGCGCCCGCTCGCGCTTCTTCCGGCGGCCCTCGCCGCGCCGGTGCTGGAGCGCGGTCCGGCGGAGGATCCCGAAGAGCCAGGGGTCGAACGCGCGCCCTCGCTCGAAGCGACCCGCCGACGAGAGCAGGCCGAGGAAGGTCTCCTGGGCGACGTCGTCGGCCGCGCCGGGGTCGCCGTCGAGGAGCTGGACGGCCACGCGGAAGACGCGGGCCCAGTGGCGGTCGAGGAGCTCGGTCGCCGCCGCCTCGTCGCCGCCGGGGCGGGCGCAGCGCAGGACGAGGGACTCGTCGGTCAGGTTCGTGGTCGGGTCGGTCATCGTCGCGAGCATGATACCTCCAGGGCGGGCGCCACCACCGGCGCTCGACGGGGTCTGCCGTGCTCGCTCGAGGCCATCACGCCTTTCTCGAAAAAAGAGAGAGGGGTCGGGCCCAGGAAGCTCCTGGAGCCGACCCCTCCCGCGGAAAACGTCCGTGGAGTAACTACTTACCGAGGCGTCGGCGCGACTCGTTCTTGATCCAGTCGAAGCGGGGCTGCCAGTCGCCGTCGGCGATCTGCTCGAGGACGTCATTCGCCTCGGCGCGACGACCCCGCTGCTGGAGCAGGATCGCCCGCTGCCAGAGGATCTCGGCGTTGCTCCGCTCGAGCTCGAACGCCTGCCCCCAGCAGCGGTCGGCCAGGTCGAAGTCGCCCCGGGCCGTGGCGAGCCCGGCGAGGTCGGACCACGCCTTCGACTCGCCGGGGCGGTGCGAGAGCGGCGTCGTCATGTAGTCCCACGCGAGCTCGTCCTCGCCGGCCGCGGTGAGCGCCGCGGACGCCGCCTGGCACGCCTGGGTCGGGTCGTTCTCGAGGCTGCGCCAGCGGTCGGCCGAGCGGATGATCTTCGCGAGGAGCGACCGGGGCATCGGCTCGTCGAGGGTCGCGAGCGCGATCGCGACCTGCCGGTAGTGGGCGAGGAGGCGACCGTACTCGGCCCGCAGCGCCGCCAGGTCGACGACCCCTTCGGCCTGGTCGGCTCCGTCCGCCTTCGCCGTTCCGCCGAGACCGGCGCGGGCCTTCGCCCGGGCCGCGTCGCGCTCGGCGAGCCGCTCGAACTCGAGGTCGAGGGCGCGCTCGAGGGCGCCGATCGCCCGGGCCTCGTCGCCGCGGCGCGAGGCGGTCGCGGCGGCGAGCCGCCAGAGTCGCGGCTCGTCGGCGCCCTCGCCCTCGAGGAGCTGGCCGATGACGACGTCGGTGCGGGCGTCCGCCCCGCCGTCGACGAGGAGGTAGGCGAGCATCCGGAGGAGGACCGGGCGGCGCTGCGCGTCGGTCGCCTCGGCGAGGGCGCGGCCGTCGAGCTCGGCGGCCAGGCTCGGATCGCCGGCGAGGGTCGCGGCCCGCGAGAGCCGGACGATCGCGTCGGGACGCTTCGCGGCGGCGAGCCGGTCGGCGACCTCGCGGAAGAGCTTCGAGAAGCTCTCGGCGCCGAGCGCGCTCCGGAGGACCGGGTCGATCGGCGGGATCGCTCCGTGGGTCGACGCCTCGAGCCACGGCTCGCGGAGGGCGTCGCGGATCGGGCTCGCCGCGTTCTCCTCGCCGGTCGAGACGAGCCAGCGGGCACGCTCGGTGAGCGAGGCGAAGCGGAGCCCGGGGACGTCCTCGAACGACGCCATCGCGTCGGCCGCGGCGCGATACCCGGCGGGCGTGCTCGACGCGTCGCCGGCGGCGATCACGAGCCCCCACGCCAGGGCGGGGATCCGATCGTTCAGCTCGGCGGCGAGCTGCAGCGCCTGCTTCACGGCGCTGTCGCGGGCGTCGCCGGCCGGGCTGGTCGCGAGGACCGTCAGGAGACCGCGGGTCCGGGCGAGCGCTCCGGCGAGCCCCTCGCCGTTGGCCGCCGGGAGCGTGAACCCGGCTCCGTGGAGCGATCCGAGGTGGGCGTGGAGGTAGGCGGCGACCGGCGACGCGGGGTGGTCACCCTTGGGATCGACGATGACGCTCTTGCCGTTCACGTCGAACCGTCGGGCCGGCGTGATCCCCCAGGTGGCCGGCTGGCTGGCGGCCAGCAGCACGTGGACGCCGAGGCGCCGGTCGCCCTGCGCGAAGATCTTCGGCTCGTGGTCGGCGAGCCGCTCGGCGATGTTCCAGGCGCCGTTCGCGCCGGCCAGCGCGGCGAGCTCGGCGTCCGCCGCCTCGATGCTGTCCTTCGCGAGGTCGCCGGACGCGATCCGGCCCTGGACGTGCTGGAACGTGCGCGCCGGCATCGGCAGGACGACGAGGTCGTCCGTCGACGGCGCGAGCTCGGGGGCGTCGGCGTCCTCGGTCGGGCGCGTCTGCCGGGCGAGCTCCTCACCCTCGGCGTCGCGCCAGGTGGTCGTCCCGTCGGCCGCGAAGACGGCCCGGGCGATGACCGTGCCCGCGGTCGGCGCCGCGCCGGCGGGGGCGCGCAGGAGCGTCCGCTCGGCCAGGCGGCCGTCGTCGGCGAAGGTGAGTCGGAGACGGGCGACCTCGACCTCGCGGCCGTCGGTCGCCTCGTCCTCGTCGGCGGCTCCACGCGGCACGATCACGACGGTGCGCTCGTCGGTGGCGACGACGTCGCCGAGGCGAGCCAGCTCGCTCGCCGGCGGCAGCGCCGAGGGGACGATCCGCTCGAGGATCGACCGGTGGTGGCGGCTCATCGTCCGGCGCGCCGCGAGGCCGAGCTCCGGGTAGACGTGCAGCACGCTCTCGCCGTCGCAGACCGCCCGCTCGAGCAGGCCGTTGCGGAGGCGGCGCTCCCAGGCGAAGCGCCCGGCGCCGTCGAAGGTGACGGCGAACGCGTCGTCGCCCTCGCCGACGACGACCCGGCGCCAGCCGTGGTCGCGGGCCTTCGCGATGAGAGCGGCCGCGTCGGCGGCGACCTCGCCGGCGGGCGAGCTGGCCGCGGGGGCGGCCTCGGCCTCGACCGTCGCCACGATGTCGGCCTGGGTGGTCGCCAGAGCCGGCGCGAACCGGAGGAGGTCGCCGAAGTGGTCCGGCGTCGAGGTCAGGCGCGGCCGCTGGTAGGCGACGTCCTGGCCGAACCGGGCGAACGCCTGGGCGAGCGTCATCCGGTAGCTCGCGTGGGCCCGACCACGATCGTCCACGGGGATGAAGAAGAAGCCGGCGAGGTCCTCCCGGGAGGCCGCGTTGATGTTGCGCGGCAACCGCTGGAACGTGCCGTCGACCACGATCCCGTCGCGGATGAAGAGGCCGGTGCCGCCCGACGACAGCTCGAAGTCGGCGAAGCCTGATCCGAAGGTCGTGCCGAGCTCGATGGCGCGGGTGAAGTCCTGGATCGCCGAGGCGTCGCCGCCCCACACCGTCGACCGGACGAGGCCGCGGTTCAGCCAGCGGTCGTTGACGTCCCAGGCGTAGGTGATCCCGGTCCGCGGATCGATCGAGTTCTGGATGCCGAGCTCGTCGAGCCAGACGAGGTCCTCGTCGATGATCTGGACGCGGAGACCCGGTAGATCGACCAGCGTTCGCTCGAGCTCGGCGTCGATCCGATCGTTCGCGCGGACGAGGGTGCTGCCGTTCACGACGAACCAGCCCTGGGTGTTGCTTTCGAAGCTCTGGCCGAGCTGGCCGGTGGGCCGGCCGTCGCCGAGCAGAGTCCGGAGCCGGGCGCCGGCGATGCCGGCCTCGAGGCTCAGGCCGGAGCCGAGGCCGCGGAGGTCGATCCCGCGATCCTCGAGCCCGAGCCGGCCGTTGACGACGATCGTGCTGTCGCCCCAGACGCCGTCGACCCAGCCCGAGGCGTGGACGCCGGCCTGGAGGAGCTGCTGGGCGGTGCCGTTCCACGCCCAGTCGCGACCGGTCGAGACGATCAGCGGGGCGGAGAGGCGGACCTGGATCGTCGCGAGGACCTCGTCGACGCTCGGCGGCGCGGCGGGCTCGGCGTCGTCGCCGCCGTCGCCCGCGTCGTCCGGCTTCTCGGCCTCGAGGTGCTCGGGCGCCGGGTAGCGGGCCCAGTGGTCCTTCCGGCCCCGGTCGACGCCGTACTGCTCGTACATCGCGTCGTTCTCGAGGACGAGGAGCGAGGTGTAGGGGCTGATCACGTAGCTCGCCATCGAGAGGGCGACGATCGCCTCGCGGTTGCCCGCGGCGTCGTCCGCGAGGAGCCGGTCGATCTCCAGGCGCGCCCAGGTGCGCGGCAGGTGCCCGGCGTCGTCGTCGACGTCGGAGACCGAGAAGGTGGCAGCGAACGGCTGGCCCTCGCGCCGGCCTTCGACGGTGACGCTCTTCGGCAGCGCCGCGTCGGCGTCGAGCCGGCAGACGGCGAAGAGCTCCTCGCCGCTGCGGACGCTCGCCGAGGTCGACAGGAGCCGGATCTCATCCGACTGAACGGACACGCCGGTGACGCCGGGCGCGTCGATCGCGTCGGCGAGCTCACGGGCCCGCCAGGCGACGTCCTCATCGGGGTTCACGTGCGCGACGAGGCCGCCGGTCCGGGCGGCCGCTTCGCGCATGAACGCCGCGTCCCAGCGCTGGCCGACGCCGACGCCGACGTAGCGGGCGTCCTCGGGGAGACGGTCGAGGAGGGCGTCGCGGCGGCGGTCGCCCAGCGCGGGGATCGCCGAGCCGACGTGCAGCAGGACGACCTCGTCGGCGCCGGACGCCGCGGCGGTCTTCGCGCTGGCGTCGATGAGGGTGCGGGTGGTCGTCAGGGCGAGCCCGAGGTCGAGCGCGCCGATGAGATGCGTTCCGTCGAGGAACGCGCCGGCCGCGGCGACGTTCTCGGCGGTCGCGGGCAGCGGCGTCGTCGCGAGGGCGCGCTGGCGGCTGCCGACGGTCACGAGCGAGAAGACGTCGTCGTGCTCGGCGGCGGCGAGGAGCGAGCCGACGAGGTCGGCGCCGGCCCGGGCGAGGACCGGGTCCCGGTCGCCGGTCGCCTCGAACATCACGACCCAGTGCCGCCGCGGGCGGAGCCGCGCGCCGACCTGCTCGGCGGCTGGCAGGTGCGGCGACCAGCGCAGCGCGAGGTAGCGGTGGCCGTCGTGGGTGACGCTCTGGAAGCGCGCCTCGGCGAGTCCAGCGCCGGTCGACGCTCCGCCCTCGGGGTGGAGGGTGACGACGACGTCGCGGTTCGGGATCACGTTGCTCGCCTCGTGCTCGAGGACGAGATCGGTGCCGTCGCGGCGCGCCCGGAGGGGATGACTCGGGCTCGACCAGCCGCGGTCGGCGCCGTCCTTCACCCGGATCCTCACGGCGTGGTCGCTGACGAGGCCGAGGCTGTGCCCGGCCGGGAAGCGGTAGCTCGTCGCGCCGTGGAGGGTGTCGAGGCGCTGGGTGTAGCTGAGGATGATCCGCTTCTCGCTCCGGGCCTCGAGCGGGAAGACGCGCATCTTGAACGTGCTGCCGTCCATCCACTCGAGGAGGGCGGGGTCGCGGCGCTGGTGGCGGATCGTCTCGAAGACGGCGCGGGCGCGGGCGCGCTCGCTCATGCCGCCCTCCATGAGCTCGGTGCCGACGTACATCGCGAGCCGGGAGAGCGAGGCGTCCGCCGGGAGCGGGAAGTAGAACGTCCCCTCGAGGCGGCTCCACGCGTGGTTCCAGTAGGTCTGGTCGATCGTGGTGCGGGCGACGCCGTCCTCGATGTGGACGTCGACGTCGTGGCGCTGGAGCTCGAGGCGGATCTCGGAGCCGTGCGGGTCGAGGGCGACCAGCGCGCCGCCGGCGAACCGACTCGCGGGGACGAGCGGCGTCCGCGACGCGGCGATGAGGTCGCGCGTCCAGCTCAGCAGATGGCTCGCCCGCGGGGCGGGCTCGACGTGCTCGGAGCGCGGGTCGGCGCCGCCGAGCCGGGCGCGGAGCTGCGCGCCGGCGGGGACGGCCCGGTCGACGCCGTCGACGGCGACCTTGCCCTGGGTGACGAGGACGCGGGCGTGGCCGGCGTCGGGCTCGGCGCGGACGCCGAAGCGCGTGCCGAGGGCGAGGACGCGGCGCGAGCCGGTGGCGACGACGAAGGTCGCCTCGCTCTCGCGCATCGCGGAGTCACCGTCGGCCGCCTCGCGGGGCGCGACCTCGACGAAGACCTCGCCGGCGTGCAGGGTCACGCGGCGGTGGCCGTCGATGGCGACCTCGGAGGCCTCGTTCACGTAGAGGACCGAGCCGTCATCGAGGGCGACGCGGCGTCGCTGACCGGCGGCGGTCGCGATGCGCGTGCCCACGGCGGCCCGCTCGGGCTCGGGCGCGGGCGGGCTCGCCGCCGGGACGGTCGCGCCGGCCGGCGCGACGTCGATGGGCGGCGGCGCCGACGCGGCGCCGCGCCCCGCGTCGGCGGTGGTCGGCGCGGGGACGAGGGCGGTGTCGGGGGCGGGGTCGTCGGCGCCGGTCCGGCTCGTCGCCGGCACGTAGGCGCGGCCGCCGACCCAGACGACGTCGCGGTCGCGGCCGCCGTCGCCCGCCCGGGGCGTCGTGACCGGCCACGAGAGGAGGGCGAGCCCGAAGCCGGCGGCCAGCCCCGCGGCGAGGAGCCCGACCGAGAATCGGCTCGGCCCGCCCGGACGGGCGACCGGCACGTGGCTCGGCTCCGGGGTGGGGGGCGACGCCGGGGCGGGCGTCGCGGCGGCGCGCGTCGCGGCGGCCTCGCGGGCGGCGTCGAGGACGCGGGATCGCAGCCCGGCGGCGAACGCCGGCGGCGGCACCTCCGGCTGGTAGGCCTCGCTCAGGAGGCGATCGACGTTGCGTTCGGCGATCGACGGGTCGTTTCGGGGGTGGTCGGTCGGGGACATGATCTGCTCCGGGTGTGTTCGGGGTCGCGGCGAGGGGCGGAGGACGCGCGGCGCTCAGGTGGCGGCGGCGTGCTCGGCCTCGAGCGTTCGGACGAGCGCGAGGAACGTCTCGCGGAAGGCGACTCGCGCTCGGGAGAGGCGAGACTCGATCGCCTTCTCGGTCGTCTTCCACGCGTCGGCGAGGGCGCGGACGGTCTGCCCGCGGACGTACTTCGCCTCGAGCACCTCGCGGTGCGGGGTGGAGATCTGCGCCATCGCCGCGTTGACGAGCTCGGAGGTCTCCTGGCGGGCGATCACCTCGTCGGCGAGCGGCTCGGTCTCGAGGCGGCGGTGGACGGCCAGGAACTCCCGGTCGATCCGCTGCCAGAGCTGATCGAGGCTCGCGCCGCCCGGCTCGTGGGCGAGCGCCCGGCGGATCTCGTTTCGCGCCAGGCCCTTCAGCCACGGGACGACGTCGTCGCCGCCTCGGGCCGGGTCGTAGCGGTCGAGCTCGGAGATCGCCCGCAGGAGCGTCTCCTGGACGACCTCCTCGCAGAGATGCCGGCTCTTCCCGACCCGGTAGAAGCAGAACTGCCACAGCGGGGCGAGGGCGTGGTCGCTCATGGCGGCGACCGCGTCGGGTTCGCCCGCGAGGGCGCGGGCGCGCCACGCCTGATCGAAGGCGCCTGGACTCATCGATGGCGTCGTAGATGATGATGACATTGCGAGGATCTCCGGCCGAAGATGATGGCTCGGAGGTCTATGTCACCGGACGGGCCCGATCCTTCGGTGGTTCCCGAGAATTCAGCTCGCCGGCTGTTTCGTCCTGGGGCGCACGAGGATGTAGAGACCGACCCCGATCACGAGCAGGCCGCCCGCCGTCAGCCCCATGGACCGCACCCAGAAGTTGCCGCCGCTCGTGTCGATCCCGAACCAGCTCTCCAGCAGATCCCATCGCACCTGCTGGCGGGCGAGGTCGGTCAGGATCCCGGCGACGAAGACGGCCAGGCCGTTCATGAACTTGACGACGACGTTG
This sequence comes from Planctomycetota bacterium, assembly GCA_029260755.1. Classification (GTDB taxonomy): domain Bacteria; phylum Planctomycetota; class J058; order J058; family JAJDCQ01; genus JAJDCQ01. Next base: position 42,921 of record JAJDCQ010000135.1, on the reverse strand, counting down.
TAGACGCCGAAGTAGACGCTGGTGCTCTCGCCGTCGGCGTCGCGGGCGCACTCGGTGACGGCCTCGCCCTCGAGGCCGAGGAGGACCGCCGCCATCGGTCCGCCGGCGGCGAAGACGACCATCGCCGTGATCATCGGAGAGATGACGATCGAGAAGCCGAGGCCGGCGGTGCCGGCGTAGACGACGCCGAGCGCGACCGAGGCGACGACGAGCGCCTTCTCCCAGCCGAGGGCGCGGCTGAAGCGCGGGACGAAGATCGCCGCGATGAGCGCCGTGAAGAGAAACGGGCCCATCATCAGCCCGACGTCCGCCTCGTCGCCGCCGAGGAGCTTCTCGGCGATGAAGGGCGCCGCGCTCGTCATCACGGTGAACGACATCTGCGAGCCCGAGAACATCAGCAGCACCGCGAAGTAGCGGCGATTGCAGAGCGAGGACCAGACCGCCCGGAGCATCCCCGGCCCCTCACGCTTCGCGGCGATCGCGCTCGGCTGGGCGTCCGAGAGACCGGGCGGGGAGGCGAAGTAGGGCAGGACCATGAGGACCGACGACCCGATCGCGAAGATGATCGAGGAGTCGCGGTAGCCGAGCTTGCTGACGAGGATCCCGCTGACGATCCCGATCGTCCCCGTCGCGAACAGGAGCGAGACGCCGAGGGTGTTCGAGAGGCGCCGCCGCACCGTCGGATCGCCCTGGCTGTAGTCCTCGACGAGGCTCCAGTAGGGGATCGCGTAGAACGTGTAACCGACGAAGAACACGAACATTCCGCCGCCGACGAAGAGCCAGCGGATGGCCGGCGCCATGTCGATCGTCGGGGTGAAGCAGAGCACCAGGCCGATCGGCGGGACGAGGAGGGCGAAGAAGAGGAGCGACCGGCGCTGGCCGCCGCGGCTGACCCAGCGGTCGCTCAGGCCGCCCGCGAGCGGATCGGTGACCGCGTCGAAGATCCGGAACGCGAACAGGGCCGCGCCGATGGCGGCTCCGAGGAAGAGCGGGATCGGGACGGCCGCGCCGAAGGCGCCCGTCGGGCCGCCGGTCGCCACGCTCGCCCCGAGCGAGCCGCCGTCGTCGGCGAACTTCACGATCCACTGGAGGAGGAACCGGGTCAGGCACATCATGCCGACCTGGCCGCAACCGTAGAGGATGTATCGGGGGGCGTTCATGGAAGCGCGGCATGATGCCCGCGCCCCCGAGCGGGTGCAAGGAGAGACGCGATCCGCTTCGAACCCGAGGTCGCCTCGCGCGTATTTCCTCGCGAGGGGAGCGATGTCGCGAGCTCGGTCGGTTGCGCCGCGCTGCGGCATCGGCCCGTCGTCCGCCGGCGGACGGGAGACGTGGGTGCGATCTCGCAACGCGTGTCGCCCGGGATTGCATCGGCGGGCGGCTTTCGGCTAAGATCCCCAGATTGCCCGCTGTAGCGGGTTTCGAGCCCGGGCCCTGCTTCCCGGGTTAGGGACGGAGGAGGCTCCCCATGCCGGTCTTCGCGTTCGAGGCCATGGATGCCAAGGGCCAGAAGGTCAAGAAGGAAATCGAGGCTGACAGCCGCGATGAGGCCCTCAACAAGATCCGTGGTCTCGGCTACTTCCCGACCAAGGTCAAGGAGAAGGCTGGCGGGGGCAAGGGCGACGGCGCAGCCGCCGCCGCGCCCGGCGCCGCGAAGCCCAAGAAGAAGGGCTTCAGCATCTCGTTCGGCCGGGTCGGGCTGAGTCAGCTCGCGACGTTCACGACGCAGCTCTCGACGCTCCAGGACGCCGGTCTGCCGATCGTTCGGTCGCTCCGGATCCTCGAGGGTCAGCTCAAGCCGGGAACGCTCAAGACGGTCCTCGGCAATGTCGCGGACGACGTCGAGGGCGGCTCGACCCTGTCGGAGGCGATGGCGAAGCACCCCAAGGCCTTCGACAAGCTCTTCGTCAACATGATCCGCGCCGGTGAGGCGGGTGGTGTCCTCGACACGATCCTCGAGCGCCTGTCCAACTTCATGGACAAGTCGCTCCGGCTGCGCAAGAAGGTCATCGGCGCGCTCGTCTACCCGATCGTCGTGACCGTCGTCGCCGTCGGTATCCTCGCCGGAATCATGAAGTTCGTCATCCCGTCCTTCAAGAAGATGTTCGAGGAGACGGGCGTGCGGCTGCCGGCGCCGACCGAGCTGCTCCTGACGATCTCCCACGTCGTCGCGACCTACTGGTACCTGCTCTTCGTCGTCCCGTTCGCCCTGTGGGCGATCCTGGTCGCGGTCGGGAAGACGCCCAAGGGCCGCTACATCCTCGACAAATCGAAGCTGAGCATGCCGCTCTTCGGCGTGATCATCCGCAAGTCGACGATCTCACGATTCTGTCGAACGCTGGGAACGCTCATCGCGTCCGGTGTTCCGATCCTGGAATCGCTGTCGATCGTCCGGGAGGCGGTCGACAATGCCGTCATCGCCCGAGCGATCGACGACGTTCACGCCTCCATCCGTGAGGGTGAATCGATCGCGCGCCCGCTCCAGCAGAGCGGCGTCTTCGACGACATGACCGTCAACATGGTGGACATCGGCGAGGAGACGGGTGAGCTGGACAAGATGCTCATCAAGATCGCCAACAACTACGACGACGACGTCGACGTCCTCGTCGACTCGCTCACGTCGATCATCGAGCCGGTCCTGATCGTCGGTATGGGCGGCGCCGTCGGCTTCATCGTCGTCGCGCTCTTCATGCCGCTGATCCAGCTGATCCAGAAGCTCTAGCGAGCGGTTTCGACGGATCGGACGACGAAAGGGCCCCTCTGGGGGCCCTTTCGTTCGTACGGGCCCTGCGGAAGGGGTAGCCGGTGGCCGGCGACACTCCAGGGGAGCATGGGGCGCCGCGACGAGCATCGGGCCGGGTGGCGAAGCTCGCCTCGCTCCCGGTTCGGCCCACGCAGGTCGGTCCCTATGTCATCGAGGACCTCCTCGGGCGGGGCACCCACGCCGTCGTCTACCGCGGCGTTCACGAGGCGCTCGCCCGCCCGAGCGCGGTCAAGGTGCTCGCCCCGGCGATCGCCGCGGACGCCGACTTCGTCCAGCGCTTCCACCACGAGGCGCACCTCGCCGCCCGCCTCGTCCACCAGAACATCGTCACCGTCTTCGACACCGGCGTCACCGACGGCCTCCACTGGCTGGGGATGGAGCTGGTCGACGGGACGGTCGTCGAGGACCTCGTCCGGGCCCACGGGAAGTTCGACGTCGGCTCCTCGCTACGGATCGTGCGGGACGTCGCGAAGGCGCTCCACCACGGGGCGTCGCGCGGAATCCTCCACCGGGACGTGAAGGCCTCGAACGTTCTGCTCTGCCGGGTGACGGGCGAGAGCAAGCTCGCCGACTTCGGCCTGGCGACCGAGGTGCAGCCCAGGGGCACCCGGAACGACGACGGGTCCGAGATCGGGATCGGGCTCGGGACGCCGAAGTACGTCTCGCCCGAGAGCGCGCTCGGTCGGCCCGATGTCGACGTCCGGAGCGACATCTACTCGCTCGGGATCCTCCTGTTCGAGCTGCTGACCGGCGTCGTCCCGCTCCGGGGCAACAACAAGGGCGAGACGGTCCTGCGGCACCTTCGCGAGAACGTGCCCTTGCCGGGGACGCTCGTGCCGAGCCTGCTGCCGGACATCGACGCCGTCGTCGCCCACATGACGGCGCGCCCTCCGAAGTACCGCTACCCGGATGCGGTCGCCCTCGTCGCGGACCTCGAGCTCCTGATCTCGGGGCAGCCGCCGCGCCGGGCGCTGGCGATCGCGAAGGAGATGGCGCGCCGCAAGAGCGCCCGGATGCAGGCGCCGGGGCGGCGCCGGGCGACCGATCGCTAGGAGAGTCGTCGGCTCGCTTCGCCTTCGGCGAAGAGGATGGCACCACGGAGACACGGAGGACACGGAGGATCCTCTGTCTGGCGCGATCCTAGGCGGGATCGAGGCGACCACGATCCGACAAGGGGAGACCTGGTCGGGCCGAGGCCCCTCGGTGCCTCGGTGGTCCTCGTCCCGGAGCGACGCCAATCCGGTAGGCGCTGCCCGCGTTTCTCCGTGAATCCTCCGTGTCTCCGTGCCTCCGTGGTTTCATCACTCGCCGGAGGCGAGCCGGAGGCCGGAGAGGCGGCGCTAGCTAGCGCCCGAAGATCACGAAGAAGAGGGCGCCGCCGAGCCCGAGCGCCATCGCGATCTGGGTGAACATCCAGCCCTTCTTGGCGCGGAAGAACGCCTCGTCGTGCTCGGTCGTCGCGGGGGTCGCGGCCGCGCCCTCCTCCACCGAGCGGCGGAGCCCGCCGCGGTGGAGGACGATCCCGACGACGGCGGCGACCGCCGCGATGAACACGAACGTGAGCTTCGCGTGCAGCCAGGCCTCCTTCCCCAGCTCCCGACCGGGCTGCTGGAGGACGTGGTGGAGCATCCAGAGGCCGCCGATCACCGAGAGGGCGAGCCCGGCGAGGACGCCCTTCATCTCGATCGAGGCGATCGCGCGCTGGATGGCGAGGCGGCCGTTCCAGTCGGTCTCGCGCTTGAAGCGGGCCGAGAGCAGCCCGACGCTCGCGGACGAGCCGAACCACAGGGCGATGCCGAGCAGATGGATGAACTTCGCCACATGGGCGCCGTCGAAGGTGAGATTCATGGCGGCGGATGCTACTGTCGCGCCGCGCCGTCGTAAAGAGAGCGCGGTGAGCCCGGGGGAGCCGAGCGCAAGGACTCGAGCGATGATCGACTACCGGACGATGTTCGACCTCGACGGCCGGACCGCCGTCGTGACCGGCGCGGGCCGCGGGATCGGCGCGGCGATCGCGGCGGCGCTCGCCGCCCGGGGCGCGAAGATCGCCGTCGCCGAGATCGACGCGTCGAGCGCCGCCGAGACGGTCGAGACGCTGCGCGCCTCGGGCGCGAGCGCGATCGCGGTGGCGACCGACGTCACCCGCACCGAGAGCGTCGAGGCGATGCTCGACCGCGTCGAGGCCGACCTCGGCCCGGTCGACATCCTCGTCAACAACGCCGGGATGAGTCAGCGGACGCCGGCCGAGGACTACCCCGATGATGATCTCGAGCGGATGATCGCGCTCAACCTCTCGGGCGTCTTCCGGTGCATGCGGTCGGCGGCGCGCCGCTGGATCGACGCCCAGCGGGGCGGCGCGATCGTCAACCTGGCCTCGTTCGCCGGCCTCGTCGCCGACCCGCTCTCGGCGCCCTACGCGGCGACCAAGGGCGCGGTCGTCCAGCTCACCCGCACCTGCGCCGTCGAGTGGGCGCCCCACGGGATCCGGGTGAACGCGATCGGTCCCGGCTACACCCGGACGGCGATGACCGCCCACACCCTCGACGAGCCGGCGACCCGCGCGGTCATCGAGGCGAAGACGCCGCTCGGTCGCCCCGCTCGCCCCGACGAGATCGCGCCGGCCGTCGTCTTCCTTGCCTCGCCGGCCGCCGGCTACGTCACCGGCCACGTTCTCATGGTCGACGGGGGCTGGACCGCCCTCTGACGGCGACCGTCCGGCGTCCGGCGGCGACCGCCGACCGATGCGGCAACTCTCGACCGCGCCGCCTCCTGTGGCGATGAAAGCGCGTCGCCCGGTTGCCGAGGTCCGGCCGCGGAGGCAAGATGGTTCGGGGCGGGGGTCGCGACCCCGAAGGCCGAGCGTTCGCCGCGTCTTCGGGACTCCGCGGAATAATCGACACGGGTGAAGCCACGATGAACCGGTCCGGTCTGGCAGTCCTCTTCTCAGCGGCGCTCTGCGTCTTCGCGACGGGTTGCCCCGCGACGGTGCCCTACGAGGCGCAGGTCTTCACGCTGAGCGACCTCGGCACGTTCGACGCGCGGCGCGAGCTCGAGGAGACGATCGCCCGGGCGAGGAGCCCGCGCATCCTCTCGGCGCACGTCGACGAGTTCTCGTTCGCCTGGTACTTCCAGGGCGTCGTCCGCGGGCGGCGCGAGCGCTACCAGAACTACGTCAAGATCTACTACCGGAACGTCGCCAAGATCGACCTCTACGAGAACAACTACGTCTACCTCTGGGGCCAGAGCGACCAGTACCTGACGAAGATCCTCTTCCACACCCCCGAGGATGCGCGCCGGTTCATCGACCTGATCGAGTCGCTCACGGCGCGGCGCACCCAGGGGCCGCCGCCCGACGAGCTCTACCTGCCGGACTCCGACACCTACCACCGCCCGGGCGACCCCGGCGACGAGCGGGTCGACCGCGAGGACCGCGACCCGTACGCCCCGCGCCGGCCGGCCGACGGCCCCGCGCCCGGCGACCCGTTCGGCGACGGCGGCGCCCCGCCGCCCCCGTCCCGCGACGGCGCCCCGCCGCCACCGTCCGACGACGGCGCCCCGCCGCCACCCGGCGAAGGCTCCGGCGCGTACGACGAGCCGCCCGGGAAGTAGGCTCGGAGACAGACGAAGGGGTCAGGGCTCGCGCGACGACCGTGAACCGGACGTCGGCAGGCCACTCGTAATCCGCGTCATCAGCGAAATCCGCGGTTCCACTCGTCCGTGTGCGAAAGAGAACGAAACCGCGGATTGTTGGATTGGCTGGATTCGTTCCGGTCGGTGCGACGTCACTGCCGTGTCGGCGCTGTTCCTGGAACAGCGAAGTGAGCTCACGCAAAGGCGCAAAGGCGCAAAGGGATCGTTGCTCTGATCCGAGATCTCGACCTGGCAGGGCCCCTTTGCGCCTTTGCGCCTTTGCGTGAGATTCCGTCGTTCCTGGAACGAACGAGGGGGCCAGGGGTCAGGTCTCGGATGTTCGCCATAGCGGTGCTCACGACATCCGCTCCCGGACGAACGCCTCCGCCTCGTCCTTGCTCCGGAGGGTCCCCTCGAGCTGCGCGTCCTCGACCGCGGTCAGGATCGTCTTGAACGCCGGCCCCGGCGGGTAGCCCCAGCCCTTGAGGTCTCCGCCGGTCACCAGCGGCGGCGGGCGGAGGCCGTCGGCGGGCGGCGCCGCGCGCCACGCCGCGAGCCGGTCGCGGCAGTGCTCGAAGTCGTCGAGGGCGGCGCCGGCGGCGAGGCGGTCGACGCGGTGGAGCTCGAGGTGCTCCTCGAACCCGTCGCGCCGAAGGAACCGCTTGAGCGCGGCGGTGCTCATCGTTCGCGCCTCCCCGAAGCGGCCGGCGTCGCGGACGAGCTCGACGGCGCGGACGCGGGCCTTCGTCGAGAACCTCAGGCGCTCGAGGATCGCGTCGGCCGTCTTCGCGTCGAGCTCGTGGAGGAGCCCGCCCCACAGCAGCGTCTCGGTCGGCTTCGCCTCGAGGCGTTCGAGGATGCCGAGCGTCTGCTTCCAGCGGGCGCCGTCGCCCGCGCGGAGGGCGTCGACCTCGGGGAGGACGATCGCGAGGAGGCCGAGCTCGGCGGTCAGCTCGAGGCCGCGCCGACGGCTCGGGTGAGTGATGATCTTGGTCATCTCGTCGCGGATCCGCTCCGCGCTCACGGTCGCGACCTTCGGGGCGAGCTCGCGGATGGCCGCGGCCGTCTCCGCCTCGAGCTCGAAGTCGAGGCGAGCCGCGAACCGGGCGGCCCGAAGCAGCCGGAGATGGTCCTCGGCGAACCGCTCGCGGGGGTCGCCGACGGCGCGGATGACCCGCGCCTCGATGTCGGCGACGCCGCCGACGTGGTCGATCACGTTGCCCTCGTCGGGGTCCCAGAAGAGGGCGTTGACGGTCAGGTCGCGCCGGAGCGCGTCCTCGCGGTCGTCGCAGAAGGTGATCGAGTCGGGGCGCCGCCCGTCGCCGTAGTCGCCGTCGGAGCGGAACGTCGCGACCTCGAAGTGGACCGCCTCGCCCTCGCGCGGCCGGTCGATCACGACGATCACCCCGAACGCCGCCCCGACGCCGATCGTCCGCCGGAAGAGCCTGCGGACCTCCTCGGGGCGCGCGCTCGTCGCGATGTCGACGTCGGCGATCGGGCGTCCGAGCAGCCGGTCGCGGACGCAGCCGCCCGCGAAGAGGGCGCGGTGGCCGGCCTCGCGCAGGCGCGCGACGATCCGGGCGGCGCGGGCCTCGAGGTCGGCCGTGCGGGCGCTCGGGCCGGCTCCGTCCGTGGGGGTCGTCGGGTCGTCTCTCTCGTCGGGCACCGGCTCCTCCTCGCCCCATCATAGGGGGCGGCCCCGAGGGGCGTCGAGCCGTCTTGCCGGTCCGGCGGACGCCCCGGTATCCTGCCGCTCCCGGCCATCCCGGGACGATCGATCGGTTCCCGGCAACGGAGGAAACCCGTGCCCTTCTGCCCCAGCTGTCGCTACGAGTTCGATCCCCACATCGCGAGCTGCTCCGAGTGCGGCGCCGAGCTCGTCGCCGAGCTCCCCGAGGAGGAGGCGCCGACCGAGGATCACGGGATCCCGCTCGACGTCATCGTCTACTGCCCGAGCTGCGTCCACATCTTCCCGCCGGCCGCCTCCTCGTGCCCCGAGTGCGGCGTCCGGCTCACCGCGACGACCGACCGCGGCGCGCTCGAGCGGACCCTCGCCGAGATGATCGCCGGCGGGCTCCGAGGGATGGCCGAGCTCTCGGGCGAGGACACCGACGACGAGGAGGACGGCACCGAGTGGGAGACGGTCCACGAGGCGCCGTCCCTCGCGGACGCCGCGTTCATCGAGAGCGTCCTCGAGGAGCGGGAGATCCCGACGCGGATCCTCGACGGGGCGCCGCGCGCCTCGGCCGACGGACGCATGGGGATCGGGGCCGACGTCCAGGCGCCGAAGGACAAGGCCGAGGAGGCGCGGGAGGCCGTCAAGGAGGCGATCGGGAGCGACGACGAGGATGAGACCGAGGGCTGGGACGAGTGGGCCGAGCTCGAGAAGCAGAAGGCGAACGACGACCGGGCCTACGTCGACCGGATGGCGCGCGCGGCGGCCGGCCGGCTGCGGTATGGCGACCCCGAGGGTGGCCTCGTCCTGGTCCGCGAGGCGCTGCAGAAGCGCCCCGAGGAGATCGAGCTCATCGCGCTCGAGGCGGCCTGCCTGAGCGAGAGCGGCGACAAGGAGGGCGCGCGGGCCAGCGTCGAGAAGGGCCTCGCCATCTCGCCCGGGTACGGCGCGCTCCTCGAGCGCAAGCTCTGGGCGTCGCTCCGCGGCGGCGACGGCACGGTCTTCGGCGAGGGATGCGACCTCGACGCGGCGGCCGACGCCGGCGACCGGTTCCTCGCCCAGAAGGGGCGCGACGTGCGCCTCCACGAGCTGCTCGCCGAGGTCGCCCGTCGCCGCGGCCGGGGAGAGGACGAGATCCGCAAGCGCCTCGAGGCCGCCCTCGCGGTGAACCCCGAGTTCGTCCCGGCGAAGCGCCTCCTGAGCGAGCTCGGCGGGGGCGGGGGCGGGGCGTGAGCGCCGCCGACGGGGGCGGCGTCGGGCCGCCGGTCGACGGGCCGGCCGTCGGCCGGCACGTCGCGGCCGCGATCGTCGTCACCCTCGTCGTCCTCGTCCCCCTCGTCGTGATCGGCGTCTCGCTCGGGATCGTCCTCCAGGACGACTGGAAAGACCGCGGCACCGCCGCCGCGGTGGTCCTCGCGATCGGCGGCGGCATCCTCCTGTTCGTCCTGCTCATCCTCGTGAACGTCGTCACGACGTCGCGCGACGCGCGCCGGGAGCACCTCCTCGTCCTGACGAACCGCGTCGGGCCGCGGGCGCACCACCGTCCGCGGCTCTCCTGGTACGGGTGCTGGGACGGCGAGGCCGGCCGCCACTGGGGCGCCCTCTACGTCGTCGGCGACGAGGTCTCGTTCTGGGCGCTCAAGTCGACGTTCGGCGGGATGGAGCCCGGCAAGGACGCCCTCGCCAAGGGCGACCGGCGGAGCGTCCGGGCCGTCGAGGTCGAGCGGACGGGCCCGTTCGAGCGGATCCGGACCGGCTCGTCGCGCGCCGTCGTCGTCTTCTTCGAGGACGGCCGCCGCCTCCGTCTCGCCGCCGTCGATGCCGACGGGCTCGCCGAGCAGCTTCGCGGCGTCGTCGGGCGCCCCGATGGAGCGCCGGTGGGACCGCCGTCGGACGAGGCGCTCCTCGACCGGGTCACCGTCGAGCAGATCGGGCGGGCGCTCGCCCGCCGGGCCCGCCTCGTCGCCCTCGTCGTGAAGGAGCGCGACGACCCCGCCGAGCGCCCCCACGTCGTCCTCGAGGGTCCCGCCGAGGAGCTCCGCGGCGCGATCGAGCTCGCCCGCGACGTCCTCGTCCGCGAGAGCACCGACCCCGAGGCCCCGTACGAGTCGGCGCGTCGAGCCGACGTGGCGGAGGGCTGAGCTCAGCCTTCGAGGAGGTAGAGCGCTCCCGTGTGGGGTCGGAGCTCGACCTCCGGGACGCGCTCGGCGTCGACGTCGAGCCGCTCGGGCGGCGCCGTGATGCCGGCGGGGCCGTCGTAGCGGGCGTCCGCCGTGAAGAGGATCCGGCGCCAGCCTCGCCCCGGGAACGGGAGCGGGACCTTCGCGTCGTCGGCGCTCAGGTTCGCGACGAGGCAGGCGTCGGCCTCCGATGGCCCCCCCGATCGCTCCATCACGATCCAGTCGTCGCCGGCGACGACCCGCGTCGCATCCTTGCGGCCGTTGCGGAGGCAGCCGTGACGGCGACGGAGCGCGATCAGGTCGCGGTAGAGCCGGACGAAGCCGAGCGTCCGCTCGTCGCCTTCGTCGAGGCCGCGCCAGTCGAGCTTGCTCGCCTCGAACGTGGCCGGGTCGCCCGGGGCGGCGAAGCTCGCCTCCGAGAGCTCGGGGAGATCGCGCCGACGGCCGCGGGCGACGTCGGCCGTCAGCCGCGGGTCGGTGAAGCTGGTGAAGAAGTGGAAGGGCGTCGTCGCGCCGAGCTCCTCCCCCATGAAGAGCATCGGCAGGTTCGGCGAGCAGAGCATCACCGCCGCGGCGAGCTTGCTCGCCTCGCGCCCCGCCCGGGTCGGGAGGCGGAGCCCGGCGCTCCCGTTGGCGACCTGGTCGTGGTTCTGGATGTAGACGACGTGGGCGGAGCCCGGAAGCTCGATCGCGCTCGCGCCGTGGCGTCGCCGGCGGAACTCGGACCGACAGCCGTCGAGGACGAACCCCTCGAGGAGCGCCTTGCGGAGGTCACGCGTCTCGCCGAAGTCGACGTAGGTGAGGTGGCGATCGCCCGTCAGGATCGTGTGGATCGCGTGGTGGAAGTCGTCGGTCCACTGGGCGTCGATCCCCCAGCCGCCCTCGGCGATCGGCGTGCAGACCTTCGGATCCTGGAGGTCGCTCTCGGCGATCAGCCACGCGCGACACCCGAGCCGCCGGCGGCTCGCATCCCACTCGGCGGCGAGCTCGGCGAGGATCGGGCGGGCCGACCGGTCCAGGATCTCCTGGATCGCGTCGAGGCGGAGGCCGTCGACGTGGTAGTCCTCGAGCCACTGGAGCGCGTTGTCGATGATGAACCGCCGCACCGGGTCGCAGTCGGGGCCGTCGACGTTGATCGCGTCGCCCCACGGCGTTCTCGTTCGGCGGCTCTTGTAGGGGCCGAAGTCCGCCGTGACGTCCCCCTCGGGGCCGAGGTGGTTGTAGACGACGTCGAGGATCACGGCGAGGCCGGCGCCGTGGCACGCGTCGACGAGGCGGGCGAGGCCCTCGGGGCCGCCGTAGCTGCTCTGGGGCGCGTCGAGGAACACGCCGTCGTAGCCCCAGTTGCGCCCGCCCGGGAACTGGGCGATCGGGAGGAGCTCGATCGCCGTCACCCCGAGCTCGACGAGATGGGGCAGCCGCTCGATCGCCGCGTCGAACGTTCCCGCCGCGGTGAACGTCCCCACGTGCAGCTCGTAGATCACGAGGTCTTCGAGGTCGACCCCCGTCCACGCCTCGTCGGTCCACCCGAACCGGGTCGGATCGATCACGCGCGAGGGCCCGGCGACCCCGTCGGGCTGGTGGCGGCTCCTCGGATCGGGCCGCGGGTCGGCCCCGTCGAGGGCGTAGAGGTAGTCGGTCCCGGGGCCTGCCTCGGCGAGGGTCGCCGCGAAGAAGCCCTCGTCCTCGGCGGCGAGCGGGACCGTCGCCGGCGCGCCCGGACCGGCGAGCAGCTCGACGGAGACCGACCCGGCGTGGGGCGCCCAGACCCGGAACGAGACGCCGCCGCCGGCCAGCGGATGCGCGCCGGTCGGCGCCCGCGTGATCTCGGGCGGCGCGCCGGCCGTGTCCAGGCGGAGATGGGCGAGCGGGTCGCGGCGAACGGTCATGGGGCGGGCGGGCGGTTGCTGGTCGACGGGATGTGCGGCATGGTGCCCTCGGCGCGGCGATCGTAACAGAGGCCTCCGCCGCCGGCCAAGTCGGACGTCCGACGGAGGACGATCCTCGGTGAGCGAACCGTGAACGCCGTGCCACGACGGATCGGGCCGTACATCATCGAGGGGACGATCGGCGCCGGCGGGATGGGCGCGGTCCTCCGCGGCCGTCACGAGGGGACGGGCGCGCTTCACGCCGTGAAGGTCGTGACGGCCGGCGACGACGCGGCGCCCGACGAGCGCGCCGCGTTCCTCGCCCGGTTCCGGCGCGAGGCGGAGGTGCTCGCGCGGATGGACGACCATCCCGGGATCGTCCGCGTCCACGCCTCGGGCGCCGACGAGCGCGGCCGACCGTGGCTCGCGATGGAGCTCGTCGACGGGGAGACGCTCGAGGAGCGTCTGCGCCGCGAGGGGACGCTCGCGCCGACCGACGCCGCCGCGCTCGTGGCGGCCGTCGCTCGCGCCGTCGATCACGCCCACGAGCTCGGCGTGGTCCACCGCGACCTCAAGCCGGGCAACGTGATCGTCGAGCGGGTGAGCGGGCGTCCGCGCGTCCTCGACTTCGGCCTCGCCTTCGAGATCGGCGGTGAGCGGTTGACGAAGACCGGCGTCGTCGCCGGGACGCCGGCGTTCCTCGCGCCCGAGCAGTGCGGCGAGGACGAGGGCGACGAGATCGGTCCACCGACCGACGTCTTCGCCCTCGGCGCGGTCCTCCACACCCTCCTGACCGGCGAGCCGCCGTTTGGCGGCGGCGACGCGTTCGGGATCATCGCGCGGATCCTCACGAAGGAGCCGGCGGCGCTCGGACGGGACGACGTCGCGCCCGAGCTCGACGCGATCCGCCAGAAGGCGCTCGAGAAGGAGGCGGCGGATCGCTACGCCAACGCCGCCGCGCTCGCGGATGATCTCGAGGCCTGGATCCGGGGAGCGCCCGTCGCGGCCCGACCGCCGAGCCGCTGGCGCCGCTTCGCGCGGCGGTTGCCGCGAGGTCGGGCGGCCCCGGGCGTCGCCATCCTCGTCGTCTTCGGCCTGGCCGTCGCGGCCGCGGCCACCGGTCTCCTGCTCGCCGCTCGTCGCCGCAACGTCGCCCGGGAGGTCGCGCGGGAACGGCTGAAGAGCGCGTTCGAGGCGTTGATGAGCACCTCGATCGACGAGGGACTCCTCGACCTCGAGCGAGCCGAGGCGGCCGTCGCGGATCTCCAGCGCCTCGGCGTCGTCTCGGGGGATCACCGGGACCGCATCGGCGTGATCACGGACTTTCGAAGAATGCTCGATGACCCGGCGTCGGTCGCGGACGTCGACGGGCGCGTCGGCGCGCGCGTGCGTGTCCTCGCGTCGGGCGGTCGCCACGGCGACGCGGTCACCCTCGCGGCGGACCGCCGGGTCGAGGAAGCCGACGCGGCTCTGTTCGAGGAGCTCTACGCGCGGATCGACGGGGTCGCCCTCGAGCCGTCGGCCGAGGCGAGTCTCCGGAGCCTCTTCGGCAGGCATCCCCCGCCGACGGCTTCGCTCGCGATGCGGTGGGTTCGCGGCGCCGTCGCAGAGCACCTGGCGACGGCCGGGACGCCGGACGAGGATCCATCGCTCCTCGCCGCCCTCGAGCATGCCCGGACCGCGCTCGAGATGCGGGTCGACATGCCGCCGTTCGACGAGGAGCTCGTCGGACGACTCATCCAGGTCGCGCTCGATCGCACCGAGCGGCTCGGCCGGGCGGATCGGGTTCGCGACCGCCTCCTCGAGTCGGTCGTCGTCGCGGTGATCGACCACTTCGACCCCGGAGCGGAGGGCGCCGAGCGATTCGCGGTCGATGTCCTCCTCGCCGACGCCATCATCTTCGGAGCTGCCGGTCTGTCGTCCGCCGAGCGAGAGGCCTGTCGCGCGCGCGGGCTGCTCCTGATGCGGGTCGGGCTCGCCACGTTCGAGGATCGAGCGCTGCTCGCCACCACCGACGGCTCGCTCGACCCGTTCATCGCGGACGTCCGCGCGGCGACGCGGGACCCGGACGACCTCGATCCCGAGGCGCTCTGGCCGTCGCTGTCGGTCATCATCGACGAGCGGGTCGCGAGGGACCCGGGCGGGCGGGTCGCGGCCAGGTGGCGGCGCGTTCTCGACGAACGCGTGGCGCCCGAGCTCCTCTCGCCGGTGGAGCTGATCGAGCGGACGCTGCGTCTCGACGCGGAGGATCGGGGGCGCGTTCCGGGCTGGATCCTCGCGAAGATCGCCCGGGCGGTCGGGCTCGCGGTCGGCCCCGACGGCGCGCGAAGGGCGGCGAGGCTCCGTCGCGGGCTCGCGCGCGGCCTTCTCCTCGCGCCCGACGTCGACGGGGCGGCGCTCCTCGACCGGGCGGAGGCGCTCTTCCGGGAGGCGTCGAGGAGGGACGGCGTCGGGCGACGCCGGCTCGATGTGCGGGCGAGCTTCATCAAGTTCCTCGTCGCGGTCCGTGAGGCCGGCCTCACGCCGGAGCTGCTCGAGGCCGGGAGGGCCGCCACCGCCGCCGGCGCCGGGATCAAGTCACTGAACCCGATCCTCTGGAGCGCCGCGAAGGGACACGAGCTCAACACGGCGGCGGGTCATCTCGTCAGCGCGGCGCGTCGGAGCGTCGCGAGTGAGCCGCACGGAGCGACGGGATGCGAGACGTGCGCGAGGATCGGCGAGCTCCGCGCGGCGCTCGCCGACGTCATCCCGGACCGGCCACAGTCGCTCGAGCTCGCCGCGCTCGTCGCCCGGCATCGGGGCGCCTGGAACGAGGCGCTCGGTCACCTCACGGAGGCGAACGGGAAGATGCCGACCACCGTCGACGAACGACGGATCGGCGAGGCGGTCGCCGAGGTCCACCTCGCGCTCGGCGACCCGGCGTCGGCGCGTCGCGCGCTCGCGAGAGTCTCCGAGCCTCCGAGCTGGATCCCGTGGCGGTGCGAGCGCCGCGCCGAGATCCTCGAGGCGCTCGGCGACGACGAGGCGGCAAGAAAGTTCCGCGCGCAGGCGCTCGCCGTGCGCGAGGACCGGTAGCGGCGAGCCCGCATAGGGGCTATCAAGCTCGCTCAGGTGACCGCGGACCCACCGGCTTCGCCTTCGGCGAAGAGGATGAAACCACGGAGACACGGAGGACACGGAGGATTCCCGGAGAAGGACGCGAGGAGCTCGACCCGGGCTGAACGCGCTCGTCCGTCCGTTCGTCGTTCTCTTCGACGGAGATCTTGCGCACCCGAAGCTCCTCCGTGCCGCCGTGCCTCGGTGGTTTCATCCTCGTCGCGAAGCGACACCAACCAACCCGGTAGGCGCCGCCCGCGCGTCTCCGTGAATCCTCCGTGTCCTCCGTGTCTCCGTGGTGACATCTGCTCGCCGAAGGCGAGCCCCGCTAAGACGCGTCCTCGACGGGCTCGTTCGGGATCGCGTCGGCGTCGGGGACGAGCTCGGCGAGGAACCGGTCGAACTGCTCGCGCCGACCGAGGCAGACGAGGAGGTCGTCCTCGGTCAGGGTGACGGTTCCGCCGGGGATGACGTGGGTCTCGCCCGTCTTGCTGCGGACGAGCAGGATGACGGCGATTCCGAAGCGGCGCCGGAAGTCGGCCTCGGCGAGCGTCTGCCCGGCCAGGCCCCAGCTCGGGTCGAGCTTGATCTCCTCGACCCGGAGGCCCGCCGCCCGGGCGGTGTGGATGTCGAAGAAGTCCTGGACGGCCGGCTGCGTGGCGGCGAGCGCGATCCGGACGGCGGCCGTCTGGTTCGGTGAGACGACGCGGTTGGCGCCGGCGCGCCGGAGCTTGCTGTCGGCGAGCGGGTTGTCGGCCCGGGCGACGATCGCCGCGCCCGGGTTGAGCTCACGCGCCGTCAGGCAGATGTAGACGTTGTCGGCGTCCTTGCCGGCGGTGGCGATGACGCATCGGGCGCGTCTGATTCCGGCCGCCTCGAGCGCCTCATCGTCGGTCCCGTCGCCGTAGACGTGGAGGCGCCCCTCCTCGGTCAGCTTCGGGATCTTCTCGGCATCACGCTCGACGATGACGAAGGAGACGCGCGAGCGCTCCAGCTCGTCGCAGACCATCTCGCCGACGCGCCCGTGGCCGCACACGATCACGTGCTCGTCGAGGGCGGCGATCGACCGTTCCATCCGAGTCCTCCCGAGGATCCGACCGAGCTCGCCGCTCATCGCGAGGTCGGTGAAGAGGGCGATCGCGTAGATCACCATGCCGTAGCCGGCCGAGATCAGGATGATAGCGAGGACCTGACCCGCGGCCGTCCTGGGGGCGAAGTCCCCGTAGCCGACGGTCGAGATCGTGACGACCGTGAGGTAGAGGCTCTGGAGCGGCGTGAGCGGCTCGGAGCCCGAGCGCTCCGCGGCGTAGAATCCGGCGGTGCCGAGAAGGACGATGATCACGATCGCGACCATCGCCCGACCCCACAGGGCGAAGACGTTCGGCGGCTTGGATGCTGCCATGGGGCGAGAGCCTACCAGCGGCGGCGGCGCGTTCCCAGCACGGCCGGGTCGGCCCTTCCGGGCCGATCAGTCGGGCAGGACGACGGCCTCGAGAAGCGGGGCCGCGTGCTCCTGATCGAGGACCGCGCCGGCTCGGATTGCCCGCTTGCGGGCGCCGAGAGGGACCGCGTCGTGGGGGATGGCGTGGAGCGCCCCGTCGACGACCGCGTAGAGCGTCGGTCCCCGGTCGCGCCGTCGGAGGTGGTAAGCACCCGGCAGGGTGAAGAGCGCCTGGAGGCGTCCGGCGACGCGGACCGAGACCGGCAGGCTCGCGAGGTCGGGCTCGACGACGGCGGCGAGGCCGTTGGCGTCGGCGCGGAGCTTCAGGCGATACCTCGTCCCGAGGAACGGCGACGTGACCCCGCGGATGACCTCACCCCAGGTCAGCGCGCCGAAGACCCTCAGGACGAGGTAGAACGGGAGCGCGAGCGGGAGGAAGAGAACGCCGAGGAGCGAGGCGGGCGTCCGGTGGGTGTGTCGGATCGCCGGGCCGTCGGGCCCGTCGGTGATCTCGTAACCGAGCTCGCCGAGGCGCTGCCGAGCCTCGCCCGCCGAGACGAGACCCGAGCGGAGTCGGCCGTCGTCGTCCGGCGTGAGCTCGACCCAGCGCTCCCGCTCGCCGTGGATCGCGAGCGTCGCTCCGGACGTCGTGGCCGCCGTCACGGCCGCACCGAGGAGCAGCTTCGCAGCGGTCATCGACGACCCGTCCGGGAGTGGATGGCGCTCGTGCGCGGTGATCTCGTCGTCGTCCCCGCGCAGCTCGAGCCGGATCCCGAGCGGCTCGAGGGGCGGCTCGACTCCCGGATCGGCGTGTCCGATGCCTCCCCCGAGGAGGCCGAGCGTCGTCTCGGCGATCGCCTGCTTCCAGGTCCGGGTCCGGAAGAAGTGGATGTCGACTCGGCACAACCCGGTGGCCGTCGCGGCCTCGATCACGTCGAGGAGGCCAGCGACCTCGCCTCTCGCCTCGGCCTCTCCACGTTCGGACGCCTTCGTCATGACGGTGCTCTGCAGCAGAGGCGTTTCCCGGAACCGCGGTCTTCGTTTCGTTCGTCTCGATCGCGTGCCGAGGGTGCATCACTCTCTCGGCGGGGCACGGCTCTTTACGAAACTCTAGTTCTTGATGTCAAGCAGCTTGCGGCTGGCAAGCCACGTGCTCTGGGTCGTGTCGACTCGAGCCCTGAAGGATTTCGCCCATGCTTGCCCGCCCCGCCGTCCTCGCCCTCGCCGCTCTCGTCGCTCTGACCGCGACCTCACCCGTCGCCGTCGCGCAGGAGTCGGCCCCTCCGCCGCGCGCCCGGACCGCGGCTGACCGCGAGGCGGACTTCGAGGCGGTCGCGGGCGGTTCCATGCCCGAGCTCGACGACCTCTCCGTTCCGCTCCGCAACCCGACCCGCGCGGAGCTCGAGCAGTACCTCCGGGCGTTCCGATCGATCAGCCTCGGCGCGCGGATGAAGATCGACGACGGCCGCGGCGCGCGGCGTCGGGCGAAGCTCGGCGCGTTCACGATCCCGAACGGCTCGACCGTCGATCTCCGGGCGGCCTTCCGCAAGCGTCGGGGCGAGCGCGAGTCGACGATCCGGACCCTCGAGATGATCCCGAGCCAGCCGATGGCGCTGGGCCCGCTCCGGTTCAACCGCATGACGATGGACGAGGGCGGCGTGATGCGTCTCGCCCTCAACGTGAACTTGATGGGCTTCGACTTCTGGCCCCAGAACCTCACCGTCGAGCGGATCTATCGCGACGGCGAGGGCAACCTCGTCTTCAAGACGGGCGGCACCGGGCTCGCCGGCGCGTTCGTGCCCGACTTCCGGATCAAGCCGAACGGCGTCGTCCAGCGCTTCAAGCGGACGCGCATCCTCGGGATCACGTTCTCGGAGAAGTGGGTCGACCTCGAGGACGACGACGACCAGCCGATGCGGATCAGCGGTCGCCTCCCGATCGAGCGCTGGCCGGCGACGGCGACCGACCTCCTCGACTGGCTTCCGATGCCGTCGGGCGAGCGCCGTCCGGGCGTCGGCGGGAACCCGTTCGGCGCCGTCGGTGACGCGGTCGAGGCCGTGCCGGTCACCGACATGAGCGTGCAGTTCGACGCGATCGCCGACCCGCACACGATCGACCTGAGCAACGACCAGGGCCGCGTCCGCCTCTCCGACCACCGCCTCAGCCTGCACGCCGCCGGGCGCTTCGAGGGCCGCACGTTCCGGACGGATCCGAATCGCGACAACTCGTTCGAGGCGAGCGCGACGGTCGAGGGCGAGCTTCGCGACCCGAGCCTCGGGGGCGCCACCCTCGACCGGGTGAGCGTCCGGGCGACCGGGACGCACGGCGAGGCGATCGACTTCGATGATCCCGACGACCTCGTCCTCGACGTGGCGTTCGCGCTGACGGCCGGCGGCGACCTCCGGAACCTGCGGGCGAACCTGCCAGGCGGCGGCCGGCTCGAGGCGCGCGAGGGGATCGAGGCCGGCGCGAACGTGTCGGGCGACATCCGGCTCCGACCGCTGACGGGCAACCCCGAGGACGCCCGCGAGCTCACCATCGACAACGAGAGCGTCGCGAACCTGACGGTGCGCGGCCCGGTCCAGGCGTCCGAGCTCGGGCGGCTGCGCGACGCGGGGCTGCGCTTCTCGGGCGACACCGTCACGGTGCGTCCGCAGGACGACCCGCGGACGCCCGAGGACGAGAGCGCGCGACCGGTCCTCGACGCCGACGTCCGCCTCGGGACGCGCCGCGGCCTCGGCGGCGGCGAGCCGTTGACGTTCGCCCGGGCCGACATCCGGCTCGGCGGCGCGACCGACCGCGACGGGATCGTCGATCTCCTGAACCCCGAGGACGAGCACGGCCTCGCCCTCGAATCGACGATCGCGCCGGGTGCGCGGGTCGACGTCGACGCGCGGGTCTTCGCCGGCGTTCACCGGGACCTGATCGGCGGCGGCGCCCGGACGAGCGTCGACGCCCGCATCGCCGGCACCGGACGCGACACGACCATCACCGCGAACGGCGTCACCGCCGAGATCGACGGCGAGGCCGACGTCGACGCCCGGGTCGCCGCGAACGTCCGCGTCGGCACCGCGAACGGCCCCGAGCTCCAGGTGCGGAGCGTGGCCGTCGGCGCCGGCGTCGAGCTGCGCGACGGCGAAGGCCGCGTCGCGGCGCCGGTCGGCGACGAGGGGCGCCTCGACGGCACGATCGGGCCGGGGACGAGCTTCCGCGTCCACAGCGGGCGCATGCTCCGCGAGAATCCCCGGACGAGCGTCCTCGAGACGCCGGGCTTCTCGCGCGGCGAGCGCGGCGCGAGCGTCGACGCCCGCCTCGTCCTGACGGCTGGGAGCCTCCGGCATCGCGACCTCGCCCTCGCCTTCGACGGGCGGGCTCAGGTCGACCTCGGCGCCGCGATCGGCTTCCGCCTCGACCCGGCGGCGCTGATCCCGCACGACGTGCCGGTGAGCGGCGCCGGCAGCCTCCGGCCCGCCTCGCCCCTCGCCTCGCCGATCGAGACCGACCTCGACCTCGCGATCTCGTTCGGCGCCGGCTCGACCGTGTCGCTGCAGCAGGGCGCCGAGACGAACGCGGCGGTGACCCTCGGCGGGCCGACCCACGTGCGCCTCTCGGCCGCGTCGACCGTCGATCCGGGGACCGGCAACGTCTCGATCGGTCGCCTCGACGGGATCGACGTCGCGATCACCGCCGATCACGTCGACCTTCGTCAGATCCTCGGCGCCGCCGGTCTCCGTCAGGTGACCGTCGAGTCGCCGACGACCGCCCGGATCCGCAACGCCCGGGTCGAGCTCACCGAGGGCGGCATGCGGATCCACCACGACGGAATCACCTTCGACATCGCCGCCGGCACGATCACGATCGGCCGGCCGGGCGCCGGCGCTCCGCCGGCGCGGGCGGAGACGGCGCCGGTGCCTGCGGGGGCGGGCGCCGGGCGCTGAGAGCGGCGCGTCGCCGAGCGGGTTCCGAAGGCCGCGACTCGGCAGACGCCACGGGCGGCGGGCGATCACGGTGGTCGTCCGCCGCCCGCCGATCTCCGGTGCACTGGCGCACCGGCTGGGCTCGTGTGGCGCTCGAGTCTCGGGAGCCATCCCGTGCGATGGCCGTGGCGTCGAACGATCCACAGATTACACAGATTACACAGATTGCCGCGGGCGATTCGCTGCCCTTGCCGAGGCAGGCACGGGCGGCTGCACCGTCGCGAGGGACGATCGCCTTCGGCAACTCGTAATCTGTGTCATCTGTGTAATCTGTGGATCGTCACTCGTTCCGAGCAGCGAGCGAGCTCGCTACCCTTCGCGCGCGGTCAGCACCGTCAGCGTCGGAAGGAACACCCGGTTCCGGTGGTACGAGAGCTTCTCGATCGCCTCGGTGGCGTCGCTCTCCTGCTCGTTCCCACCGTTGTCGCGCCAGAGGAGGATCGCCCGGTCGACCTTCCACGCGCCGCCGCGCCAGCTCGCCTCGACGGTGAGCTCGCCGCTGCCGGTCGGCGCCTCGAGGCGCACCTCGTAGGTGCGGTGTCCGAAGCCTTCGTTGACGAACGTCGGCTCGACCGTTTCGAACCAGGGCACGGAGTAGGCCTCTCCGTCCGCGTCGAACGGGGAGTCGAAGCCGATCCGGTCGCGAGGGCGTGGAAGAGCCACTCGGCCTCGGCGCGGCGGTGCGACTCGCCGATCGACCAGACGGCCGCGACGACGACGGCCACGACGATCAGGCCTGCGACGGCGGCTGTCGCCGCGAGCCAGCCGCGCCGGCGGTAGCCGGCGCCGGCGGCCCCTTCGGTCACTTCTTCTTCGCCGCCTTCACGAGGACGGCGAGCACCTCGTCGACGCTCTTCACCGGGTTCACGCTGCGGCCGACGGCGAGGATCTTGCCGTCGGCGCCGATGACGATCGTGTCGCGGCTGTGCACCTTCATCTTTCCGAAGGCGCGGACGGCCACGCCGAACGCCTCGGCGACCTTGCCGTCGTCGATCGCGAGCGGCATCTCGAGGCCGTGCTTCTTCTTGAACCGCTTGTGACTCTCGGCGCCGTCGAAGCTGACGCCGATCGTGAGGGCACCCACCTTTTCGAAGTCGACCGACCGGTCGCGGTAGGTGCAGGCCTCACGCGTTCAGCCGGGCGTGTCGTCCTTCGGGTAGAACCAGAGGACGATGGGCTTTCCGACCTCGCGCAGCTTCAGGGCGCTGCCGTCGTCGAGGGTGAGGGTCACATCCGGGCACTCGTCGCCGACCTTCAGGTCCGCCGCGTAGGCGAGCCCGGTGGCCGAGAAGATGGCGGCGAGGGCGGCGACCGCGGCGATCGTCCGCGGGCTGCGTCGTTTCATGGGGTCGACTCCTTCCGAGCGAAGGCGGCATCCTGCCAGCCACGGCTCGAACGGACAAGGCGCTTGCCGCTTCCCGGGCGCCGTTGACGGGGCCTGACGGCGCGTTAAGATCTTCGCGCGAAAGGGCGTTCCGTCTCCGAATCGGGCGAATCCCGATCGAGGCGACCCCGTCCCAGCGAGGCGACCATGAAATCGACGACCCTCGTCCTCTTCCCCGCGGCGATGCTGATCGGCCTCACCCTCGGGTGCAGCAGTCGCGGCAGCCTCCTCGACGATGAGCAGGCGCCGACCTCCGAGGCGCCGGTCGAGGACGCCGAGGCGACCCGCGCCGAAGAGCTCTTCGCCGAGGCCGATGCCCTCTGGGCGGACCGCGGGGAGCGCCAGGCGGTCGATGACGCGATCGCGAGGTGGAAGGAGGCGGCCGGGCTCGCCTCGAACCGGGCGGACATCCAGCTGAAGCTCGCCTACGCCTACTACTTCCTCGCCCACGCCCATCTTCGCTTCGATGACGATGAGGACGGGATGCTCGCCGCCTACGACGAAGGGGTGAAGGCGGCCGAGCGGGCGATCTACCTCCACAGCCCCGCGTTCGCCGAGAAGATCAAGGCGGGCGGCGAGTGGGAGGAGGCCGTCACCCTCATCGAGGCCGATGGGATCGCCGCGATCTACTGGTATGCGACGAACCTCGGCAAGTGGGCGCTGCTCGATGGCTTCACCACGATCCTCGCCAACAAGGACCGGGCCGCCGCGATCATGGATCACTGCCGCCAGCTCGACGAGACGTTCCTCCACGGCGCGCCGCATCGCTACTTCGGCGTCTACCGGACGAAGATCCCCTTCCCGGGCGGCGACATGCCGGCCAGCAAGGAGCACTTCGAGAAGGCGATCGAGATCCAGCCGAACTACCTCGAGACGAAGGTGCTGTTCGCCTCGAACTACGCCGTCAAGAACCAGGACGAGGAGCTCTTCGATCGCCTCCTCAACGAGGTGCTCGAGACGCCCGACGACGTCCTGCCCGACGTGATCCCCGAGAACAGGGTCGCCAAGCGGACGGCGAAGAAGCTGCTGGAGGAGAAGGAGGAGTACTTCTAATGAGTGCGACCACCACGACCAGGCGCCTGGCGATCGGGCTCGTCGCGTCCTTCGCCGCGCTCGCGTTCGTCGTCCTCCCGGGGGCTGGCGACCGCGCGGTCGAGAGCGCGCGGGCCGACGACGCCGAGTTCACCCTCAAGATCGGCACGGTCGCCCCCGACCGGACGCCCTGGGCGGACCTCCTCAACCGCTACAAGAAGGAGGTCCAGAAGCGGAGCAATGGCCGGGTCAAGGTCCGCGTCTACCTCGGCGGGATCAAGGGCGACGAGCAGAGCCTCGTCCGACAGGTCTTCAAGGGCGAGACCCTCCAGCTCTGCGGCGTCAGCACGGCCGCCATGTCGGCGATGGTGGCCGACGTCGACATCCTCGAGCTGCCGTATCTGTTCGACTCGGCCGAGCAGGCCGACGGGATCCTCGACGGCGTCGCGCGCCCGCACCTCGAGAAGATGCTCGAGGAGAAGGGCTTCAAGCTGCTGATGTACTCCGAGAACGGCTACCGCAGCTTCGGGACCAAGGGCGGATTCGTGAAGACGCCGGACGACCTCAAGGCGAAGAAGATGCGGAGCCAGGAGAGCCCGGTCCACGTCGAGACCTACCGGGCGCTCGGGGCGAGCCCGGTCACGATCTCGGTCGGCGAGGTGCTCGGCGCGCTCCAGACCGGCGTCGTCGAGGGCTTCGACAACACGCCGCTCTTCACGTTCGCGGCGAGCTGGCACCAGGCGATCGATCACTACACGGTCAGCCGGCACATCTATCAGCCGGCGCTCCTGGTGATCAACAAGGCGTGGTTCGACAGGCTCCCGAAGGACCTCCAGGACATCCTCTTCGCCCCGGCGGCGAAGCTCCAGAGCCGTGGGCGGAAGGGCGTCCGGGCGATGGAGCCGATCCTCCTCGAGGAGTTCGAGAAGAAGGGGATCAAGGTCCATCACTCGACCGACGAGGAGCGCGCCGCGTTCCGGAAGGCGACGCGTCCGGTCTGGGACATTCGACGCGAGACCGCGAGCGAAGGCGGGAAGGCGATGCTCGATGCGATCCTCGAGGCGAAGAAGGCCGGCGAGTAGGACGGGCGTCCGCGCCGTCCTTCACGGGAGCGCCTGATGGGATTCGTCGAGCGATCCGCCGCCGAGCGGTCCACCGCGCTGGCCGCCGCGGCGAGCGCCGACGAGGCGCTTCCGTGGCGTGAGCGAGCGGAGCGCCTGGCGCGCGCGCCGCTGCCGCGGCTCGCCTCGATCGTCGACGACGGCGTCCACGCGGTCGAGAAGGCGTTCATCACCGCGGCGCTCCTCGCGATGACGGCGACCGTCTCCCTCGACATCGTCGATCGGTCGTTCTCCTCGCCGGAGAGCAAGATCGGCACGAAGCTCGCCAGCCTCCTCGGCCTCTTCTTCGAGCTCGGCTCCGGCGCTGCCGCGTTCCTGAACGACTGGGTCGGTCCGGCGATCCTCGCGGCGGTGACGTTCGCGGCGGGCATCATCCTCTCGGCGTCGATCCAGCGGAAGCGTGAGCGGCCGTGGTCGTGGGGGCTCGGCGCGGGCGCGGGCGTCGGGCTGCTGGTGGCGGGCTACGCCTTCGCCCGGTTCGTCGTCGACGTCCCCAGCCGCTGGGTCTGCCTCACCCTTCTCCTCGCGTCGGTCGCCGGCTACGCGTTCGTGGCGGCCCGCCATCGCCGGTGGTCGGGCGTCGCGGTCGCCGGCGCCCTCGGCGCCCTCGGGCTGATCCTCTGCCCGAAGCTGCCGTCGAAGTACATCTGGAGTCAGGAGCTGTCGCTCATCCTCCTCGCCTGGGTCGCCTTCCTCGGGGGCAGCCTCGCGACGCGGGAGGGCAAGCACATCTTCGTCGAGGCGCTCGCGAAGGCCGTCCCGAGGCCCGCGGTTCCCTGGACCTCCGCCGCCGGGCTGGGCGTCACGGCCGCGTTCTGCGGCTACATCGTGATCCTGGCCGTGAACCAGATCGTCACCGTCGACCTCCCCGGCGGCGAGGTCCGTCCGTCGACACGCCTGCCGGCGTGGACGATCACGGCCGCCGCGGCGACCGCCTTCTCGCTCATGGCGCTGCGGTTCGGCGCGGCGACGGTCGACCACCTGGTCAACCCGCGGCCGCCCGAGAAGAAGGAGCTCCTGTGAGCGGGCTCCTCATCGTGGCGATCCTCATCGTCCTGCTGCTCCTCCGGGTGCCGCTGTTCGTCGTCATCGGGATCGCGACCGTCGCGGGCTACGTCCTCGGCGGCGAGTCGGGCGACCCGTTCAAGGCGCCGCTCATGGAGGAGATCCGGCGGCTGACCGACAAGCCGCCGCTCCTCGCGATCCCGTTCTTCGTCCTCTCGGGGACGATCATGAGCCGCGGGGCGATCTCGTCCCGGCTCGTCGACGTCGCGAAGGCGTTCGTCGGCTTCGTGCCCGGCGGCCTCGGCGTCGCCACCGTCGGCGCGTGCATGTTCTTCGCGGCGATCAGCGGCAGCAGCCCGGTCACGGTGATCACGATCGGGTCGGTGATGTATCCCGCGCTGATGAAGCAGGGGTACTCGGACCGGTTCTCCACCGGTCTGGTGACGAGCGCGGGGACGCTCGGGATCCTGATCCCGCCGAGCATCCCGATGATCGTCTACGCGATCTTCGCCGGCGGGATCCAGATCGAGAGCTTCTTCCTCGCCGGCGTCGGGCCGGGGATCCTCATCGGGCTGCTGCTCGGCGGCTACTGCGTCGTCACCGGGAAGCTCCGCGGCGAGAGCCTCACCCGCCCGTCTGCGGCCGTCATCAAGGAGGCGCTCGGCGAGGGCGTCTGGGCGATCCTGCTGCCGTTCGTGATCCTAGGCGGGATCTACTCGGGCATCTTCACCGCGACCGAGGCGGCGGCCGTCAGCGTCGTCTACGCCCTGGTGATCGAGGTCTTCGTCCACCGGCAGCTCCAGCTCGACGACCTCCCGAGCGTCTGCGCCGAGGCGGCGGCCCTCATGGGCAGCCTGCTCGTGATCTTCGTGATGGCGTTCGGGCTGAACGCCCTCCTCGGCGAGCTCGAGGTGCCGCAGGCGGCCGCGGCGTGGGTGGCGAGCCTGGACCTCGGTCCGGTCGCCTTCCTCCTCGTCCTGAACGTGCTGCTCCTGCTCGTCGGCTGCTTCATGGACATCATGAGCGCGATCATGATCCTGGTCCCGCTCCTCGTTCCGATCGCGGCGGGGCTGGGCATCGACCCGATTCACCTCGGGATCATCTTCATCGTCAACCTCGAGCTCGGCTACCTCACGCCGCCGCTCGGGCTCAACCTCTTCGTCTCGAGCCAGATCTTCGAGAAGCCGCTCGGCGACGTGATCAGGAGCGTCGTCCCGTTCGCCGGGTTGCTCCTCGTCGCCGTCGTGATCGTCACCTACGTTCCGACCGTCTCGATGGGCCCGGTGAATCTGCTCGAGGGCAAGCCGTTCTGGCAACCGTTCCCGTCGCCGCCGGAGCCCTCGTTGGAGGGGGCGGACGAGGACGACGACGATGTTCCATCGACGGGCGGGGCGATGGATGACCTGATGAAGCGCGCGGGGTTCGGCGACATCATGGGCGACGATGACGATGACGACTGGGACGACGACGACGCGGACGGCGACGACGGGGACTGACGCGTCTCGAGTCGCTACTTCGTCGCGGTCGGCCTCTTTGCTGCGTCGTCGGCGTCGTCGCCGTCCGCGTCGTGGTTGGCTGCGTCGTCTTTGGCTGCGACCCTTCGTCGTCCGCGCCGACGCTTCCTCGGACGCCCGGCCTCGTCCCACGCTTCGCGCGCCTCGCTCAGACCGTTCGGGTCGAAGCCCAGAACGAGCCCGAGGACGAGCTCGGGAACCGCGATCAGCAGCGCCAGCGTCGACGCGATCCCGGCGGCGAGGGCGGAGCCGAGCGACGCGCTCGACGTGTCGACCGCCGCTCCGAGCGCCCACACGAGTGCTCCGGTCGCGGCCAGGCCGAGGGCGACCAGGTCGCGGATGCGCCGCTGCCAGACGAGGCACCCGCCGAGGAGCGCGGTCAGCCCGGCGGCGAGCCAGCCCGGATGGGGGAGGGCGGCGAGGCCGCCATCATCGAAGGACGTCAACGTCCAGATCCCGTAGCCGACGGCCAGCACCGCCGCGCCGACGCTCCGGACGAACCCGATGCCGAAGAGGCTCTCGGAGCGGACGCTGCCGCCGTCTTGCGCGGTCGGCGGTCGGCCCTTCGCCTCGGCCGGGTCGTTGGTGGTGTGTTCGGTTCGGTCGGTCATGCCCGTTCCCGTCTAGTCGTCGCGCCAGAAGTGCGGCTGGAACAGCACCAGGATCGCGAACACCTCGAGCCGACCGATCGCCATCAGGACGCACATGACGGCCTTGCTGCCCGCGGTGAACCAGCCGTAGTTCTGGGTCGCGCCGACCTTGTGGAGACCGGGACCGATGTTGAGGAGCGTCGCGGCGCTCGCGGTCGAGGCGGTGGTGAAGTCGCACCCGGACTCGGGCGGCTCGAGCATCATGATCAGCCCGCCGCCGACGCCGAACAGGATGACGATGCCGAGCACGTAGGCGAGGGTGCCGAGGCGCAGGTCGGCGTCGATCGTCGTCCGGCCGATCCGCAGGGGCCGGATCACGTTCGGGCGGAACGCCTTCTCGATCTCCCCCCACATCACCTTGATCGCGATCCAGATCCGAATGACCTTGATCCCGCCGGCTGTCGAGCCCGCGCTCCCGCCGACGAACATGAGCGCGAGGAGGGTGGCCTTCGCGACGAAGGGCCACCTGTCGAAGTCGCCCGAGCAGAAGCCGGTCGTCGTCTGGACGGTCAGGACGGCGAAGACGCCCTCGCGCGCGGCCATCCCCGCCGACGGTCCGACCGTCTCGCCGCTCGTCAGGACGATCGGCGTGTTCAGGATCGAGAGGGTGACGATCGCGCTCCCGAGGACGACGAACCCGACGTAGACGCGCAGCTCGGTGTCGCGCCAGACGCTCCCGACGCGCCCCTTCACGAGCTGGTAGTAGAGGGAGAAGTTCACCCCGGCCAGGAACATGAAGATGATGATGACGACGTGGACGGAGCTCCCCTCGAAGTGACCGATGCTCGCGTTGTGGGTGCTGAAGCCGCCGGTCGCGAGGGTGGCGAGGGTGTGGCAGAGGGCGTCGAACCAGTCGAGGCCGACGAGCTTCAGGACGACGATCTCGGTCACCGTCAGCCCGACGTAGATCCCGAGGAGCGCCCGCGCCGTCTCGCGGATGTGCGGCCGCACGCCCTCGGGCGACGGCCCGGGCGCCTCGACCCGGAAGAGCTTCTTGCCGCCGACCCCGAGGCTCGGCAGCACCGCGACGAAGAGGACGACGATCCCGATCCCGCCGAGCCAGTGGGTCATCGCTCGCCAGAGGAGGATGCTCCGCGGGATCGGGGGGATGTCGGAGAGGATCGTGGCGCCGGTCGTGGTGAGCCCGCTCATCGACTCGAAGTAGCAGTCGACGAAGGAGCGGAACGGGTGCTCGGGGCCGGCGTCCTCGGAGAGATGCGCCCAGATCAGGTACGGCGCGGCGCACAGCGCGGCGCCGATGAGCCAGCTCATCGCGACCAGGAGCAACGCCTCGCGCCGACCGAGCCGGCCGCGGTTGCGCCGCGTCACCGCCCAGAGGCCGCCGCCGAGGCCGGCGCCGGCCGCCGCGCTCGCGAGGAGCGCCCAGAGGGCGGGCCACTCGCGCGCGTCACCGAAGGCGAGCTCGGCGGCGCTCCAGAGGGCCATCAGGCCGAGGATGGCGCTCAGGACGACGACGAGGAGGCCGAACTGGTTGAGGACGAAGCGGTAGCTCACTTGAGCGCGAAGAGCTTCTTCAGCTTCTTCTCCTGGCCGTCCCGCCCGATCACCAGCGCTATGTCGCCCGCCTGGAGCGAGTCGTTCGCCACCGGCACGCGAACCTGGTCTCCGTGCTGGACGGCGGCGACCATCCAGTCGGGCGAGAGCGGCACCTCCTTCAACGGCTTGAGGCTCACCGGCGCGCGGCGCCCGACCCGGACGCGGTAGGCGTCGATGATGCCTTCCGCCAGGCTCGCCATCCGCACGAGCGGGCTCTCGTCGAGGGCGAGGGCGATCTCGCGCGCCGCCGTCCGGCGCGGGCTGAAGACGTGGTCGATCCCGATGTGATGCAGCAGATGGAGGAAGGTCTGTCGCTGCGCGATCGCGATCACCTCGGGGACGCCCATGCTCTTCGCGTAGGCGCAGGCGAGGATGTTGTGCTCGTCGTCGTCGAGGAGCGCCACGAACGCGCTCGCCCGCGAGATGTGCTCCTCGAGGAAGACGGACGGGTCGATCGGATCGGCGTTGATCACGGTGACCCAGTCGAGCTTCTCGGCGATGCTCTCCGCCCGCGCTCGGTCGGTCTCGAAGATCCTGATCGAGAACTTGCCCTTGAGCTCGCGCGCGACCCAGACCGCCGTCGGCGAGCCCCCCATGATCACGAGCCGGCGGCGCCCGGCCTCCTCGAGGTGGAAGAGGCCGAGCGCGCGTTCGAACACGCTCGCGTTGCCGACGAGGACGACGACGTCGCCCGGTTGCACGACGGTCGAGGCCTCGGGAAGGAACGCCTGGTGGTCGCGCGTGATCGCCGCGAGCCGGGTGCCGGGCGGGAAGCTGACATCCTTGAGCGGCTTGCCGACCGCCGGCGCGCCGTCGCTGACGGCGAACTCCTGCATCTCGATCCGCCCGCGGGCGAAGCTCTCGATCGCGAGGGCGCCGGGGTT
Source organism: Planctomycetota bacterium (assembly GCA_029260755.1). Taxonomy (GTDB): domain Bacteria; phylum Planctomycetota; class J058; order J058; family JAJDCQ01; genus JAJDCQ01. The sequence goes on along the minus strand of JAJDCQ010000135.1, from coordinate 13,143 downwards.
GCAGACGGTGTCGGCGATCGCGAGGGCGGTCGAGTACTCCGGGCAGATCAGCTGGGCGATCCCGAGGTGGCTCTGGTAGTCGAGGCCTCGCTGCTCGAAGTAGGCGCTGTGGTGGACCCGGGCGATCGCCTTCTTGACGCCGATGCCGCGCGCGACGGCCGCCGTCAGCAGGTTCACCTCGTCGCTGTCGACGGCGGCGACGATCGCGTCGGCGCCCTCCGCGCCGGCCTCACGCAGGATGTCCGCGTTGGCGCAGTTGCCCTGGAACGTGCGGACGTCCATCGACTCGTTGATCTTGGCGAGCCGATCCTCGTCGGTATCGATGACGGTGATGTCGTGGCCCGACTCGTCGAGGACCTCGGCCGTGTGGGTCCCGACCTCGCCGGCGCCGCAGATGAGGATGTGCATCCGCGGGTCAGGCCGTCGATGGGGCGGTCGTGAGGGTCCAGGCGAGCGCGCGGTCCTCCTGCGGATCGTCGGGGAGGACGAGCGCCCCCGATCCGTCCACGCCCGCTCCCGGCGGGGCCGCCGGTTTGGGCGTGACGAGCTCGGTGTAGCCGACCCAGGTCATGTAGGTGATGTACATGAGCAGGATCGCCGCGCCTTCGAGCCGGTTGATGTCGAAGCCGAGCCACATGAGCGGGAACGACGCGAGGGTGACGCCGACCATCACGGGGACGTCGACGTTCGCGACGGTGCTCGCGATGTCGTCGGGTGCGATCGTCGCGACGGACCCCAGGACGAGGAGGCTGTTGAACATGATCGAGCCGATGATGTTCCCGACGCTGATGTCGTCCTGGCCGCGGAGGGTCGCGACGACGCTCGTGGCGAGCTCGGGGAGCGAGGTGCCGATGGCGACGATCGAGAGGCCGATCACCCGGTCGCTGACGCCGAGGTCGCGGGCGATCGAGGTGGCGCTCTCGACGAAGAGGTAGGCGCCGCCGACGAGGCCGATCACGCCGAGGACGAGGAAGAGCCACGGGTAGGTCGTCGGGGTGGTCGACTCGACCTCGACCTCGGCCTCGGTCTTGGCCGTGCGGACGCAGTAGAGGAGGAACAGCGCGAAGCCGCCGAGGAGGATGATCCCCTCCCAGCGGTCGAAACGGCCACCCCACGCGAACAGCCAGACGGTGAACATGGCCGCGAGCGCGATCGGCATCTCCTTCTTGACGGTGCGGACGGTCACCTTGATCGGCCGGATGAGCGCCGCGATCCCCAGGACGAGGCCGACGTTGGCGATGTTCGAGCCGAGGATGTTGCCGATGCTGAGCTCGAGCTGGCTCTTGACGACCCCATCCACCACCTCGGGAGGCGTGAGGGCCGCGTAGATGCTGACGACCATCTCGGGGGCCGAGGTGCCGCAGCCGACGATCGTCAGGCCGACGACGAGCGGGCTGATGCCCCAGCGGAACGCCACGGTCGCAGCGCCCTTGACCATGAGCTCGGCCCCGGCGGTGAGGATCACCAGGCCGGCCAGGAGAAGAACGATCGCTAGGAGCACGCGGGCCGATCCCCCGAGAGTCGTCCGCCGCCGGAAACGCGGCGGGAAACGGACTTTCTAGCATCTCGGGGAGCGCTGGGCAACCGGACGGGACCCCGACGGGTTCGACGGGAGCCGCGCGTACGAAAAGGCGCCGGGGCACCGGATGCCTCTCGCCAGACATCCGGTGCTCCGGCTGAGGAAAGACCGATCGCCGGGCCCGTCCGATCGACCGTGGTCGGCCGGCCGGGCGAGCCCGGTGGGGGCCGTCAGGGCGCCTGGAACGGTTCCATGAACGTCCAGGCGTTGTCCACCACCGCCGGCGTGACGGTGTGGCCCCCGTTGAACTCCTCGTAGAAGACCTGGTGGCCGGCGCCGTTGAGCGCGTCACGCGCCGCCCGGACGCCGGGCAGGTTCGGATCCTGGTCGCCGCTGGCGAGGGCGACCGGGATCTGCCGCTGGACCTGGTTCGGCCAGACGCCGATCTGCTGCGCGCTCGTGAGCGTGCCCGACGTGGCGCCGATCGAGGCGAAGAAGTTGGCGTTGGCGAGGCCGATCGCGAGCGTCCAGTGGGCGCCCGCCGAGAAGCCCCAGAGATGACGCCGCTTCTCGTCGATGTTCCAGCGGGTTCCGACCTCGGTCATCACCGCGCCGACCCACGCGACGTCGTCGCCGAAGTTCCAGGAGCCGCTCTGATCCGCATCGTCGGGAGCGACGACGATGACGTCGTTCGCCTCGGCCGTCTGCTGCCAGAGCTGGCACATGCTGCGACCGACGTCGCCCTGGCCGTGCATCGCGACCACGACCGGAAGCGCCGCGCCGCCGTCGACGTAGCTCGTCGGGACGTAGGTCCAGTAGCGCGACGAGCTCTGGCCCGACGTGAAGTTGTGGGAGACGACCTGACCCTGGCTGCCGCCGCCGGAGCCGCCGCTGGCGTTCGGGTTGGTCGCCCCGCCGCCGCCGCCGGTCCCGCCACCGCCCGTGCCCGTGCCACCGCCGCCGGTCCCACCGCCGCCGCTGCTCGTGGCCGCCGTGACCACGACGACGAAGTCCTGGTTGATCGAGTCGGTCCCGTCGTTCACGACGACCGTGACCGGATGCTGGCCTTCCTGGCCGGCGGCGGGCGTCCAGGTGATCGCGCCCGTCTGCGCGTCGATCACCATGCCCGCGGGTGAGACGGCGAGCGTGTAGCCGAGCGGATCGCCGTCCGCGTCGTTCGCCGCGACATTGTACTGGTAGGGCTGGCCTACCTGGGCCGTCACCGGCGCGCTCGAGGTGATCGCCGGGATCGTGTTCCCGTTCGTCCCCGGCCCACCGCCGATCGGCCCGCTGATCGTGCCCCCGCTCGACGCCGAGCCGGAGCCACGAGATCCACTGCTGCAACCCGCTGCGAGCGGAAGGACGAGTGCGATCGCCGCCGCGACACCCACGGCGCGGCGCGTCCACATCCCTACCCGAGCGTTACGATTCACCCCCATCGGAGTCTCCTGGTCCCATCGATCCCGTCGCCTCACCAGGCAGACCTCGACCTCGACCGGCCCCGGAACGGGCTGGCCGAAGACGCGGCGCGCGCGGATCGGTCGTCGGGGCGACACGCTCTCCGGAAAGGAGAGCGGTCTCTCTCTCGCGTGAATTCCCCTCATGAAGACGACGGGCTTCGGGACCCCGGTCTGGCGCGCAAACTCCGTCACAGCAAGGTAAAACGGCAATCTGTGTCAGAGAAATGTCACGCGTCTTCCGGGCCTTCAGGTTCCGGGAAGGAACCTGGACCGGATGGCGCGCACGCCGTTCTCGCTGATGAAGCGAATGGGCGCCGGATTGGGAACGGTTTCGGCCGATGTCGTCCACGGGGGGTGAGATCGCAAACGGGTGGCCGGATGGTGTGGCAGTGCTCGCGGGGGGGGTGGTCCTGGACCGATCGCGCGCAATGGCAATGAACCCGGACCCTGGCAACTCGCACTCCGCGTAGTCCGCGTAATCCGCGGTTCCACTCGTTCTTGCGCCGTAAGAACGAAACCGCGGATTACGCGGATTGCGCGGATTGGGCCTGGCGTCGCCGAGCCGTTGCGGACGCGTCGGGGTGCTCCGCCCGAGACTCCTGTCTCTAGAACGGCCCGTCGCGCTCCCGCCCGAACCGCTCCCGCGCCAGCGCCGCCATCTCCGCGAGCACCTCCGCGCTCGGCGGCCCCGCCGTCTCCTCCCGGAAGACGCCGCCCTCGGGCGCGGGCCGCGGCGGGCTCAGGCCGTGGCCGAGCCCGGGGTAGTAGCGGAAGGTCATGCTCGGGTGGCCGGCCGCCTTCATCCTCGCCTCGAGCTCGCGCGCGTGCGGCGCCGGCGTCCGCCAGTCCTCCTCGCCCTGGATGAGGATGACGGGCTTTCGGAAGGCCGGGAGCGCCTCGAGGTTGGTCGGCACCCGGAAGTGCCCGTGCCAGTAGCTCTCGGGGTCGGCGCTTCCGTCCTTGAACGGCCGGAAGGCCGTCGCGGCGAGGTGGACGTCGGCCTCGCTCCGCGAGATCGCGCCGTCGCGGTCCCGGTCGAGCCGCCCCGTCGCCCGGATCCATGCCGGCCGAGGGCTGCCGGGCGGCCCCGGGGCGATCTGCTCCCGTGCGTCGATCCTCCCGTCGTCGTCGCGGTCGAACGCGGCGAAGGCGTCGGCGATCGGCTTGTCGACGGTCTGGAACCGCGCGACCCGGTCGAAGTCGACGACGCAGCCGATGAGGACCACGCCCAGGACGCCGTCGTCGTCCTTCGCGATGACCGGCGCGAGCATCGTCCCCTCGCTGTATCCGAGGAGCACGATCCGCCTGGGATCGACCCACGGACTCTCGCGGAGCCGGGCGAGGGCGCGGCGGCTGTCGCCGGTCGAGCGGGCGAGGGTGATCGTCCGGACGACGTCGAGGCGATCGTCGTTCCGGTCGGTCGCGTAGCCGCGCTTGTGATGGCGGTAGACGACGAAGCCCTCGCGGACGAGGGCGTGGGCGATCGCGCGGAAGCGCTTCGCCTCCTTTCCGTCGGCCGTCCGCGCCCCGGCGATCGTGACGTCGAGGTCCTTCCGGAGCCGGCTCCCGTCGTTGCTCCCGTGGATCAGGAGCACCGCGGGCGCCCGGTTCCCCGGCGACAGCGCGGCCGGCCGCGCGATCACGCCGTCGACGGTGTAGGGCTTCGGGCCCGAGCCGACGTCGACCTCGATCTCGAACGACGCGGCCTCCTCGAGCACCGCGCCGTCGTCGTCGCGCTCCGGCGTCGCCGGGCGCGGCGTCCCCGCGGCGACCGCGGCGAGGGCGCCCGCGGCGGCGAGGAGGAGGAGCAGGGGGCGGACGTGACGGGCGGACAAGCGAGGGCAGGGCATATCAACTTCGCTCACGTCGATGAAGAGATGGAACCACGGAGGCACGGAGGCACGGAGCAGCTTCGGATGATGCCACGTCGCGGACCGATCCCGGCGCTCCTTCTCTTGGCTCCCGTCGCCTCGCGTGACGGACACCGAGAGGGAGCCATCCCTGGAGCCGGTCGGCTCGCGCGAGCCGGGATACGGCGCCCTCGGTCGCTTCTCCGTGTCTCCGTGCCTCCGTGGTGACATCTGCTCGCCGAAGGCGAGCCCATCGGACCTGAGCGAAGTTGATAGCCCATGCGAGGGCTACTTCCCGGCCTTGTGGTCATCGACGATCTTCTCGACGACGCTCGGGTCCGCGAGCGTCGTGATGTCGCCGAGGTCATCGTACTCGGCGGCGGCGATCTTGCGCAGGATCCGACGCATGATCTTGCCCGACCGCGTCTTCGGGAGGCCCGGGACGACCATGAGGCGGTCCGGCGTCGCGATCGCGCCGATCACCTCGCGGACCTGCTTCTTCAGGACGTCGATCACCTCGGCGCGATCCTTCTCCTCCCACGCCGGCGTGCAGATGCAGTAGGCGTGGATCCCCGTCCCCTTCACGTCGTGCGGCATACCGACGACGGCCGCCTCGGCGACCGCCTGGTGCGCGACGAGCGCGCTCTCGACCTCGGCCGTGCCGAGTCGGTGCCCGCTGACGTTGAGGACGTCGTCGATGCGGCCGGTGATCCAGTAGTAGCCGTCCTCGTCGCGGCGGCACGCGTCGCCGGTCAGGTAGTACCCGGGGAAGCGGGTGAAGTAGACGTCGACGAAGCGGGCGTGGTCGCCCCAGATCGTCCGCGCCTGGCCGGGCCAGCTCCCCTTGATGCACAGGTTCCCGCGGACGTCGTTGCCCTCGACCTCGTTGCCCTCGTCATCGACGAGGACCGGCTGGATCCCGGGGAGCGGCAGGGTCGCCGACCCCGGCTTGCAGGGCGTCGCGCCCGGAAGGGGCGAGATCATGATCCCACCCGTCTCGGTCTGCCACCACGTGTCGACGATCGCGCACTTCCCGTTGCCGACGACGTCGTGGTACCACTGCCAGACGCCGGGGTTGATCGGCTCGCCGACCGTCCCGAGGATCCGGAGCGACTTCCGCGAGGTCTTCGTCACCCACTCGTCGCCGAGGCGCTCGATCGCTCGGATCGCCGTCGGCGCCGTGTAGAAGATCGTGACGCCGAGGTCGTCGACGAGACGCCAGTAGCGGCTCGCGTCGGGGTAGAGCGGCGTCGACTCGAACATCACCGTCGTCGCGCCGTTCGCGAGCGGCCCGTAGATGATGTAGCTGTGGCCAGTCACCCATCCGATGTCGGCGACGCAGGCGTAAATGTCGTCCTCGTGGACGTCGAAGACGAGCTCGTGGGTGAACGCGGCGTAGGTGAGGTAGCCGCCGGTCGTGTGGAGGACGCCCTTGGGCTTCCCGGTCGACCCCGACGTGTAGAGGATGTAGAGCGGGTCCTCGGCGTCCATCCACTCGGCCGGACACGAGAGGCGCTGTCGCGCCGCCTCCTCGTGGAGCCAGACGTCGCGGCCGGCCTTCATCGGGACCTCGGTCTCCGTCCGCCGGACGACGATCATCGTCTCGACGAGGTCGCCGACCGCGTCGACCGCCTTGTCCGAGGTCGCCTTCAGCGGGATCGTCTTGCCGCCCCGGAGCCCCTCGTTCGCCGTCACGAGCACCTTCGCGCCGGCGTCCTCGATCCGGTCCTTCAGGCTCTCGGCGCTGAAGCCGGCGAAGACGATCGAGTGGATCGCGCCGATCCGGGCGCACGCGAGCATCGTGAACGCGAGCTCGGGGATCATCGGCAGGTAGATGCAGACGCGGTCGCCCTTGCGGACGCCATGCGCGCGGAGCACGTTCGCGACCCGGCAGACCTCCTGCTTGAGGCGCCGATACGAGATGTGCTCGTACTCGCCGACCTCGTCCTTCGCCCAGATGATCGCGGTCTTGTCGCCCCGCTCGGCGACGTGGCGATCGACGCAGTTCCAGGCGGCGTTGAGCTTGCCGCCGCCGAACCAGGAGAAGTCGACCGTCCCTTCGGCCTCCTCCTCCTCGCGGACGACGAGCGGGTCGACGAACCAGTCGAGGCGCTTCGCCTGCTTGGCCCAGAAGCCGGCCGGATCCTCGACCGACTGGGCGTAGAGGGCCCGGTACTGACCGATGGTCCCGACGTGCGCGCGCTTGGCGATGGCGTCCTTGACCGGCTCCATGAGGGCCTCCTCTTCTCGTCCGAGAGCTTGGTGTGGAGGCGGGATGATAGGACCGCGTCGAGCGGGATGGAAGCCCGGCCGGTCAGGCGGCCGGCCCCGCGGTCGGTCAGCCGGGCTGCTCGGCGACGAGCCAGTGCTTCTCGGTCGTCCAGCCGAGCAGCCGGCGGGCGGGCGCGGTGACGGTTCCGCCCTCGATCGCCTGGGAGAGGCCGAGGATCGCGGGCTGCAGCCGCTCGCGGACGCTCGTCCGTCGCTCGTCGCCGAGATGCTCCTCGGCGAACCGGAGGAACGCCTGAGGCTCGCCCGTGGCGACAGAGAGGAAGAACACCATCTGTCGCCACGCGTAGGCGACGTTCTTCACCATCTTGAGGCGCGCTCGCCAGTGGTTCGGGGGCGCGGCGAGCCGGTCGACGATCCACGTGAGCGTGCGCCGGGGAAGCTCGTCGAGCTCGTCGCCGAGGGTCTCGGCGATTCCGAGCGCCTCGAACGGCGACGCGAGGTTGTGCGTCGTCAGGATCTGCGCCGCCTCGATGACCTTGCCGTTGGCGGCGACCGAGAACCTCCGCTCGCCGTCGCGCGGGCCGGCGCGCTCCGCGCAGAGCTTGGCGAACGCCGACGAGGCGCGCGTCGCGTTCGGTCCGGTCGCCGTCACGTCGTCGATCGCGAGGACGGCGGCGGGCTCGAGGTCGTAGTAGCGGGCGTAGAGCGAGCCCTCGAGCGTCCGCGCCGCCTCCTTCGCGGCGGCGAGGAACTTGCCCGAGAACGTGCCCATGAAGATGTCGGCGGCGAGCTCGTCGAGGAGCGGCAGCCGCTCGAGCCTGGCCGCCTTCGCGAGCGGCCGCATCTCCTGGAGGAGGGTGTTCGGCAGGATCGCCCACGGGAAGGCGCGGAAGCAGAGCGCGGTCACCTCGCGCAGGGCGACGCGGGCCGTCTCGGCGCTCCGCGGCGTGCACTCCCCGCTCGGCCCGACCCGAGCCGACGAGGCCGGCGGAGCGAGCGCGGCGGCCCAAGGCAGCTCCTCGAGCCGGACCTGACTGGCGAGGTCGAGGAGCAGGAGCGACCGGCGCGCCCGGAACGCCACGTAGACGGCTCCGAACAGGCGCCGCTGGACGGGATCGTCGATCGCCGCGGCGGTCGCGGCGGCCGCGACGCGCGGGACGAGCGTGGCGAGGACATCGGCCGACGGGACGACGCCGCGGGCGACGAGCTCGTCGAGGCTGCCGATCCGCGCGCGGTCGACGTCGGCGACGAGGCGCGCCGGGATCGGCTCGCCCGCGATGAGGCGCGGGTGGTCGGCCGCCTCGTCGGCCTCGATCGGGCGGACCGCGGCGTCGGCGTCGGACGGCTCGAGGCCCAGCGCGCCGGGGAGGGCCGCGAGCCGCGCGAGCAGCAGCGGCGCGTGGTCCCCGATGGCGGGCCGGGCCGACTGAGCCGCCTGCGCCGCGCGCAGGGCGGCGCAGCGTCCGTCGGCGGCGCCGGGCAGCCCTCGCTTCCAGGCGATCGATGCGAGGACGACGCGGACGATGCCGACATCGCGCCCGGTCAGCCGGCTCGGGTCGGCGGCGGCGGTCTCGAGGTGCCCGCGGAGGCGCGCCAGGTTCTCGTGGCCGCGGGCGGGCTTGCCGCAGAGCGGGTACTCGGCGCGGAGCCGCCGCTCCTCGTCGAGGAGCGCCCGCGCCCGCTCGGCCCAGTCGTCGGCGTAGCGCTGACACGGCCAGCCGCCCGCGATGGACCAGCGTCCCTCCGAGTCCCGGATCGGGCGTTCGTCGGCATCGGTCGCGAGCGTCGGCGGCTCGCCCTCGACCGTCTCGGCGAACAGCGCGACGAAGCGGTCGGTGAGCGGAGCCCAGACCTCGAGCGCCTCGCGCATGCGGGCGAGCGGCGCGCGGACGACCCGCTCGGCGAGGCGGGCGCGCGCGTCGTCGAGGTCCTCGCGATGGACGAGCACCGAACCCGCGGCGTCGTCGGGCGCGGCGCGCTCGGCCGGCATCGGGTAGAAGCGGAGCCGCCCGAAGAACGGCCCGATCGCGTCGAGGATCGCCCGCGCCTCGGTCGCTCGGTTCTCTCCGAGCAGCCACGCGACGGCGAGGAGCGCCCCCTCCTCGGGAACGCCGATCCGGAATCGCCCGGAGGTGAGGACCGAGCGCAGCTCGGCCAGCCCGCCCTCGGAGACGAAGTGCGCGTTCAGGGCCGCCCGCTCGGTCCCCGGCGCCGGACGAGGCGTGAGCGTCGCGGCGAGCGCCTCCTCGTGCGGCCGGAGCGGGCCGCCCGCGACGAGCTCACCCGTGACGAAGCCGCCGGTCACCACCTCGGGCGTCGCCCACGCCGGCGTCTCCGCGATCGGCGCGCGCGAGCCGACCTGCAGCGCGCCCGACAGCATCCCGGCGAAGACCTTCGTCCACGCCTCGGCGCGCGCCACGGCCCGCGCGCGGAGCTCGGGATCGTCGTGGGTCTCGGCGGCGCGGAGCGCCCGGGCGAGCTGGCCGTGGGCGTAGCTGGCGCTCGCCTCGGAGGGGAGGTCCGCCTCGGAGCGCGCGGCGTCGCGGTCTCGGTCGGTCGTCATGGTCGGTCGGGCCTCCGGGTCGGGCGAACAGGAGAGAGACGGCGCGCCGGCGCAGCGAACGTCATCGTTCCTCATCCTCGCCACCTGTCGAGGGCGGCACGACCGTGTAGCTCACCCCGGCCGCGTCGAGCTGCCGGCAGACCTCGTCGAGGATGAGCTGTCCCTCCCACCCGGACTTCGCCTCGACGGTCACGCGCCCCGCGTCCGGGATGAGGTGGAGATCGCGGGTGCACCGGATCACGATGACGCTGCCCACCAACTCAGGGCGCTCGGCGGCGATGGGCTGACTGATCGTCCTGAAGCGCCAGGTCGTCCAGACCCCGCCGAGGTCGTCCCAAAGGTGCTCGACGCTCACCACCACGGACCCCGACGCGTGGGGACCGTGTCGACGCTGGAGCTCGGCGTCCAGGAGCGCCTTCGCCGCCGACTCCGCCGGGAGGACCGCCCCGTCGATCGCGCCCGTCGTCGCGGCGAGCACCGCGTTTGCGCGGACGAGCGCCGCGTAGGAGCGGGCGTTCGCGCGCGCCCGGAGCTCGCCGGCGACGAGGGCGAGGACCGAGACCAGGCCGAGGAGGACCAGCCAGCGGACGCCGACCCGCTTCGGCGGGGGCGGCTCCACGGGATCCTGGCCCGACGCGGTGATGCCGATCGCGCCGCGGAGCGACTCGAGGCTCGACCGGTCGACGCCCTCGAGGCAGACGCAACCGTGCGGGGTCCGCACGACCAGCCCACGCCCCGACGGATCGACCGTCGTCTCCTCCGGCTTCAACCAGAGGCGCCGCTGGAGCCGCACGCGGAGGAGTCCCCAGGAGACGGTCAGGCGGGGCGGGCTCTTCACGACGTAGCGGGTCGTGGCCCACCCGACGAGCCGCCAGACCTCGGCGACCGCGATCGCGCCGACGAGGAAGACCCCGATGGGGACCTCGATCGGGCCGATCGGCGCCGCCCACTCGATCCCGCTCCCGACCGCGATCGCGTAGTACACGGCGAAGCCGACGATCCCGAGGTAGAGCACCACAAGCCACCGCGGCGGACGGACCCAGCCGCGCGCCCGCTCCCGGAAGAGGATGTCCTCGGCGTTGTCGAGCCGGTCGATGACCATCGCGATGAGGATAGCGCGGTGAGCGCGGCCGGGCGACGTCGATGCGGTCGACGGGCGCCGGCTAAGATCGTCGCTGCCATGCCGGAGCCGACGACCGACGCGTTCACGCTCACCGCCGCGCGCCTGCAGGCGCTCGACGGGCGCGTCATCCTGGATGGCGTCGACCTCGCGCTCGCGGTCGGCGAGCTCGCGGTGATCGTCGGACCCTCGGGCGCCGGGAAGTCGCGGCTGCTCCGACTCCTCGATCGGCTCGTCGACGCGAGCGCCGGCGAGGTGACCGTCGCCGGCCGGGCCGTGACCGCGTGGAACGTCCGGGAGCTGCGCCGCCACGTCGGCCTCGTCCCGGCCCGGACGGCGCTGCCCGGCGAGTCGGTCCGGTCCGCCCTCGCCCTCCCGGTCCGGCTCGGGCTGATCTCCGCGGCCGAGCTCGACGCGCGCCTGCCGGCGGCGCGCGAGATCGCCCAGCTCCCCGAGACGCTCCTCGACCGCGATCCGGCGACGCTCTCGGACGGCGAGCGAGGCCGCGTCGCGATCGCGCGGGCGCTGCTCCTCGAGCCGCGCCTGCTGCTCCTCGACGAGCCGACCTCCGCCCTCGATCCGGAGACGGCCGCGGCGCTCCTCGATGCGCTCGACGCCTGGCGCGCGGAGAGCGAGGGCCGCTCGGTCGTGGTCGTGACGCATCGACTCGGCGAGCTGCTCGGCCGCGACCGGGCGCGCCTGCTCGTCCTCATCGAAGGCCGGGTCGCCGCGTGGGGGCCGCTGGCCGAGGTCCTCGCCGATCCCGGCGACGAGCGCGCCCGCGCGTTCCTCGCGGCGTCGGGCGCGATCGGCGCCCGCGAGCCGAAGTCGTGAACGGGCCGGTCGACATCGGCCTCGTCGGGCTGCTCCTCGCGGGCGCCCTCGTCGCGGCGACGATCGCCCTCGCGGCCGTGTTCCGACTACGCCTCGGCAAGACGCTCCTCATCGGGACGGTGCGGACGGTCGCGCAGCTCCTCCTCGTCGGCTGGGTCCTCCTCGCCGTCTTCGAGGCGGAGGCGCCGCTCCTCGTCCTGCTCGCGTTCGTCGTGATGCTGTCTGTCGCGACCTGGACGGCCGCGCGCCGCGTCGCCCGACCGCCGCCGGGGACGCTCCCCGCCGCCGGGCTCGCCCTGACCGTCGCGTCGGCCACGACGGCCGTCGTCGTGACGGCGCTGATCGTCCAGCCCGACCCCTGGTGGTCGCCTCGATACTTCATCCCGATCGCCGGCATGATCACCGCGAGCGCGATGAACGCGGCGGCCCTCGGCGCCGAGCGCCTCGTCGCCGAGGTCGCCGCGCGACGCGACGCGATCGAGGAGCTCCTCGCGCTGGGCGCGAGCCCGCGCCAGGCGGTCGACGACGCCCTCCGCGCATCGCTCCGGGCGGCCCTGATCCCATCGGTGAACGCGCTCCTCACCGTCGGGATCGTGCAGCTCCCCGGGATGATGACCGGACAGATGATCGCAGGCGCCGACCCGTTCCTGGCCGCCCGCTACCAGATCGTCGTGATGTTCATGCTCGTCTTCGCGAACGCCGTCGCCGCCGCGATCCTCGGCAGCATCCTCGCGCGCCGCTTCTTCACCGAAGCCTGGCAGCTCCGGGCGGAGCTGCTGTCCCCGCCGTCCACGGACTAGCCACGGACTAGTAGGGCCCTCCCGAGCAGCGACCGGACGACCCCAAATGCCACCCGGGTTCCTCGCCCGAGCCGCATCCATGGGACCTCGGATCGCGCCGAAGGCCCGGGCCCCGCGCTGGCTGCCCAGGAGCGTTCCGATCGGGAAGCCGCGGCTCGGCACGCCGGGATCCGCCTCGAAGCAGGCCGCCCGCCCGAACGACGCGCCCGTCGGAAACGACTTCGCACGAGGTTCGGCAGGCGGCAAGTCGAAGGGGTCAGGTCTCGGATGTTCGCATTAACGCCCGCTAATGCGAACATCCGAGACCTGTCCCCATCGCTCGCCTCGCGAGCGCTCGCTACGCGCCGGCGTGGACGCCGCGGCGGCGGAGGACGGCCGCGGCGACGAGGCCCAGGGCGATGAGCGCGTAGGTCGAGGGCTCGGGGACGGGGTCGAGGGTGGCGACGAACGCCTCCTGGAAGAGGCCCGACTGGTCGACCCCGATCCCGACGACCGACAGACCGTCGGCCGACACGCCGTGGGCCTGGGCAAGCGTGAAGCCCTGGAGGTCGACCCCGGCGAGAAGGTCCGAGAGGCGCCGAAGCCCTCCGCGGCGCGGGTCGTAAACGAATGCCTCGTTGGAGTTCGGATTCGCCGGCGTCGGAGCGATGTCGGACTCGCTGAATCCGACGATCGTCAGCCCGTCGGGCGAGACGGCGCGCGCCTCGCTCCGGAAGCTGCCGCCGGAGAAGTCGAAGGGGTCAGGTCTCGGATGTTCGCATTAAC
>JAJDCQ010000134.1 GCA_029260755.1 Planctomycetota bacterium | reverse complement strand
TACTCTTGCCGCGCCGCGGGCTGGCGCATGGCGAGACGTGGGACGTTCAGCAGTCGGCGCCGAACGCGCCGTGGAACTGCCCCCCTCCATGAGCGAACCGATGTCCGACTGGAGGGAACGAACCGAGTGACTCCGGAGGGTCTCGGCACGGGAGCGTGCTTCCTGGCGAGGGGACCCTCCTCGCGATGGAAGCCCAGGTCTGCCAGGGCGAGCCTGCCCAGCGCGAGCGGTGAATCTGATCGACCCGCTTGGAGAGGGGCTCAACTCGATCAGACGAGCTCAGGAGGGAGGGAAAGCTGCTTCGCGGCAGGGAGTTGGAGCTTAACCTCCAGGCATTATGACTAGACCTGTCTAGAGGACGCGTCAGCGGAGCCGGAGGCGGACGATCACTCCGCGCTGCGTTCCGATGAGGAACTCGCTCCCGTCGGGGGCCGCCGCGACCGAGCGGCACCGGTCGCTCGCGACGCCGAGGTCGAGCTCGTCGAGGACGGTCGTGGGGATCGTCGACAGGTCCCACACGGCCGCGGTCAGTCCCCACTCCTCGCTGCCGATCACCCGTCGACCGTCGTTCGAGACGTCGAGCATCCGGATCGGCCGCGGCGCCGAGCCGACGTCGGCGACCTCGCCGGTGTCGGGTCGGTAGCGCCAGACGTGGCGCAGGTGACCGCCGAACACGAGGTCCGCGGCGCCCGCCGACGACGCGAACGCCAGCGGCACCGGACGGACTCGGTCGATCTCCGGGGCGCCGATGCCTCGACTCTCATCGAGGCCGCTGTCCCGATGCCAGAAGCGGCCGAGGCCGTTCTCTCCGGCGAGAACGAAGCGCCAGTCGCCCGGAGAGCCCGGGATCCCGAGGAGGCCGACCGCGAGCGTCCGGATCCCCCGTCCTTCCCCGTCCGTGAGGACGACCGAGCGCTCCTCGCCCGTCGAGACGCGCGTCATCCGCAGGCGCCCGGCGAGGTCGACGCTGCCGACCCAGTCGCCGTCCGGAGAGGCGGCGACCGCGCCCGCGCCGGAGGCGTGGGTCGTCACGCGACGCACCTCGCCGGTGTCGATCTCCCATCGCTCGACGATGCCCGGGGCGGTTCCGGACACCGCGAAGCGGCCGTCCTCGGTCGTGACGAGCACGAGCGGCGCCCCCGACGACTCGAGCTCGCGGAGCTCCGTCCCGTCGGGCCGGAGCACCCGGATGCGACCGCCGTCGCCGCCCGCGAGGATGCGGTAGTCGGCGGGGGCGTCCTCGGCCGCCGGAGTCGCGGCGAGCACGGTCACCGCGGAGCTCGGCCAGACCTCACCCCTCGTCGCGACCTCGTAGAGCCGGACGGTTCCGCCCTGGTCGGACGTCGCCACGAGGGAGCCGTCGGGAGACGCGGCGACCGCCGTGATCCAGGCACGGATCTGACCCGCTCGGGGCACGAGGGTGCCGACCAGGTCGCCCGTCTCGAGCTCGAAGAGACGGACCAGCCCGTCGCTCGCGCCGGTGACGGCCAGCCCGGCGCCCGGGATGAAGCCCACCGACCGCACCCAGTCGCCGTGCGGCCCGAGCGCAGCGAGCCGGCGGAGGGAGGGAAGCTCGACCAGGATCGCCCGGTTCGCCTCGGGCCCGCCGAAGCCGGGCGTGATCAGGGCGGAGCGTCCGTCGGGGGTGACGGCGAGCTGCCGGACATCCCCTCCGACCGGGACCTCGCCCCGGGCGAGCTCCTCACCCGTCTCGAGATCGAACAGGGCGAGGAGCCCGGTCGTCGCCTTCCTCGTCCCCCCGTCGGAGTCATCGCCGAGGACGAGCGCCCGCGCGCGACCGTCATCGCCGGGAACGAGGGCCGCGTCGACGCCGTCCCACGCGATCCGCGTCCGCTCCTGAAGCTCCGGGAGCTCGAGGACGAGGAGCTCGCCGCGGGCGCAGACGAGCGCGAGCTCGTCGCCGGGGAGCACCTCGACGTCGTAGACGATCGCGAAGCCGAGCTGCCGCTCGCCGAGGAGCTCGCCCGAGGCGACGTCGTAGCAGCGGACCCACCCGCCCCTGGGACTGACGATGGCGCCGTCATTACCGCCGAGGACGATCCTCGCCGCGTTCGAGGTGAGGTCGGCGCCGCCGACCGTCGACCCGGCGCCCGCGAACGAGCCGACCGGCGCGCCGGTCGCGACGCTCCACAGCCGCGCGAGCCCGTCGAGGCCGGTCGAGAACGCGAGGCGACCGTCCGCGGAGAAGCCGACCTCCCTTACGAAGCCGACGTGATGCCAGCCGGACGGCCGACCGATGACCTGCTCGACCGACAGGGCGCCCGTGGCGCTCGCCCGGCGGTAGGCAGCGAGGTCCGCCGCGGCGGCCTCGAACGTCCGGCCCGTCGGGGCGGGAGAGGGACGCTCGTCGTCCTCGCCCGAGTCGCCCCCGCGATCACCGTCGTCGGGCGCGTCGGGGACGTCGGAGGCGTCGGGGGCTGATCGCCCGACCTCCGCCGTCGTCCCCGTCGGTTCGCCCCGCACGACGATGAACACCGCCGCGACGACGAGCGCCGCGGCGACGGCCGCGGCCACCGCGATCACGGCGGTCCGCGCCTCGCTCGCGCCGCCGCCGGGTCGCCCGGCCCCCGCCGCCTCGAGCGCGTCGGCGAGGGCGGCCGCATCGGGAAAGCGCTCGGCCGCCTCGAACGAGAGGGCGCGCGCGACGAGGTCCGAGAGCCAGCGCGGCACATCGGGGCGCCGGGTGTGGAGCGGATCCGCCGGCCGGTTCTGCACCTGGATGAAGAGCTCGACCGGGTTCTCGGCGTCGTGGGGAAGCTCGCCCGAGAGACACTCGAAGAGGATCACGCCGAGCGAGTAGACGTCCGCCGGGGAGGAGACGGCCTTCGCGTCGCGCATCTGCTCGGGGGCGACGTAGCCGAGCGTCCCCTTGAACTCGCCGGTGCGCGAGAGGCCGCAGCTCCCGTCGTCGTCGGTCGAGAGCGAGGGGTGGAAGTGCTTGGCGAGGCCGAGGTCGGCGATCTGCGGCTCCCCCTCGGCCGTGAAGAGGATGTTCTCGGGCTTGAGGTCGCGGTGGACGATGCCCTGGGCGTGGGCCGCGGCGAGGGAGCGGGCGACCCGGGCGACGATCCGGACGACGTCGCCGATCGGCAGGATGCGCTCCCGCTCGAGGCGGTCGCCGAGCGTCCCTCCCGCGAGGAGAGGCATCACGAAGAACGGGCCGCGGTCCGAGTCGCCCGCGTCGAGGAGCGAGACGAACCCGCGCGACTCGCGCAGCCGGATCAGCAGCTCCGCCTCGCGCCGGAACCGGAGGAGCGAGGTCGCCGAGACGCCGCCGGGCGAGACGCCGAGCACCTTGACCGCGACCGGCCGGCCATCGGGACCGCGGGCGCGGTAGACGATGCCCATCCCGCCGCGACCGAGCTCGCCCTCGATCTCGTACTTGCCGAGTCTCATGATCGGAGCCGAGCAGCGTGGGCTCGCCTTCGGCGAGCAGGATGTCACCACGGAGACACGGAGGACACGGAGGATCACGGAGAGACGCGCGGGCAGCGCCTCCTGGGTTGGGTGGGGTGGGGTCGTTGCTTCGCGACGAGGATGGAACCACGGAGGCACGGAGGCACGGAGGAGCTTCGGGGGGCGCGTGATCTCCGTCGAAGAGAACGGACGGGCGGACGGGCGGACGGGCGGACGGGCGGACGGGCGGACGGACGGACGCGCCATTCCGGTACGAGCTTCTCGCGTCTTCTCCGTGAATTCTCCGTGTCCTCCGTGTCTCCGTGGTGACATCCCCTTCGCCGCAGGCGAAGCGACGCAGCGACATCCCGAGGTCAGGTCGGTCAGCTTCCGCCCATCCGGTCGATCGTGGTGAGCAGGATCTGACAGGCGGTCTCGATGTCGGGGTCGCCCTCGCCGGCCACCCTCGCCTTCTCGAGCCAACCCTTCGCCTTCGCGCCGTCGGCCTTCTTGGCCCAGTAGTACTCGCCGAGCTCGAGCATCGCGCGGGCGTCGCCCGCCTCCGCCTTCCGGGTGAGGTTCTCGATCCGGGTGGACTCGGTCGCCGCCTCCTCGTTGACGTTCTGCATCGTGCGGACCGCGAGGATCCCGACGATTCCGAGGAGGACGACGAAGACGACGATGAGGATCGGAACGGGGTTGATCCCCTGCCCCGGCGGCGGGCCGATGCCGTCGTCGTCACTCCGGCCGCGGGGGGCCCGGCGGCTGCTCACCCGGGCGCCGGGCTTCGTCAGGTTGCCGCTGCTCGCACGCCGCCCGGCCGGGGCGGGCGCCTTGCCCTTGCCGACCCGGCCCGCCTTGCCCCCCTTCGGGACGCGCCCGGTCGGAGCGCGCCCGTCCCTTGGCTTCGCCTTCGCCTTGGGCGCCTGATAGCCGGCGCGGCCCTTGCCCTTCGGCGCGTTCGCCGCCGCCTCCGGCGCCGAGCCCTTGTTCGCGAGCTCGGCCCGCTCGCGCTCGAGGGCGCGCCGCTCGCTCTCGAGTCGCTCGCGCTCCGCCTGCATCTTCTGCCGCTCGGCCGCGAGGGGATCCTCGACGGCCGGGTTCGGCGTGCCCATGCCGAACGGCATCCCGCCGGGCGTGACGCCGGCTCCCGGCGTCGAGCCGGGCGGCCCGGAGAGGGCCGGGAGGTGACCGCTCGACGACGGTCGCGAGAGCGGCGGCGGCATCCCGAGCGCCGGCAGGACGGCCGACGAGCCCGGCTGCCCGGGCAGGGCGGGCGGCCCGATCGCCGGCAACGTCCCCGAGGACGAGGCCGGCGACCCCGGAAGGCCGGGAACCGGCGCGTAGGTTCCGGTTCCGCTCGCCGGAGCGATCGCCCCGAAGGAGTCGGCGGCGCCGGGCGGGAAGCCCCCGACGCCGGTCGGCGCGTGGAGGGGCGGGTAGGTGCCCGAGGATCCCGGCGCCGGCACGCCCATCGGCATCCCCGGCGGCAGGACGTTGGGGTCGGGCGGCGGCAGCGCCACGCTCGGGAGACCGCCCGCCGGCGTCGCCCCGGGCGGAGCGTCGCCGGTGGCGAGGTTCGACGGGAGCATCATCGTCTTCATGTCGGACGCGTCGATGTTCGAGGCGTCCTCGGTGCGCGTCATGCCCGCCATCTGCATCGTGGGCATCTCGGAGGCTTCGCCGCCGCCGCCGCCGCTGTCGGCGGCCATGCGCATTCCCGGCATCTGCATCGTCGGCAGGTCGGGCGAGGGCTCGCCGCCCGGTCCCGGCGGAAGCTGCGGGGGCGGCGCGGGGACGCCGACCGGAACGCCGACGGGCATCCCGGGAGGCATCCCGCCCGAGAGACCGGGTGGGCGACCGACCGAGCCCGGCGGCGCGCTGCTCGGCGGAGGAGGCGGCATGCCGTGCTGCGGGGGCACGCCCTGCGGGGGCATTCCCTGAGGAGGCATCCCCGGCGGTCCGCCCGGCGGCGGCATCCCGTAGTAGGAGGCCGCGCCCGCCGTGGGGATCACCCCCGAGGGCGCCGGCGGCCGCCCGGGCGGCGGTCCGGGATACGGCGGGGGCGGCGACGGCGGGGCAGTCACGCCCGCCGCCGCGCAATGCGGGCAGGGAGCCTGCGGGCCCACGGGAATGCCGTGCACCGGACAGGTGCTCATCGACTCTCCACGTGGGCCGAGCTCGTCAACGAGGCTCCCCTGGACCCGCTACCCCGTGAACGGGTAGCGGCGCTTCCGCATCGAGCGGAACCACTCGGCGAGTCCGTCGTCGCCGAGCACCTCCGCGCCGTTCGCCCCGTCGGCGAGCGCCGCCGCGAGGGCGACGTGGCTCGTCGGGAACCACCGCATCACCTTCCGGTAGAGCGGCATCGCGAGGCTCACGCCCGGTTTCCCGGGAACCGCCTCGCGCGCGGCTCGCGCGAGCAGGACGATCGCGTCGGCCGCGGCGGTCACGGGGATGAACCCCTTCGCGCCGACGACCGGACCGAGCAGCTCGAGCGCCTCCATCGGCTCGCCCCGGCGGACGGCCACCTCGGCCCGCGCGAGCAGGACGTGGAAGGCGACCTCGCCGGCCGCCTCCTCGCTGCCGAGCGACTCCGCCTCGCCCTCGACCTCGGCGATCTTCTTGAGCGCCCGATCGTGGGCTCCCATCGTCGCCGTCGAGATCGCCTGAGCCAGGCGACCGAAGAGTAGCCACGGACCGCCGATCGCCTCGAGCTTCTTCATCCACTCGGCGACGGGCGGCGGGGTCGCGCCGGGCATCGGGCGCGCGCCGCGCATCAGCGTGACGAGCACCATCGGCGTCAGGCGCGAGTCGGGGAACCTCTCGATGAACGTCGTGAACGCGGTCTGAACCCGCGGCGCGCCCTCGCCGGTGATCTCGCTCCTGATGCGCAGGAAGTTCGCCCGGTGGAAGAGGATCCTCTCCTCGAGCCACGGCTGGGCCATCTTCTCGCCGAGCATCCCGTCGAGGACCGCGATCGCTCGATCGATCCGCCCCATGTCCCCGAGCAGCAGCGCCGCGTCGAGGCCGTCGGGCGTGTCCCCGCGGGAGACGGTCCCGACGTTCGCGCCCGGGAAGCTCTGCTCCCCGTCCGCCGTCTTCACCGTCACGGTCTTCCAGGTCTCGGTGAGCACCGTCCCGACCACGGGATCGGCCACACCACGAATCGTGATGACGTCGTTACCCATGATCGTCTCCTACTTCTTCTCGTTCTGGCCTTCGCGCATGCCCTCGCGGAGGGCATCTTCCATTCCCGGAGCCTGGCGAACGCTCGCCTTGCCGAACTCCTTGAGCCCCTCGACGAGGGTCGGCGGCAGCGGCGCCCCATTGATCTTGAGGTTGGTGCAGTCGGTGCCGCCGTTCTTCACGAGATGCGCGAGCATCCGCGTGTCCCAGACGGTGTGACCCTTCGAGGTGCCTTCCTCGATGAGCTCGCGCGCCATGTGGCTGCCGTGCTTGCGATGCACGAGGCCTTCGATCTCGCCGAAGAACGTCTCGTCGCGGAGCGTCTCGGGCGTGCCGAAGGTCCACTGCCGGAAGCGCCGGGTCCAGTCGGACACCTCGGGGTCGCGCTGCCACGTCTCGCGGCGCGCCTCCTCGCCGAGGCGGTTCTTCTCGTAGGCGACGTGCGCGGCGAACGCGCTGTCGATCGAGCCGAGGTCCTTGCCGGCCATGATGAAGCTGTTCTCGAGCGGCGCCTGCCCCCAGTCGGGGCCGACGTCGGCGAACGTCTCGACCGCGGCGCTGATGTTGAGCTGGACCTTCTGATCGAAGAAGGCGGCCACCTCCGCGATCGACTCGTGGAGATGCGGCACCTCGTCGATGTCGGTCGGCGGGAAGAAGTCGCCGAGCCAGCCCCACCACCGCTGCTTCTTGCGGAGGAGGTCGAGCTTGAGCGGGAAGAAGAAGCCGTCGCCGTGGCTCTTGAGCCGGTCCGCGATGTGGAGCCAGCCGTACCAGTTCTTCAGCGGCCCGGTGTGGCCGGCCATGATGTGGCCGCTCGGACGGGCGAGGTTGACGACGTGGTCGACCTCGAAGAACGCGCGCGCGGCCCGGAAGCCGTCGGGCCAGACGCGGCTCGGGCTGACGACGCCTTCGTCGCGCCCCGGCTTGACCCAGACCCACGTCTGGCTGCCGTCGAACTCGCCCGGGCTGTCGGCCTCGCTGGCGCCGTCGAGGCTGATCCAGCGGGCGCCGGCGTCGGTGGCGACCTTGTAGAGGCCGTTCATCCGCATCACCTCGTCGCCGCTGTGCGTGCCATCGCCGAAGATCAGGCGGTGACCGGCGCCGAAGACGCGGCGGACCTTCTCGGTGATCTCGTCGTTCTCGAAGAGCGCCGGCGCGATCCACTCGCCGCCGGGGTGATCGGCGACGGCGACGTCGCAGCCCCGCTCGGTGAGCATCTTGATCGTCTCCTCGAGCAGGAGCGGGTGGGTCGTCTTCGGGTAGGCCTTCGGCGAGTTGCTCGCGATCTTGATCGCGACCTTCGCGCCGGGCACCGCCCAGGCGAGGTCGTCGACCGCGCCGATCGCCTCGCGGAAGCGACGCTGGAAGAGCGGCTTGATCCGCTCGAAGTAATCGCCATCGGGCTCGCCGGCGCGGCGCGCGTTCGCGCCGCCGAGCTCGAGCCCGGTGAGGGCGACGTCCCCGCAGTCCTCGCTCTCGCCGTCCCGGGCGAAGAGGAGGTTACTGTGGAGCCCGATGAGCGAGCCGAAGCCCGCGGCGAGGGCGGCCTTTCCGCTGACGCGGAAGAAGTCTCGCCGGTTGATCTCCCATGAAGGAGCCATGCGCGTCACCTCCGTCCGGGGCCGAGTCGACACGCGTCGGCGGGTCCCGAAGGAGGGGACCCACCAAGAACCCCGCGCCGGGTCACCGAGACCCGAGCGGGTGCGGCCGAGGAGCCTCGTCCTCCGGATGTGCGTCCCCCTGAAGTGCGTCTTGCAGCGCGCGCGTCCCCGGGTGGGGAGGGCGCCGTGGAGCAGGTTGGATGGTAGTGCTCCCGGCGGGCGAAAACAACCGGGTAGCACGATTGCGGCCGCGCGTGATACCGACCGATCTCCGAGCGCTCGCCGGGAGTTAGATCGGCGGACGCCCCGAGGGCCTTTAGGGATAGATACGGTAGAGCATCCGAGGGAAGGGAATCGCCTCGCGAACGTGCTCGATCCCGCAGATCCAGGCGACCGTCCGCTCGATCCCGAGGCCGAAGCCGCCGTGGGGGACGCTGCCCCAGCGGCGGATGTCGAGGAACCACTCGAAGGACTCCTTGGGCAGGCCGTGCTCCTCGATCTTGCCCTCGAGGTAGGCGAGGTCGTCGGCGCGCTGGCCGCCGCCGATGATCTCGCCGACCCCCTCGGGCGCGATCACGTCGACGCAGAGCGCCTTCTTCGCGTCCTCGGGGTCGGCCTTCATGTAGAAGGCCTTCACCGCGGCCGGGTAGCGGTGGATCATCACCGGCCGATCGTAGGCCTCGCTGATGATCGTCTCGTCCGGCGCGCCGAAGTCGCCGCCCCACTCGAAGTCGCGGCCGGCCTTCTTCAGGATCTCCACCGCCTCGTCGTAGCTCACCCGCGGGAACGGCGGCACGATCGCCTCGAGCTTCGAGAGGTCGCGCTCGAGGTCGGCGAGCTCCGCCTGACGCCGCTCGAGGACGCGCTTCACGATGTGGCAGACGAAGTCCTCGGCGAGCTGCATCACGTCGTCGAGGTCGGCGTAGGCGACCTCGGGCTCCACCATCCAGAACTCGGTCAGGTGGCGGCGGGTCTTGCTCTTCTCGGCGCGGAAGGTCGGCCCGAAGCAGTAGACCTTCCCGTGGGCCATGCACGCCGCCTCCATGTAGAGCTGCCCGCTCTGGGTGAGGTAGGCCTTCTCGTCTTCGAAGTAGTCGACCTCGAAGAGGGTCGTCGTCCCCTCGCACGCGGCCGGCGTGAAGATCGGCGCGTCTACGTGGATGAACTCGCGCTCGTAGTAGAAGTCGTGGATCGCCTGGATCACCTCGTGGCGGATCCGCATGATCGCGAGCTGGCGCTTGCTCCGGAGCCAGAGATGGCGGTGGGTGAGGAGGAAGTCGGGGCCGTGACCGCTCTGGAGCGCGATCGGGTAGCCCTCGGCGCCCTGGACGAGCTCGACCTCGCTCAGCCCGAGCTCGTAGCCGCCCGGCGCCCGCTCGTCCGCCTTGACCGTCCCGGTGACGATGACGCTCGCCTCCTGGGGCAGCTTGTCGCAGAGCTCGAACATCTCCTCGGAGACGTTCTTCTTGAAGACGACGCCCTGGGCCATGCCGGTGCCGTCGCGGATGATGAGGAAGTGGAGCTTGCCCTTGCTCCGGCGGTTGTAGAGCCAGCCGCGGAGGGTGACGTCGGAGCCGACGTGGTCGCCGAGCTTGCTGATCGTGACGACGGGGGTGGCCATCTTGTCTTCCTCAGGGGGTTCGCGGGGCGGGGGAGGCGCCGTAGAGGGCGCGCTCCCGGATGAATTCGATGACGGCGGGGACGACGGCGTCGGTCACATCCTCGCCGCGCGCGATCCTCACCCGGATCTCCGTCGAGCTCAAGCCGATCGGCTCCATCGGAACGACCCGCTCGCGCGTGGCCGCGACCCAGGCGGCGCCGAACACCTCGCCGAGGCGGCGGAGCTCCGCGTCGAGGTCGAAGCCGGGCCGCCCGACGACGGCGAGCTCGACCTCGCGGACGAGGGTGGCCGCCTTCCGCCACGTCGGCAGGTCGTGGAGGCTGTCGGCCCCGATCACGAAGACGAGCCGGGTCTCCGGCGGGACGCGCTCCCGGAAGGCGCGGACGAGGTCGATCGTGTAGCTCGGGCCGTCGCGCTCGAACTCGATCTCGGAGACCTCGAGGCGCGGCTCGTCGGCGACCGCGAGGGTCGCCATCCGCACCCGGTCCGCGCCCGAGGCGAGCTCGCCCTCGTCCTTGTGCGGCGGGCGGGCCGACGGGACGAGGACGACCCGGTCGAGGCCGAGCTGCCGGAGGACGGTGAGGGCGATCGTCACGTGCCCGCGATGCGGCGGGTTGAAGGACCCGCCGAGCAGGCCGATCCGGGCTGGTTCGCTTCCGCCGACGCTCGCCATGGGCGGCATGATAGGGATCGGGCTGGAGCGACGAAAGGTCCTCGGCGCGGGCCGGGGCGACGATCTCGCGCGCCCGCTACCATCGCCGCATGAGCGACCCGCCCGAGACGGAGCCCGCGCCCGAGCGCCCCGGCGGACCGCCGGCGCCCGCCTCGACCGGCAGCCGGCTGCGCGGCGCGGCCGTCTTCGCGGCGATCGTCCTCGGCCTCAACTGGCTGGCCGTCTTTCCGCTCGTCGCGACGCGCCTCTGGAAGGATCGGCTCCCGCACTATGACCGCGCGATCGAGGGCGAGGTCGCCGAGGCGCGGCTCAACTTCCGTCGCCTCGGGCCGAAGGACTCCGACGGGCGAGGGTGGATCCTCGAGCTGAAGGTGCAGACCGACGATGGCGAGACGATCCGCCTGAAGGCGAGCGCGGGCGAGCACGAGACGCCGCCGAAGGTCGGCACCCTCGTCTCGAAGGCGGCGTGGAGCAACCGGTTCACGCTCGGAGACGAGGCGCGGACGATCACGCCGACGCCCTTCCATCTGCTGATGTTCGCCTCGACGACGCCGATCGCGTGCTTCTTCGCTCTGCCCATCCTCGCGATCCTCGGGATGCTCGCCCGGGCGGTGCGGGGCGAGCCGGTCTTCGTGCGCCTGGCGAAGCTCGAGGAGGACGGCGCCGCCCCGGCTCAGTGAACGAGGCCGGGCGGCTCGTCGTACGCGGCGCCGATCTCGCAGAGACGGTTCAGACAGGCGGCGAAGAGGTCGTAGACGTCGTGCAGGGCGTTCACGTCGCGAATGGTGCCGTAGGTCTCGAAGTAGAGCTGGTCGACCCCCTCGGGGAAGGTCGCGCCGAAGAAGCCATCGTCGTCCTGGACCTCGAGGTGGAGTCGGTCGGCGAAGAGGGCGCAGAGGCCGCGGACGCGCTCGCACTCGAAGAGCTCGGCCACCTTCGTCGGGTTGTTGCCCTGGATCACGAACGAGCTGTCGAAGAGATTGCCGCCGACCTCGATGTCCTGCATCCCGAAGAAGCGGCCCACCGGGCTGAAGAAGCTCTCGTTCCAGATCCCGAACCGGAAGCCGTCGGCGTTCACGAACGGGGCGCGAATGCGCGTGTAGGTCCGCTCGTTCTTGCGCGTTCCCCGGCGGAACGTGTCCATCGTGACGGTCCAGTCGAGGACGTGGACGCGGAGGACGGCGTCGGTGAAGAAGCCGCCCTCGGTGAACGAGCCGCCGACCTGCGCGGCGAACCGCTGCCAGATCTCGTTCTGGCTCGGACCGAACAGCGCGCGAAGCACCATCGTCATCTCCCCCCGTCGGGCCGGCCGGCGAGCGTGAGGCGCACCTCGTGCACGATCATGCTCGGTCCGACCGGGTGGATCCGGAGCGACGCGGCCCCGTAGTCCGACAGTCCCGTGAGTCCGCCGCGCCGACGACCGTTCACCTGGACGCCGAGTCGATCGGGCGGATCGAGGACGAGGCGGATGCCGCCGAGGCGCGCCGGCAGCCCGAGCTCGCGCTCGCCGGCGAGCTCCGCGAACGACGTGTTGCCGCCGAGGCCGTCGGGCCCGACGCTGAAGAAGCGATAGTCCTCGCCCCCGTTCTCGTGCAGGACGCCGATCACCCACGGGCTGGTCCGCACGACGAGGTCGAGCTCGATCCGCGCGAACCGGAAGATCGACGGCACGGACAGCCGGGTCCGCGAGATCGTCTTCTCGTCCCAGGTGGGCGGCACCGTGAAGAGACGGAGCCCCTGTGGGTAGGAGCGGAAGCCGATCCCCGTCCGCGGCGTCGCCTGGAGCGCCGCCTCGATCGCGCCGTCCCAGCCGCGGAGCCGGAGGAGGCCGTCGCGGCGAAGGATCGCGAGGTCGTCCTCGACCTGGGTGATCTCGGTTTCGATCGCGGCCCGCAACGTCGGCGGAAACCGATCGAGGTCGCGCCGGACCGCCTCGACGCGCGCGGCGAAGGCGGCGTCGAGCGCGTCGGCGTCGGCGAGGCCGCGGCCGGCGGTCGCGGGCCGCGCGACGAGGTCGGGGAGGAGGCGGCGGAGCCCGCCGAGCGCCCGGATCGTCCCCATCCGCTCGAGGCCGAGGAGGATCGACGCGGCCTCGAGGCGCTTCTCGTCCATGTCCACGAGGGTGACGTCGCCGCCGAGGACGTAGCCGAGGAGCTCGTCGAGCTCCTGCGCGCGGGCGCGCAGCGTGCTCGAACGCGAGCCGCCGCCCCGGTTCCCCGCGACGGTCGCGGCGAACTGCGCGCGCAGCCCGGCGAACGAGGCGCCGTCCTCGTCGCGCTCGAGGACGCGATCGAGGAGCGCCCACGGCCAGAAGACCGACCCGGCCGCGCTGCGGGCGCCGGGGGCCGCCACGAGAAGCTCGAGGTCGGCGCCGACGCCGAGGCGGTGGTAGACCGCGAGCCCTTCGTCGAACGTCGCGTCCTCGGGGAGCTGCACGAGAGCCGCGACCACCGCGGTCAGCTCGGCGGAGTCGAGCGGGGCGCGGGGCGGCGACGGCGCAACGCTCGGAGCGTCGCTCGCCTCGGGATCCGGGTCGGGCTCGGGCTCGGGGTCCAGGTCGGGCTCGGACGGCGGCGTCTCGGGGGAGGGCTCGGGCTCCTCGAGCGCGGGCGGGCGATCGGCGTCCGAATCGGCGCCCGTGCCGGCACCGGCGTGGGCGACCACGTCGGAGTGCGGCGAGGTCGAGCTCGCCCGCCCGAGCGCGAACGCCCCGCCCACGGCCGCGATCGCCGCCACGGCCGCGAGGACGATCCTCACGCCCGGGCCACGCGGCCTTCGTCGCGCAGCCCGGCGCCGCACGGCGGTCGCCCGGAGCGCGATCAGCTCGGGGTTGCCGTCGAGAGCGTGCTCGAGGTCGGCGGCGAGCTCCTCGGCGGTCGCGTAGCGATCCTCGGGGCGCTTGCTGAGGGCGTGCAGGCAGATCGCATCGAGCGCGGCCGGCCGCGGCGGGCCGTGGCCGAACGTGCCCTCGGGAGCGCGCTCGCTCGGAGCGACGGGGTCGCTGTTGATGATCTCGTGAATCGTCGCCGGCGCGTTCTCCGCCTCGAACGGGATCCGGCCCGTGATGACCTCGTAGAGGGTGGCGCCGACCCCGTAGACGTCGGCGGCGGGGCCGACCGACTCGGCCTGGGTCACCTGCTCGGGCGCCATGTAGCCGATCGTCCCGATCATCGCGCCGGTGGCGGTGAGGCGGGTGTCGGCGTCGAGGACGCGGCCGACGCCGAAGTCGACGAGGCGCGCGTGCCCCTCGCGGTCGACGAGGATGTTCGACGGCTTCACATCGCGGTGAACGACGGAGTGATCGTGGGCCGCCTGCAACCCCCGCGCGGCCTCGGCGATCGCCCGGACCGCGGTCGGCAGATCGATCGCCCGGCGCGCGAGCAGCCCGGCGAGGTCGTCGCCCTCGACCAGCTCCATCGCGAGGAACGCGCACCCGTTGGGCGTTCGTCCGACGTCGAAGACCTTCACGACACCCGAGTGATCGATCCGGGCGAGCGTCTGCGCCTCGCGCTGGAGACGCGCCGCGGCGGCCTCGGAGGCAGCTCCGCGGAGCACCTTGAGGGCGACCGGGCGCCCCAGCGTCGCGTGCTGCGCCCGGTAGACGATCCCCATCCCACCACGGCCGAGCAGCCCCGAGACGACGTACGCGCCGATCTGGTGACCGGCCTCGATCGCGGTCGGCCGGGCGACGCCGTGGGGGGTGGGGCGGAGGTGCTGGGGTGGGTACTGGCTCACGTTCTAGAGATTAGGTGCGGGCGCGGCGGTTCGGCAATGCGGGGCGGAGAGCTCGCCTCCGGCGAGCAGGATGTCACCACGGAGACACGGAGGACAAGGAGGATCCACGGAGGACGCGCCGAGCGGTCGAGGACCCGGATCCCCTCAGAGGCTCCTCCGTGTCTCCGTGCCTCCGTGGTTTCATCCCCATCCCCTCGCCGGAGGTGGAGCCAACCAACCCGGGCTGAGCTGGTCGCGTCTTTCTCCGTGGATCCTCCGTGTCCTCCGTGTCTCCGTGGTGCCATCCTCTTCGCCGAAGGCGAAGCCAGCCGCCACGCCGCCTCGAAGAGAAGCCGCCCGCCTCGGGGGAGAGGCGGGCGGCGCGATCAGGGAAGGGAAGGAGGAGGAGCTGTTGTGATTCTCAGTCGAGACGGTACAGGCGCCCGTTCGTCGAGCTGCCGAGATGGATCTTCCCGGCGAAGCTCGCGATCGACGGGCGGCCGTCCGCGTTGTTGCCGACCGCGCCGAACCGGAGGTCGGGGATGCTCAGCAGCTGCTGGAAGTTGATGCCGTCGGTCGAGCCGAACACGAACGAGGTCGCCTGGATGTCGCTCGCGACCGCGTAGGTGTTGCCGTCGGTGTGCTCGACGAAGTCGAACGCGATCGCGCCGGTGATCCCGTTGAGCTGGGTCAGGGCGAGGCCGGGCTCGATCCGGAAGTGGGCGACGCCGTTCGGCCCGCCCATCGTCACGTAGAGGTTGGGTCCGAGCGTCTCGATGCAGACGACGTTCGCCTCGGCGTTCTGGAGGACGTCGATGCCGCCCTGCTGCATCGACGCGTCGATCCGCACCATGTCGGCCGCGCTGCCGACGGTGCGCTTGCCGGCCCAGATGAAGCCGTCGAGGACGCCGAGGTACTTGAGGCGGCTGAAGCCGCCCTGGCTGACGACGTCCCAGACGCCGGTCTGGGCGTTGCGCCGGTTGAGGCCGCTCTGGCCGTTCGCGAGGCCGCCGGAGGTGAAGATCTCTCCGTTGAATTCGATCACGTCGAAGTTGTGGACGCTGCCGGTCACCGTCTCGCGAACCGGCGCGGATGTCGCGCTCGAGAAGCGGTAGACGAAGCTCGGATCGAGGCCGTTGGGATCGCCGTCGGGAACGTAGAGCTCGTTCTGGATCACGCGGCCGCGGAGATAGCCCTGGCTGGTCGGGTCGTTCAGCACCCGGACGAAGCCGCTCGGCTCGTCGTAGGTGAAGACGCTCGCGCCGAAGCTCGACAGCGGGTTCTGCGCCTCGAGGAGGAACAGCCGGGTGTCGAACGAGACGAGGTCGCTGATCACCGGCAGCCCGCCGGGCGGGAGACCGAGGTCGGTCAGGACGGGGTTGGTCGGCAGGCCGGTCGGGGGCGGCGGTGGTGGCGGCGGAGGAGCACCCGCCGCGCTCACGGTGAGCGTGAAGCTCTGAGCCCCGGTGAGCTGCCCATCGCTCACCTCGAGGCTCACCGCGTGGTCGCCGGCATCGCCGACCACGGGCGTCCACGCGACCGCACCCGTCTGGGGATCGACCGTCATCGCGTTCGGCCCAGCCGCTTTCCGGAAGCTCAGGGGATCGCCATCCGGATCACTGGCGCTGGGCTGATACGAGTAGGCCTGTCCCTCGACGGCCGCGATCGGCGCCGACGAGCTGAAGCTCGGAGCTGCATTCGCTCCCGGCTGGCCTCCCCCCGGAGGGGTTCCGCCGCCAGGAGGAGGAGTGGTCCCGCCGGGCTGGGTGCCGCCAGGGGCGACTCCCGTCGGCGGGGCTCCGGCGGCCTTGCCACTGCCGCCGCCCCCGGAACAGCCGCTCAGGAGAGCGGCGAACAGCACGGCGAACCCCATGAGGCCCGCCAGCGCGTAGATCGTTGTCTTCTTCACGTCTCTGACCCTCTCTCGCGGCCCTTCCGAATCGCACGTCGGGGTCCACGATGGTCAAGAGAACGTAAAAGGGGTCTAAGTCAGCTCCCTCGGTGGTTTGGGCCACCTCGGCGCGGGCCGTTGCGCTGCCCGGCGTGCCGGAGCCGTGTCGCGTTTCAGAGACTTCGCGCACGGCGTTCACACTCGCGGGTCGAACGACGCGGGCGCGACGAGCCCGGGTGTCACCGTTGGTCACGGTGGCGATGGAACCGACGCGAAACGGCCCGGGCGAGGAGACCCGGCTTATGAGGAGCCAGGCTGAGGCCGAGCCGCCCCACGACCTGAGAGGGCCGCGAGGATGGTCTTGATGTGCAAGAACATCGGAGTCGTCGAGGACAAGACCCCCTCCTCGGCGACCAGCACCTCGAAACCGTGCTTCTCGTAGAAGGGCTTTGCGCCGTCCTTTGCGTCGACGAGCACGCCGAAGCAGCCGGAGGCCTGAGATTGCGCCACCGCAAGACCAAGCACTTCAGCTAGCAGCGCCCGCCCGATCCCTTTCCGCTGGTCGGTTTCCGAGACCGCAAGGCGACCAAGTCGAAGGGCGGGGATGGGATATCTCGGAAGTCCGGAGCGGACCCGCCTGGGCAACTGCGACAATTCGATCGAAGCGGCGGCGACCGTGGCAAAGCCCACTACTCGACCACCGTCAACTGCGACGTATGTCGTCCCGATTCGATAGTCGAATTGGTTCTTGCCCGCGTGCTTCTTGAAGAAGTCGTCGAGACTTCGATCGCCCGACCGAAACGACTCGCGATCGTCGTCGGGTGCTAGGCGCCGAACACGGATTCCTGAGTCCAATCGATCACGCTCGCTCGCCTCGGCCAGACAAGAGGTCGCGCAGCGCTTCGGTGGGCTCCGGTGGATCCGCGAACCAGCGCACCATGTCTTCGGACGACGCCGCGGAAAGCAGCAGGCGCTCCGGAATCGAAATCCCGCCGCGAGCTACTTCGAGAGGGTCAAAGCGCGGTTCAGTCCCAGTGGCAGGTCCGGTCATGAAGAGCGTGATCAGCGCGACCACAGACAGATGGCTGAACCTGAACTTCAGCGGTTTCCTCGGTCCGCGTCTCTTCGCGGCACGCGCGTCAGGGTCCTTGCGAAAGAAACCAGGCGCCGCGGCAAAGATCTGGTCCTGGTCATTCACGATTCGATCTCCCCGATAGTTCCTTCGAGCGCTTCCGCAATTGGCTCGCTAGCATCGAGCAGGCGGCAGAGCTCGTCAGTCGTGAGGACAATCCTCACCACCGGGACGATCCGAAGGCGAGACAAGTCTTGCGCCTTATTGAATTGAACGGCGTTCCACGGCGGAAGCTCGTAGAAGTCCATCGACGCCTGACTCCCCGAGCGCGCGAGGTAATCGAGATTAGCCCAAACCGAGTGGTCCTTCTCCGACTTCCAGCGAGAAGGATCGATGTCGCCACGACCCCAGTCAGGGGCCCTTCGCTCGCGGACAGCTTTGTGGAACTCGCGAGAGTTTCTCCAGAAGTGATGGACGAAGCCCTCGAACGGATAGCGAACCTCAAGCCGTGTCCGTAGCGTCTCCGAGTCGTCAACTTGGCCCTTCGCGAAGAAGAAGCTCACGGCGCCGTTCCGCTGTGTTACCCACGCGTAGTCAGCATCATAAACGTCAGTCGGCGCATGCAGTTCCGAGGCGTCGACCTTGAAGCCCCCGTTGGATGCGGAGACGATGTAGGGCTCGGTTGATGGATCAGACCGGCCTGACTTCTTGCCGCGTAGATTCCGAGGTACAGACATAGGAGGACGTTAACCACCGAGGCTCGCGGAAGCAAGGCCAGAGCGACCGAGAGCATGCGACGCCAAGGGACGACTCCGCCTGTCATCGCGTCGAGAAGAGGCGGATCTCCTCGACCCGGAGCTTCACCCGCGCGTCCCAGCGCACCCGGAGCTCGACCTTCTGGCCGGCCTCGAAGACGAAGGGCACCTCGACCTCGATCGTCGCGTGGCGGACCGGCGCCTCGCCGGCGATCCACGGGCGCGGCGGGGCGCCTTCGGCGATGCGCGCGGCGGCCGCGAAGCGCTCGAGCGTCACCTGTCGAAGCGAGAGCTGGACCACGTCCTGGTCGTCGCGGGAGTCGGTCGCGTCGACGATGCAGACGGGCGTCGCGAGCGCGTCGTCGGTCACCTCGTCGGCGGGCACCGTCAGGGTGAACACCGCGACCCAGGCGCCCGGCGTGAGGTCGTCGGCGTAGGGACCGTAGACGACGTAGTCGCCCGCGCGTCCGCCGTCCTTGGGATCGACGGCGAACGCCTTCCCGTCGACCTTGCCGTTCACGGTGGGCGGATGCGGCATGCTCGCCGGATCGAGCCGGCGCTCGGGCGGGACGTCCACCTCGAGCCGCTCGACCCGGACGTCGTCGAAGCGGTCGCCGGCGTTCTGCGCGACGAGGCCGACGCCGCCGGTGAGGATCGCGTCGTCGGCGACCTCGATGATCTTGCGCTTGCCGAGCCAGACCTCGATCTTCGCGCCCCGGACGGCGAGGGCCAGGTCGACCTTCGCCCCGCGCCGGAGCCGCGAGATCTTCGCCTCGCCGATCGTCTCGACGCTGCCCGGGAGCGGATCGGCCTTGCGCCGCCGGCGGGCGCCGCCCTCGCGGATCAGGGCGATGCGGTTCGGCGCCTCGATGCGGGCGAGGTAGCGCCGGACGCCCCGGACCATGAGCGCGCCGCGGGCGTCGCCGTGGTTCTCGTCGGGCGGGAGGACGCCGGCGCCGAGGTCGCGCACCCGCGCCGCGATCCCGACGCCCGCCCACTGCTGACTCTCGATGCTCGCGCGGAGGACGAGGTCGTCCCGCCCGTCGACGCGCGTTCCGCCGATCCGGGCGATCTCGAAGCGCGCGTCGGCGCCCGGCTTCTCCGGCGCCGCCGTCAGCTCGAGCCGGCGTCCGGTCGCCTCGAAGGTCCCCCCGCCGTGCGCCTGCCAGCGCGGGTCGTGGATCCCGTCCTCGAAGGCGTCGCTGAAGAGCAGCCCGGCGACCTCGGCCGCCCAGCGGGCGCGGGTGGCCGGCGCCCGCTTCGGCGCGGTCGGCGCCTTCTCCTCGATCACCCGCGTCTCGTAGCCCTCGGCGAGGACGAGCGGCTTGCCCTCGTCGCCGTCGACCCGGACCGCTCCGTCGTCGACGTGGACGAGCGCGCGGGCCGAGCGGCTACGGCGCCGCTCGACGCTCACGCCGAAGCGCGTCCCGATCGCGGTCACCCGCGCGCCGGGGAGCTCCAGCTCGAGGCCGCCGCCCGCGTGATCGAGCCAGAGATCGCCGTCGACGTCGCGCAGCACGATCGCGCCCGAGTCGGTGAGGTCGATCCGGGCCGTCGCCTCCTTGGCGAAGGCGATCCGCACGCGCCCGCCGACATCGAGGAGGGCGACCTCGTCGCGACAGACGACGAGCGAGCCCGGAGCGAGCCGCTCGACCCGCGGCAGATCGCGCCGCTCGGTGCTCGCCGCGTCCTCGACGTCGAACGCGCCGCCGGCCACGACGAGGATCGCGCGACCGGGCACCGTCGCCGGCGCGGGATCGGGGTCAGGATCGGGGCTCGGCGGCGTGCGTTCGGCGCCGGCGCCGGCGTCGTCATCGTCGTCGTCCCCGGGACCGGTCGCCGCTCCGCCGCCAGCGTCGCCGGGGCCGGGGCCAGGGCCGGGGTCGACCGCGGTCCCACCACCCGCATCGCTGGCATCATCATCATCGTCGTCGCCGCCGCCGGCGGCCGGGTCGGGCCGCTCGGGGGCGTCGTCGTCGTTCGCGGTCGGGTCGATCCCGGTGCCCGAGCCCGCATCGTCGGGCGTCGTCGGGTCGCGGCGCGGGTCCGTGGCGAGGTCGATCGGTCGGGTCGACGGCGTCGACTCGCCGCCGGTGTCCGCGACGGAGTCTGCGGACGGGCCACCCGATCCCATCCGGAGCGAGATGGCCGCGAGGAGAAGGGCGGCCGCGGACGCGGCCAGCAACCAGGGCCAGACGGCGGGAGAGCTCGGCCGGCCGAGGGGACGGTGCCGCCGGACCCCACCCGAGCGGGTGGCCGGAGTCCGCTCGGGGCGCGCGACCTCGGGAGCGTCGTCGCCCAGGGCGGGGCGCTCGCCCGAGGCGAGGTCGGCGAGGAGGGGACCGGCGGCTTCGAAGAGACGGGCCGTCAGGGCGTCGGTCGGGCCGTCGGCCTCGACGGCGCGGCGATGTGCGCGCGCGGCCTTGGCCAGGACCTTGGTCGTCGCCTCGAGCTCGTCGGTGTAGCGACGACACGCCTCGCATCGGTCGAGGTGACGCTCGATGCGCACCCTGAGCTCGGGGGCGAGCGCCTCCTCGAGGAGGCGGAGCGCCTCCTCACGAACGGTGGTGCAGAACACGCCTCAAACCTCCCGCCTCTCTCCCACCGTCTCTACACTCCCCGGCGCGGAACTCTTCATGGATTTATGACATTGTTGTGACTGAACGACTTAGGGTGGTTCGTCCCATCCGTCGCACCGCGTCAACCTCCGGGGTCCTCGAGCTCGCCGAGATCGACCCGGAGCTTGTCCATGGCGTTGTGCAGACGCGACCAGACGGTGCCGACCGGGCACCCGACCACCGCCGCGATCTCCTTGCAGGACAGGCCCTGGAACATCCGGAGGAGGATGACCTCGCGCATCGCATCGGGCAGCTCATCGACGGCCGCGCGCACCCGGGCGCTCGTCTCGCGCCGCGCGGCCTTGTGGTCGGGGCTGCTGTCGGCGCCCGGGACGACCGCGCCGAGCGACTCGCCGCTCTCGGCCGCGGCGCCCGCGGGTCGGTCGAGCGAGAGGGTCTTGCGTCGCCCCTCCTCGCGCCGCAGGTTCAGGCAGCGGTTCCGCGCGATCCGGTAGAGCCAGGGAGCCACCGGGCGTCCCGGCTTGAAGGTGTGCGCCTTCTTGAGGACGTTCAGGAACGCGTCGGTGAACGCGTCCTCCGCCCGGGCGCGGTCGGGGATCAGGCTGCGGCAGATTCCGTAGACCGGTCCCTTGTGGCGCTCGTAGAGGGTGGCGAACGCCTCGCGGTCGCCGCCCTGGACCGCGAGCATGAGCTCCTCATCGGTCGGCTCGGTCGCGGCGGTTGCCCCGCCGCGGCCGGAGCCCGCGCGACCCTTTCCGGGCCGGCGCTGCCGACGCTCGCGATCCGACCGACCCATCGCGCGGTCGTGTCCCCCCGTGCCAAGCCGAGCTCGGACGCCTCGAGCCAACCAACCCGCCGACGGCGGGGCCGGGCTCAGGCGCCGGGCGCCGGACCCTCTCCGGACGGCGGCCGACGCCCCTCGCCCGACGGGGGCCGACGCGCTCCCCGGTTGGCCGCCTGATGGCTCCCCGACGACGGCGAGCGCGCGCCCGATCCGAGCCCGCTGTCCGACGCCGTGATCGAGCTGTCCGAGAGGCCGAGCGCCTCGAGCGCCGCCTTGAGGCCCGCCGCGACCGGGAAGTAGTCGTCGAGACCGAGCATGTCGATCAACCGCGCGACGCGGGGCGGCACGTCGAAGCAGACGAGCTGCCCGCCCGACTGACGAAACGTCTGCGAGAAGTTGACGAGCGCCGCGAGCCCGGTCGAGTTGACGTAGGTGATCTTCGACATGTCGAGGACCGCCTGGTTCACGCCGCGACCGCGGATCTGATCGGCGGCCTGCTTGAACGTCGCGACGGTCGTTCGATCGAACGACCCGTCGAGCTCCACGAGCGCGGCGCGGGGCGAGGCCTTCGTGCGGCGGACGCGGATGCGGAGCCCCTGGGGCACGGCTCGCTCGACTGGTGGGTCCGAGGTTGGGGCGGCGGGCAGGCGGTCGGCCCGCGCGTGGTCATGCCTCAGCGTTGTAACTCATTTCTCGGCCCGGCATCCAGGGCGGCGGGATTCTGGACGAGCAGCTCGACGAGGGCGTCGGCGCATCGGTCGGCGACGGCGCCCGCGTCGGACGCGCCCGGCGGGTCACCCGGCGCGTCGCCCGGGGCCAGGGCCGCGACGACCTCGGCGAGGCGAGCGAGCGCCCCCGATGCGCCGTCGAGCGCCGCGTTGGCGGCGGCCCGCGGGTCGGGCTCGGCCCCGATCAAGGCGGATCGCGCGGCCTCGAGATCCGCCGCGCGTCCGGTGGCCGCCGCCACCTCGGCGAGCGCCCAGCCGACGAACGGGCCCTGCCGGGCGGCGAGCCAGGAGACCGCCTTCCGGAGCTGGCTCCGGAAGCGTCCGGCGCGGTGGGTCTCGCCCAGGGCCCGGAAGAGCAGCACGGCGAGCGCGGTGGCCCGTGGGTCGCCCTCGCCCCAGCTCCCGTCGACCGACTGGGTGCGGGCGAGGACGCGCGCGAGGGCCGTCGCGCGGGCGGTCGGACCCTCGGGCGGCGCCGCCGACGGCGAGGGCGACGCCAGCCCCGGGATCGCGGGGGCTCCGTCTCCGCCGTCCCCCGCCGGTGCGCGATGCGCGGTCAGCGGCACGCCGCCGAGATCGAGGGCGCGGGCGACCCGGTCGCTGCTCGATCGCGCGCGCGCCGGCGGCGCCATCCCCGACGCGGGCGAGGCGGGCGGTCCGCCGGGCACCATCGGCCCGCCGGGAACCATCGGCCCCGCGCCCATCACGAACGTCCGCCCGTGGACGTCCGACCCCGGTCCCATCGGAACCCCGCCTCGCGGCATGCCGGCCAGCGGCACCGGGAGGCGTCCGCTCGCCGACGGAGTCATGCCGGGCCGACCGCCGGCCGACGAGCTGAGGCCTCCGGGGACGTGGAGCGGCACCGGCACCGTCACGATCGGTCGATCGCCGGCGCCGTCGCCGTCCTCGATCGCCACGAACGAGGTGAGCTCGGTCACGATCCCGTGCTCGAGCGCCAGGCCGAGCACCTCGTCGCGCACCCGCGCCCGCTCGATCGGCCGGTCGTGGCGCTTGCGCAGGAGCGCCTCGACGCGGCGCCTCGCCCAGAGGGCGGTGACGGCCGCGCCCTCGGGGGCGGCGTCGGGGAGGATGGCCTCCACGAGTCGTTCGACCGGGCCGCTCCGCGTCCGCCCGGTGACGCGGAAGCGCGCCCGGCCCTCGCCCCAGTAGCGGCCGGCGAGGACGAGCGGCTCCCCGCCGAAGAGGTCGGGGACGGGGCGCGGGTAGACATCGGCGGTCTCGACCCCGTCGACGTCGAGGGCGACGTCGACCAGAACCGGGTCGCTCACCCGATCGGCGAGCGACTGGACCGCGTCCTCGATGTCCTCTCCGGGGAGGATGTAGCGGACGGCGCCGCGCCCGACCTGGGCGACGCGATCGAGCAGCCATCGGTTCACGGCCGGCCCGACGCCGAAGGTGAAGATCCGCGAGGCGCCGAGGTCGCGCTCGATCGCCGCGAGCACCTCGTCCTCGTTGGCGACCGCGCCGTCGGTGAGGAAGAGGACGGCGCGGACCCGATCGCCGGCGACCGGCGGCGTGAGGGCCGAGCGAAGGGCGCGAGGGATGTCGGTGCCGCCGCGCCCCTCGATCCCGTCGATCCAGGCGTCGGCCTTGTCGAGGTTGCGCTGGGTGACCGCGCACGGCTCGCGCCAGAACAGCTCGGCTCGATCGTCGAACGCGATCGCGGTGAAGGCGTCGTCGGGGCCGAGGGTCCGGAGCAGCGCCTTGAAGGCGCGGCGCGCCTGATCCATCGGCTTGCCGCGCATCGAGCCCGAGCGGTCGACGACGAAGGTGACCTCGCGCGCGACGGCCGAGCCGAGCGGCACATCCTCGGGCGGCGCGACGACCACGAGGAACGACCCGGCCGGGCTGCCCGGCTTTCGATGCGCGAGGACGGCGGCCGCCGCCTCGGACTCGCGCGGACGCCAGCGCAGGACGAAGTCGCGGTCGGGCGGGACGCGCTCGGGGTCGGTCACGACCCGGACGCGGCTGCCGTCCGCCTCCTCGAGGGTCACGCGCGTCGCGTGGGTCGTCGATGTGACCTCGCCGAGCGGGCCGCCGCCCGCGATCGTGACGGTCAACTTGGCGTCATAGCGGACCGGCGCCGGGGGCGGCGCGGGGAGCTCGCGCGTGCTCGCCGCGGGGTCGGCGTCGTCGTCGAGACGCGGCGGGTCGAGCTCGGGCGGGGCGAGGTAGCGCGGCGCGACGAGGAGAGGAAGGACGAGCTGATGACGGCCATCCTCCCAGCCGACCGTCTGGTGAAAGCGCAGCTCCACCGTCACGTAGGCGCCGGGCTCGATCCCCGCGATGTTCATCGTGAACGCGTTTGGTCGGACCTCCTCGACGAGGCCGGCGCGGCGGCCCCGGGCCCGGGCCTGCTCGTAGCGCTCGCGGGCCTCGTCGCGCTCGCGGACCCGGCCGGCGATGACGCGGTCGCCGATCCGGAGCTGCAGCGAGGTGAGGGCAGCCTCGTGGGCGAGGGGGAAGAGATAGATGGCCTCGACGAGGTCGTCGCCGACGTTGTGGAACCGCTGCCGGACGGTGACGTCGGCGACCACGCCGGAGACCCGGGCGTCGACCTCGACCCCCTCGAGCGGAATCGGGGCGCCGACCGCGTCGCGAAGATCGCGGAGGAGGATGCCGAGGCCGATCTCGGGAGGCAGATCGATGAGAGAGGCCATGCGAGCCCCAATGTAACAGCCCTCCGGCCCTCGAACAGGCTTCCGCCGCCGGCGGGCGGCGGTATAATGTGCCGCGTCATCGAAAGGAGCAGCACGCTGGAGTCCCTGGAACAGCTCCGCGAGCGCGAGAAGCGCGACCCCGCGGGATTCATCACCCACCTCTGCGAGCAGACGAAGCTGTTCGTCCTCGGCGTCGAGGACCACCGCCAGGAGCGGGGTCTGACCTGGGGCGGCGGGCTCCGCGTCGTGCTGAACCGCAACATCGCGATCCACCTCGTCGAGGCGTTCAACTCCGAGATGGAGGAGCCCGGCGAGCTCCCGCAGTTCACCGTCTTCCCCGACGCGAAGAAGGCCGGACGTGACCATCCGACCGAGGTGCGCGTCGAAGACGTCGAGGAGCCGATCCGAGGGGTCGTGTTCTGGGTGACGCCGGAGGCGTTCCGGAAGGTCCGGTCCGAGGTCGCGAGCCTCGCGGACAGGTACGGCGACTTCGACCTGATCCCCGACTCGTGGCTCGCCGGGACGGCCCTCGCCACCCTGCTCGAGACCCGAATCCTCGAGCACGCCGTCGTCAAGGACGAGCGGCAGTACGACTTCCGACGGGGCATCCTCCACGGCGCCCTGCCCGCCTCCCCGCCGCCGCCACCCGATGACGGCACGACGGGGGACGCCGCAGACGCGTTCCTT
Source organism: Planctomycetota bacterium (assembly GCA_029260755.1). Classification (GTDB taxonomy): domain Bacteria; phylum Planctomycetota; class J058; order J058; family JAJDCQ01; genus JAJDCQ01. Next base: position 2,256 of record JAJDCQ010000134.1, on the reverse strand, counting down.
GCCCAGTTCTCCGGCCCCGAGCGAGGGGAGAGCCAGTCCGCCTGACGGCCGCCCCCCGCGCCCCATCCCCGAGAAGACATACCGTGCGACTCGCCTTCCGCAACCTCCTCCGGCGCAAGGTACGTACCGCCTTCGCGCTCCTCGGCATCGCGATCGGCATCGGCGCCGTCGTGTCGATGGTGAGCGTGACCCGCGGCCTCCAGCGCCAGTTCAAGAACCTCGCCGATCAGTATCAGAACGACCTCGTCGTGACCGGCCGCGAGAGCCTCGGCCCGCTGATGAGCCGCATCCCGCCGGTCGGCGTCGACGCGATGCGGGCCGTCCCCGGGATCGAGAACGCCTCGACCCTGCGGATCCACGGCCTCCGCCTGAAGGACTACTCGGGCGGGTTCCTCGTCCTGGGGATGGTCCCCGGCGAGCCGTTCCTCGACCGCTACGAGATCGTCGCCGGACGGATGCTGTCCGAGGAGCCGAAGCGCGAGATCATCATCGGCAAGGTCGCCGCCGAGGAGCTCGGCCTGAAGGCGGGCGACCCGCTCTACCCCGAGAGCGAGGGCGCGCACGAGATCGAGCCCTACGAGGTCGTCGGGATCTTCGAGGCGGAGCACAGCGCGCAGGCGGGGTTCCTCTCCGGTCAGGGGATCGTCCACGGCGACTACCTCGACCAGGAGAACGCCGACCTCGCCCAGTCGATGATCCGGACGATGCTCCCGGCGATGCTCATGTCGATGGGGACCTCGATCCCCAAGTGCAGCCACTGCGAGAAGCCGTTCGACGCGCGGAGCCTCTCGGGCCTGCTCGAGAACATGCCGAAGCTCGTCCAGACCGGCGGCGCCAACCTCGTCGTCCTGCATCTGCGCGAGGACGCGGAGATGGCCGCGACGATCGGGGCGTTCGAGGCGGACGAGCGGTTCGGCGCGTTCAAGATCCAGAGCGGTCAGGACTACGTCGGCAGCTTCAAGCAGTTCGACCTGATCGACCGGTTCGCCTGGGGGATCTCGCTCATCGCGGCGCTGGTCGGCGCGATCGGCGTGGCGAACACGATGATCATGAGCGTGTTCGAGCGCACCCGCGAGATCGGCCTGCTCCGGGCGGTCGGCTGGAGCAAGGGGATGATCGTCAAGCTGATCGTCTGGGAGGGGCTGATCCTCTCGATCGTCGGCGGCGTCCTCGGCGTCGTGTTCGGCCTGATGCTCGAGCTCGTCGCATCGCGCCTGATCCTGTTCGGGTGGATCGAGGTCTACCTCGACTTCCCCCTCTTCGGGCAGGCGATCCTCCTCGCCGCCGTCCTCGGCGTCGGCGGCTCGATCTACCCCGGGCTCCGCGCCGCGAGCCTGTCGCCGACGGAGGCGCTCCGCTATGAGTAGCACGCCGAGAGAGCCCGCCGGCGAAGCGCCGGCCATCGCCTGCCGCGGGGTCGAGAAGCACTACGAGGGCGGCCTGGTGAAGGCGCTCGACGGCGTCGACATCTCGATCGGGCAGGGCGAGTTCGTCGCGATCATGGGGCCGAGCGGGAGCGGCAAGTCGACCCTGCTGCATCTCGTCGGCGCGCTCGACCACCCGAGCGCCGGCGCCGTCTCCATCCTCGGCGAGGACCTCGCGGCCGTCGCGAACCTCGACCGGCTCCGGGCCGAGACGATCGGGTTCATCTTCCAGCTCCACAACCTGATCCCGAACCTGAGCCTCCGCGAGAACGTCGCCCTGCCGATGCACGCGAAGGCAGGCGTCGCGCGGCGCACGATGATGGACCGGGCCGGCGACCTCCTCGAGCGGGTCGGCCTCGGCCATCGGGTCGACTTCCTCCCGGTCAAGGTGAGCGGCGGCGAGCGCCAGCGGGCGGCGATCGCGCGCGGCCTCATCAACGACCCCAGGATCATCCTGGCCGACGAGCCGACCGGAAGCGTCGACAGCGCGACCGGCGAGATCATCATGAGCCTCCTCCTCGAGATCCAGCGCGAGCGCGGAACGACGCTGGTGCTGATCACGCACAACGAGGAGCTCGCGGCGCGGGCGGACCGGACGATCCGGTTGCGGGATGGGGTGGTGGAGAAGGTCGATACGCGGGTCGCGCCGGCGGAGTCGCCGGAGCCGGAGAAGGCGAGCGCCTAGCGCATCGCTTCGCCTTCGGCGAAGAGGATGTCACCACGGAGAATGGGATGGGAAGGCCAACCTCCGTTCGCGGGATGCCGATAAGGCTCCCAGGAACAGCCGGGCTCGAGGCCCAGAACGGAGGTTGGCGTGACTCAGTCTATGGTG
>JAJDCQ010000133.1 GCA_029260755.1 Planctomycetota bacterium | reverse complement strand
GTCATCCGCGTCGACGACACCATAGACTGAGTCACGCCAACCTCCGTTCTGGGCCTCGAGCCCGGCTGTTCCTGGGAGCCTTATCGGCATCCCGCGAACGGAGGTTGGCCTTCCCATCCCATTCTCCGTGGTGAGAATCCTCTTCGCCGAAGGCGAAGTCGCCGAGTCGGTCGCGCCGTCTCGAGAGCTCTCGTCGGGCGGCCGCCCTTGCTTGCGCCGGATCCCGCCTCCATGGTCGAATCTCGCCCCGCACGATCACATCAGGGGGAGAATCGACGCATGGATGGTGGCTCACTCGTCGCCCAGGTCCTCGCGAATCACGGGGTCCGCTGGCTCTTCACGCTCTGCGGCGGGCACATCTCGCCGATCCTCGTCGCCGCGAAGCGCGCCGGGATCCGGATCGTCGCCGTTCGCGACGAGAAGAACGCCGTCTTCGCCGCCGACGCGGTCGCGCGCCTGACCGGCATCCCCGGCGTCGCCGCGGTCACGGCCGGGCCCGGCGTGACGAACACGATCACTGCCGTCAAGAACGCCCAGCTCGCCCAGAGCCCGCTCGTCCTCCTCGGCGGCGCGACGGCGACGGTGCTGCGCGGCCGCGGCTCGCTCCAGGACATCGATCAGATGGCGCTGATCCGCCCGCACGTGAAGTGGGCGGCCCGGCCGAACAAGCTCAAGGAGGTCGTCCCGGCGCTCGAGGAGGCCTTCCTCCGGGCGCGGAGCGGCGTCCCCGGGCCGGTGTTCGTCGAGCTCGCCGTCGACCTCCTCTACGACGAGAGCGTCGTGCGCGAGTGGTACGCGGCGAAGACCGACGGGCCGGTCAGGAGCCTCGGCGACCGGCTCGTGAAGTGGTATCTGAAGCGGCACCTCGACAAGACGTTCGGCGGCGCCGATCAGATGCCGCGGGCCGAGCCGAAGATCCCCGAGGCGGCGGCGCCCGACCCGAACGAGGTCCATCGCGCCGAGAAGCTGCTCTCGACGGCGAGGCGGCCGGTGATGCTCGTCGGCAGTCAGACGATGCTCAATCCGCCCGAGGTGACGAAGCTCATCGGCGCGGTCAGCCTTCTCGGGATCCCGACCTACCTCTCGGGGATGGCGCGGGGGCTCATGGGCGCCGCGCACCCGCTCCAGATGCGGCACAAGCGGCGGAACGCGCTCCGCGAGGCCGACCTCGTCATCCTCTCGGGCGTCACCTGCGACTTCCGCCTCGACTACGGCGCGCACATCCCGAAGCGGGCGACGCTCATCGCCGCGAACCGCTGCAAGGCGGACCTCGTCAAGAACCGGAAGCCCGACCTCGCGGTCCTAGGCGATCCGCATCGGTTCCTCTGCCAGCTCGCCTCGATCCACGAGCCGCCCGCCGACGGCGGCGAGATCGGCGCGGCGCGCGGCGAGTGGCTCAAGACGCTCCGCGATCGCGACCGGGCGCGCGACGCCGAGATCGTCACGATGGGCGAGGAGAAGATCGAGCCGATCAACCCGGTCTCGATCCACCGCTCGCTCGAGGAGCGGCTCGCCGCCGACTCGATGATCGTGGCCGACGGCGGCGACTTCGTGGCGACGTGCTCCTACATCACCCGTCCGCGGCGCGCGCTCTCGTGGCTCGACCCGGGCGTTTTCGGCACGCTCGGCGTCGGCGCCGGCTTCGCCCTCGGCGCCAAGCTCGTCCGGCCCGACGCCGACGTCTGGCTCGTCTACGGCGACGGCTCGGCCGGCTACAGCCTCGCGGAGCTCGACACGTTCGTTCGCCTCGGGATCCCAGTGATCGCGCTCGTCGGCACCGACGCCGGCTGGATGCAGATCACCCGCGACCAGGTCGTGATCCTCGGCGACGACGTCGGCACCGTCCTGCGGCGGACCGACTACCACACCGTCGCCGAGGGCTGGGGCGCCCGCGGGCTGCTGCTGGACGACCCGGCGAAGATCGACGCCACCCTCGACGAGGCGATCTCGATCTCGCGCGGCGGCTCGCCGGTGCTCGTCAACGCGCAGATCGGCGTGAGCGACTTCCGGAAGGGCTCGATCTCGATGTGACCCGCGCCCCCGTGCCCGTGCCGTTGCCCGAGGAGAGGACATGGATGCCAACGCCCAGCTCGGCCTGTTCGTCGCCGCGGCCGCCGCCGACGGTCAGATCACGCCCGAGGAGACCCGCTTCCTGAAGGCGTGGGCGAGCGAGAACGATCTCGCCGCCTCCGAGGTCGACGAGGCCGTCGCGAAGGTCGCCGCCGGCGAGCGCCGGGTCGAGATGCCAAGTCCCGAGAGCGACGAGGAGCGGCTCGAGCTCCTCCGCACCCTCGTTGAGGTCACGGTCGCCGACGAGGTCGTCAAGACGGCCGAGCGCGGGTTCATCGACAAGGTCGCGAAGGCTCTCGGCATCGCCCGCAAGGACGTCAACAAGGTCGTCAACGCCGCCGTCGCGGCGTCGGGCGCCAAGAAGGAGGCGCGCCCCCGCTCGGCCGTCGCCGGCGCCGTGCGGGGGCGGAGCGTGGCGGACCGCTACAGCGGGGCGAACGGGCGCACGCTGCTGGGCTGGATCGGCGGGTGCATCCTCGCCTACGTCTGGAACGGCTTCTTCGGGTTCATCGTCCTTGCCTCCGTCGTGCCGATGGGGCTGACCGGTGGCGCCGCCAACATGGTCGTCTTCGTCGGGTTGACCGTCGTGGCGGCCGCCGGGACCGCGCTCGCGGTCTTCGCCATGACGAGCTCGAAGGTCCGGCGACCGTCGCTCGGCAGCGGCGCGGTCATGACGCCCTTCTCGGTCGTCTGCGCCATCGCGGTCGTGCTCTGGCTCGCCTTCGACCCGTTCAACGAGCGGCGATCGCCGATCCCGCTCCTCGTCTGGGCGGGGGGGATCGCGGCGACGATGCCGGTCATGATCTTCATCGGCCTCGGGATGGCGCGGAGCCCGCGCCTGGATTCCTGAGACAGTCACCGGCCCGAGCGACCTCCGGATCTCGATCTCGAAGGGACCCGCCGCCCTCGCGGCGACGTCTCACCTCCGTGCCCGTGCCCGTGCCCGTGCCCGTGCCCGTGCCCGTGCCCGAGGCGAGAGCGGCGGCGGCGAGGCGCCTCGACGGCCGTCCGAGCCCGCCGGCGCGGGGGAGGCGCCGGGCGCCGCGTCGTGGCGACGACGACCCCCGCGATCAGCCCGCCGAGCACCATCAGGCCGCCGAGCGCCCAGACGATCCCCGGCAGCCCGCCGTCATCGACGAGCGCGCGCATCGTCAGGTCGAGCTCCGGGTCGGTGAGGATGTCCTTGATCGGCACCTCCCAGCGCACGCTCGCGCCGTCCTCGACGATCTCGCCGGTCGCCTCGAGAATCGCCGGCCCGTGGATGATCACGGTGTGGGTCGCGTCGGCGAAGAGGGTGTTCGCGACGAGGCGCGCCCCCTCGGGGTTGGCGCGGCTCTTCGTGCTTCCGGCGATCCGCGTCGCGAGTCGGACGTCGCCGCCGGCGGTCCGCTCGACCTCGAGCGGTCCGAGGAGCTCCTCCTCCTGGTCCCCGCCCATGACGAGGTCGCGGTGGAGGTCGGCGAGGAGGGTCAGGTCGGCCAGCTCGACGTCGATCACCCCGCGCACCCGTCCGCCCTCGATGGACTCCTCGGTGTGGACGGAGCGGACGCGCGGGTCGTTCGCCTCGAGCTCGCGCCACCGGGCGATGACGCCCCGGCTCCGCTCCTTCGCGGCCGCCCGGCGCGCCTGCGAGAACGACGCGAGCTGCTCTCCGTAGGCGACCTCGACCCGGAGCCGGGCGCCTCCGTCCTCCCGGATCCAGATCTCCTCGGTGCTCTCGAGGCAGGCGGTGAAGACGAGGGTCGAGGCCACGAGGGCCGAGATGAGGGTCGTGCGGATCATCGCGTCGGGTCTCCTTCGCCCCCTCATGGCGCAACCGGCGCTCCGGGTTTCACTCGAAGTCGCGGCGCGGGTCCAACCCCGGGCGGGCGCGTCGGTCGCGCCGTTCGCGCCGTTCGCGCCGGGCTTTGCCCGGTCCGGTGCGTCGGGGAGGAACGACTCGATGGTGGGGGCGATCCTCCCCGATCTTGGTTACGATGACCGGTCACGGAGGCTTCCGAGGCGATGCTCGAACGGATCATCAGCGGCGGCCAGGCCGGCGTCGAGCGCGCTGCCCTCGACGTGGCGCGCGAGCTCGGCGTCGCGCACGGTGGGTGGTGCGCCCGCGGTCGGCAGGCCGAGGACGGCCCGATCCCCGACGGGTACGAGCTCCGAGAGACGGCGACCGACGGCGCCGCCGAGCGGACCGAGCGCAACGTCGTCGACGCGACCGCGACGGTCGTCTTCACCGTCGGACCGCCGACCGGCGCGGCGTCCCAGGCGATCCGCCACGCCGAGGCCTTCGATCGACCGTTCCTGCACATCGATGTGGAGGTCGAGCAGGACTACACCGCCATCCGGATGCTCCGCGAGTTCGTCCAGATCAAGCAGGTCCGGGTGCTCCACGTGACCGGCGCCCGCGAGAGCCACGCCCCCGAGATCGGGGCGTGGGTCGGCCGGATTCTCCGGGAGGCGATCCAGCCGGAAGTCGAGCGCCCCGAAGACCGTTGGCGGGACCACCCATCGATGGGCCCCTGATCGCGGTCGGGGGCGCCCTGACCGAACATCGGTCGACTTAAGGGTTGAAAGCGATCGTCTCAGGGCTAGAATTCCCCCCACATCAGCAGGGGCGCTGGGTATCCGATCCAGGATCCACTCACTTCGACGGAGCGGGGAGACGACGACGTGATGACCACCAAGGGAGCCTCGGCCACGATGAGCTTCGACTCCGATCTCGAGGAGCTTCTCGGGCTCAAGGACGTCGAGTATCGCTACGGGCTCGACCACAAGGAGCTCTTCGCGGCGGCGATCGCGCACGACCGCGGGCGCACGACGGCCGGCGGCGACTTCGACCAGCAGAAGTCGTTCGCGACGAAGCTCGGCGACGCCGGTCCGCTCCTCCACTTCACCGATCCCGACGCGACCGGGCGCCGCGTGCAGGACACCTTCGCGGCAGACTACGCCGAGGTCACCGACAAGGTGTGGTGGAAGGATGACTTCGCCCGCTTCGACGCCGCGACCTACGAGGCGCTCCTGCAGCGCGTCGTCGCGTATCTCAACGAGCGCGGCGCGCCCCTCTACGTCCAGGACGTGTTCGCCGGGAGCGACCCGGCCTACGCCCTGCCGTTCCGGTTCGTCGGCGAGCACGCGACCCACGCCCTCTTCGCCCGGATCATGTTCCCGAAGGGGCTGACCGGCGTCTCCGAGGACCTGCGCTGGACGATGCTCAACGTCCCGTCCTACATCTGCGACCCCGAGCGCGACGGCACGCGCAGCGACGCGGCGATCATCGTCGACTTCCGTCGTCGGATCGCGCTGGTCGTCGGCCCGGCCGACTACTGCGGCACGATCAAGAAGACGATGTTCACCGTCCTGAACTTCGTCCTGCCCGACCTCGGCTTCCTCCCGATGCACAGCTCGGCGAACGTCGGTCACGACGGGCGAAGCGCGATCCTCTTCGGCCTCTCGGGCACCGGCAAGACGACGCTGTCGGCCGACCCGGAGCGGAAGCTGGTCGGCGACGATGAGATCGGCTGGACGACCGACCAGGTCAGCAACTTCGAGGACGGCTGCTACGCGAAGCTGATCGACCTCGACAAGGACCACGAGCCGGTCATCGCGGCCGCCCTGTCGATGCCCGGGACGATCATCGAGAACGTTCCGCCGCTGTCCGGGAAGCCGCTCGCCGAGACCGACCCGCAGGATCTCGACCTCGCCGACCGCTCGATCACCGAGAACACCCGGTTCGCCTACGGCCTCGAGTGCAACCCGCTCGTCGCCGCCGGCGCGGCCGGGCCGCTCCCGAACACGATCGTGCTCCTGACGGCCGACGCGTTCGGCGTGCTTCCGCCGGTGAGTATCCTCGAGCACGACGAGGTCATGTACCACTTCGTCAGCGGCTTCACCTCGAAGCTCGCCGGCACCGAGGTCGGGATCACCGAGCCGAAGGCCGCGTTCAGCGCGTGCTTCGGCGCGCCGTTCATGTCGCGGTTCGCGTCGGTCTACGCCGAGCTCCTCGCCGAGAAGGCCGAAAGGGCGAAGGCGCGGGCGATCCTCCTCAACACCGGCTGGAGCGGCGGCCCGTACGGGGTCGGCCAGCGGATCTCGATCAAGCACACCCGCGCCCTCCTGAACGCGGCGCTGCACGGCGAGCTCGACGACATCGAGACGGTCCGGCACCCGGTGTTCAACCTGCGGATGCCGACGAGCTGCCCCGGCGTCCCGAGCGAGATCCTCGACCCCCGCAACACGTGGGAGGACAGGGCGGCCTACGACGCGGCGGCCGACAAGCTCCGCGCCCTCTTCGAGAAGAACTTCGAGGAGAAGGGCTTCGAGAAGCTCGGGATCAAGCGCGTCTTCTAGGGCGTCGATCTCGAGCGCATCGTCGAACCCGAGGGGCGGCCGATCACGGTCGCCCCTTCTTCGTGCGCGGGCTTCGCGGCGGGCGGGGGACGAACGCGCTCGTCCGGGCGACGTGGTCGTCCCAGCCCGGCTTGCTCCGCTTCAGGCCTCGCTCGAGCATCGCGACGCCCGAGACGCGGACGAGGAGCCACGTCATCAGGATCGGGCTGACGACGGTCGCAGGCCCCCACGGGAGGAGCGGCGCCGCGATCCCGTACAGGCCCCACCAGACGACGGCATCCCCGAAGTAGTTCGGGTGGCGCGACCAGCCCCACAGGCCCCGGTTCATGATCTTGCCGGTGTTGTTCGCGTCGGCCTTGAATCGAGCGAGCTGGAGATCCGCCGTCGTCTCGAACGCGATGCCGGCGAGGACGACGAGCGCGCCGAGCGCGTCGGCCGGGTCGAGGAGCGTCGGGGAGGTCGCGTTCGCGGTCGCGCTGACGGCGACCAGGATCGGCAGGGCGACGATCCAGAGGATCACGCCCTGGAGCGCGAACACCTGGAACGCGCTCCGCCACCACCACGTCTCGCCGTGCTGGCGTCGCCACGCGGCGTAGCGCGGGTCCTCGCCGTGGCCCCGGTTGCGGATGAAGATGTGGATCGCGAGGCGCAGCCCCCAGAGGGTGACGAGCGAGGCGACGAGCAGCGGCCGCGGCGCGAGGGGGGCATCGTCGGCGGCCACGAGCGCGCCCGTCCAGGCGACGAGGATGAAGCCGAGCCCCCAGAAGACGTCGATGATGCTCGCGTCGCGGAGGGTGAGTGAGAGGAGCCAGAGGAGGGCGAGGGCGCCGGCGAGCGGCAGCGGCGTGATGGCGAGGACGGTCGGGAGCGGGTCCATGGGCGGCGGTCAGCCGTCCTGCGCTTCCGCCTCGGCGGCCTCCACCCGCATGAGGCCAGCCCGGGCGGTCGCGTCGTCGACGCCGAGGCCGAGGGCGCGTTCGAAGCCGCGCCTCGCCGTGCCGAGGTCGCCGATCTCGAGGCAGGTATTGCCGACCTCCATCGCCGCCCCGAAGAGACGCGCACGTGCATCGAGGTCGTCGGGATCCTCGTCGTGGCGCCGCTCGCAGCTCTCGAGAACGCGCAGCGCCGCCGCGACGAGCTCGGCCTCGGTCGCCGCGATTCGATCCGGCGCCGCCTCCTCCTCGATCGCTCGCTCGCGCTCGGCGCGGAGCGCCTCGAGCTTCGCGACGAGCACCTCCCGCTCCGCCTCCATCATCGCGGTCATCATCTCGCGCTCGGCCGCGATCATCATCTCACGCTGCTCCTCCATCCGTTTCCGGGCGAGGACGAACAGGGCGAACGCGCCGCCGCCGACGCAGCTCACGAGCAGGACGATCCCCACCAGGATCGTCACGATGATCATGCCCGGGCCGCGCCCGGAGCTCCGCTCTTCGCTCATGGCGGCGATCCTATACCATGGCCGGGCCCCGTCCCACCCCGGAGCCGTCATGACCGCGGACGCTTCGAGCTCGTCGTTCTCCCGCTGGGCCCGGTTCGCCCTCGGCATGGCCGGCTGCTTCTACGTCCTGATGACCGCGAGCGTGCTCGTTCACGAGGTGATCGGCCACGGCGGCGTCGCGGTCGCGCTCGGCGGCCGCCTCGAGTCGTTCTCGGTGACGGCGGGCTTCGCCGGCTGGGCCGAGACCGAGGACGTCCCGGCCGGCTGGCGCCGCGACGCGGTGACCTGGGGCGGGATCGCGATCAACGCGGCGGTCGGCGTCGCCGCCCTGCTCGCGTGGCGCTGGCGGTCGGCTCCGCGTCTCGGGCCGCTCACCCTCGTCCACTTCTGGGTCGTCACGACCCAGCTCGGGCAGGCGATCGGCTACCCGCTCCAGGGGCTCCTCTTCGGCGCGGGGGACGCTCGCTCCCTGGCCGACCTCGGCGCCGCCCCGCGGGGCCTCGTCGGCGCCGGCCTCGTGGGGATCTTCGGCATCTTCGCGGCGTGGGCGCTCCGCCGGATCGCCGCGTTCGCCGAGGAGCACTTCGCCCCGGCCGACGCCCGGGCGCGCCGGCGGCTGCTGCTCCTCGGCTTCGCCCTCCCGATCGGCACGCTCGTCGTCGCGCACCCGGGGCTCTGGCAGTTCACCGTCGCGCAGAAGGTGATCTTCCGATCGGGCGTGCTCCTCGTCCTGGTGCTCGGGTGCCTCCTCGCCGCGCGCCTCACCCCCGCGGGCGCCGATCCGAGCGAGACGCGTCCGATCTCCTGGCCGGTCGCCGTCGGGTGGGCCGCCGGCGCGATCGCGACCGGGCTCGCCGCGGGGCTCGGCGGGATCGCCGCCGGCTGAGAGCGGCCCGCGCTTGTCGCGGCTCGTCGACCGTGGCATAGTCGCGCCCCGAGAGGGATCCATGCACCGATTCGCCCGCCTCGCGACCGCCACCTCGGCGGTCTCGCTCCTCGTCTTCGCCGTCGATCCGTCCGGCGCGCTCGCCGGCGAGGATGACGCCGACCCGGTCGCGGCCCTGTGCGAGCGGTTCACCGGGTTCGATCACGACGGCGATGGCACGGTCGAGATCGAGCGCCTCGCGCCGATCGGAGACGCCACGGCGCGACCGGCGTCCGAGGGCGCCCTCGTCCTGATCCTCGTCGAGGCACGCCTCCTCGAGGCGCTCGATGGCGCCGAGCCGCTCGCGCCGCGGATCGACCGGCTCGCCGCCGACCTCGGTCGCGACGGGTTCCGGGCCCGGGTCGTGGCCGCGTCCGTCCATGCCTCGGCTCGCCATCAGGACGGTCGCTCGGTCCTCGCCCTCCGGGCGTTCCTCCGCGAGGTCGCGACCGCCGACGGCCGCCTCGGCGGCGCGCTGCTCCTCGGCGCGTTCCCCGACGCCTTCGTCGTCCGGAGCTGCAACTGGCGGAAGAAGACGCCGATCGTGCTCCGCAAGGGCACGCCCGACGAGCGGCGCTTCGCCGAGCCGGTCCCGTATCTCCGGACCGTCGCCGAGGACGTCGCCCACACCGCCGACCTGGTCCTGAGCGACCTCGACGGCCGCTGGGACGAGCTCTACGTCGAGCGGCGCGAGCGGCTGCCGACCTACTTCGGCGTGTTCCCGGGCGGCGTGCCGCCGCGCGGGGGCACGACGCCGGACTTCGAGCGCGGGTCGGTCACCCACGAGGACTACTTCCACGTCGACGACGGCCGGCTCTCGGTCGGCGAGGTGCTCGGGAAGAACGGCGAGGTCCGGGCGCTCCGTCTCGTCCCGCTCGACGATCGGGCCGACGGCGAGTGCAGCCCGGCCGACCAGGCACGCGGCAATCCGATCGCGCGCCCCGACATCGTCGTGAGCCGCATCGATGCGCGCGGCGTCGCGCTCCGTCCGCGCCGCGACGTGGTCGACGCCGACGGCGCCGGGCTGCTCGACGCCGACGGGAAGCCGCGCGCGGTGACGATCCCCGACGGGCAGAAGGTGCCCCACTGGCGCGAGGGCATCTGGGAGCCCGACCCCGTCCTCGAGCGCCGGCTCCTCGCGGACTACCTCGACCGCAACCATCGCTGGCGCTCGGGCGCCTTCCGCGACGCGGCGACCTTCCGGCCCGCTTCGCTCGCCTGCGACCTCGGCAGCGGCTTCCGGGTCGTCCGGCGAGCCGACGCGCGCTGGGCGAAGTTCGGTGAGAAGGGCTACGACGTCGCGGGCCGCCCCTCGCTCATCGACGTCGTCGCCTGGTTCCGGCGCCCGGCCGTGCTGCGGACGGTGCGCGCCCACACCGACCCCTGGGGCAGCGTGTTCGCGAAGGCCGATCCGGCGAAGCTCGACGCGGCCATCGGCGGCCCCGCCTGGAGCTGGACGCGGCGCGGTCGGACGCTCGTGCCCTCGCTCGCCGCCGCGGCGGGCGGCGGCAAGGCGGACTTCTTCCTCCTGCGCACCCTCTGGGAGAATCGCGTCCTCGGCGACGACGCCGCCCTCTACATCCACACCGGCTGCCACGGGATCTCGCCACCCGGGGCGAAGACCCTGCCCTGGAACCACCCCGGGCACGGCCTGCGAGGCAACGGACCGAGCGTGCTGTTCTACGGGAACGGCCTGGCCCTCGTCGGACGGGCGAAGGTGTTCTACGATGAGCCGCGCGGCTTCGCCGAGACGCTCGCCCGGGGCGAGACGTTCGGCGACGCCTGGCGGCGCTACTTCGAGCTCGAGAGCCGGTCGCGCGACTGGGGTCGCGTCGGGGGCGACATCGGGCGGAAGCGGGCTTACTTCTGGAGCGTGATCGGCGACTGGACCCTGCGTCTCTCGCCGCGACGCGCCCACTGACGGGTCAATGGCCGAAGAGAAGTACGAGAGCGACAAGACCGCGGACATCGGGAGCCTCAGGCGGATGCTCGCGCAGCAGCGCAAGCTCTCCGAGGCGAGCTACGCCCTCCACAGTAGCCTCGATCTGGATGAGCTCCTCGAGCTCATCCTCGACGCGGCGATCGGCGGCGTCGACGCGGACCGCGGGACGGTCTTCCTCCTCTCGGACGACCGGTCCGAGATCTGGTCGCGGGTGCTCAAGGGCGACGGCGACGGCGAGAAGCTCGAGATCCGCCTCCCCCTCGGCCACGGGATCGCCGGCACCGTCGCCGCCACCGGCGAGACGGTGCGGATCGACGACGCCTACGAGGACGACCGTTTCGACCAGAGCTGGGACAAGAAGAGCGGCTACCGCACCCGCCAGATCCTCTGCGCGCCGATCCGAAGCCGGGGGGGGCGGATCGTCGGAGTCTTCCAGCTCCTCAACAAGAAGACCGAGGCGGAGAAGTTCATCGAGGAGGACGAGGCCTACCTCGCCTCGCTGTCGGTCCACGCGGCGCTCGCCGTCGAGAACGCCCGGCTCCACCGGTCCGCGGTCGAGAAGGAGCGGCAGGACCGCGAGATCGGCCTCGCCCGCGAGGTGCAGCGCCAGCTCCAGCCCGAGCGGCGCGAGGTGCGCGTCGGCGGCTTCTCCGCGGCAGGGATCAACGAGCTGTGCGAGGACGCGAGCGGCGACTACTACGACTTCCTCGTCGAGCTACCGAGCGGGCGGCTCGGCGTCGCGATCGGCGACGTCTCCGGCCACGGCCTCCAGGCCTCGCTCGTGATGGCCGAGGCGCGCGCGTTCCTCCGGGCCCTCTCGCGGACGGCCGACGACGACCTCCCGGCCGCGATGGACCTGCTGAACGACTTCCTCGTCCCGGACATGACCCGCGGCCGGTTCATCTCGCTCTTCGTCTGCGTGATCGACACCGCGTCCGGCGTCGTCGAGTGGAGCAACGCCGGCCACAACCCGCCGCTCCTCCTCACCGCGAGCGAGAAGGTGCCCAAGCCGCTCGAGCCGACCGGCACGATCATGGGCGTGATGGCGAAGAGCGGCTACCCCCGCGGCGAGTCGGTGACGATGGAGGAGGGGGACACCCTCTTCCTCTACACCGACGGCGTGACCGAGGCGAAGGGGCCCGGGCGCGAGCTCTTCGGCATGGACCGGCTCGTCGCCGTGCTCGAGGAGGCCCGCGATGAGTCGCCTGCGGGCGTCCTCGATCGGGTGCGCGAGGCGATCCGCGACTTCACCCGCGGCGCGCCGAACCACGACGACCTGACGCTGGTGACGGTCAAGCGCGACGGCCGCTGACGGACGGGGCGGTGGTCGGTCGCGAGCCCGCCTGCGGCGGGCAGGATGTCACCACGGAGACACGGAGAACACGGAGAGTCTTCGATCGGCCCCGTCTCCGGAGGGATCGCTAGTCATCGAGAGCGAGGGCGGAGCGACTCGTTTCGAGCTCTGGCGCTCGCTCCGTGAATCCTCCGTGTTCTCCGTGTCTCCGTGGTGACATCCTCTTCGCCGAAGGCGAAGCCCGCCGCCTACAGTCCTTCCTCGAGGAGCTTCGCGATCTCGGTGTCCTTGAACCGCCCGCCCGGCGACTTCGAGAAGGCGCACGTCAGGCTGAGGGTGCCGTCGGCGAGATCGAGCTTCTTCTCTCCCGGGTCGGCGACGTTCTTGATGACGACCTTCTTGAGACCTTCCTTGATCGCTTCCTTGCCGACGTCGTCGGTGCAGATCCGGCGGAACGCGCAGCTCACGACGTGGGGCCCGTTCATGTCGAGCCAGCTCGACGCCTTCGCGTCGTCGGAGAAGCTGTCCCAGTCGACCTCGTAGGTGACGGTGCCGCCCGAGATGTCGGTCAGCTCCTTCTCGCGGCTCGGGATCTTCTCCTGCGCTTCCTTGATCGCGCGTCGCTCCTGGATACCCATGGTCGTCTCCTCTTCGGTTAGTCCGATGGTGGACCGTCTTCGCCTTTACGGACCGCTTCGCGGATGCTCATCCAGATGTCGTAGTAGCGCCACGACTTCGTCCCGTCGGTGTCCTCGTGGTGGTCGGGCTTCAGGACGAGGTCGCCGGTGCCGAGAAGCACCTTCTTCACCTCGGGGTTCTGCCGCATCTTCGCCCAGCTCGCGCCGACGATGAGCTCGTAGTGGCGGTCGATGTCGGCCGGGTCGGTCTTGAACCGGAGCCGCTCGCCTTCGAAGCTCACCCAGTCGATCCCGAGCGCCTTCATGTTCTTCTCGGCGGCGACGCCGGCCGAGTGCGCCTCGAAGGCGACCATCGCGGCGACCTCGTCGCGGGTGTGCTCCCAGGTGACGTCCTCGCCGCTCGCGCGCGGGTCGTCGTCGCCCTCGGGGTACTTCATGGCCTGCCAGAACCCCTCCAGGCTCGCGTAGCGCTCGCCTCGGAAGGTGAACGGCGCCTCGGTGAAGTTGCTCAGGACCCCGAGCTCGTTTCGCTTGCTCAGGATCACCTCACCGACGCCGGCCGCCTGCGGGAGGATCTCCCAGTCGGGCGCGTCGGCGTCCTCGACCGGCGCCCACCAGTGGGGCGGAAACTCGAGGCGCCAGTCCTCGGTGCCCTCGCCCGGGTCGGCGCCCCCGCTCGGGGTGGTCTCGCCCAGGCCGCTCTCGTCGTCGTCGGACGGCGGGGTGCTCGGGCAGCCGGGCAGCGTGGCGACGAGGAGAGTCGCGGCGAGGGCCGTCGTCGCGAGGGTGGGGCGCATCGTGGAGCCTTCCGATCGAGCAGCGAGAATCACACCATCCGCGACCCGCGGCGGCAACCTTGCCGCCGGGGCCGATCGCGATTCAGATGGCGTCTTCGAACCCACTTCGAGGAGGACCTCCCCATGGCCACGACCGCCACCGCCGCCGCCTACGAGGAGCTCGAGAGCCGCTGGGCCGAGCTCGTCGACATCCGCAACGCGCAGTCGATCCTCGGCTGGGACCAGGAGGTGATGATGCCGCCGGGCGGCGCGCCGGCTCGCGCCCAGAGCCTGGCCGCTCTCGCCGGGATCGCCCACGAGCGGCGGACCGACGGCGCGCTCGTGAAGCTGGTCGAGCGCCTCCACCGGAAGAAGAAGAACCTGCCGCGACAGCAGCGTCGCGCCGTCGAGCTCGCCCACGACGCGGTGAAGAAGGCGACGCGGATCCCGGGCGAGCTCGCCCGCGAGCTGGCGCTTCAGGAGAGCCGCGGCCTCGAGAGCTGGCGCAAGGCGCGGGCGAGCTCGAAGTTCTCGCTCTTCGCCGACGACCTCGCCCGGATGGTCGACCTCAAGCGCGACGCCGCCCGGCGCGTCTCCAGCGAGTCCCGAAGGAAGCGAGCAGGAAGCGGCGGGGGGAAGCTCTACGACGCGCTCCTCGATGACTTCGAGCCCGGCGCGACGATGGCCGAGATCGACCCCGTCCTGGAGTCGCTCCGCGACGTCACCGTGAAGCTCGTGCGCCGCGTCCGCGAGAGCGGCACGAAGATCGACATGCGCCCGCTCGTCGGCAAGTTCGACGTCGAGGCGCAGCGGACGGTCAGCCGTCAGGTCGCCCTCGCGATGGGGATCGACCTCGACCGAGGCCGGATCGACCTCTCGACCCATCCCTTCTGCGGCGGGATCGGGCCCGGCGACGTCAGGATGACCTCGCGCTACGACCCGCGCGACATGCGGGGCGGCCTCTTCGGCGGCATCCACGAGGCGGGGCACGGCCTCTACGAGCAGGGGCTCAGCGCCAAGCGCGCCCGGACGCCGCTCGGCGGCGCCATCTCGATGGCGATCCACGAGAGCCAGAGCCGGCTCTGGGAGAACAATGTCGGCCGGAGCCGCCCCTTCTGGAAGCACTGGCTCCCGAAGCTGAAGCGCGCGCACGGCAAGGCGCTCGCCGGCGTGAAGCTCGACGACATGTACCGCGCGGCGAACCGTGTCACGCCGTCGATGATCCGGGTCGAGGCGGACGAGGTGACCTACAACCTCCACATCGTCCTGCGCTACGAGATCGAGCGCGACCTCATCGAGGGGCGCCTCGAGGCGCGCGAGCTCCCCGAGCGCTGGAACGATGCGATGAAGACCTACCTCGGGGTCACCCCGAAGAACGACGCCGAGGGGGTGCTCCAGGACATCCACTGGGCGATGGGGCTCTTCGGCTACTTCCCGACCTACAGCCTCGGCAACCTCTACGCGGCCCAATGGATGGAGACGGCGCGCAAGGAGATCCGCGGCCTCGACAAGAAGATCGAGAAGGGCGAGCTCGCCCCGCTCCGGGCGTGGCTGCTCGAGAAGATCCATCGCCACGACCGCGTCTACACCGCCGCCCAGATGGCGAAGCGCGTCACGGGCGCGCCGCTGTCGGTCGATCCGTTCCGGCGGTATGTGGGCAAGAAGGTGCGGGAGATCTACGGTTAGCGATCGGTCGGCGAAGCCGACGATCGTGCGTTTCTGAACCGGGAAGCGCTGGCGTCGGCAGTGACCTTGGAACGGGCAGCTCGCAATCCGCGCAATCCGCGTAATCCGCGGTTCGGTCTCTCGGTCTCGAACGAGTGGGAACCGCGGATTACGCGGATTACGCGGATTCGTTCCGGTCGGCGCCGAGTCGCTGCCGAGCGAGGGACCCTCTCCTCCGGGAACGACTCGCCGATCGCGCTCCGTTATCGGACCCTCCCGCCTCCATCCGATCCGCCATCAAAGCGGCCTCCCACCGAATCCGATCATCGTTTCGGGCTCAGACGACGCCGACCCTTCGCCAGCGCGAAGATCGGCGCAGGGCGATCCTTCGCCCGGACGGGAGGCTTGCGATGACCACGACCGTCATGCGGTCCAGGATGGGGCGGATGCTCTGCGGGGTCGACGCCCCGAGAGCGTCGGCGAGCAGCGATCGGATGGGGCGCTACGAGCTCCAGGAGGCGGTCGGGCACGGCGGCAGCGCGACCGTCTACCGGGCCCTCGACCCCAAGCACTCGCGGACGGTCGCCCTCAAGGTGATCCCGTTCGGCGGCGGGGAGAAGAGCGGTCGGCGGTTCCTTCGCGAGGCGCGCGTCCTGGCCTCGCTCAAGCACCCCTCGCTCCCGCGGGTCTACGCGGTCGGGCGGAGCAAGGGGCGGCTCTATCTGTCTTGCGAGATGCTCGAGGGCGAGAACCTCGAGACGGCGCTCAAGTCGGGGAACGTCTCGCTCGAGCGGAGCGTGGCGGCCGTGCGCGACGTCGCCCGGGCGCTCGCCTACGCCCATCGCCGCGGCGTCGTCCATCGCGATGTCAAGCCGGCGAACATCATCCTCTGCGCGGACCGGAACGTCCTGATCGACTTCGGCCTCGCCAAGCGCCTCTCCCAGGAGAGCCAGCAGATCACCCGACCGGGGCAGCTCATCGGGACGCTTCCCTACATGGCGCCCGAGCAGCTCCTGCCGAAGAAGTTCGGCGAGGTCGGCGCGCCGACCGACATCCGGGCGCTCGGGGCGACGCTCTTCCACTGCATCACCGGACGCGCGCCCTTCAAGGCGCGCCGCGACCCGTGCGAGGTGCTCCTCCGGATCGTCCAGGAGGACGCCCCGTGCGTGCGGGACGTCGCGCCCGACGCCCCCGACGCCCTCGTCGAGCTGTGCCGGAGCGCGATGGCGCGCTACCCGCGGCGCCGGATCAAGGCGGCCGAGCTCGCCGACGCGCTCGACGCGTGGCTCCAGGACCGGGCGGCGCTGGCCGAGCGCTCGCGCGCCCCGACCGAGCGGAACCCGGTGAGGCGGCACCGCGCCTCCCGCATCGGCCGTCGCCTCCGGGTCGTCCGGGGCGCCCTCGCGGTCGCCACGATCGCGGCTGCCTGCGCGATCGCGACGTATCAGGCGGGGCCGTGGGGGAAGACGGCCACGTCGGACCCGGCGGCGATCGCGACCGACGATGGCTCGAGCCCGTTCAGGAACGCCCACTCCTCGCCGTAGAGCAGCCCGAAGTCGACGTCGAGGACACTGCGCCGCACCGGCGCGACCTGCCAGATCGGATGGTGGACCGCGTAGGCGAGCGTCTCGCCGCGACGGTCGACGCCGAACCCCCAGGAGCGCTCCTTGAGCCAGTGTGCGAGCGAGTCGCGCGGCGGCGTCTCCAGGCGCGGCTCGGCCTCCACCCGGAGCGTGTGGGTGCGCCCGCCCTTCTCGACGCGCCGCTCGGCCACGACCGCATCCAGGCCGACCGTGATGTCGGTCGTGATCGGGGCGCAGTCGAACGGCTCGCGGTAGATCGTCCGGGCGACCCACGCGACGAGCGGCTGCGGCACGATCTCGCGGATGAACGCGACGCCGCGACGGTCGCCGCGCTTCACGTAGTAGCGGAAGTTGAGGTCGGGGAAACGCGTGAATCCCGGCCAGCGGTCGCCCATCACGGTCGTGTCGTGGAAGTCGAGGGCGACGACCGAGAGCCAGGCGTCGCCATCGCGGAGGTCGAGCTCGACGCCGGGCGGCAGATGCGGCGTCAGCTTCTCGGGCGGCACCCGGAACGAGAACAGGCAGAGCCACGCCCAGCGGGCGGTGAGGAACGGCCGCGGCGCGGGCTCGACGGCGTCCGGGTCGCTCGCCCGCATCATCACGACGATCGTCCCCGCCACGATGGGCAGGTTCTTCGTCAGCGGACCGAACGGGTGGACCCACAGGGTCGGATCCCAGCGGGCGACGAGGACGGGCAGCACGACCAGACCGCCGAGCTGACAGGCGAGGACGAAGCGCTGGAGGCGCCCCGTCAGGACGAGCGCCGCCACGCCGGAGCCGATCTGACAGAGCCCCATGAACACGAGGAAGGCGCTCGCGTCGACCGGGACGAGCCCGCTCTGCGCGACGAGCTCGAGCTCGAACGGCTGCTGGAAGAGGATCTTCGGAAAGAGCCCCTCGGTGATCCAGATCGCCGCGACGCCGCCGCGCAGCAGCCACCGCGCCCGCCGGGTGAAGCCCTCGCGCTCCACCAACCACAGGGTTCCCAGCACGGCCAGGAGCGGGATGTTCTTCGTCAGCACGCCGAAGGGATGCGCGAGCAGCATCGGCTCGCGGACCGCGAGGATCACGCTGAACGCCGCGACCATCCCCACCTGAAGCCCGACCAGCCAGCTCGCCGCGCGCCCGAGGACGCGCAGCCCGAGGAGCACCTCGACGACGCACGTCGCGACCATGATCCAGCCAGGCAGCCCGCCCGTCTCCGCGAGCTGCTCGAGCCCGATCCGCCGATACTCCGGGTGGAGGACGAGGAGGCCCGTGGCGAGCCAGATCGAGGCCGCGCCGAAGCGCAGGATCTGGATCGGGAGCTCGTCGCGGAGGGAGGAGGGGTTCATGGCGCTGGAGATGACACGACTCCCCGGGTGTCGAGGTGAGTGGCTGCCGGGATCGCCTTCGGCGAGCAGGATGTCACCACGGAGACACGGAGAGCACGGAGGAGACACGGAGAGAGCGCGATGGCCTCGGGTCCCGCCGCGCCCTCGCGCCAGCACCGAGGTGCCCTCCGTGAGGCACGGGCAGTGATGTCCGGTCGGGCTGCGATGACACCTGGCAATGGCCCCTCCGTGTTCTCCGGGTCTCCGTGGTTTCATCCTCTTCGCCGAAGGCGAAGGCTCGTATCAATCAGCTCGGGTCGAGCATCCTCGCGATCTCATCCATCGTGATCTTGCGCTCGGCCGGGTTGGCGATGAGCGCGCGGCGGATCACGTCGGCGATCGTCGGGTCGGCGTGGTCGGCCGCGACCGCCTCGCCGTCGAGGGTGTGGACGTTCGCGAGGAGCTCGAGGACGTTCTCGCCCTCGATCCGTCGCGTCGCCGTCAGCATCTCGTCGAGGAGCAGCCCGAGGGCGAACACGTCGCTGGTCGGGCGGGCCGGCTGGCCGCGGGCCTGCTCGGGCGAGAGGTAGGCGGGCGTCCCGACGACCCAGACGCCGCTGCTGCTCTCGCCCGCGTCGAGGTCGGCGGTCGCGTTCGGGTCGATCGATCGAGGGTCGTGCCTCGCGAGGCCGAAGTCGACGACCTTCGCGACGTCGTCGTCGGTGACGAGCACGTTCGCCGGCTTGAGGTCGCCGTGGGTGATTCCCTGGGCATGCGCCGTGGCCAGGGCGGCGGCCACCTGCCGGCCGAGACTGCGGACGCGCGCGACGGGGAGCGGCGCGTCCGCGATGAGGCGCGCGAGCGGCGCTCCCCGGACGAGCTCCATCGCGATGAACGGGAGCCCGATGCTGTCGTCGACGGCGTAGACGGCCGCCACGTTCGGGTGGGTCAGCGCCGCCGCCGAGCGGGCCTCGGTGATGACCGACTCGGGCGCCGCGATCCCGCTCGTCTTGAAGATCTTCAGGGCGACCGGGCGCTCGAGGATGAGGTCGGTCGCTCGGAACACGGTCGCCGCTCCGCCGCTCCCGAGCTCCTCCTCGATCCGGTAGTGGCTGACGATCCGCCCCGGCCGCAGCACCGTCGAGAGGTCGATCGGCTCGCTGTGCTGGGTCGTGAAGTCCGCCCCGCAGAAGCCGCCGGTCTGGAGCGCGCCGAGGACGCGGAGGATCTCCTCGGTCCCGCGGCCGACGTTGTGGGCGTGGACCACCTGATACTGGAGGATCCCCGCCGGGTCGATCACGAAGAGCGCCCGCTGCGCGACGGCGTGCTCCTCGCGGTAGACGCCGTACTCGCGGCAGACCGCGCCCGTCTCGTCGCTCGCGAGGGGGAAGGCGATCCCGTCGAGGCCTCCCTCGGCGGCCCCGGCGGCGATCCAGCGGTCGTGCGTCTCGATCGAGTCGACGCTCACGGCGATGAGGTCGCACCCGCGCGAGCGGAACTCGTTGATGCGGCTCGAGAGCGATGTCAGCTCGGTCGGGCACACGAACGAGAAGTCGCGGGGATAGAAGATCAGGACGACCCAGCGGCCGCGGAGGAACGCGAGCCGCGCCCGCTCCTCGTCGCCGCCGCGGGTGGCGGGGAGGTCGAACTCCGGCGCGGGGCGACCGACGCTCGCTCCGTCGCGGTCGGCGTTCATCGCGCCGGCCGTCCTACGCCTTCTTCGCGCGAGCGAGGCTCTCGGCGACGTCGGGGCGCTCGGGCGCCAGCGCCGCCGCCTTCTCGAGATCGGCGATGGCCTCGGCGCTCCGCCCCGCCGCGAGGTGGAGCTTGCCGCGCTGGTGGAGCGCCGGCACGAGCTCGCCGTCGCGCTCGAGGGCCGCGTTCCAGGCGTTCAGCGCTTCGGCGTGATCGCCCTTGTCGGCGAAGGCCAGCCCGCGGTAGTAGCGGACGAGGCCATCGTCGGGCGCCAGCTCGATCGCCCGGTCGAAGTCGGCGATCGCCCCGTCGGCGTCGCCGCCGTCGGCCTTCGCGACGCCACGGTTGTACCAGCCGGTCGGGTCGTCGGGGGCGACCTCGGTCGCCTTGCCGAAGTCGGCGATCGCGCCGTCGCGGTCGCCGCCGGTCGCGCGCGTCCGGCCCCGGTCGAGGAGCGGCGCGACGGCGGCCGGGTCGAGCTCGATCGCGCGCGTGAAGTCTGCCTCCGCGTCCTCGCCTCGCTCGAGGGCGAGCCGGATGAGGCCGCGCCGGTGGTGGGCGTCGGCGTGCTCGGGCATCGCCTCGATGACGGCGTCGAAGTCCTCGAGGGCGCCCTCGGCGTTCCCCGTCTCGAACCGTCCGACGCCGCGCATGAGGCGGATCTCGTGGTGCTCGGGCCTGAGCTGCAGCGCCCGGTCGAGGTCCTCGAGCACCTTCGGCAGGTCGCCCGTCGCCGCGCGAAGGTTGCCTCGCAGCGCGAAGATGTCCGCCTCGTCGGGCGCCGCCTCGGCGGCCGCGTCGAGATCGGCGAGGGCGCCGAGGATGTCGTTGCTCTGGGTGCGGAGGAGCGCCCGGTTGTAGCGGCTCTGCCAGTGCTTGGGGTCGAGGTCGATCGCGCGGCCGAAGTCCTCGATCGCGCCGGCGGCGTCCTGGGTCAGGTACCGCGCCTTCCCGCGCTGGTAGTGGGCTTCGGATGAGCTCGGCGTTTCGGCGATCGCCTGGTCGAGGGCCGCGATCGCGCCCTTCGCGTCGCCCTGGAGCATGAGCTCGACGCCCTTGCGAAGCGCCTCCGTCGTCTCGGCCACGGTCGTTCTCCTCTCGGCGGTTGACGCGCGAGTCTAGGGGGCCTCCGGGCGGGTTGCAAACCTGCGCGAGGGCTCTCAGAGTAGCCGGTCCCATGAGCGAATCCGCGACGAGTCCCGATGGCGTCTGGCGAATACGGTACGAGCGACACGATCGGGACAGTCTCTTCGACTCCGACACGCGCGAGAGCTGGGAGATCATTCACATCCCGACCGGCCAGTGCGTGAAGACCTTCCACGGGTCCGACAACATGAGCGCGTCGAGCTGGAGCCAGCGCGGGATCGAGTCGGTGCGGTTCGCCGACGACGGCAAGGCCGTCGTCGCGACCCCCTACGAGGGCGAGCCGAAGAGGGTGCCGCTCCGAGCTCCGAAGCCGCAGGGGGGCGAGTGAGCGAGCGCGGCTGGGACGACGTCATCGTCGGGGGCGGGTCGGCCGGCTGCGTCCTGGCCGGGCGGCTGTCGGAAGACCCCGATCGGCGGGTGCTGCTGATCGAGGCCGGCGGCGAGGATCGCCATCCCGCGATTGGGATTCCGGCGACGTTTCCGAACCTCTTCAAGACCGACCTCGACTGGGGCGACGAGACGGTCCCGCAGGCGAACGCCGACGACCGGACGTTCTACCTGCCCCGGGGCAAGGTTCTCGGCGGCTGCAGCTCGATCAATGCGATGCTCTACGTCCGTGGGCACCGGGCCGACTACGACGGCTGGGCGGCGTCGACGGGCGACCCCGGCTGGAGCTGGGAGCGGGCGCTGCCGCTCTTCAAGCGCTCCGAGGGTCAGACGGCCGAGCGCCTCGCCGACTCCGAGCACCACGCCGCCGACGGCCCGTTGACGGTCTCCGACCAGCGCACGCCGATGCAGATCTCGCGTGACTTCGTCGAGGCGGCCGTCGCCCTCGGTCATCGGCGCGGCGACGACTACAACGGGGCCGTCCAGGACGGCGTCGGCCTCTACCAGGCGACGCAGCGCCGCGGCCGACGTCACAGCGCGGCGAGCGCGTTCCTCCACCCGGTCCGCGAGCGCCGTAACCTCGAGGTCATCACCCGGACCCGGGTGCGTCGCCTCGTCCTCGCCGGCGGTCGGGCGGTCGCCGTCGAGGCCGAGACGGGCGGCTCGCCGCGTCGCATCGCGATCGACGGCGACGTCGTGATCGCCGCGGGCGCCTACGCCACGCCGAAGCTGCTGATGCTCTCGGGCGTCGGGCCGGCCGATCATCTCCGCGAGCACGGGATCGGCGTCGTGGCGGATCTCCCGGGCGTCGGAGGCAACCTCCAGGATCATCTCTACGCCCCCATGATCTACCGGTGCCGGACCGACGAGACGCTCGACCAGGCCGAGTGGCTCACCCGGGCGCCGTTCCACCTCCTCGACTACCTCCTCGCCGGGCGCGGTCCGTTCACCTCGCCGATCTGCGAAGCCGGCGGCTTCTTCCGGAGCGACCCGTCGCTCGACGCGCCGGACCTCCAGTTCCACTTCGGTCCGGTCTACTTCTACGACCACGGCTTCCAGAAGAAGAAGGGCAGCTTCTTCACGGTCGGCCCGACCCTGCTCACGCCGCGGAGCGCCGGGACGGTTCGCCTCGCGTCGGCCGACCCCGAAGACCGGCCGCGGATCGACCCGCGCTTCCTGAGCGACCCCGACGACGTCCGCCGCCTCGTCCACGGCTACCGGGCCGGGCGCGCGATCGTCGAGTCGCAGCGGTTCGCGGAGCGGTGGCTCGCCGAGCCGGTTCACCCGGATCGGGTCCTCGGCGACGACGACGAGATCGCCGCCTACGTCCGCGCCGAGTGCAACCACGTCTACCACCCGGTCGGGACGGCCCGGATGGGGCGCGACGACGACCCGCTCGCCGTCGTCGACCCGCATCTCCGGCTGCGAGGGCTGCAGAACGTGCGCGTCGCCGACGCGTCGGTGATGCCGACGATTCCCCGCGGAAACACGAACGCGCCGACGATCATGATCGCCGAGCGCGCCGCGGAGCTGATTCGCAACGAGAAGGGGTCAGGTCTCCGATCATCGCATTAGCGGGGACGACGTCCCCCCGCAAATGCGAAGATCGGAGACCAGACCCCATCGGTCCATCCATCGGCCCCCTACTTCACCTAGGCCTCGAGCACGCGCGTCACC
>JAJDCQ010000132.1 GCA_029260755.1 Planctomycetota bacterium | reverse complement strand
CACGGGAGCGTGCTTCCTGGCGAAGGGACCCTCCTCGCGATGGAAGCCCGGGTCTGCCAGGGCGAGCCTGCCCAGCGCGAGCGGTGAATCTGATCGACACGCTTGTAGAGGGGCTCAACTCGATCAGACGAGCTCAGGAGGGAGGGAAAGCTGCTTCGCGGCAGGGAGTTGGAGCTTGACCTCCAGGCATTACTGCTAGCCGAGAGCTACCCGAAAAGGCCGCGGGCGTTCGCGGTGGTCACCTCGCGGACCCGGTCCTCGTCGACCTCCTTGATGCGCGCGATCGCGGCGACGGCGGCGGCCAGGTTCGCCGGCTCGTTCCGCTCCTCGCGGGTCGGCCCGAGGACCGGGCTGTCCGACTCGAGGCAGAGGGCGTCCAGCGGCAGCGCCGCGACGAGCTTCTCCTTCTGGCGCGACCGCACGATCGACGGCGGGATCGAGAAGAGGAACCCGTGCGCCTCGAACGCGCGGACGGCGTGCCCGGCCTTCCCGTCGAACGCGTGCATGAGCACCTTCGGGGCGCCGCAGCCGGCGAGCAGGTCGATCGTGTGGTGCCCCGCCGATCGACTGTGGACGTTCAGCGGCACGTCGAGCTCGGCGGCGAGCGCCGCCATCCGCTCGAGGCACGCGCGCTGGAGCGCCCGGCGCTCCTCGGTCTTCACGACCCACCGGTCGAGACCGACCTCCCCGATCGCGACGACGCGGGCGCGCTCGGCCCGGGCGAGGGCGCAGACGGCGTCGAGGGTCGTCTCGTCGGGAGGCTCGCGCTCCTCGGCGAACCGGTCGGGGTGGAGACCGACGCAGACGGCGAGGAGCTCGGGGTGGGCGGCGGCGACCTCGAGGACGCGGCGGTCGTCATCGAGGCTCTCGCCGACGACGAGGACGCGCTCCACGCCCGCGGCGCGCGCGCGCGCGATGACGTCCGCCCGGTCGGCGTCGAAGCTCGCGTCGGCGAGATGGGCGTGGCAGTCGATCACGCGCGCTCAGACCCTCTCGAAGAACATCTCGTCCCGGGTGAAGCGCAGCTTCGGGCGCGGCTCGTCGGTCGCGTAGCCGCACGCGAGGCCGACGGTCGGGACGAGCGTCTCGGGCAGCCCCAGGATCTCCGAGTACATCGCGGGGACGATCCCCTCCATCGGGCAGGCGTCGAAGCCGAGCGCGGTCGCCCCGTTCATCCCGTTCGCGAGGGCAATGTAGGCCTGCCGCTGCGCCCACGCGAGGCGCTCCCGATCGTCGAGGGCGGCGATGAAGCCGCGGACCATGCCGAGGAACCCCTCGACCTTCGCGGCCGGCAGCCCGGCGGCGAGCGAGCGCTCCTTCAGCCGCTGCACGAGCGGGTCGAGGTCGACGTTCGCGCAGAACACGAGGTGGTGGCTGCAGCTCGTCACCTGGGGCTGGTTCCACGACGCGGCGAGGAGCCGCTCCTTGCGCTCGGCGTCGGCGATCACCATCACCCGCCAGGGCTGGACGTTGAACGAGGTCGGCGCGTAGCGGATCACCTCGAGGAGGGCGTCGACCTTGTCGGGCGGGAGCGTCTTGGCGGGGTCGAAGCTCTTGGCGGCGTAACGGGCGCGGACGATCTCGTCGAAGGTCACGGGGCGCGGTCTCCTGGTCGGGGCTCGTCGTATTTCCGGCTCGTCCGGGCTCACCCAGGGCTATGTCGGGCCAGCGCGTGGAAAGGGCGAGCATACCGTCTGAGCCCGCGGGGACGCCACGCGCGCGGATCGAGGCTCGCCCGGGCGTCCGGGACGGGTTACGATTCCGGGGATGAGCCCCGCGCAGCCGACCACCGCGCCCGCCCCCCCGGCGGCCGACGCCGACATCGAGGCGGCCTCGACCCTCAATGACGTGCTCGGCAAGCGCGCCGCGCGGAGCCCCGAGGCGACCTACCTCACCTACCTCGCCGACGGCGACCGCGACGAGCGGACGCTCTCGTTCGGCGAGCTCGAGCTCCGGTCGCGCGCCGTCGCGGCCGTCCTCTCCGGTCGCGGTCTCGCCGCCGGCGACCGCGTCATGATCATGCTCGACAGCGGCCTCGACTTCGTCGGCAGCTTCTTCGGGGTGCTCGCCGCGGGGATGGTGCCGGTGCCGGTCTACCCGCCGGCGCGCCTGACGCGGCTCGAGCACTACCTCCGGACGCTCTCGGGCATCCTCGAGACGGCGGATGTCCGCGGGGCGATCGCCGATCAGCGCTTGATCCCGCTCGTCGGCCCGCGCCTGCCCGACACGCTCATCCTCGTGTCGGATCGCGAGCTCGCGGCCGGGCGCGACCGCCCCGCGATCGAGCTGCCCGAGCTCCATCCGCTCTTGCCGTCGAGCGCCGGCTTCCTCCAGTTCACGAGCGGGACGACGCAGAGCCCGCGCGGGGTGCTGCTGCTCCAGGAGCAGATCATGGAGCAGCTCCGCGCTTACGGGACCAGCCTCGGGATCACGCCGGGCGAGGTCGCCGTGAGCTGGCTGCCGCTCTACCACGACCTCGGTCTGATCGGGAAGCTGCTCGCGTCGCTCCACCGCGGCATCCATCTCGTGCTGATGAGCCCGGTCCACTTCCTCAAGGAGCCGATGCGCTGGATCCGGGCGCTTCACCACTACCGAGGCGTGCACACCGCCGCGCCGAACTTCGCCTTCGACCTGTGCGTCCGGAAGTGCCCCCACGAGCTCCTCGAGCGCGAGGAGATCGACCTCGGCAGCGTCGACAACATGGGGATGGGCGGCGAGGTCGTCTCCTTCGCGACCGTCGAGCGGTTCCGCGAGCACTTCGCACCGTTCGGCTTCCGCGGCGCCGTCCTGAACCCGAGCTACGGCCTCGCCGAGAACACCCTCGTCGTCTCGACCCACCGGCGCGGCGAAGCGCTTCGAACCGTCACCGTCGGCCGCGACGCGCTCGCGCGGAACGAGGTGGCCGAGCCGACCGACGCGGCGGACGCGTTCACGATCCCGGGGAACGGCGCGCCGATGGAGGGGACGAGCGTGCGCATCCTCGCCGCGGACGGGGCGGTCCTGCCCGAGCGGCGGATCGGCGAGGTCTGCGTCCAGAGCCCGTGCCTCGCCGCCGGCTACTTCCAGGACGGCGAGGCGACCGCGTCGACCTT
The DNA here is from genome assembly GCA_029260755.1 of Planctomycetota bacterium. GTDB lineage: Bacteria > Planctomycetota > J058 > J058 > JAJDCQ01 > JAJDCQ01. Next base: position 138,819 of record JAJDCQ010000132.1, on the reverse strand, counting down.
CCCGATCGGCGACGACGGGCGCTGGCTCCGGACCGGCGATCTCGGCTTCCTCGCCGCCGGCGACCTCTACATCTGCGGTCGCAGCAAGGACCTCATGATCGTGCGGGGGCGGAACTACCACCCCCAGGACATCGAGGGGATCGCCTCGCGCGTCGAGGGCGTGCGCGCCGGGAACGTCGCCGCGTTCTCCGTCGAGGACGGCGACGGCGAGCGCCCCGTCCTCGTGTGCGAGCTCGACGATCGGACCCGCCGGCCGACCGCCGAGCTGCGCGCCGAGCTCATCGAGGCGATCGGCGGCACGTTCGGGCTCGGGCTCGACGAGGTCGTCTTCGTGGCGAAGGGGGCGCTGCCGAAGACCTCGAGCGGCAAGCTCCAGCGCGGCCTGGTCAAGAACGGGTATCTGGACGGGTCGCTCGCCGCGTTCACGCCGCCCGGGCGGCTCGCGACGTGGGGGCTCGGGCTGCGGATCGGGCTGCGGAGGCTCCTCGGCGGCGGGCGCCCTCGCGGCGGCGGCGCGGCGGCGTCCTCATCGGCGAGCGCGTCGGCGGCCGAGGCGCTCGACGACGGCGGGGTCGAGCACCTCGACCCGCGGATCGTCGAGGCGCTCGCCCGCGCCCGCTCCGAGCACGGGCTGCAGCCGTCGCCGAAGCTCCGCGTCGACGCGCTCGGCCTCGGGTCGATGGAGCTGATGGAGCTCTGGCTCGCGGTCGAGCGGCTCTACGACGCGCGCGTCCCCGACGAGGAGTGGGCGGCGACGCAGACCCTCGGCGCGGTCCAGCGGCTCGTCGAACGGTTCGAGGGGACGGCCGGCGGCGAGGCGCGCGAGGGGAGCGACCGAGACGGCGAGGCGGCGATGCCGCTCTTCGTCCGCCAGCTCCTCGAGGACGAGGCGGCGCGCGGCGAGTCGACGACCGCGATCGTGCCCTGGCGGCGCCCGATCACCGCGCCGATCGCGTTCGGGTTCGTCCGGATGTGCTCGGCGATCTTCTGGGGCCAGCGGTCGAGCGGCGTCGAGCACGTCATCGACGACGGCGGCTCGATCCTGGCCGGCAACCACGTCAGCTACCTCGACCCGGCGTGGGTGCGGAGCTGCCTGCCGCGGGACGCGCGGCGGCGGCTGATCGCGATGGCCTGGGAGGGAGCGCCCGCATCGACGCGGTGGTTCATGGGGCAGGTCGAGACCATCCCGATCGACCCGCTCGGGAACTTCCGCGGGGCGATGCAGGCCGGCCTCACCGCGCTTCGGCAGGACCGCACCCTCCTGATCTTTCCCGAGGGGTCGCGCAGCCACACCGGTCAGCTCCTGACGTTCCGACCGGGGATCGGGCTGCTCTCGCTCCTGTCGGGACGGCCGATCGTCCCGTTCCGGATCGTCGGCGGCTTCGAGATCTACCCGCGAGATCGAGGGTTCCCCCGGTTCTTCCGCTGGCGGAAGAGGCGGGGCGACCGCCTCGAGATCCGGTTCGGCGCCCCGATCGTCCCGCCGCCGCATGACCCCGCCGCGACGTGGGATCAGGCCCGCGCGATCGTCGCCGAGGTCCGACGCGCGGTCGAGGGGTTGTAATCCCAAGTCATATTTCGGTCATCCGGCTCTCCCCGTCTGGCGAACCGGGGCAACCTCGGTATCATTGGGCCCGGATGGCCTGCGGTCTCGCCTCGCCTGTCCGCGAGCCCCAGAGAGAATCGAGCACCCTTGAGCCAGCTCACCGTGGAGCCGCGCACCGAGACCGCGGCGCTCGACCTTCGCCCGCGCTTCGAGCCGGTCTCCGACTTCCATCGCGAGATCAAGCGCGAGGTCGGCGCCTACTTCGCCGAGCGCGGGATCAGTCAGCACGCGAGCTGGCGCTTCTGGAGCAAGCTCGGCCTCACGATGGTGTGGTGGGCGGCATCCTGGACGCTCCTCGTCTTCTGGGCGAGCTCGTGGGCGACCGCCCTCCCGCTCGCGCTGAGCCTCGGCCTCGCGATGGGCTCGATCGGCTTCAACGTCCAGCACGATGGCGGTCACGGGGCGGTGAGCTCGCGGCGCGGGGTGAACCGCCTCGTCGCCTTCGGCCTCGACTTCCTCGGGGCGAGCTCCTACGTCTGGAACTGGAAGCACAATCACTTCCACCACCAGTACACCAACATCGACGAGGTCGACGACGACCTCAACGCGGGCGGCCTGATCCGGATGGCCCCGAGCCAGCCGAGGCGCTTCTTCCACCGCTTCCAGGCTCTCTACGCCTGGCCGCTCTACGCCCTCCTCGGCGTGAAGTGGCACATGTTCGACGACTACGTCGACGTGCTGAAGGGACGCATCGGGACGCAGCCGATGCCGCGCCCGCGCGGCTGGGAGCTCGCCGGGTTCGTCCTCGGGAAGATCTGGTCCGGCTCGATCCTCCTCGTGATCCCCATGCTCGTCCGCCCCGAGCCGTTCTGGATGGTCTGCCTCTTCTACTTCATGATCATGAGCACGCTCGGGTTCATCCTGGCGACCGTCTTCCAGCTCGCCCACGTCCTCTGCGAGGCCGAGTTCGTGAGCACGCGCGAGGAGCGCTCGATGGGCCGGAGCTGGGCGGAGCACCAGCTCGCCACGACCTGCGACTTCTGCCCCGACAACCGGCTCGTCTCGGCCTACGTCGGCGGCCTCAACTTCCAGGTCGAGCACCATCTCTTCCCGCGGGTCTGCCACGAGCACTACCCGGCGATCGCCAAGATCGTCCGGCGCGTCGCCGCCGAGCACGGCCTCCGCCACGCGACGAACCCGACCCTCCTCGGGGCGCTGGGGTCGCATCTCCGATGGCTCCATCGGATGGGTCGCCCGACCGCCGCCTGAGTCGGTCCCGCCGTTCGTGCAAGAAGACCCGCGTTCCTGAACACGCGAACGGCATCTCACGCAAAGGCGCAAAGGCGCCAAGGATCGTTGCTCCGATCCGAGATCTCGACCTGGCAGAGCCCCTTTGCGCCTTTGCGCCTTTGCGCGAGGTTTCGTCGTTCCTGGAGCACGTCCACGTCTCTCCCGTCTCGGTCATCGGCCACGTTTCCGCCACATGACCCGAGTCGACGGGTGTCAGATACGCTCGATCGGAACGCAAGTCTCTCTGCGGTAGTTCATTAGCTCGAGGCTTCGCGCTTTGGCCTCGTCCTTGCTCTTCTGGCTGGCGAACGAAGCCACGGCTGGCACGACCCAGCCACCCGGAGGAGAAGGACACGATGAACCGCCGAGCCGATCTCGAAGACCCCGACCCGCGTCCCCAGGCGACTCGCCCCTCGACGAACCGTCGGCGAGTCGCGGCGTTGCTGCCACGCGCTGTGACGCTGGGCGCGATCGTTCTCGCCTTCGGGATCGGTGCGGTGCCGGGCGAGGCGACCGCCGCCGAATCGGTCGTCGCCTCGCCCGGTCTCCGCGTCCGGGCGCCGCAGGCGATCCGGGTGGGCGATCGGGTGACCTTCGACACCGCCTTCGACGCCGACGCCGGCGACTTCGCCACGATCCTGCGGGCCGCCCGCGCTCGCGAGAGCCTCGTCTGGGCGGCGAGCGACGGCTCCCGCGCGGTCGGCAGCAGGCTCAGCCTCCGCGCCCGATCGACCGGTCGGCTCCACGTCACCGTCCGCGAGTCCGCCGCGTCGACGCCGTTCTGGCGCGGCAGCTTCACGGTCGAGCCCGACGGCCCGCGGCGGTCGCTCCCGGAGCGTCGCGTCGCGATCGGCGTGATGCACTGGGACGGCGGCGAGACCGGCCTCGGCCGGACGTTCGAGTCGATCGGCGCGGTGATGCTCGACGCCATCGAGGCGCGCGACCTGTATCGCGAGGTCCGCCGCTTCGTCGGGCCGGCCGCGACGACGGGCAACTTCCTCGGCGCGATCCGCGACCACGCGGCGCGCGGCGACGTGATCGACGTCTACCTCTTCGGGCACGGCTCGCCGAGCAGCTCGATCTTCGAGGACGGCCGCCTCTACGGGCCCGACCTTCGCGAGGCCGAGGGCATGAGCAGCGTCCGGCTCGTCTACACGAGCAACTGCTGGGGCGCCGGGCTGGCCGAGGACTGGCTCGCGGCCGGCGTCCGGACGGTGATCGCCTCGACCGACGTCAACTTCATGGCGTGGGCGCACGTCCTGCCGCTCGTCAACGACCTCGCCGCCGGCAAGTCGATCGGCGAGGCGAGCGACCGCCGCGCGAGTCAGGTGCGGACCGGGTTCACCCTGGCGCCGCTCGCGGTCCCGTTCGTGCCGTGGCCGCTCAGGGTGGCCGGCAGCATCTTCGTCGCGACCTCGCCGGAGATCGACGAGGCGTTCGACGGGAGTCGGCCGCGGGTCTTCGGCGACCGCAACCTGCGGATGCGGACCGACCCGGTGACCAATCACACGCCGAGCGTCTTCGACGTGGTCGCCGACGCCGTCGAGGACGCCACCCGCAAGCACGCCGAGCGGGCCGGCCTCGACGCCGCGCGGGCCGCCCGGCGAGCCGAGCAGCGCGCGATCGCCGCGGCGCAGTCCGCCGGCCGCCCGGCGCCGGACTCGAGCTACGGTCCCCCGCGGCGGGCCGCCACCTCCTCGTACCGGTCGGCGCGCGGGATGGGGGACGCGCTGAACGACGCGGTCCGCGACTGATCAGTCGCCGCCGCGCCGGGGTGTCGGGGTCGCATGGAGTGGCGGGGCGCCTCACGGCGCCCCGCCGCGCATCATCAGGGAGCGGCGGCGCGGCGCCCGACATCGCTCAGGCACGGCGGCGCCTCGGTCGAGCAGCTCTCGAAGACCCGCTCGGCGTGCTCGCGAGCGGCGGGGCGCCGCGCGAACGCCTCGGAGGCGCGCGCCATCCCTCCGGGGAAGAGGAGACTCGACCCGCAGCTCGCGATCGCGATGTCGCCGCGACCCGGCGTGTCGCGGCCGTGGAGGAACGGCCCCCCCTGGAGGCAGGCCTCGATCGTCTCGAGCGCCCGGTCGAGGCCGCGGCAGACCTCGTCCGGCGAGAGGAGCCCGACCCCGTTCGTCCGGAGCCGCTTCCGGAAGCCCCGCGCGAACAGGAGCGGGAGGGCGACCCGGCCGATGAGGAAGCCCTCCTGCTCGGTGAGCCACTGGGCGAAGCGCCGGGCCCCGTCCTTCTCGAGCCAGCGGAAGTACCCCGTGAAGGCGTAGAGGGTCTCGTTGGCGTAGGTCTCCATCACCCGGTCCTGAGCGGCGGCGAGCGGCTCCGTCGGGAAGAACGCCTTCTCCGGGAACCGCTCCTGCAGCGCGTCGAGGATCGCGCTCGAGTCGGAGATGCGGGTCCCGTCGATGTCGATCGCCGGCAGCCGCCCGGTCGCGCTGGCGCGCTTCGCGTCGAACGGGTTCTTCGCCGTCTTCGTCTCGTACGTCAGGCCCATTCGCTTCAAGGTCAGGTGGACCTTGACGCACGGGGGGGAGGCGGAGGCGAGCCCCTCGCCCCCGGGCCACTGAAAGAGCGTGATCACGGGTCGGTCTCCTCGATCGGCCGCGAGTATAGGCCGTGCCCCCGTCGACGCCACCTGTTCCTGCCGCGCGCGGCGGCGTTTCGCCGGCGCGTGGCAGCTGTTAGTCTTCGCGCCTGTCGAATCGTCGAATCGTGGACCCGAGGCCACGCTGGAGCGCCGCCATGGACCTCCCGCCGTACTACCCGATCAACGACTTCGGCCCGGCGATGAAGGGCATCGTCATCGGCGGACTCGGCATCTTCCACGTCTTCCTCGCGATGTTCGCGATCGGCGGCGGGATGCTGCTCTGCTACTTCGAGTGGCTGGGGCAGACGGGCCGCTGCCCGGGGGCCAAGAAGTTCGTCGACGGCTACTTCAAGGCGGTCGTGCTCGTCAGCTTCATCGTCGGGGCGATCACCGGCGTCGCGATGTGGTTCACCTCGATCCAGGTGAGCCCGCGCACGATCGGCTTCATGGTCCACGAGTTCCACTGGATCTGGGCGATCGAGTGGACGTTCTTCTCGCTCGAGATCTCCTCGGGCTACCTCTTCTACCGCTACGGGCCGAAGCTCACCGACGTCGCCCGCCTCCGCCTCCTCGCCACCTACGCGATCGCGTCCTGGTTCAGCCTCTTCTGGATCAACGGGATCCTGTCGTGGCAGCTCACGCCGGGGAGCTGGGGTGACATCGGCGCCGACACCCACTCGGTCTGGGGCGGCTTCTTCAACGCCGGCTTCTTCCCGTCGCTGATCTTCCGGACCATCACGGCCATGACCGTCGCGTCGCTCGCCGCGATGGTGATCATCAACCTGATGCCGCTCGACCGGGCCGGGAAGACCGACCTCATCAACAAGTCGGCCCATCTCCTCGCGCCGATGATCGCGATGCCGGTCCTCGGCGCCTGGTGGACGGCGACGATGCCCGCCGACGCGCGGGCGACCCTGTTCGCGAACATCGTGATGCTGATGTTCCTCGGCATGGCCGTCGGGTCGTCGGTGCTGATCGGGCTCTACGCCTACTTCGGGCTGATCCGGCAGCGCATGTACATCAACGGCCCGACCGCGACCCTGCTGACGGTGCTCGCGTTCGTCGCCACCGCCGGCGGCGAGTTCGTCCGCGAGGGCGTCCGCAAGCCGTTCACGGCGCGGGCCGGCCTCTACTCGACCTCGTTCACCCAGGTCGAGCTCGACCGGCTCCGGCAGGTCGGCTGCGTCACCAACGACCCCTACCCGCTCCAGAACGCGGACGCCTATCCGTCCGACCAGCTCCGGCTCGGGGCGAAGGTCTTCCGGTTCCACTGCAGCGTCTGCCACACCTACGACGGCGCCAACGCGGTCCTCCACCTCGCCGGGAGCTGGACGCCCGACCAGCAGCGGCTCAACATCGCCCAGCTCCAGCGGACGAAGACGTTCATGCCGCCGTTCGGCGGGACGCCCGAGGAGCTCGAGGCGCTCGTCCAGCTCATCCGCTGGAAGAGCGACGGCTCGCCAGAGGCGTGGCCGGTGAGCGACGACGAGGCGACCCTCGCCCAGATCCAGGCCTGGCTCGACGAGGTCGGCACGCGCCCCGGGATCGAGCTCATCCACGGCGGCGGCGCAGCCGAAGGGGGGCACTGATGCCGAGTCCCGAAGGAAGCGAGGCGGCGCGATGAACAGCCCCTTCCCGTTCGGCTTTCCCGGCCCGACCGCGTTCTACCTGACGCTCTACCTCGTCACGTTCCTGATCCACGCCCTGTTCATGAACTACGTCCTGGCCGGGTCGTCGGTCCTCGCCGTCGGCGCGGTCCTCCGCCGGGACACCGGGCCGATCTCGGCGCTGCTGCGCGACTGGCTCCCGTTCATGCTGAGCATGGCGATCACGGCCGGCGTGGCGCCGCTGCTGTTCATCCAGATCCTGTTCCGGGAGCAGTTCTACACCGCGAACCTCCTGCTGTTCCATCGATGGATGTCGATCCTGCCGGTGCTGATGATCGGCTTCTACCTCTGCTATCTCCTCAAGAGCAAGATGGTGCGCGACTGGCCGCTGATCGCGCGGGTCGCGGTCGGGTGCGGGCCGTTTCTGTGCTTCGGGTTCGTCGGCTGGTCGTGGGTCGAGAACCATCTCCTGAGCGTTCAGTCGGCCGAGACGTGGCAGCGCCAGTACGAGGCGGGCACCCTCGTCTTCCGGAGCGCGGAGCTGATCCCGCGCCTCGCCCTCTGGTTCGTGGCGGCGTTCCCGACCCTGGCGCTCCTCCTCGGCTGGCAGCTCCACGTCACCCAGAAGGAGGACGACGGCTGGGAGCGGGCCGACGCCGCTCGCCGCGTCGCCATCATGGGGCTCGCCGGCCTCGTCCTGATGGCGATCGCCGCCGGCATCTACGTCGGGCTCATGGAGGCCACCTCGCGCGACGCCGTCCTCGGCCCGATCGCCGCGCCTTACTTCGTCGTCTGGATGATCGGCGCGACCGCCCAGGGCGCCGTCTGGGCGCTGACCCTCAAGAGCGGCCGGCTCGGCACGCGGTCGCTCGCCATCGCGACCGCCGGCCTCACGGCCGCATTCTTCGGGATGGCCGTCGTCCGCGAGGCGACCCGCCTCGGCCGGCTCGACCTCGAGTCGCTCTACGCGAAGCACGAGCAGGCGACCAGGGTCGGCGGCTTCTGGCTCTTCCTCTTCTTCCTCGTGGTGAACGGCGCGATCATCGCCTACTCGGTGCGGCTCTCGCTGACGGCGCGGCGGCCGGATGCCGATGAGCCCGAGGGAGAGACGATGCCCGACGAGGCGAAGCCCGAGGCGGGCGCGAGCTCCTGAGCGTTCAGCGCATCTCGAACGAGCGGGGCTTCTCGCGGAGAAGCCGTTGGAGCTCAGCGCACGACTCGCGCATCAGGACGACGCCACGGTCGTCGGGGTAGCTCGCCGCCATGCTCGCGAGCCGCCGCTCTCGCTTCTCCACCGCGGCCTCGAGGGCCGCATCGAGCTCGGGCTCGTTCCAGGCGAGCAGGGCTCGGGCGGCCGAGCAGGCCGCGCTTCGGCGGTAGCTCATCTCGACGCTCTGGACGAGCGACGGGATCAGCTCCCGGTCCCGCTCGTGGAGGGCGACCCAGGCCGCGACCTCCCCGTTGGACTCGTTCGAGAGCCTGACGTAGGTCCGGAGCGTCTGGGATCGCCGCTCCGACGGCTCCTCGGCGACGACCAGCTTCACGACCGGGTGCAGCACTCGGCCCGGCAGGTCGCCGTGGCGCCTGTCCGTGAGCAGCTCGTGGGCGCGCTCGCCGAGCTCGTCGGGGTAGCGCGCGATCAGGAGCGCGAGGAGCTTTCCGCTCGCCGCACCCTCCTCGACGAGGCGGAGCCCGAGCGGCTCGAGCTCCTCCGGGAGGTGGCGCTCGAGCGCCCGTGAGAGCTCCTTCAGGTGATGCGGGCGGCGGGCCTTCGCCTCGAAGGCGGTCTCGAGCAGCGGCGCCGCTGCGGGGCCGATCGCGGCGACCGCCCCGTAGAACCGAGAGGAGACCGACTGGATCAGCGCTCCGGCCGTCGCGAACGACCGCTGATGAGCCGTCAACGCCGGCAGGTAGCGCTCGTCGGGGAAGAGCTCCATCGCCATGTGCATGTCGAAGAAGGCGCTGTTCCACCGATCCACGGGCCTCGCCCGCTCCCGCTCGTACGCCTCGAGGATGAGCTCGACGTCCTCGGGTCGCTGGTAACGGGCGAGGGCGACGAACGCTTCCTCGACGCGCGCTTCGGCGAGGCGACGCACGTCGCCGTAGAACCGATCGGGCAGCTCGAGCCGTACGAGGGCCCAGTCGCGCTGCTGGAGCCCCTCACCCCGCCGGAGGAGATGGGTGAGGACGGCGTCGCGCTCGACCTCGTCGAGGTGATCCCAGGCGATGATGATGAAGAGATCGGCGACCGTCGCGTTGAAGCCGGTGCAGTTCCGCCTGGCCTCGAGGGGGCTCCGGTCGTCGAGGTGGTCGAAGAGCTCGTCGATCGGGCGCTCTCCGGCCTGGAACAGTCCGTAGAAGGCGTGGGCCCGGACGGCCGCGGCCGGGTGGCCGACCAGGACGCGCATCTCGTCGACCGTCGCCGGCGCCGGAGTGATCGCCGGGTCGCCGAACATGTCGGCCGGCATCTCGTAGTTGAATCCCTCGGACGTCGCGACGTGCGCGGCGACCTCGAGCACCTCGCGGCGAACGGGGAAGGAGCTCCCTCCCGAGCCGCCGCCCCACGAGCGCTCGCGCTCGCCGAAGCGCGCGGCGGCCAGCGCGGCGCCGCCGCCGACGGTGATGATGATCGTCGTGATGATGACCGTCTTGCAGGTCTCGGAGCGGATCACGCGCGTCTCTCCGGGTCCAGAGTGGTTCGTCGCCCGGCCGACGTCGAGCGGCCGCGAGTTTCGGGAACCGCCTGGCGGGCTTCGGGGTTAGCCCGGCGGGGAGGATCGAAGCTCGTGAAACGCGCAGTCCGCATTCCGCAACCCATACTCGTCATGGCGCTTACGGCCCTGATCAGCTCCTCGGAAGCCCGGGCCGACCTCTGCGGCGTCAGCGACGCGATGCCCGCGAGCAGCCCCGACGGCCGGTTCCGCGTCTCGGCGGAGTGGCAGGAGGCGCCCGACCGTTGGGTCTACGTCTGGGAGGACGCGGACACCGGGAAGACCGTCCGGAAGCGCCTGAACGGCTTCGCCGAGCACGCCCATCTGGCGCTGTTCATCGCCGCCGACGGGAAGCGCTTCGCCGCCCTCGACGTCTCGGCCGGCCACCGGCTCGATGCGCGCCTGTTGATCTTCGAGGCGGACGGTCGGGTGCGCCGCCGTTTCGGTCTGCGCGACTTCGTCCACGACGACACCGTCCGCGCCGCGCGCAAGAGCATGGCGCACCTCGAGTGGCTCCACGACGAGGCGTTCCATCCCGGGGGCGCGAAGCTCGGCTTCGATCCGATCAAGGACATGATCCTCGTGACGAGCGCCAACGGCGCCGTCGCCAGGGTCTCGCTCCGGACGCTGAAGGTGACGGTCGCGCAGTAGCGCCCGCGGCGCGCGGCCGGTCGCTACTCCCCGAACGCCGCAGTCGCTACACTCCGCAGCGTCCCTGGCGCTCGGAGACAGCATGGAGCGGAACCCGTTCGCCGCGCTCGCGGCGGCCGAGCTCGACCCCGAGGCGTTCGTTCGTCGCGCCCTCGGCGCCCTCGAGACGGGGTTCCGGGAGCTGGCGCTGCTCGCCCTCGCCGACTGGGACCGCGCCGCGCCGCCCGCCTCGCCGCGCGTCGCCACGGCCGTCGCGGCGATCCGGCGGCCGGCCTGGGGGAGCTGGAACGGGCTGCTCGCCGCCCTCAAGAAGGCCCGCGCCGAGACCCTTCGCGCCGCCGACCCGGCGCTCCGCGGTCGGCTCGAGGGGGCGACCGCCCTCGCCGCGGTGGTCTCCATCCTCGATGAACGGGTCGGCCGCGACGCGCTCGAGCCGCTCGCCCCGCTCGCGGCTCTGTGCAAGGCCCAGACGGGCAAGATGCGCGCCGCGGCGCTCCTCGCGATGCCGATCCGCCTCCGGAACGTGATCGCCCACGATCCGCCCGAGGCCGACGCCTGGTGGGCGGAGACGGCCGACGCCCTCCGGCCGCTCGTCGAGCATCACGCCGCGGCCGACTACCTCGGCCGGCTTGGCGACGCGCGGCCCGCGCCCTGGTTCGTCGAGCCGGGCGGCGTGACCCACGCCTTCAACGGGATCGCCGGCGACGGCGCCCTGCTCTTCGTCGGCCCCGGCGGGGGCTCGGCCGCCGCGCCCGAGCAGACCCGTCCGCTGCTCCTCGCGCTGCGTCGCCTCCTCGGGCGTGAGGACGTCGCCGAGCGCGACGTCGACCGCCTCCTCGCGAAGCTCGCCCCCGACGAGGTGCGCGGCGTCGTCCTCGGCGACTGCATCGTCGGCGCCCCGGTCGGCGAGGGCGGCTTCGCGACCGTCCACATCGGGCGGCAGCTCTCGACCGGCCGCAAGGTGGCCGTGAAGATCCTTCACGACGGCCTCGCCGACGAGGCGACCGAGCGGTTCCGCCAGGAGGCAGCCTGGCTCTCCCGCTTCGACCAGCCGGGGATCGTGTCCGTCCTCGGCTACGGTGAGGAGCCGTGGTCGACACCCGGAGCGTTCGCGGACGAGCTCGCGAACGAGGAGTGGTTCCGGAGCTTCGCCGCCGGGGCCGCGACCCGCACCTTCATCGTGCTCGAGTGGGTCGAGGGCGGCAGCCTCGAGGATCTCCTCCGCGCGACCGACGCGCCGGGCGACCTCGACGAGCGGGCGCTCGCCCGGCTCATGGCCGAGGCGGCCGACGCCCTCGCCGCCGTTCACAGTAACGGCCTCCTCCACCGCGACATCAAGCCGGCGAACCTGATGCTTCGGCGCGACGCGACCGGCCGATCGTCGATCGTCGTCATGGACTTCGGCATCGCGCGCAGCCGCGACGAGACCCGCACCCTCGTCACGACGGTCGGCCGCGCCCTCGGGACGCCCGCCTACATGTCGCCCGAGCAGCTCCGCGCCGTCGACGCGGACGCCGAGGTCGGCCCGGCGACCGACGTCTACGCGCTCTGCGCCACGTTCTACGAGCTGGTCACCCGCCGGCGCGTCTACGATCACGACACGACCAGCGCCGACCTCGTCCGCACGGCCAAGCTCGCGGGGCGCAAGCCGGCGCCGCCGCGGGCCGCCGTCCCGGGGCTTCCCTGGGAGCTCGCCGCGCTCATCGACGGCGGCCTCGAGCCCGAGATCGGCGACCGCCCGGCGAGCATGGCCGACCTCGCGGCCGACCTCCGGCGCTTCCTCGAAGACGAGCCGATCGTCTACCGCCGCCCATCGCTGGCGCGCCGCGCCCGGCTCACCTACCGACGGAACCGGACGGTCGCGAACATCCTCGGCGCGTTCCTCGTCGCCGCCGTCCTCGGCGCGGTCGTCTACGCGGTGAGCGTCTCGATCGCCGAGGGGCGGACCGAGGCGCGTCGCCTCGAGGCGGTCGCCAACCGGACGGAGGCGAAGCGCCTCGAGGGGGTCGCGAACGAGAGCACGGTCGCCGCGCAGGCGAGCGAGGCCGCGGCGATCGAGTCCGAGGCCGACGCGCGCCGACGGGTCGCCGTCCTCCTCACCGAGGCGGGGCGGCGCGAGCTGCTCGAGGGGCACGCCGATCGGGCGGCGGTGCTGCTCGCCGAGGCGTGGGCGGCGAGCGATCCCGAGGTCCGGGCCGCCGGCGGCCCGCTCGCCCACCTCGTCCGGGACGCGACCGAGCGCCTCGCGCCCGAGGAGCGATTCCTCGTCCAGCCCGGCGACGCGCGCGCGGCGTTCTCGCCCGACGGCGCGACCATCCTCACGGCCGGCAGCGATGCCCGACTCTGGGACGCGGCGACGGGCGGGCTCCGGGCGGTCGTCCGCGGCTACCCGCTCGGCGTCGAGGTCATCGCGTGGGCGCCCGACGGACGCCGCGTCGCGACCGGCGATGCCGACGGCAACGTCCGGGTGATCGACGCCGCCTCGGGCGAGGTCGTCGCGTCGATGCGCGTCTCGGATGAGCGGTCGAACGTCTGGACGGTCGCGTTCCTCGGACCGGACGGCGACGAGCTCCTCGTCACCTCGCGCGAAGGCCGCCTCCTCGTCTGGGAGCCTGGCGAGGCGCCACCGCGCCTCGCGGTCGGCGGCGAGGACGGGGCGCGCTGGCGGCAGGCGATCGCGTTCCCGGACGGGCGCCGCGCCCTCGCCTTCGCGGGCGACGCCGAGGAGGCGGTGGTCCTCGACCTCGCGACCGGCGAGCGGGTCCACGCGTTCCGGCAGGGGCGCGGCCGCCCCGGGCTCTCGCGCGACGGAGCGCGCGTCGCGACCGTCGCCGGGAAGGAGCTGTTCCTCTGGGACGCGGCGACCGGCGAGCCCGCCGCGACGATCACGGTGGCGGACGCGGACGAGCTGACCGCGGCCGCGTTCGTCTCCGGCGGCGCCCGGGTGCTCGTCTACGGACCGGGAGGAGCCTGGGTCGTCGATGAGGCCGGCGAGGCCGATCCGCGGCGGCTCCGGCCGATGACCGGCTGGGACGCCGCCGCGGTCGACGGCGGCCGCATCGTCGCGTTCGCGGCCGGCTTCCCGGGGCGGGCCGTCCTCCTCTTCGACGTCGACGACGGGGCGCTCACGGCCGTCCTCGACTGGCGCACCGAGGAGGTGACGGCGCTCGCGCGCTCGCCCGACGGCGGCCGACTCCTCGTCGCGGGCCCCGGCGGCGTCCGGGTGCTCGTCCCGGCGCGGGCGGCCCGATCGGTGATCGCCGTGAACGGACTCGCCCACGCCCTCGACGTTCGCTGGGCGGCGCAGGGGCGGCGGCTGCTCGTCGTCGAGTCGGCCACGGATCCGCGCTTCGGCGGCGGCTCTGGCAGCGACGATGAGGGGTTGCGCGCGCGCGTCCTCGCCGTCGATGCGTCGGGGGACGTCGGCGAGACGCTCGCCTCGCTCGCGGTCGAGGGCGCCTCGCGGGTGGCGATCGACCCGGCCGGTCGACGCGTCGCGGTCGCCCGGCACGATCCGAGCTCGGGCGAGGCGGTCGAGATCGTCGACGTCGCGACCGGGGCGACCGAGGCGTCCCTGGCGCTGGGCTACGGGAGCGCGACGGTGCTCGCGTTCACCCCCGACGGGACGAGGCTGCTCGTCGGCACCGGCGCCGACGTCGTCCTCGTCGTCGCTCCGGGCAGCGGCGAGATCGTCGGGCGGATCCACGCGAGCTTCGTTCACCGGGACCTCGGCTCGGTCGTCGACGTCGCGGCGAGCGACGACGGCCGCCTCGTCGCGACGGCGAACGAGTCGCGCGCCAGCGGAGGCGGCGGCGCCGCGCGCGTGTGGGAGCTCGCCACCGCCCGGCTGGTCGCGACCATCCGTGACGTCGCGTCCGGCCCGCGTCGGGTCGTCTTCAGCCCCGACGGATCGCGGCTCGCCGTGGTGCCCGAGCGGGGCGCGGCGTCGCTCCACGACGCCACGAGCGGCGCGCGTGTCCGCGGGCTCGGCGGGCACGCCGAGCCGGTCCGCGCGATCGCCTTCGACGCGTCCGGCTCGAGGGTCGCGACCGGGAGCGCCGACGCGACCGCGCGCGTGTTCCCGGTCGCCGGGGACGGCGACGCCGTCGTCCTGACCGGCCACGCGGCGCCCGTCGACGCGGTCGCGTTCGTCGGCGAGGACGTCGTCGTCACGGCGAGCTCGGACGGGGTCAGGCTCTGGGATGCGGCCACCGGCGCCGAGCTGGCCCGGATCGCCGTCGACTCGGGGAGCGGGTTCGACCCGAGCCGCCGGATCGCCCTCGCGCCGCAGGGGCGGCTCGCCGTGGCGGATCCGCGCGGGCGCTGGCCGCTGCTCCTCCTCGACCTCGTGCCGGAGAGCCGATCGCCCGACGAGGTCGCCGCGATCGTCGCGCCGCGCGCGCCGTGGCGCCTCCGCGACGGCGCGATCGTCGGCGTCGCTCCGCCCGATCCGGCGACGGCGCTCGCCGGGGCGCTCGCCATCGACGACGCCCGCCTCGGGCGCGCCGATGCCGATGCGTTCGAGCCGAACGATCAGCTCGACCTCGCCGCGGACCTCCCGCCGGGCGCTCACGTCGACCTCGAGCTCGGGCAACCGCGCGAGGACTGGTACCGGTTCGTCGTGCCCGCCCGGCACGCGTGGCGGGTCGAGGTGCGCTCGGAGCAGCCGCGGCGCCTGCTCGTCGAGGCGTTCGGCGCCGGCGCCGAGCCGCTCGCGGAGCGAGGGGCGCAGACCGGCTTCCCCGCGCGGCTGGGGCGTCGGACCCGTGACGAGGCGACGGTGCTGCTCCGGGTCGCGCGCGACTTCGGGAGCGACCTGGTCGACTGGATCGGGTTCGACGGCCCCGTCCCCTACGAGATCGATCTCGTCCTCGAGCCGTTCGAGCCGGCCGATCGCTTCGAGCCGAACGATGACCCGCGCCAGGCGGCCGTCCTGGCTCCGGGGCGTCACGATGGGCTCGTCGTCGATGGCGAGGAGTGCTACGCGGTCGAGGTTCCCCCGGGACGTCGGCTGCGGGTGACGGCGACCGTGCCGGGCGCCGGCCGCGTCGCGCTGGGCGCCCTCGATGCGGATCACGCGTCGCTCGCCCGGACCGAGGCGGAGGGCGAGGCGGCGACCCTCGTGGTCGCCCCGCCGCGGCCCGGCCGCGTCGGGGTCCTCGTCGGCGCGCGGGGCGCGGGGGAGCGCGCCGGCTACGTCCTCGAGGTCGCCCTCGAGCCGTGGGAGCCCGCCGACGCGCTCGAGCCGAACGATCATCCCGACCAGGCGGTGACCCTCGCCAACGGGAGCTACGAGGGGCTGACCGTTCAGGGAGAGGACTGGTACATGGTCGTCGTGCGCGGCGGCGGGGAGCGCCTCGAGCTCTCGGTCCGCGGCGCGGGCGTCGCCGAGGTCCGCGCCGGCGAGAGCTTCCGCGAGCCGCTCTTCGCCGAGCCGGTCGAGGGAGAGCCCGGCCTGCGCCGCTTCGTCGTCGACGATGGCGACCTCCACATCCTGCGCGTTCGCGTGCGCGGCGAAGGGCGGTACGACCTCGAGGTCCGGCGGACGGTCCCCGACCGCGACGACGACGGCGCGGGCGAGGGGGGCGGGCGATGACGGCGCCGGCCCCCTGGAGCGAGCTCGCCCGCCGCGCGGACGCCGCGAGCGCGGAGACGTTCGTCCGGAGCGTCCTCGAACGGCTCGAGGTCGAGCACCGTGCGATCGCCCTGCGCGCGCTCGGCGACTGGGCCGGCACCGGCGTCGTCGCGAGCTCGCTCTTCCTCGCGATCGCCGGGCTGAAGCGGAGCTCGTGGGGCAGCTTCTGCGGTCTCCTTCGCGAGCTCCGGGCGGCGCGGCGCGCGGCGCTGCGCTCCGCCGACACGCGGGAGCGCGAACGGGTCGAGGGGGCGCGCGTCCTCGCGAGAATCGCCGCCATCGAGGACGAGCGGCTCGATCCCGACATCCGGGAACGCCTCGCGCCGCTCGCCGAGCTCTGCCGGGCGTCGACCGAGCGGCTCCGCGTCGGCGGCCTGCTGGCGATGCCGATCGCGCTGCGCAACCGGATCGCCCACGACGCGCCGAGCGACTCCGCCTGGTGGGAGGCGGCGGCCGACGCGGTGGCACCGCTCGCGGCGTGGCACGCCGACCGCGGCGTCCTCGACGAGGTCGCCGCCGGGCAGCCGGGCGCGGTCGAGCCGTGGCTCGTTGCGGGCGATGCGGACGGCGAGTCGCTCGCCCTCGTCGCGATCGACGACGACCTCACCCCGCACTACGCGGCGGCCGGCGGCGACCCGCGCGCCCTCGCCGACCGCCGCGACGCCCTCGGGGCCGCCCTCCGGGCGCTCCTCGGCGCATCCGCGGGCGAACGCGGGGAGGACCTCGGCGCGCTCCTCGCCCGGCTCGCCCCCGAGGACGTGCGCGGCGTGCTCCTCGGAGACCTCCTCGTCGGGCGCGTCGTCGGCGAGGGCGGCTTCGCGACCGTCCACGTCGGCCGACAGGTCTCGACCGGGCGCAAGGTCGCCGTGAAGGTGCTCAAGGACGGCCTCCCCGAGGAGGCGGCGGCGCGCTTCCGGCAGGAGGCGGAGTTCCTCTCGCGCTTCGACCACCCGGGCATCGTCCGGGTGCTCGGCTACGGCGAGGACGCGTGGAGCGCGCCGCGCGCGTTCTCGCTCGCGGGCGAGGCGTGGTACGACCGGTTCGCGAAGGGGAGCAAGCGCCGGAGCTACATCGCGCTCGAGTGGATCGAGGGCGAGACCCTCGACGCGGCGCACCGCCGCGTCGCCGACGCCGGCGGGCCGGGGCGCGGCGACGCCCCGTCCGTCCGGGCGGTGCTCGCGTGGTTCGCGGAGGCGGCCGCCGCCCTCGCGAGGGTCCACGCGACCGGGCTCGTTCACCGCGACGTCAAGCCGGGCAACCTCATGCTGGCCGAGGCCGCCGAGGTCGGGGGCGAGCCGCGCGTCGTCCTGATGGACTTCGGGATCGCGCGGAGCCGCGACGAGGAGGGCACCCTCAGGGCGGGCGACGCGACCGTCGGGACGCCCGCCTACATGTCGCCCGAGCAGCTCCGCGCCGCCGACGCCGAGGCCGAGGTCGGCCCGGCGAGCGACCTCTACTCGCTCGGAGCGAGCTTCTACGAGGTGCTCACCGGGCGCCGCTGCTTCGACCACGGCCGCCGGACCGGCGACGAGGTGCGCGCCGACAAGCTCGGCGGCCGCCGTCCGGAGGCGCCCGGCGCGCTGACGCCGTCGCTCGGGTGGGAGACCGAGGTGCTGCTCCAGGGCTGCCTCGAGCCCGAGCCGAGCGACCGGATCGCGTCGATGGATTCGCTCGCCGCCGACCTCCGGCGGGTGATCGCCGACGAGCCGATCACCTACCGGCGCCCGTCGCTCGGCCGGCGGGTCCAGCTCGGCTACCGGAGGAATCGCCTCGTCGCGAACCTGGTCGGGGTGTTCGCCGTCGTTGCGATCGCCGCGGCGGCGGTCTACCTGAAGCGGATCACCGACGAGCTCGGGCGGACCGAGCGGCGCCGGCAGGAGGCGCAGCGCGAGGCGGACGAGGCGGATCGGCAGCGAGGCGAGGCCGAGCAGGCGGAGGATGTCGCGCGCGAGCAGTCCGACCGGGCGACCGCGAGCGCGGGCGAGGCCCGTCGCCGGCTCGGCGAGGTCCTCCGCGAGCAGGGGCGCCAGCAGCTTCGCGCCGGCCGGCCGGGGCCGGCGCTCGTCCAGCTCGCCGCCGCCCTCGACGCCGGCGACGACGGCGCGGCGGCGCGTCTGCTGCGGCGGCGGGCGGCCGACCGGATCGCGCCGCGAGTGGCGACGTTCGACGGGCACGGGGGCGCGGTCGCGTGGGCGCGGTTCACGGCGGACGGGACGGTCCTCGTCACGACCGGCGGCGGCGAGCGCCTCGTCTGGGACGCCACGACGGGCTCGCGGATGGGCGTGATTCCGGTCGGCACCGAGGATCACGCCGCCGACGCGTTCTCGCCCGATGGCCGCCTCGTCGCGACCCTCGCGTCGGTCGAGGAGCGGATCATCCGGACGAACGAGGACGACTGGGTGAGCGTGCGCGACCTCGCCACGGGCGCGGAGCAGGCGCGGCTCATCTCGCCGGGGGAGGGCATCCACGAGGTCGCCTGGGACGGCGACCGGATCGCCACCGGCGGCTGGAGCGGGACGGTCCGACTCTTCGCGAGCGACGGGTTCGTCGAGCGCGCCGTCGTCCCGCTCGAAGGCGGTCGCGACGAGCCGGTGGAGCGACTGCTCTTCCTGCCCGGCGATGGGGGCGCCGTCGTCGCGGTTCATCGCGGCGGCCGCGTCCGCGTGCTCGAGCGCGACGACGGGGCCGTCAGGCTCGAGCTCGACGTGGGCGCGGACCTCGTCGACCTCGCCCCCAGCCCCGACGGCGCCGTCCTCGCGACCGGCGGTCGCGATGGGATCACCGTCCTCTGGCATGCGCGGACCGGCGAGCGGCTCGGCGAGCTCGTCCCCGAGGAGCTGCGGTCGCTCGTCCGGGTCGGCGACCAGACGCGCGACCCGGTCGGGCGGATCCACTGGAGCCCCGACGGCGCCCGCGTCGTCGTCGTCGGCTGGCAGCGACTCCGCGTCTGGGAGCGGGCCCGGCCGGAGAGGCCCGTGCGGATCATCGACCCGTCCGCCGGGATCGAGGCGAGCGCGCTCGCGCCGGATGGCGAGGTCGTCGCGATCGCGTTCTCGCCGGGCTACGACCAGCCGGGCGTCGTCGAGCTCCGCGACCTCGCGTCCGGCCGGCTGCTCGCGCGCCACGTCGCGCACGACGCGCGCATCGCCGGGCTCCGATTCGCTCCCGGCGGACGGCGCCTGGTGAGCTGGAGCGAGGACGGCCGGGCCGTCCTCTGGGACCCCGGCGAGCGGATCGCCCCGTTCGAGCCGGCGGGGTTGCTCCGCGCCGATCGGGACGACGAGGTCGCCGCGGCCGCCATCTCGGCGGACGGGCGGTTGCTCGCCGTCGTCCGGCACGACGAGGACCTCGACGGCGGCGAGCGACCCGACGGCACCGAGCTGCTCGCCTACGCGGTGCCCGTCGCCGATCGTCCGGCCCCCGCCGAGCCGCTCGCGATCGTGCCGCTGCCGAACGCGCTCCGGACGCTGGTCGCGGTCGCCGACGACGGTGGCCGGGTGGCCGTGGCCGGGCACGCGTTCCTCGCCGTCTGGGACGCGGCGTCGGGGCGGTCGCGGGTCCGGACGACGAACGAGAGCCCGACCGCCCTCGCGCTCCATCCCGACGGACGCCGGCTCCTGATCGGCGGCGAGGACGACCGCGCGCGCATCGTCGACCTCGAGAGCGAGGCGCTCTCCGACCTGCTCGTCGTCGCCGGCCGCGTCGACGAGGTCGCGGCCGTCGCGTGGAGCCCCGACGGCGCTCGGTTCCTGGTGCTGAGTCATCACGAGCACGAGGCCTCGGTGCCCGGCGCGGTGCGCATCTTCGAGGCGACGGACGGGCGCCCGGTCGTCTCCTTCGGCGTCGCTCGCGGCGACGACGGCGCCCGGGTCGGCCACGCCGCGCAGATCCGGACCGCCCGCTTCTCGCCCGACGGGAGCCGCGTCGTGACGGCGAGCCTCGACGGGACGGCGCGGGTTTGGGACGCGGCGACCGGTCGCGAGCTGGCCGTGCTCGCGGGCGACCCCGCGGGGCTGACGACGGCCGCCTGGGCGCCCGAGGGCGGATCGATCGTCGCGACCGGCGCGGGCGGGACGGCGGTCGTCTTCGATGCCGCGACGGGGCGACGCGCCGCGAGCCTCGACCTCGGCGATCGGTTCGACCGGATCGAGCGCGCCGAGCCGATCGCCGGCGGGCTGATCGTCTGCACGAGCGAGGGGGTCGGGAGCCGCGCGGTCGCCCTGTGGGACGGCGCCTCGGGTCGGCTCCTCGCCACGTTCGGAGACGGCGAGACCGACTCGGTCGTCGCCATCGGCGTCGCCGAGGCTGGCCGCGGCCTGCTCGTGGCGCGCGGCGAGAGCGTCGCGGTCCACCGCCTCGGCGCGTCGCGCGCTCGCGAGGCGCTCGGCGCGCTCCTCGACCGGGTTCCGTGGCGGCTCGAGGGAGCCATCCTCGTGCCGCGCGGGGAGGCGATCTCCGATGGGGCCGCCGTCGAGCGGGAGGACGCGGGCGAACCGGTCGCGGCGGGCGGCGATCCGCTCGAGCCGAACGACGAGGTCGGTCTCGCGTTCGGCCTCCCGCTCGCGGTCGGCGGTGACGCGCGCGTGGTGACGGTCGGCGGGACCGACGCGGCCGACTGGTATCGCCTCGCGATCTCCGGACCGGCCGAGCTCGTCATCACCGTCGCCGAGCCCGAGGGCACGACGACCGTCTCCCTCTACGACGGGGCGACGGGCGTCCCGGTGTTCGACGGGAGCGTCACGCCCTACGACGTGGGACGCGAGGCCGGGGAGCCGGCCCGGGTCGCCCACCGGTTCGGCGCGGGGGCGGGTGAGTATCTCCTCCTTCTCGGCCGGTGGGAGGGGAGCCCGGTCCTCGAGGTCGAGCTCGCCCTCGCGGAGTGGGAGCCGCCCGACGCGTTCGAGCCGAACGACGGGGTCGAGACGGCGGCGCCGCTCCCGCCGGGCGAGCACGGCGTCGTCGTCGCCGGCGAGGACTGGTACCGGATCGACCTGCCCGCGCATCACCGGCTGGCCCTGCGGATCGCGGCGAGCGAGCGGGAGTACGTCTCGGTCTCGCTTCACGACGCCGCGGGCGCGCTCGACGCGATGGGACGGCCGCCGGAGGTGAGCCAGACGTTCGCGACCGGCGAGGTCCGCCTCGTCCATCACAGCGGCGACGCCGCGGCGCCGCTGCTGCTCCGGGTGGCGATCACCCACGCGGCGCGCCTCGGCGAGCCGATCCGGACGGGGCCGGCGGACGGGGCCGCCTACCGACTCGCCCTCGAGCTCGCGCCGTGGCAGCCGGCCGATCGGCTCGAGCCGAACGACGGGCCGGGTCAGGCGCGGGCGCTCGTGCCCGGCGAGCACGCCGACCTGGTCCTCCAGCACGACGACTGGTATCGCGTGAAGGTTCCCGCCGGTCGCGAGGTGTACGTCCAGGCGACGTCGGATCCGGCGGCGGGTGACCTCGTGGTCGAGGTGACCAACGGCGCGGGCTACTCGTGGGGTCGCTCGGCGCGCCGCGGAACGGGGCGGCAGGCGGTCGTCGCGAAGCTCGACCGCGACGGCGAGGTGCTCATCCACGTCTCGGGCGACCGGGCGATCCGCTACACGCTCCGCGCCGACGTCGTCTTCTCCGCGGTCGCCGATGCCCTCGAGCCGAACGACCTCGCCGCGACCGCGCGGAAGCTCGAGCCGGGGCGGCACGCCGCCCTCACCCTCGAGGGAGAGGACTGGTACCGCGTCGTCGTGGGGAAGGGCGAGGAGCTCCTCGTTCGCCTCGACTGCCAGCGGCAGAACCCGGCCGAGGTCGTCGGGGTCGAGGTGCGCGACGCCGCCGGTGAGACGGTGCTCCGGCAGACGGACACGACGCCGGCCGACGTCCGGCGCCTGAGCGTCCACCCTGGCGGCGAGGAGGAGGTCGAGCTGCGCCTCCGCGTCTTCTTCCCCGCGGGGCGCTTCTCGTTCGCGCCGATTCCCTACGAGCTCGAGCTCTCCACCCGGCCGTGGGCCGCCGCCGATCGGTTCGAGCCGAACGACGACCTCGAGCACGCGACGACCCTCGAGCCGGGTAGCCACGAGGCGCTCGTCGTGCAGGACCGCGACGTCTACCGCATCGCGGTGCCGGCCGGTCGCGCGCTCCGGGTGACGGCGCGGCCGGTCGAGGCCCGGTTCGACCTCGGGCTCCGCGTCTTCGACCTCGCCCATCGGGCGGTGCTCCCGGGGCGGCGAGCGGCCGACGGCGCGGTCGGGACGACCTATCTCCCGCCCGAGGCGAGCGAGCTGCACGTGGTCGTCGGCGGCGATCCGGCCGGCTACGTCCTCGAGGTCGAGCTCGTCGAGATGGCGCTCGACCGGTTCGAGCCGAACGACGCGCCCGACGCGGCCCACGCGCTCGAGCCCGGGATGCACGCCGGGCTTCGCCTCGTGGCGATCGACTGTTACCTCGTCGAGGTGGAGCCGGGCAAGACGGTCACCGCGACGGTCCGCTTCGAGCACGCCCGGGGCGACATCAACCTGGCGCTCGTCGACGGCCAGGGCCAGATCCTCGCCCGGACCGGCGGCACGGGCGACGAGGAGACGCTCGAGGCGAAGCCTGGGGACGGCAGCATCCGGATCGCCGTGTTCGGCGAGCAGAACGACTACGAGCTCGAGGTCACCGTCACCGACTGACGAGCGAGCGCGGGTCCGCCGGCCGCTTCTTGTCCGGGCCCCGCGAGCGAGGTAGGTTGAGCCCCCGCCACCGAGGGTCGCCATGCATCGAGCCGTCTTCGCCGCCGTCCCGTTCCTCGTCGCCGCCGCCTCGGTGGTCGGTTGCACGTCCGCGCCGACCGGGCTCTTCGAGAACGTCGCCGAGCGCGACGGGCAGCCGCGCTTCGTCAGCTACTCGGGCGACCGGCTCTGGTATCTCCTCGACACGATGGGGAGCGGCGTGGCCGTCGGTGACTTCGACGCCGACGGGCGCCCGGACATCTTCTGGCTGTCGGGGTTCGCGGTGACCGAGAGCTTCCGCGAGGAGGCGCTCGAGCACGGCGACCGGCTCTGGCACAACGAGGGCGACGGGCGCTTCACCGACGTGACCGAGGCGGCCGGCCTCGTCGATCCGGGGTGGAGCAACGGCGCCTGCTTCATCGACTTCGACGCCGACGGCGACCTCGACATCTTCGTCGCGCGCTACGGCGCGAACCGGCTCTGGCGCAACGGCGGCGACGGGACCTTCGTCGACGTCGCCGCCGAGGTCGGCGTCGCGGACCCCGGCGGCTTCGGCGCGGGCGCGGCCTGGCTCGACTACGACGCCGACGGCGACCTCGACCTCTACGTGACGAACTACTGTCACTACGACGCGGCCGCCCTCGCCGGGAAGGTGCAGTGGTTCACCGACGGGGTGCGCCAGTTCCCCGCCTACTACGAGCCGCAGGACAACGCCCTCTTCCGCAACGAGGGCGACGGGACCTTCGTCGACGTCACCGCCGAGACGGGGACGGAGGGGACGGGGCACAGCCTGACGCCGCTCGCGTTCGACTACGACGACGACGGCGACGTCGACATCTTCGTGGCGAACGACATCGGCTACAACAACATGCTCCAGAACGAGGGCGACGGGACCTTCGTCGACGTCTCGTTCGAGTCCGGCCTCGCCGGCAACGAGGACGCCCAGTTCGAGGCGTGCATGGGGGCGGCCGTCGCCGACTACGACGGCGATGGTCGGCTCGACATCATCGTGACGAACTTCGAGCGCGAACAGAACACGCTCTATCGCAATGAAGGCAACGGCCTCTTCGTCGACGTGACCGTCTCCGCCGGCCTGCGCAACCAGGCCGTCGTCGACGCGGTCGGCTGGGGCGTCGGGCTCCACGACCTCGACTGCGACGGCGACCTCGACGCCGTCTTCGTGAACGGCCACATCGTCACGACGATGATCCTCTGGTACATGGGGCAGCGCGATCAGGAGGACGACCCGAGCGTCGGCGAGACGGATGTCGTCCCCCAGATGAGCCCCGAGAGCTTCCAGGGAGACGCCGAGCAGCCCAAGCGGCTCTTCCTGGGGAAGGGCGACGGAACGTTCGAGGACGTGACCGAGCGCGTGGGCGGCGGCTTCGACGACGAGCGGATGGGGCGCGGAGCCGCGTTCGCGGATCTCGACGGCGACGGCCGGATCGACATCCTCGTCTCGAACAAGAACGACGACGCCGAGGTCTGGCTCAACCGGATGCCGGTCGCCGGGAGCTTCGTCACCCTCGATCTCCGCGCCCCCGCCCCCAACACGTTCGCCGTCGGCGCGGTCGTCACGATCGAGGCCGGCGGAAAGAAGCACACCCGCCTCGCCGACACGAGCGCGAGCTACCTCTCGAGCAACGACCGGATCATCCACGTTGGCCTCGGCCCGCTCGGCGAGGGCGAGGCGAAGGTCGACCGCATCGTCGTCCGCTGGCCCGGCGGCGAGCGCGAGGAGCTCGGCCCCCTCGAGGCCGACGCCCGGCACGTCATCACCAAGGGAGCCGGCCGCCCGATCGAGGACGAGGACGAGGACACCCGGAAGTAGGAACCGAAGGGGTCAGGTCTCGGATGTTCGCATTAACGCCGCTATTGCGAAGATCCGAGACCTGACCCCTTCGGTGCGTACAAGAGGACGGCCTTCCTCCGAGGAGGAAGGCCGGCTCTGCTTCTGAGGGGTGATCGGCCAGCCGGGGTGAGGGGACCGGCCGATCGGGGTCGGATCGTTGGTCGGTTAGAAGGGGCCCGTCTTCGGGTCCACCTCGGGGGCGCGCCGGCCGCCGCCGTCGGGGCCGCCACGGCCGGGGCCGCCGCGTTCGCCGCGCTGGCGCCGGCGCTCCTCGCGCTCCTTCTGCATCTTCGCGCGGAGGGCCGCGACCGCCTCACGCTGCTCCTCGGTGAGGAGCTCGCTCTGCTTGGCCTGGATCTCCTCGCGCACCTTGGTCATCTCGGCGCGCATCGCCTCGCGGTCCATCCCGCCGCCTTCCTCGCGCATCTTCTGGAAGGTCTCCTGCATCTTGGTCCGCGCCGACGCGTCGAGCTCGGTGAGCTTGGTGACCTGCTCGTCACTCAGGCCGAGCGCGTCCTTGTGCTCCGCCCAGTTCAGGCCGCCACGACGTCCACGGCCACCACGGCGACCTTCGCCGCGCGGGCCGCGCTCGCCGTCGGGGCCACCACGACGTCCCTCGGGGCCGCGGCGCGGGCCGTCGTCGGGGGTGTTCTCATCAGCCTTGGGGGCCGGGGCGGGCTTCGGGGCGGGATCGTCGTCGGCGACGGCGAACCCGGTCGGGGCCATGACGGCCGCCGCGACCACGAACGAGCTGATCCAGAGCTTCATCTTCTCGACTCCTCAGGAGGGGCGGCGGGCGCCCGTCACGTATCTTTCGAAGGGGGGCGGTCGCTTCCGCCCACGCCAGGTTCGACCCCGTCGCCGGGGCGATCCATCCCGAAAAAGATGGGCGGACCGACCTCGCGACTCAAGTTATTGCTTACGAATGATTTGGGTTACCGACGGCGGGCTCGCGCCTTCTCGCGGAGGTCGACGACCCGGCGCGGCGGGCTCCGGGTCAGCCACTCCCGGATCCAGGCCGCCTGGCCGTCCAGATCGGCCGGCCGCTCGTCCCAACTCTTGAAGGGGTAGGCGGTCATGGCCCGGAACGGCATCGGCGTCGTCGCCGGCGTCGGGGCGGCGTTCAGGTCGGCGCCCTTGCAGTAGCCGATGAAGGTGACGACCCAGTCGCGCTCCCAGCCCTCGGGCGGCGGGGGCAGCGTGCGCGGGTCGAACCGGACGACGACCTCGTCGCCGCCCGACAGAACCACGAGCCGGTCGTCGGCGCCGGCGACGAGCGGGGTCACATCGCCGTAGCGGGTGTGCGGCCCCGGCGCGTGATCGAACGGCGAGTGCGTCAGCGGCTCCTCGTAGATCCGATCCTCGTAGCTGCTGCCGTCGGGCGTCGGGTAGCTGTAGCGGCTGATCCCGTGGAAGTCGCTCTGCGCATCGATCAGCGGCAGCGGTCGGCGGAGGAGCGGCGCGTCGGTCGGGTCGGTCGCGATCGCGACGCGGTCCCAGTAGATCGCGCGGTTGCTGACCAGCCGCACCCGCGGACGTCTGGGGTCGACGAGCCCGGTCAGGTCGATCACGACCGCCTTCTGGCGGCCGGACGGATAGCCGGCGTCGTCCTTGATGCGTCGCCAGGTCCCGTCGGCGTCCTGCGTCTCGACGGCGAGCGGCCACGGCCGGAACGCGGGATCGACGTGATGGATCCCGGCGATGTTCGTCGCCGGCTCCGCCCACTCGAGGAAGCCGGTGAGGACGAGGAGCAGGCGCGACGCCCCCGCCGCGTCGTGCGCGACGGCGCGAGCGCCCGGCAGATCGCCGAGGTCGAGCTCCAGGGCGTGCGGCTCGGCGAGCCCCTTCCACTGGCCGCCGCGCGCCTCGAAGCCGAGGGCGTAGCGCCGGTCGGCGGCGGCGACGGCGTCGGTGACGTCCAGCCCATCCCCCTTCGCGACCAGGGAGCCGATCGGCTCGCTTCCTCCGCGGCTCGGCGAGGCCGCCTCGACCAGCCTCAGCATCCGGGCCCCGCGCGCCGGTCGGAGCCCCGTCAGGCAGTGGAGCTTGTCGCCGCGCGGCGGCGGGCTGAACGCGAACCGCTCGTCGGGCACGACCTCGCTTCCGGCCGGGTGGTCGACCGCCTCGAGCGAGATCGAATCGACGTAGGTCGTCTCGAGGAGCTCCTCGGTCACGACGACGGCCAGGCTCCCGTCGGGTCGCGGTGCGAGCGCGCCGCGCGGGATGACGAGTTGCTCGTCCTCGTCGAACGGCCACCACATCCCCTCGGGGGTCGGCAGCCCGATCCCGCCCGCGCCGTTGATGTCGGTCAGGAAGCGGAAGCGCTCGCCGTCCCAGGTGTAGAAGAACGGGCAGCTCCCGATCGGCTTGGGCTCCTCGATCAGCAGCGTCGCCGGCGGCGGGTCGTCCGGGCTCGATCCCTTGATCGCCCGGCGCGCCGCGGCCGGGTCGACGTCTAGGACGGGCTGGACGGTGTGGAACGCACCGTTCGGCCAGCGCACCCGGACGAGCTCGACCGCGTCGCCACAGTCGGCGAGGCCGATCAGGAGCGCCCGGCCGACGTCGTCGGCGCGGACGGCGTGGCGCGCGTAGTGATCTCCCGCGAGCACCTCGACGACGGCGCCGATCGCGGACGCGTTCGTGCGCGTGCCGACCAGCGCCACCCGCAGCATCGGGCGGTCGACCGGCGCGGCCGACTCGTTCCGGAGGACGCCGACCGATCGGCCGCGCGCGTGGACGACGTCGAGGCGGCGGTCGCCGTCGAGGTCCGCGGCGATCGCGACGGTCGGGCCGCGCTCCGACGGCGCCCCGACGATGCGGCGCCGCTCGGGGCGACCATCGCCGTCGAGGTCGGCGAGGACGACGGTCGTGGCGAGGCCGTGGCGCGCGGCGACGCCGCCGAGCGGACCGCCGGCCGCGGCCGACCCGGCGCCGAGCTCGCGGCCCGGCCACGGCGGGGCGGCGCCGAACGGGTAGGGGAAGTCGCCCGCGCCGGCGTCCGGCGCGATCCGCTCGGCCGGCGCGAACCGGCCGAACCGGCGGTTCGCGTGGAGGCGCGGGGCGCCGCCGGCCGGCGCGAAGGTGACCAGGTCGAGGTCGACGTCGTCGTCGGGGTCGTAGAGGGCGACGGCCGCGACCGGGCCGGTGCCGGCGAGGCCGGCCGCCTCGGTCACGTCGGCGAACCGACCATCGGCGTCGTTGCGGAGGAGCCGGATCCCGTCGCCGCCGGCGGCGATCGAGCCGGGCTCGAGCACCGCGAGCAGGTCGAGGTCGCCGTCGTGGTCGAAGTCGAACGCGTCGAGGTCGATCACCGCGGGGATCGCCGCGGCGTCGAGGCCGGCCACCTCGACGACCTGGCGGGTCGGGCGGCGATAGCGATCGAGCTCCAGCTTCGGGGCGCCGCCCTCGACGCCGGCGTTGCGCGCGATCCGGATGCCGCCGCCCGGCGGGGCGAGGACGAGGTCGGTCCGGCCGTCGTTGTCGATGTCGACGGCCAGGATGCGCCGGGCGCCGAGGTCGAGCCCGGCGATGACGGAGAGGGCGCCATCGTCGCCGCGCGAGAGGATCCGGACGCGGCCGCCGGGCGCCGCGTGGACGATCTCGGGGGCGTGATCGTCGGTCAGGTCGACGAGGGCGATGGCCGGGGCGGGGGCCGCGTCGGCGGTCGGGTCGGCGGTCTCGTCGACGGCGGTCGCCTCGACGCGGAGCCCGGCGCTCGAGGCGATCGGGACGCGCGGATCGAGCGGTCGCGGCGCCGGCTCCTCGGGCACGCCGAAGAGCGTCCCCTCCTCGAAGACCTCCTGCGGGATCGTCTCCTTGCCGCGCTCGCGCCGGCGCTTGCCGAACTCGCGCATGAGCTGCGCGCCGCGCTTCCGGTCGCCCTGGCGGATCAGGAGCTGCCCCAGCCGATACAGGGCCGCGTCGTAGTACATCCCCGCCTGCTCGGGGCCGCTCGCGAGGAGCGCCTCGAGGGCGCCGACGCCGCGCCTGGCGTGAGCGGCCCGCGCCGCCTCGCGCTCCGTTCGCT
Organism: Planctomycetota bacterium; assembly: GCA_029260755.1. Lineage (GTDB taxonomy): Bacteria > Planctomycetota > J058 > J058 > JAJDCQ01 > JAJDCQ01. The sequence goes on along the minus strand of JAJDCQ010000132.1, from coordinate 110,209 downwards.
CCGCCGGGGTCGCCGCCGCCGCCGGGTCGGGGACGCCGTCCTGTGCGAGCTTCGCGAGCACGGCGACCAGGTAGTGGGTCGGCGACCACTCGGGCCGGTCGCGGGCGAGCTCGGTGAGCCGGGCGAGGGCGAGCTCGGGGCGTCCCTCGCGCTTGCGCAGGACGGCGAGGGCGTAGCGGGCCCGGTCGCGAATCTCGGGGTTGCCGGCCGCCTCGGCGACGACGCTCGCGAGGTGACGCTCCGCCAGCGCGAGATCCTTCGTGCGGAGCGCGGCGATCCCCGCGCCGAGCCGGTCGGCTGCGGACGCCCGCTCGGCCCCGCCGAGCGCTTCGAAGAGGGCGTCGAACGCGGCGAGCGTCTCCTTCGCGGAGCCCGCTCCCTGCGCGGAGAGGGCCTGGGCTCGGCGGCGGAGCGCGCTCTCGTCGGCGCGGGCGGCCGCCGGCACGACGGAGAGGGAGGCAATGATGATGCTGAAGGCGACGGACGGGAGGCGGCGCGGCGATATCACGAGATCGGCTCCGGGGGCCTCGGCGAGCGTCGCCATGGTAATCGGACGTCTCGAGAGGGGAAGAGCTTCGGGCCCTCCCTCGCCGCGGGGGGGGGCTCGGGGCGCGAGGCCCCAGCCTGGATCCGGGAGCGGGGCGCAGCCGCCCACCCGGCGGGCGCCAGATCCGGGAAGGGACCTGTGTGCGCGACGCGTCAGGTCCGGGATCTGGGTGAGGGTGTGAACGTCGGTTCCTGCTGTCGGTCCAGGGATAACAAGCCTTGGGCCACTCTTGACTTTCGGCCCACAGATTGCTGAATGGGGGCCTGGGGGGAGACTAGAAAATCGAAGGACGCCCGCAAGACGCGCGGCGTCACTTGCGTCTCTCTCCTAACAAGCTGTAGCTGCAGCTCTCGCAGGCGGGCTCCACCATTGCCCACGCCTCGGGGGAACACCGACGGGGGTCGGTCTCTGGATTCTAGGTTCGTCGGCTCGGGCCGACCGGCGCACGAGAGCGTCGGCGTGTCGTCCGTTCCGACCCACAGGACGAGGATAAGAGGATGTCGAGAGGATGGAGAAGCCTCGCGAGGCGAGCGTCTGCGGTATCGATCGCGGCGCTGGTCCTTGCGTTTGCTACGACCCCGGCGCTCGCTCAGGGCGCGCCCGCGCCCGTTCCGAGCGGGACGGTGACGACGTCGATCAACCGAACGGTCAAGACCGGGTCGGGTGAGAGCGTCCGGTTCTACGTCTGGCGAGCCACGTCGTTCGACGTCACCGAGTACCGCCTCAGCGGGCGGGACCTCGGCGGCGCGCTGCGCCAGCACGGCCAGATCGAGGTCGACACGAGCGCGCTGACCGCGCTGCGCACCCAGAGCTTCCAGGGCCAGCAGGGCGACATCACGATCCCGAGTCGGCCCGGCATCTACGTGTACGTCGCCCAGGCGACCGGCGGCGGGAGCGGAACGGGGCAGCAGGTCCAGGCGGTCAACGTCAGCGACCTCGGCATCGGCGTGAAGCGCGACGACCAGCGGTCGATCGTGTTCGCCCACCTCGGCGACACGCCGGCGCGTGGCACCCGGGTCGAGATCTTCGAGACGACGGCCAGCGCCAGCCGGATCGGCACCTACTTCATCTCCTCGTTCGCGGGCGCGATCGCCGTCCCGACGCCGGCGACCGGCGCGGTGACCTACGTCGCGCGCCGCGGCCGGCACACCGCCGTCCAGCACGGCTGGGACCGGAGCTGGACCCGCAACACCCAGCGCCTCGTCGCGCACGTGCAGACCGACCGGTCGCTCTACCGTCCGGGCCACACGGTCGAGTGGAAGGCCATCGTCCGCGAGACGGTCGAGCCGAGCCGCAGCTACCGCACGCCCGTCGGTGAGAACGTCCACGTCTTCCTCCGGGACGACCAGGGCAACCGTCAGAGCCTCGGCTCCGTCGCCACGAACGAGTTCGGCACCGTGAGCGGCAGCTATACCCTCTCGGACTCGGCCGGTCTCGGCGACTGGCAGATCGAGCTCGAGGGCACGCCGGTCCCCGGCGCCACCTGGAACCCGCCGCTCGGCTCGGTCAACTTCGGCGTCGAGGAGTTCCGGAAGCCCGAGTACGAGGTCATCGTCACGCCCGCCGCCAGCCGGGCCGTTCAGGGCGAGACCGTCCACGCGACCATCACCGGTCGCTACTTCTTCGGCGCGCCCGTCGGCGACGCCCGCGTCGAGTGGACCGTCAAGAAGCAGTTCACCTGGCGGTGGTGGAACCCGTGGATCCGCCCGATGTTCATCGACTTCATGCCGTATCCGTTCCCGCGCGGCGGCGGCACGGTCGTCGCGAGCGGCTCCGCCCGCACCGACGTCGACGGCTCCGCCCAGATTCAGTTCGACACGACGCGTGACGGCTACGACACCGACTACGTCATCAGCGCGAAGGTCACCGACGCCAGCGACCGCGAGGTCAGCGGCAGCGGGACGATCTCGGTCGCCCGCGCGGCGTTCGACCTCGTCCTCGTCACCGACCGCAGCGTCTACACGCCGGGCGACTACGTCCGCGTCCGGGCGAACGTCGCGAACGACGGCGGCCCCGTCGCCGGCGAGTCCGTCGAGTTCTCGATCGATCAGATCGACCCCGACGGCACGCGCAACCACCGTTTCGACATCACGCGCTCGACGGACGGCGACGGCACGGCCAACCTGCTCCTGATCGCGCGGAACAAGAACCGCTACGTGATCAGCGCCAAGGCCACCGACGTCGACGGCAACGAGGTCACCTCCGAGCGGCACGTCTGGGTGCACGACAGCCGCGGCGGCGTCGACTGGTCGTGGAACTCGATCGAGCTGACGGCCGACAAGGAGCTCTACGAGGTCGGCGACACCGCTCGCTTCCTCGTCCGGGCGCCGGTCACCGGCGGCCGCGGGATCTTCACGATGGAGGCCGGCGGCATCCAGCGCGCCATGAGCTTCCCGATCTACTTCGGTCTGGGCCTCGTCGAGGTCGAGATCACCGAGAGCATGACGCCCAACATCTTCGCGACGGTCATGGTCGCGAGCGACACGGGCCTCAAGACCGCGAGCAAGGAGCTCCAGGTCCCGCCCTCGGACAAGCTCGTCGACGTGACGATCGTCGCCGACAAGGCCGAGTACCGGCCCGGTGAGACGGCGACCTTCCACGTCCGCGCGGTCGACGTGAACGGCAACCCCGTCCGGGCCGAGGTCGCTCTCGGCGTCGTCGACGAGGCCCTCTGGTCGATCCGTGACGATCAGACCCAGGAGCTGGCGCAGCGGTTCTTCCCGCGCACCGGCAACCTGGTCCACACGCTGGGCGGCACCGGCGGCGGCGGCGGGATCTTCTTCCGCTCGGCGGCCGGCGGCCCGCTCGCGACCGCGCACGCTCCGGCGCCCGAGGCGGCCGACGCCGCGGGTGACGTGGCCGTTCGCGAGAACTTCCAGGACACCCTCCGGTGGATCGCGCACCTCGAGACCGACCTCAACGGCGAGGCGACGATCACTCAGGAGATGGCCGACAACCTGACGACGTGGCGCCTGACGGCCCGCGCGGTCACGACCGACACCAAGGTCGGCGAGACGCGCACCAAGACGCTCGTCACCAAGGATCTGATCGTCCGCCTCGCGACCCCGCGCACCTTCACCGAGGGTGACGAGGTCACCCTCGTCGGCGTGGTGCACAACCTCGCCAAGGAGGGCAGCGCCGGCGACCCGAGCGCGCAGGTCTCCGTCGAGCTGCAGACCGACGGCGTGGCGATCCTCGACGGCGCGAGCCGCAACGTCACGATCGCCCGCAACGGCAAGGCGACCGTCAGCTGGAACCTCCGGGTCGACGCGGCGGACACCTCGACGATCCAGGCGACGGCGATCGCGGCGCACGATCAGGATGCGCTGCGTCTCGAGATCCCGGTCAACGCCCGGGGCGTGAAGGAGACCGAGGTCGTCGCCGGCGCGATGCGCAACGACGGTCGCGAGAGCCTCACCCTCACGAAGCTCTCCGGCGCGATCGACGACGCGACGATGCTGACCGTCGACGTGACGCCGTCGGTGAGCGGAACCGTCTTCGACTCGCTCGACTACCTCGTCGGGTTCCCCTACGGGTGCATCGAGCAGACGATGTCGCGGTTCCTGCCCGATGTGATCGTGGCCGAGGTGCTCCGCACGATCGGTCGCGAGGACAGTGACCTCCTGGCCCAGCTCCCCGAGATGGTCCAGGTCGGCACCGACAAGATCAGCGGGATGCAGAACGCGGATGGCGGCTGGGGCTGGTTCGCCCGCAACGGCAGCCACCCGATGGTCAGCGCCTACGTGATGAACGGGCTCGCGCTCGCGCGTCGCGAGGGCTTCCCGGTTCCCGACGAGACGTTCGACAAGGCCGTCGCGTTCCTCGAGGGCCAGCTCGACGCCGGCTCGGCGACCGCGGACGAGAGCGCCTACATGCTGTGGGCTCTCACGACCGCCGGCGTCGTCCGTCAGGGCGACCTCACCCGGACCGCGGCGCGTCGCGCCGAGCTGAACGACTACACCAAGGCCGCGCTCGTGATCTCGCTCGTCGACGCGGGCATGAGCAACCTGACCACCGACCTGATCGGCGACCTGACCCAGAGCGCGGTCGTGAGCGCCGGGAAGGCCCACTGGGAGGGGAGCTCGATCCGCTACGGCAGCTGGACCTCGAACAACGTCGAGACGACCGCCTACGTCCTCCGGGCGTTCCTGGCGGCCGATTCCAGCAACCCGCTCGTGACCGACGCGGTGACCTGGCTGATGGGGCGTCGTCGCGCCAACGGCCAGTACACCACCACGAAGGACACGGCGGCCGTCGTCCTGGCGATCGCGCACTTCGTGCGGGTGAGCAACGAGCTCGACCCGGACATGAACGTGACCGTCACGATCAACGGCGCCGCGCAGAGCTTCGTCTTCACGGCGGCCGACCTCGCGAAGGAAGGCCAGTCGATCGAGGTCCCGGGCAGCTCGCTCAACAGCGGCGCGAACAGCGTCATCGTCGAGCGGACCGGCCGCGGCGTCCTCTACTACTCGGCGACGCTCGAGCAGGTCGTCCGGATGGACCCGATCCCCGCCGCCGACAACGGCATCGGGATCGCCCGCAGCTTCTTCAAGGTCCAGAGCCAGCTCGACGCCACGACCGGTCAGATGGTCGAGACCGAGGTTCCGCTCAGCGGGCCGGTGGCGCTCGGCGAGCAGATCCGGGTGAAGCTCGACGTGACGGTCAGCAAGAACGCCGACGTCGAGCACGTGAACATCGAGGACCGGTTCGCGGCCGGCTTCGAGGTGGTTTCGGAGCAGCCGAACAACCGCTTCGGGCCGATCCCGTTCTTCACCTGGTGGTCGCCGTGGGCGAGCGCGCGCGAGATCCACGACGACCGCGTCGTGTTCTTCGCGACCTATCTCGGCCGCGTGAACCCCGACGACGGCAGCCGGACGTTCCAGTACACCTACGACCTCCGGGCCGAGGTGGCCGGCACGTTCACCTCGCTGCCAGCGTTCGCCGAGGCGGTCTACGCCCCGGGCACGAACGGCCGGAGCGACGGCGCCACGGTGCGGATCGTGCGCTAGCACGCCGCATCGAAGCCTGAGCATTCACGGTGAGAGCCGGCCCCGGCGGCCGGCTCTCGTCGTGTACGGACCTCCCTCGGTTGGCGGGCCCAGGGTCGCGTCGTAGAGTGACGAGAGCCAGGAGCTCGATCATGAGAACCGCCCGACCGCGCCTCGCTCGCGTTCGTCCGTCCCACCCGACCCGCCGTCGCCGCCTGGCGGCGACCGTCGTCGGCGCGACCCTCGGCGCCGTACTCGCCCTCGCCGGCGTCCCCCGGACGGCGGTGGCCGACGACGACTCGCCGGCCGACGAGCCCGAGGCGGAGTCGGCGGAGGCGCGGCGGGAACGGATCGAGACGCTCCTCGACCGCGTCCACTGGACCGCCCGTTCGCGCGAGCAGACCACGGCCGCCCTCACCGCGATGGGGGGCGAGGGCACCGTCGCCGCCCTCGTCGAGCGCCTCGCCGAGGTCACCGGCGCGCTACGAGGGATCGAGCGCGAGACCTGGCTCGGCGCGGCCGAGCCGACGCCGGACGAGGCGCGCGCCGGGGAGGAGCGGATCGACGGCCTCGCCGAGGCGGTCGATCGCCTCCTCGAGGCCGGGGCGCGTCGCGCCCTCGGTTCCGAGGATCGCGCCCTCCTCGACCGGGCGGCGCGACGCCTCGTCGCCAGGGCGGGCGGGAAGATCGGGCCGCGCAGCCTGATCGGGCGCCGGCAGGGACGCGTCGACGCGCTCCCCGAGGCCCGCGTCTGCGCGGACGTCCTCTCCGCGATCGGCGCCCGCGGCGACGCGGTCGACGCGCTCGCGCGCTACGTCCTGGCGGAGTCGGACTGGACCCGGGCCGTCCCCGCAGGCCGCGCTCTGATCATGCTCGGGGGCCAGGTCGCCCATGGAGCGCTCCTGACCGCCCGGGACCGCTTCGGTGGGTTCCGGGGACCCTTCTGGGTGCGGGTCGGCGGCGGCGAGATCGAGCCGGCCGCGCTGCGGCCGTTCCCCGTCGTCTCGCCCGAGGAGGAGCTCCCCGGCTCGGATGCGGACGCGCGGGTGCGGCGAGCCGAGGAGTGGCTCTTCCAGCGAAACGTCCCCGAGGCGATCGCCGTGCTCGACGAGGCGATCGAGGGGACGCCCGACCATGCCAGGGCGCGGTTCCTGCGCGGCATCCTTCACCGTCGCCGCGGTGACGCGGCGGCGGCCCGGAAGGACATCGAGCGCGCGGCCGCACTCGACTCGACCGACGCGAACGCGGCGATCGTGCTCGCCGAGCTGCTCACCGAGGCGGGCGCTGGAAACGAGGCGTTCGCGAGCGCGACGCGTGCGGTCGAGGCGGAGCCCTACCTCGCCATGGCGTGGATGGCGCGCGCCGACGTGCTGAAGCGGGGCGGCCGCGCCCGTGACGCGCTCCGCGACCTCACCCGGGCGGCCGAGCTCGAGCCACGCTGGTCGATCCCCTGGCGCGAGCGCGCCGAGCTGCGGCTCCTCGCCATGCGCGACGCCGCCGGCGCGGAGCGCGATGCATCTCGGGCGGCCCACATCGATCCGCGCGACGGCAGCGCGTGGATCGTCCTGGGGCGGGCGCTCGAGGCGCTCGGCGACGCCGAGCACGCGATCTACGCCTACGACCGGGCGGTGATCGCCTCGCCCCACGACGCGAACGCCCTCAGCCATCGTGGAGCGATGCTCGTCAACCTCGGGAGGTTCGACCGGGCGGCCCGCGACCTGGAGGAGGCGATCGAGCACGGCGAGACGGCCGCCATCTGGAACGAGCTCGGGAGGGTGCACGTCTTCCAGAAGGACCTCGCCCGCGCCCGGCAGGCCTTCGACCGGGCGATCGGCCTCGACGCCCGCTTCGTCTGGGCCTACCGCAACCGCGCCTTCGTCCGCGTTCAGAGCGGCGACCGAGCCGGCGCGATCGCCGACCTCGAGGCGTTCCTTCGGCTGGCCGGGCCGCGCCATCCCGAGACGCCGAAGGTGCGAGCCGATCTCGAGGCCCTCCGGCGCGGCGGCTGACGGCGACCGAGGGCTCGATCGATGCTCGCGGACGACATCGGGGAGGCGTGACGGTTGTGGCGAAGCGAGAGGCGGGCCATGCGGCGCCGAGGCTTCGCGCGAGCGAGGTGCGGAGCCCCTCCAGAGGAGCGCCGTCTCCGCGGCGGGAGCGTCCGTCGCGGCTCGCGGCCGCGTGAGCGGCGTCTGGGGGCGCCTCGCCACCAGAAGCGCGAGCCCGGCCGCGCTGGCTCCGATCGCGACCACGACGAGGGCCGTGACGGCGAGGAGCCAGCCGCGACGCTTCGGGCGAGGGGCGGGCGGTTGGTCGTCGCTCATGGCTGCTTGAAGACGATCTTGCCCTTGGCGTCCCGGAGGTAGAGGAACGGGTCGCCGCTCGGCGTGAAGCCGATCCCGCCGCGGTCCCGGTCGGCGTCGTCGCGGATCACGAGGCCGGCGCCATCGGAGTCCTGGCCGAGCTGGGTTCGCCGATCTCCCTTCCGGAAGATCACGCGTTGGATGCCCGAGCTCTGCGAGACGATCCGCAGACCGTGCTCCTCATCGGCGTCGAGGTCGAGGACCGGTCCGTCGGCGAACGAGATCTTCGCGCTCTCTCCGTCGTCCGAGCGCGCGGTGAACGTTCCGCTGCTACCGTTGCTCGTGATGCCAAGCTCCACGAGGGGCTCGGCGTCCCCGTGGAGGACGAGGCGCGGCGCGCTCCCGCCCGCCTCGCCGTTGACGAGCTCGAACGCGGCCCGCTCGGTGCCGGCGGCGTCAATCAAGGTGAGGCCGACCGCGCCCGGCGCCGTCATCCCGAACGAGGCCCGGGCCTTCCCGTCCGCGTCGCGAATCACGAGCTGGTGGGTCGAGAGGGTCTTCGGCTCCTCCTCGGCCGGAGGCGGCGGGGCGTCCTGGCCGGTCAGGAGGGCGACGCAGACGACGGCGCCGAGGACGGCGCCTCCGCGACGGAAGAGACGGTTCTCGCGCTCGAGGCGCGCGACGCGGTCGCGGAGGTCGGCTTCGGGTCGTCGGCTCATGGAGCTCTCCTGTTCGGTCGATGATGTGGTCGAGCGACCAGAATGCCTGCTGGGTGGCGCGCCGTCGAGTCGACGCGTCGAGGGATCTCGTCCGCATTCCTGCATTGAGGCCGCGCCCGTCGGGTCATTCAGCCCGTGAGCCCCGGCCCCTGGCCGGTCGAGGGTCGGGAGATTGCCCATGCTCTGGTCCGTCGTCGCCGCCGCGCTCCTCCTCGCGCCGACCCCAGTCCCCGACGGGGCCGCGAAGGCCGCTGCCGCCGCCGCGGACGCGGACGCGTGGTCGACCGATCTCGACGCGGCCCTCGCCGAGGCGAAGCGGACCGACCGGCCGGTCCTCCTCTACGTCCTCGACTCGGTCTGAGGCGTGCGCTGCGCCGCCGTCGAGCGCGGCGTCGTGGCGGACCGGCGGTTCGCCGACCTCTCGAAGAAGTTCATCCTCGTCCGGATCGACACGCGGGGCCGCACTCCCGAGGCGCCGGCGGCTCGCATCCGCCGGAACGAGAGCAACGTCCTGCTCCTCGACTCCGGCGGCATCGAGGTGATCCGGGTCGCCCGGCCGCAGTCGGTCGACGACGTCACCGCCGCGATGGCCGCGTTCGACGAGCGCCTCGCCACCCGCGACGCGGCGCTCGAGTACGTCCTCAGCAAGGGAACGCCGCTCGACGCGGGCGCCGCCGCCCGGGTCGACGCCCTCGTGGCCCGCCTCGGCGACTCCGACTACCGGGTGCGCGAGGAGGCCTCGAACGGGCTCCTCGCGCTCGGGGAGCCGGCGCGCCGGCGGCTCGGCGGCTCGGCCGAGCCCGTCGACCCCGAGGCGCGCGCTCGCTTCCGAGCGGTCCTCGCGCGCTTCGCCGAGCTCGAGCAGCTCGCCCTCTCGACCCTGGTCGGGGCCGAGGTTCCGCTCCTCGAGCGACGGGCCTCGGCGGGCGATGTCCGGGCGCGAGCGCAGCTGGATGCGATCCTGCCCGAGGGCGCTCCCCGCGAGGGGGGCGACCTCCTGAGGTGGTGGCGGTCCCGGCGCGCCCGGCTTCAGTGGTGCGCGACCGAGCGCCGCTGGGCGCCGAGGCGCGGCGGTCGCGACTGATCGATCTCCCCGCTCGCTCGCGGCGGGGTGTTTCGCCTCGACGCCGGTCGAGGGTTCGTCCCAGAGCTCGTGCGTCCGTCGGGATGCAGGGCCGCGTCAAGTAATTACCCGGACGGGCCTTGCGTGGCTCGGGCGCGATCGGACACTCGCTTGCTCTCTCCTGGGCCGGAGAGAAGGGACGCGCTTGCTCCTCTCTCCTCGAGGAAGAGAAGACGATGCAAGACCGCCCCCATTCCCTGGCTCCGCGCATCACCGCCCGGCACGTTCCGTGGTACGCCCTGCTCGCGATCGTGCCCGCGATCGGGATGGCGTACCTCGCCGTGGACTCCGTGCACGAGGCGCGGCGGATCGACCGCCTTTGGGCCGACGGCGTGGCCGCGCCGACGGCCGAGATCGTGACCTCCTCGTGGTCGCAGGGGCGTGGTTTCGCGACCACGGGCGTGACCGTCAACTTCACGACCGAGAGCGACGAGGCGCGCTTTCTCCGCACGAGCTTCGATCACTTCGGGGATGCGTGGCCGGCCGACGCCCCGATCACGGTGCGCTACATCCCGTCGGATCCGACCCGAGCCGTCACCTCGTGGGAGCACCAGGTTCTCTGGCACCAGTGGGCCAGGGCCGTGTTCTTGCTCGTCTGCGGCGTCGTCCTGGTCGTCGGCGCGATCGTCGCGGTCGTCCGCGGTCTCCGGGAGCTCGCCCTCATCCGGAGGCTCGCCGCGACCGGCGATCTCCTGGGAGTGCCGATGATCGCGATTGCCCGCGCTTCAGCGGGTCTCGTCGCGTGGCCTGGCCACTGGGTGAGCTACTCGCTCGACGGCGAGAGCATCCTCCGTCAGAGGCTCTCGGGGGCGGGCGCGATGCCGTTCCTGATCGACGATGACGAGGTCGTCGTCCTCACCGACGGGCGCCGCGGCTACGTTCTTCGATCGGATGGGTACCCGCTCGAGCGTCCGGCGGACGGCTCCTGGACCGTGGCGCGGGTCACCGGCGCGGACTGAGTCACTTCCCACCCTCGTCGATCGGGCCGAACGTGCGGCGGACCGCCTCGAAGAGCGGGCGCCTCGACTCGAACGCGCTCTCGGCGGCGTACGCCGTGAAGAGGTAGGTCCGCCGCTCCCGGAAGAGGACGACTCGAAGCGCCGCGATCCGGCGCCCGTCGCGCTCGGTCAGCGTCTCGATGATGAGGTCGACGCCACCGCTGCGCTCGTGGAGCGGCGACGACGCGCGCACCTCGAAGCGCTCGTCCGGGCCGGCCGCCGCGGCCAGCTCCTCGAGGAGCCAGCGTCGCTGCTCATCGATCTCGACCCCGGCCGACGGGAGAGAGAAGGTCTGGATGCGCGGGCGGTAACCGCCGACCTCGCCGGGCGCCTCGAAGACGGCGACCTCGTCCTCGTAGGTGGTCGTCCAGCCCGACGGCGCGTTGATCACGTATCCCTCGCCGAGGAACGGGGTGACCGACAGCGTCGGCGCGTCGGGGCCCTCGTCGGGCGCGAGGAGCTTCGGGTCGATGGCGGGCTCTTCGTCGGCCGGCTTCTCGACGCCCATGTTCCGGATCTGCCACATGGCGCGGGCGTGGTGGAAGCGCTCGTCGATCGTCTCGTCGGCGTGCCGCGCCCAGTACTCGTCGGTCGGCGCGTCGGCCTCGGCGTCGAACCAGCGGATCCGGAAACGGGGAATCTCGAGCTGGCCCCGGTCGGTCCGGTCCTTGTAGGGCCAGCGGACCGTGACCGCCTCCGCGTCGATCTCCTCGGCGCGGATTCGCCCGACGAGCACCTCCCCGTTCTTCAGGACGACGACGCCGCCCCGCGCGTCGCGGACCGTGGCGTCGGGCAGCCCGACGCCGGCGACGACGACGAGGACGGCGAGCGCGGCGGCGAGGTGCAGGCGTCGGCGTCTCGTCATCGCTTCCCGTCTCCCTCATCCGTGCCGAGCGCCTTGCGCTCGGCGAGGCCGACCCTCTCTCGGAACCGCATCTCCGCCTCGTCCACGGGGTCGGGCGGCTTGACGACGACCGGCTCGCGGCCCGGCGACCCGTCGATCGGAGGGTCGTACGGCCCGGCGGGGCCGTCGAAGCTCTCGGTGATGACGCCCTCGTGGTCGACGTAGAACCAGCGGGTCCCGGTCACGTCGGGCTCAGTCGGGCTCGCCATGACCGTGAAGGCCAGCTCGCGGTTCTCGGCTCCCGTCTCGGGGTCGACGAACCCGACCTCGAATCGATAGCCGCTCCTCTCGCCGCTCGCGAGCTCGTGGTCGAGCAGGTCGGCCTCGCCGAGCTGGTCGAGCGTGCCGAAGGCGAAGCTGCCGTCGGGGCCCCGGCCCGACTCCCGGAACTGGTACTGGCAGGTCGTGATCGTTCGCAGGCTCGAGATGGCCATCGTCTCGTTGGCCTCGAGCCGTGAGGAGAGCAGGCTCGGGATCGCGATCGCGACGACGACGGCGAGCACGAAGACCGACGCGAGGCAGCCGATTCCGAGCAACGCGATCTTCAGCAGGGTCGAGCCGGCCGCCGGAGCGTGCGTCTCGGCCCTCTCGCCGGCTTCCTCCCGGCGCCGGCGCCTCGGTCCCTCCTCGTCGCGGCGACGTCGGGTCCTCTCGCGGGCCGGCGGCGCCGCCGGCTCGTTCGCCGGGGCCGCGACGGTCCACGTCTCGGCGCGCGCGGTCGGGGCGGCCTTCGGCCGCGCCTTCGTCGGCGGCCGCGTCGTCGTCGAACGCGCCGGGGCCGCGGCCGCCTCGAGCGACGCGAGCCAGGTCGCCGGGCCCGCCGGTCGGTCGTCGGGGTCCTTCGCGAGCGCCGCCATCACGGCGTCGGCGAACGCCTCGGTCACCCGGCCCGCGGCCGCGCTCGCGAGCGGGTCGGGCGCCTGCATCTGGATCTTGTAGCGGAGCTTCCGGGCTGTCTCGGCGTCGAGCGGCTTCCGCCCGGCGAGCGCCTCGTAGAGGAGCGTCGCGAACGAGTAGAGATCGCTCCGGCCGTCGACCGGGTCGCCGGCGTCCTGCTCGGGCGACATGTAGTGGGGCGTGCCGATCGAGACGCCGGTGCCGGTCAGCGTCGCGGTGGCGGCCGCGTCGTCGTCCTCGAGGATCTTCGCGATCCCGAAGTCGAGGATCTTGATCGTGAGCGCGCCGCCGCCGTCCTCGACGAGGAGGTTCGCCGGCTTGAGGTCGCGATGGACGAGGCCGGCCGCGTGGGCCTCCTCGAGACACGGCAGGACCTGGCAGGCGAGCTCCAGGGCGCGGTCCTGATCGAACGGGCCCTGCTCGGCGAGGAGCGCGCCGAGGGTGCGCCCTTCGACGTAGTCCATCGCCATGTAGAGGCTGCCCTCGTGCTCGCCGAACTCACGCAGGCTGACCGCGCCCTTGTGGACGAAGCTCATCAGCGCCCTCGCTTCGCGGAGGAAGCGCTGCCGGAACTCGGGCCGCGCGGCGAGCTCGGCGTGGATGAGCTTGACCGCGAAGTCCTCGTCGAGGAGCTGGTGGCGGCCGCGATAGACGACGCCCATCCCGCCCTGGCCGAGGATCGCCTCGACCCGGAACCGGTCGCCGATCGTCTCGCCGACGCCGGGGAGGCCCGGCGCCGGAGCGATCGCCGTCGCCGGGGGCGCGTCCCCGGGGGACGGGGCGCCCGAGCCGGTGGCGGGGTCGCTCGCCGGCTGCGCGGCGACGGGGGTTCCTGCGTCGATCACCGTGCCGTCGAGCTCGGCGGCGCCGCGCACCGCGGCGCCGATGCCGAGCGCGTCGGCGATCCGTCCGATCTCGTCGGCGACGTCCGCGGCCGCGGCCGGTCGATCCTCGCGGTCCTTCGCGAGGAGACGCAGGACGAGGCTCTCGACCGGCTCGGGGACCGACGGGAGGTGGCTTCCGAGCGGCAGCGGCGCGTCGGTCAGGTGCGCCTTCATGAGCGATGAGACCGAGTCGCCGGCGAACGGAAACTGCCCGCTCAGCATCGCGTGGATCATCACGCCGAGGGCGTAGAGGTCGGCGCGCGCGTCGACGTCGTGGGCGCCCGTCCACTGCTCGGGCGCCATGAAGTAGGGCGTGCCGAGGGCCTGGCCCTTCTTCGTCAGGATCGTCTTGCCGTCGATCGGCTCGCCGTCGACCTGGAGGACGAGGCCGAGGTCGCCGATCTTTCCACGGCCCTCTTCGTCGAGGAACACGTTCCCCGGCTTGAGGTCGCGGTGGACGAGCCCGGCCGCGTGGGCCGAGGCCAGGCCGAGGGCGACGTCGCGGGCGACGCGGAGAGCGTCGGCGAGGTCGAGCCTCCCGCCGCGCTTGCGGATGAGCCCCTCGACATCGCCGCCGGGCACGAACTCCTGGACGAGGAGCTGGAGCCCGTTCGCCTCCTCGAGGCCGTAGCCGCGGACGACGTGGCGCCCGTCGATGCGGCGGGCCGCCTCCGCCTCGCGCTTGAAGCGGCGGGCCATGTCGCCCCGCGCCTGGAACTCGGGCATGACGGTCTTGACGACCACGTCGCCGTGCTCGTCGTGGGTCGCCCGGTAGACGATGCCCATCGCGCCGGCGCCGAGCTTCGCCACGATCGTGCAGGCGCCGAGGCGCTGGCCGATGAGGTCGCCGCCGGTCGTCGTCACGCCGCTCTGGGTGCCCCGCTCGTCACGCTCACGAGCTTCCCCCCAACCGGCGGAGCGGTCAAGCCGACCGTGCGAGGAGGATCGACGGCCGGGCGTCTAGACGGAGGCGAGCGGGTCCTCGGTGCGGCGCCCCGCGGCGCGGGCGGCGACCGCGGCGAGGATCCGGGTGTGGGCGGCCCGGTCGATCGGGTAGGTGATGACGATCAGCATGCCGAGGACGCTGCAGACGCACGGGACGCCGGCGTAGAGGACGCGCAGGACGAGGCGGACCGTCTCGGTCTGCTCGACGTTCGGCACGTAGCCCGCGAGGCCGAGCACCGGCAACGCGAGGCCGGCGCCGAGCGCCGCGGCGAGCTTGCGGGCGATCGCCCAGATGCCGATCAGCCGTCCCTCGCGTCGCTCGCCGGTCCGCCAGTGCTCGTAGTCGATGACGTCGGCCTGCATCGAGTTCGGGAGCACGATCGTCGCGCCGAAGCCGAGGCCGGAGAAGGCGACGAGGACGCCGTAGGCGGTGTGGTCGCCCGGACCGAGGAGGAACACGAGGGCGAACGAGCCGGTGTTCACGACGGCGGCGGCAATCCAGACGTTCTTCTTCTCGAACCGCTGGGAGAGGCGCACCCAGACCGGGAGCATCAGGATCCCGGCGACGAAGTAGATGAGGAGATAGAGCTCGGCCGTGCCGCCGCCGAGGATGTAGGCGATGTAGTAGGGGATGAGCAGGCCGGGCAGGTTACTCCCGATCGCGTTCACGGTGTAGCTCGCGAGGAGGATCGCGAACGGGCGGTTGCGGAGCGTCCCGAGCCAGCCGCCGCCCGTCGTGGCCGTCGGCGTCTCGGGGGGCGCCGGCCGCGTCGGCTCGCGGAGACCGAGGAAGCCGATCGCGCACGTCACGATCACGGCGGCCGCGTAGAGCCAGGCGACGACGGTGAAGCGCGTTCGTTCGTCGGCGGCGGTCGAGCCGAGCCCGAGAGCCAGCGCGACGAGGGCCGGCGAGGCGGCAGCGCCGAGCGTTCCGAGGATGAGGAAGCCGTCGCGCAGCCCGAGGAGGCTCGTCCGCTCGTCGTAGTCGAAGGTGAGCTCGGGCCCGAGCGCCTCGTAGGGAACGGCGATCACCGTCCAGAAGAAGAAGACGGCGAAGACGCTGAAGCCGAACCAGATCGCGGCGGCGCCGGCGGTGAGCGTCGGCGGCGAGAACAGGGCGAGGGTGGCGAGGGCGAGGAGCGGCGCGCCGGCGGCGATCCACGGGCGCCGCCGCCCGAGGCGCGAGGTGGTCCGGTCCGACAGCGTGCCGACGACCGGATCGCTCACCGCGTCGAAGATGCGGACTCCCAGAAGGAGCGCGCCGACGACGACGATGTCGGCGCCGACGACGTCGGTGTAGAACTTCGGGATCGTGACGTAGAGCGGGATGCCGACCAGGGCGAGCGAGATCGCCGGCGTGGCGTAGGCGAGCCGGCGGCCGAGCGGGATGGGCGTCCGGGCGGCCTGGCTGTCGGCGGGTCGGGGCTCGCCGCTCATGTCCGTGGGCTCGGTCGGGGGAGGCGCGACGCGCGGTGAGGGGGGCGTCGCGGCGGGCGGTCGACCCCGCCAGCCTACGGCGATCGGCAGCGAGGCGCCACCGCGCGTCGGCGAACGGTCTGCGAGGTCGGGGGACCCTCGAGGAAGCGGATCGGAGCGGCTTGCGGGCCAGCCGGGTGGTGAGCGAGGCTGCATCGGGAGACGCGCCTTGAACGATGAGCAGCGCCTCGCGGCGAGCCTCCTCGCCTCCGGCAGGCTCTCCGATCATCAGCTCGCCGAGTGCCTCGACGCCCAGCGGGCGGCCGGGGGGCCCTCGGCCCTGCCGCTGGCCGCGGTGGTCGTCCAGCGCGGGTTGCTCACGCCCGAGCAACTGCGGCAGATCGGGGACGCCTCGGCGTCGGCCACGCTCGCGCCCGGTCGAGGTCCGCCGCCGCGTCCGGGCTCGGGGCGCCTCCCCGGGGCGACGCCGCCGCCGCCCCGGCCGCCGACAGGCCGCTACCCGACCGCGCCGCCCTCGGGGTCGCACCCCTTCGGCGCGCCGAGCGGGACGCCGGGAGCGCCTTCGGCGTCGCCCGGCCCGCCGGGCGTCGGCGGTCGGATCGGACGCTACCAGATCTCGGGCGAGCTCGGGCGCGGGGGAATGGGCGTCGTCTTCCGCGGCCACGACCCGGCGCTGCGTCGCGACGTCGCCATCAAGATGATCCTCGATCGCTCCGACGCGAGTCGGGTCGCCGTCGAGCGCTTCGTCCGCGAGGCGCGGGCGACCGCGAGGCTGCGTCACCCCGGGATCGTCCCGGTCCACGAGGTCGGCGATCACGACGGCCGACCGTTCATCGTGATGGACTTCATCCCCGGCGGCACCCTCGACGCCATCCTCGGGGACGGTCCCGGCGGCGGCGAGCGGATCGCACGCCGGCGGCTCGCCCGGATCGTGCGCGAGGTCGCCGTCGCCCTCGATCACGCGCACGCCCACGCGGTCGTCCACCGCGATGTGAAGCCGCAGAACGTCCTCATCGATGAGCAGGACCGACCGCACCTGACCGACTTCGGCGCGGCGCGCGACCTCTCGGTCGAGGGCGGCCTGACCCAGACGGGGCAGGTGATCGGCACGCCCCTCTACATGGCTCCCGAGCAGGCGAACGGGGACGTCAGGGCGACCGGCCCGCGGAGCGACGTGTACGCCCTCGGCGTCATCCTCTACCACGGCCTCGTCGGCGAGCCTCCCTTTCAGGCGTCGAGCATGCTCGAGCTGATGCCGAAGATCTTCCGCGACGAGCCGCGCCCGCCGCGCCAGCAGGACCCGTCGATCCACGCCGACCTCGAGACGATCACCCTCAAGTGTCTCGAGAAGGACCCCGAGCGTCGCTACGGGTCGGCGGCCGCGTTCGCGGACGACCTCGGTCGCTACCTCGAGGGCGAGGCGATCGCGGCGCGGCCGATCGGTCGCCGGGAGCGGTGGCGGCGTTGGGCGCGGAAGCACCGGGCGGCGGCCGGCGCGAGCGCCGTGGCGGCCGTCTCGATCGTCGCGCTCGTCGTCCTCGGGATCGCCGGCGGCATCTACTCGCTCCGCAGCATCCGCCGCGAGCGCGACGACGCCCGCCGCGCCCGCGACGCCGAGCGCGCCGAGCGCGTCGCCGCCGAGGAGGCGCGCGATCGGGCGGCCGTCGCCGAGTCCGAGCGCGCCATCGCCCTCGACCGGACCGAGCGGATGCTGGCGCAGGCTCTCGCGGAGAAGGCGGGCCATCGCGCCGTCGAGGGGCGCCACGCCGAGGCGTCCGCCCTCGCCGCGCACGCGCTCTCGCGGCTAGACGGGGCGACGGCGCGCTCCGTTCTGGCCCGCTCTCTCGACCGGGCGGGTCGCCTGCGTTGGGTCTCGTCGGTGCGATCGGCCCGGGTCGTGGCCTGGTCGCCGGCGGGCGACCGCATCGCGACCGGTGGGTTCGGCCTCGTTCGGGTCTGGGACGTGGCGAGCGGCCGCGTCGTCGGGGCGATCGAGGGGCACGAGGGAGCCGTCTCGGCGCTCGCCTGGTCGCCTGACGGCGCCCGGCTCGCGTCGGGTGGCGAGGATGGCGTCGTCCGGGTCATCGATCCCACCGGCCTTCGGGATCCGTTCGAGCTCCGGGGTCTCAGGGGCGGGGTGCTCGCCCTCGGCTTCGATCGAGACGGGAAGAGACTCGCCGCCGCCGGGGTGGAGGAGCTCGCCCGGTGGGACGTCGCGGAGCGAACCGCGTTCGCCGGAGACGCCTGGGAGGGCGAGCCGCTCCTCGTCATCGAGGACGACGCGGCTCGGCTCGTCGAGCCTTCGGACGGCGAGGCGCGCCCGCTCGGGCTCGATCACCGGGCGCCGGCCACGGCGATCGCGTTCGACCGCGAGCGCGGACGAGTCGCGATCGGAGATGGCGCCGGCGGGATCGTGGTCAGGACGCTCGACGCCGGGGCGACGCCGCCGTTCGAGCTCCCGATCGCCGAGTCGGCGGGCGCGGTCACCTCGCTCGCCTGGTCTCCCTCCGGAGCCCGGCTGGCGGTCTGCGGAGGCGACCGCGCCCTCCGGATCTTCGACGTGGGACGACGCACGTCGATCGCGCGCGTCGACGGACACGCGAGCTGGGTCGGCGACCTCCGGGTCACGCCCGATGGCGAGCGCGTCGTGTCGTGCAGCAAGGCGCTCCTCGTCTGGGACACGGCGACCGGCGTGATGCTCGCGAACCGGCCGTTCCCGCGTCTCGACGGCGTCGCGGGCGCCGACGCCGGGCGTTGGGGCGTGAGCCTCGCGATCTCTCCGGACGGTGGCCGGGTCGCCGCGGTCGGCGGACGGAACGAGCGGAGCTGGGTCGGCGTCTGGGATCTCGAGACCGGCGAGCGGCTCGCGTGGTCGGAGGGCGAGCGCCAGACGCTCCTCACCGTCGACTGGAGCCCCGACGGCCGGACGATCGCGACGGCCGGCTACTACCCGATGCGCATCCGTCTCCGCGATCCGGACACGCTCGAGGATCGATTCGAGCCCGTCGTCCTCGCCACCGCCGTCGGTCGGGTGCGCTTCTCCCCCGACGGCCGCTGGCTCGCGGCGACGCGCTGGCACAGCAACGAGGCGAACGTCGCGGTGATCGACCTCGCCGACCGGTCGATCGTCGCCGAGTGGATGCACCACGACGACGAGGTCGGCGCCGCGGGCCTCGCCTGGAGCCCTGACGGGAGCCTCCTCGCCACCGCTTCCGACCGCGTCATCCTCTGGCGCATCGTCGAGGGGCGGCCCGAGGAGGCGCCGGTCGCGACGCTCGAGGGTCACACCGCGCGCGTCCGCGGGCTCGCCTTCGACGCCGCGGGGGAGCGGATCGTCTCGGCGTCGGACGATGGGACCGTCCGGGTCTGGAGCGTCCGGCGAGGGGAGACGATCGACGCGTTCCGCGCCGGCGACCGGCCCCGGGCGGCCGCCTTCACGCCGGACGGGCGGGCGATCGCGAGCGGCACGGCCGGCGGCCGGGTCCGCGTCTGGGACCTCGCCGCCCCGCGCCTCGCCTGGTCCGTCGCGCCCGCGCAGGGAGCGAACGAGACGGCCGCGCTCGCCTTCGGTCGCGAGGGGAGGCTGGCCATCGCGGGGACCGGACCGGAGCTCCGGATCGTCGATCCGCGCGGCGACCCGGAGGGGGCCGTCCTCACCCTTCCGGCGCGCGCGGACGCCATCGCCTGGGACCCGTCGGGTCGGCGCCTCGCCGCCGGGCTGAGGAACGGAGAGGCCCGCGTCTGGTCGGTCGATGAGCTCGAAGCCGAGCCGACGGTGATCGAGGCGCACGAGACCAGCGCGAGGACGGTGGCGTGGAGCGACGATGGCCGGCGCCTGGCCACCGGCGGGCCGGACCGGCGCGCGCGGATCTGGGACGTCGCGACGGCGGCCCTCGTCCACGAGGTCTTCGATCTGTGGACCCACGAGCCGACGCCGGTCTTCGGGCCGGACCTGCGGCACGCGGTCTTCGTCCGCGGGTCCGGTCACGGTCTCTACCTCCACCAGCTCGAGCCGCCGGGCGCCCTCCTGCCGATGCAGACGGTCTTCGGGCGGGAGGAGTACTACGGACCGATCACGTTCGACGCCGCCGGCCACCGACTCGCCTGGGGTGGGATGCTCGGCGAGGTCCACGTCTGGAACCTGCTCACCCACGACCTCGTTCCACTCCTCGGACACCGCGGCTGGGTCAGCTCGGTGAGCTGGCGCCCCGACGGCCGGGAGCTCGCGACCGCGGGCGTCGACGGGACGGTTCGGCTCTGGGACCCGGTCGAGGGTCGGGTGCGTCGGATCCTCCGGGCCCACGGCGCCGATGTCCGGTCGGTCGCCTGGAGCCCCGACGAGACGCGGATCGCGACCGCCTCGAGTGATCGGACCGCCCGGGTCTTCGACGTCGACTCCGGCCGCGAGCTCGTCGTGCTCGAGCACGAGACCGGCGTCGCGGACGTGCGATGGAGCCCGGACGGGCGCCTCGTCGCGACGGCCTCGGGACGCGGGGCGGTGACCTTGTGGGACCTCGGCGCGATCCTGGGCGACGCCGCCGAGCTCATCGAGCGCGTCGACGAGGCGACCCGGCTCCGCGTGCGCGGGACCGAGGTCTTCGACGCCGCCGAGCGACTCACGCCGACGGATCGATAGAAACGAGAGAGAGACGATGACCATCGCCTGGAAGGTGCTCGCGGGGCTCGCCGCCCTGTTCCACGTCCTCTTCTTCCTGATGGAGAGCGTCCTGTTCCTCCGGCCCGACGTGCACGCGCGGTTCGGCGTGGAGAGCGCCGAGGACGCCGAGCTCCTCTGGGCGTTCGCGTTCAACCAGGGCTTCTACAACCTCTTCCTCGCGGTCGCGATCGGCGTCGGGATCGTCCTCGCGGGGCGGACCGATGCGCGCGGCGTGGTCGGGCGCACGCTCGTCGCCTACGCCTGCCTCTCGATGGTCGGCGCCGGGGTCGTCCTCGCGGCGTCGGTCGGCAAGATCGCGGCGGCGTGCATCCAGGCGGGCCCGCCGCTCCTCGCCCTCGCGGCGATGGTCGGCGCCGGGCGGGGAGAGCTCGACGCGCCGTCGACGCCGGCCGCGTAGGCACGAGCAAGCGTGGCCTGTTCGAGGAACAGGAGTCTCGGGCGGCCCCCGGCGACGCGTCGGCAAGGCTCGGCGACGCCCGAGTCAATCCGTGCAATCCGCGAAATCCGCGGTTCCGTCTCTCTCGGCGTTGAACGAGTGGGAACCGCGCATGACGCGGATGACGCGGAGTGCGAGCTGCCAGGGCCCGGGTTCATTGCCGTTGCTCGAGGAGTGCCCGGGCCGCCTCGCGCGCCCAGCGCACCTCGCGGGCGCCGGCGGCCGAGTCGCCGTTCGCGAGGATCCACCGCTCCGCCTGCTCGGCCGCCTCCTCCCAGCGGCCGATCCGGATCGCGATCGCCGGCAGGCGGCGGCTCGCGTCGCGGCGGTCCTCGGCCGATGCCGTCGGATCGTCGGCGACGCGGGTGAAGAGCTCGTGCGCCTCGGTCCAGCCTCCGATGAACTCGAGGGCGCGGGCGAGGGCGTAGGCGGTCGATGCCGAGGTGTCGCCGTTCGCCACGCCGCGCGCGTAGTAGAGGACGTCGATGACCGGATCGTCGGAGGTGGGAGGCTCCTCGGGGACGAACACATCGGCGACGAGGGCTCGGAGCGGCATGTCGGCGCCGACGACGGTCCGCCCGGCGAGACGGCGGAAGCCCTCGGGATCGACCGCGCTCGCCGCGCGGAGGCGCGCCCGCGCGAGCGGCGTCTGCCCGTTCGCGAGGTGGGCCTGCGCGGCGAGCCACGCCTCGCGGACGCCGACGGCGTTCTCGAGGAGAGCGATCGCCTCGTCGGGGCGCCGCCTCATGAGCGCGGTCGCGGCCCGGTCGGCCGCCGGGATCTCCGCGTCGGCGTCGGGCCGCGTCCGCGGCGAGGCGGCGAGCACCTCGATCCTCCGGAACGTCCCTCGCCCGGCGTTCCGGTAGCGCCCGGTCGACTCGGCCCGGTCCCCGATCTCGAGCCACCAGCGTCCGGCGTCGAAGGCGAACGGGAGGTCGACGGCCTCGCGGACGAGGACCTCGCCGCGGGCGGTGTCCTCGATCTTCACGAAGAGCCGGCCGAGGGCCGGCGCGGCGATCGCCTCGAGCCGGAGTGACTCGGCCCGGAGGCGACGCCGGAGGTCGATGCCGGCCGACGCCGAGGCGGCGGCGCGCGGCTTCGTCGCGACCGCGGACAGGCGGAGGAGGTCGTCGGTGACGCGGCCGGCGCCCTCGACGCCGGCGCGGATCGTGAGCCGGTCGCTCCGGCTCGGGTCGTCCTCGCGGCGGAGGGTGACGGCGAGCTCCACCGCGAGCGAGAGGAACTCGAGGTCGAGGTCGGCCCGGAGCCCGATCGGGCCGCCGTCGTGCTGCAGCGGCACGCGCAGGGTCGCGCCGCCCCGACTGCTGCCGTCGATCCGGAGGGCTCCGGCGTCGGCGTCGAGGCGGGTCGCGTCGCCCGCCGCGGCCGGGATCGCTCCGGCGAGCAAATCGGCGAGGGTGAGGCGCGGGCTGAGGCCGGCGACGGCGCGGAGGCGGGGCCGCCGACGCCGGAGCTCCTCGCGGACGTCGTCGCGGAGGTCGAGTCGGGCGAGGAGCTCGTCGATGATCGTGATCGCGGCCGCGAAGTCCCAGCCCTGCTCGGCGTGCTCGAGGGCGCGGCGGAGCGCCGCGGTGGCGATCCCGTCGTCGGCCGCGGCGGCGTCGCGGCACGCGGCGACGGCCGCGCGTCGGTCGCCGGTCGAGGCCTGCACGTCGGCGACGAGGAGGGCCGCGCGCGCCCGGACCGGGCCCGGCCGATCGGCGTCGTCGCGGATCGACGTGGCGAGGCGCTCGGCCTCGGCCGGCGCGCCGAGGGCGAGGAGGTCGGCCGCGATGACGAGCTCGGGCGCCGCGCCCGATGCCGGTCCGGCGCTCGACGCGGTCGGAGACGGCGGTCGGTCGTCGGCCGGGGCCGCGGCGCGCTCGCCGGGCACGCGGGCGAGGATGATCGGCTCGAGGCGGCCATCCCGTTCGGCGCGCAGGAGCAGCTCGTCGTCGCCGTCGCCGTCGATGTCGATCCGCTCGATGCGCGTGCCGAGGCCCGGGAGCTCGACGACCACGGCGCGCCCGGAGTCGACGCCCGGGAGCACCGTCAGCCGGAGCGTCCCGTCGAGCCGGAGGCCGGCCACGACGGCGGTCGGCTCGCTCGCCGCTCCGGGCGCCCCGCGGACCGGCGCGAGGAGCGCCTGGTAGCCGCCCTCGAGCGAGCGGACGCGCGAGCCGGCCTCCTCGTGCGTCCAGAGCCGCGTCAGCGAGCCGTCGGCGTGCAGCTCGACGAGCCCCTCGCCGGGCTCGGGCGCCACCTCGATGCTCGGGTCGGGCGGGCGCTCGCAGAGGAACAGGAGGCGGTCGCGGCCGCCCTCGCCGGCGCCCGGGAGCGTTCGCGGCGTGGTGACCCGTCCGATCCGGCCGAGGTCGCGCGCGAAGAACCGGAGGGCGCCGCGCTCGGTCCGCGTCTCGACGATCTCGAGGGTCCAGCGATTCCATTCGGCGGTCGCGAGGACGATCTCGGCGGGCGGGCGCCCGTCGAGCTCCGCGGCGACCGCGCCCTGGATCCACGCGCCGCGGGTGACCGTGAGGAGTCGGTCTTGCCGGGAGACGAGCCCCTGCGCGATCGGGTCGGGGAAGTGGAGGACGTAGCCGCCGGCGCGGGTCGCGACGAGGTCGGTCCGGCCGTCGCCGTCGAGGTCGGTGACGACCGGCCACTCGAGGAACCCCTCGCCCGGGGGCGACTCGACGAGGACGGAGACGGCCGACGGGTCGAGGCGGAGCAGGGCGACGCGGTCGGGGTCGCGGCCCTCGTTGCCGTCGCCGTGCGAGAGGATCAGCTCGTCGCGGCCGTCGCCGTCGACGTCGGCGCCGACGATTCGGAGCACACGCTGGGGGCTCGAGTCCCACCAGCGATCGGCGCTCGGGCCGGTCGGAGTGATCGGCAGGGTGGCGTCGGCCTCGACGCGCGGGCGGTCGGCGTCGAGGGCGACGCTCCGCAGGCGCAGGCGCCCCGGCTCGCCCGGGCGCGGCGGGGCGACCGGATCGAGGAGGAGCAGCTCGTCGCGGCCGTCGCCGTCCCAGTCGCCGACCGGGCCGCCGTAGGTGAGGCGGGTCGTGTCGTCGAGCTCGAGGCGAACGACCGGTCCGAGCCAGCGGCCGACCGCTGCCTCGGCCGCGAGCCGGGCGCGGTCGAGGTGGCGCAGGTCCGGATCGTCGGCCGCGCCCTCTCGGGCGAGCGCCGCGTGGGCCCGCTCGAGGAGATGGCCGCCCGCCGCCGGCCGGCCGAGGGCGAGCAGCGCCCGTCCTGCGACGACGTCGCCGAGGAGGCGCACCGTCGCGAGCTCCGGCGCGTCGCCCGACGCCCGACGGCGGGCCGACCACGCGAGGCCGTGGGCGCGGAGCGGCTCGCCGCGTTCGAGGAGGAGCTTCGCGGCGGCGAGGAGGGCCAGCAGGCCGTCGCGCCCCGACGGGTCGGTCCGGTAGGCCTCGACCAGGCGCCTCCGGGCCAGGTCCTCGTCGCCCGCGTCGCTCGCGCGGGCGGCGGCCTGTCGCGAGGCCCGCGCGGCGAGGGCAGCCGCCGGGTAGACGGCGAGCGCATCGGCGAGCGCGTCGGCCCGCCGCTCGGCGTCGCGGATCGGGCCGTCGGCCCGGGCCGCGTCGTGGGCGGCGAGGCGCTCGGCGATGGCCGCGCCGCCGAAGCGCGCGAGGAAGGCCTCGGGCTCGGCGTCGGCGCCGCCGTCGTCGAGGGCGCGGCGCGCCTCGTCGGCGAGGAGCGCCGCCGCGTCGCGGAGGGCGACGACGGCCGCCGCCGCCTTCCGCCGCCCGTCCGCGCGTCGGTAGGCGAGCCCGGCGAGGCCGGCCGCGGCGACGACCAGGACGGCGGCCAGGACGACGATCGGCAAGCGGTGGCGGCGGGCCGTCGCCCGGACCCACGGCCGGAGCCCGGGCCGACGGGCGAGGATGGGTCGCCCCTCGAGGAAGCGATCGAGGTCGCGCGCGAGCGCCTCGGC
Organism: Planctomycetota bacterium; assembly: GCA_029260755.1. Lineage (GTDB taxonomy): Bacteria > Planctomycetota > J058 > J058 > JAJDCQ01 > JAJDCQ01. The sequence continues at coordinate 85,389 of JAJDCQ010000132.1, read as the reverse complement.
GGACTCGTAGCGGTCGGTCGGGTCCTTCTCGAGGCACTCGAGCGTGATCGTCTCGAGGTCCGCGGGGATGGAGGCGTCGATCGCGCGGAGGGGCGTCGGCGGATCGTTGAAGACCTTCTGAAGGATCTCGATGATGCTCTGCCCGCGGAAGGGCGGCTCTCCGGCGAGCGCCTGATGAAGGGTGACGCCGAGCGAGTAGACGTCGCTGCGCGCCGACGTGTCGCCGCGCCTCCCGCTCGCCTGCTCGGGGGCGACGTAGTAGGGCGTTCCCTCGAGGCCGCCCTCGATCGATGCGAGTCGGCGCGCGTCGAGATCGACGGCGAGGCCGAAGTCCATCACGAGGACGCGCTCGCCGTCGACCAGGATGTTCGAGGGCTTGACGTCGCGGTGAATGATCCCGGCATCGTGGGCGTGGTGGAGGCCGATCGCCGCGTCCCGGGCGATCTCGGCGCAGCGGCGCGCCGACGGGCGGTCCTCCCGGAGGAGCTGCTCGAGGTCGCGCCCCCGGACGAGCTCCATCGCCAGGTAGGGCTCCTGGTCGAACGGATCGACGCTCGCCTGATACACGGCGACGATGTTGGGGTGCTGGAGCTTCGCGACCGCCCGCGCCTCGCTCAGGAACCGCCGGCGGAGGCGTTCGATGTCGGCGGCGGGCGTCCCCCGCTGGAGCTTCAGCTTCTTGATGGCGACCGGCCGGTCGAGGACCGGGTCGTGGCCCTCGTAGACGATCCCCATCCCGCCCTGGCCGAGGAGGCGCGCGACGTGGTAGTCCCCGATCCGCGCGGGAAGCGGGACGGGCCGCTCGGACGGGTGGCGGAGCGGATGGGCGCCGCCGCCGCCCGCGGGGCCGGGGGAGCCGGGAGCTGGCGACCAGGGCGTCTGGGGAGTCGAGCTCATGGCGAGCTCCGGGGCCTCCCCAGGACGTTAGCCCTCGGGCCGCCGGCGCGCCATCACCAGGAGGGTGACCCCCAGGGCGAGCATGAGGAATCCGACCCCGCCCATGAGGAGCGAGGGAGCGTAGGAGGTCGGCGTCTGGGAGTCCTGGATCCCTCGCGCGAGGGCCGACGGGTCCGGGGGGGCCTCGCCGGTCGCCATGCTCTCGAGGGGGAAGAGCCGGTCGTCGACCCTGATGGCCGCGGCGACGTGCAGGCCGATGCCCGTGAGGGTCAGAGCTCCTCCGGAGATCAGGAGTCCGGTGCGTCGGCGATCTTGGTCCATGTCCCGTCCCTCCGGGTGCTCGTTCAGACGCCCCGGTCGAGCCCGAGTCTCGCCGCGCTTTCATCGTCGGTCGTGCGATCGGGCCGGCTCGTTTCCTCCCTTTCTCCGATCTCGATGAGAACGAGCCGCCTCCCTCGGGAGACGGCTCGGCTCGTTCGAGATCGGTGGGGCTCGTCTAGCGGACGTGAATCCGGCGCGCGACGGCGGGGTCGGCCGGACCGGACGGACCGTTGAACCACACCGACGGCGCGAGACCGCGCCGCATCCACGCGGGGATCTCGTTGCTCCGAGCGCGCGGCGGGACGCGGGTCGCGCCGCCGCCGCTCGCGGTCGTTCCGGCGGTGCTCGCGATCGCGGTGCGGTCGACGACGCCCGGGCCCGACGCGGCGAGATGCGGCCCGCGCGAGGCGGCCATCACCGTGCTGATCGGGTCGCTGAGCATCTTGCGGCGCTTGCGAGGGACCGGCGGCTTCTCGGTGCCGGCCTCGGGCTTCGCCGTGCCGCCGTCGTCGGTCGGCTTCTTCGGACCGGTCGCGATCACGACCTCGCCCGCGCCGGCGTCGGTTCCGGCCGCCGGCTCCGTCGTCGCGGTCGGCTTGGCGGTGTCGGTGCTGCTGCCAGCATCGGCGAGGTCGGTCGACGGCGTCGGCGGCATGGTCTCCGCGATCCGGGCGTCGGGATCCGGTCGGATCCAGCCGGCCGCGATGACCTCGTTGGCGACGTCGGCGCTCCACGGCGTCGGCGGGACGTCGGCGCGTGCGATGGCCGGCGCGAGGGCGCTCGACCCGAGGACGGCGGCGGTCTGGGGACCGCTCGCGGGGATGTGCTCGACGACGACGGCCGGAGCGCCGGCGTCGGGCGTGCCCGCGTCGGGAGTGCCCGCGTCGGGAGTGCCCGCGTCGGGCGTGCCCGCGTCGGGCGTGCCCGCGTCGGGCGTGCCCGCGTCGGGAGTGGCGATCGTCGGCGTCGGTCGCGCCGACGCGATGACGGGCGCGCCGGTCGATCCGGCCTCGCTCGCCGCACCGGCGGCGCCGCTCTCGCCGGCCCCGTGGCGCAGTCCGGCGGCCGAGCCGCCGCGGTCCGGGGCGTCGATGTCGGCCGCCACGTCGGTGCCTGCGTCGCTGGCGTCGCCGCGGTTGCGGCTCGGCCAGGCGATGCGACGGCCGCCGCCGTCGCCCTCGTCCGTGGCTCCCTCGCCGCGGTTGCGGTTCGGCCAGGCGATGCGACGGCCGTCGCCGTCGCCGCTCGCGTCCGCGACCTCGGTCGGCTCGGTCGGCTTCACCCGCTGACTGAGCGCGGCCCGGGACGTCGCGGCCTCGGCGCTCCGGCCGGCGCTCGAACGAGCGGCTCCGGTCGAGGGCTTGGTCGGAAGGCTCGAGAGATGGGGACCGATCGCGGGCGCCTCGGCGACGGCCTCGCCGTCCCCGGCGTCCGTCGTGCCCGCGCCGGCGCCGGCGTCGCCGGTCTCGGCGGCCGCGGGCGCGGGCGCGGGCTCGAGCTCGAGCGCTCCGGCCGGCCGGGCGGACCCGGCCGCCGCGGTCGGCGCGCCGGCGCCGACGGCACGGGCGGCGCCGCCTGGGTTTCTGGGGCCGGTCACGGCCGCGAGATGGGGTCCGGCGACCGGCGCGAGCGACTGGTCATCGTCTCCGCTCGATCCGTCGCCGCCGTCGGCTCCTTCGCCGTCTCCGGCGCCGGCGCCCGCGTCGCCCTCACCCGCGCCAGCATCGCCGGCACCGGCGTCGCCTTCGCCACCGGCGTCGCCTTCGCCGGCACCGGCATCGCCGGCGCCCGCGTCGCCATCACCGGCGGCCGCCGGCGGCTCGGGAGTCGGCGCGGGAATCGGCGCCGGCTCCACGCGACGCGTGACCGCTCCGGCGGCGGCGCCGGCAGTCGGCGCCGTCGTGCCCGTCGCGACGCTCGAGCCGCTCGAGCCTCGTCGGATCGAAGAGACGGCCGACCGCGGCGCCGGGGAGTCGATCGGATCGCCGGCGGTCTCGCCGGCACCAGCGTCGCTCGCGCCAGCATCGCCCGCACCCGCGTCGCCCGCGCCAGCATCGCCGGCACCCGCATCGCCCGCGCCAGCATCGCCGGCACCCGCATCGCCCGCGCCAGCATCGCCGGCACCAGCATCGCCCGCGCCAGCATCGCCGGCACCCGCGTCGCCCGCACCGGCGTCACCCGTCCCGGCATCGCCAGCGCCCGCGTCACCCGCTCCGGCGTCGGGCGCCGGGGCCGGCTCGGGGGGCTTCACGCGGTCGGCGGCGCGCGCCGATCCAGCCGCGGCCGAGGGGGCGGTCGTTCCCGACGCCACCGCCGGGCTGTCGCCGCCGGTTCGCAGGCCGAGGCCCGAGCCGCGGCGCGGGAACTCGACCTTCTCGGTCGGGTCGCCCTCGGCCGCCGCCGCGCCGCCACCGTCGGCGGCGCCAGCATCACCGGCGCCGGCATCACCCGCTCCGGCGTCGCCCGCGCCGGCATCGGCGGCGGCGCCGGCGCCGGCGCCGGCGCCGACCTTGATGCCCTCCTCGTTGATGTTCGTCGGCTTGCGCCGTCGCGGCCAGAGCATCCGCCGACGACGGGCGCGACGCGCCTCCTCCTCGGTCTTGCTACGGATCGAGACGACCTCGCCGTCGACGATGTCGACCACCGAGTTCAGCGTCTCGACCCGGACGCCCTTCTTGGTCTTGCTCACGACGCCGGTGATGACCTGGCCGTCGTTGAGTCGGACCGAGCCCCACTCGCCGACGTCGCCTTCCTCTTCCTCATCATCATCGTCCGCGCGAGCGACGAAGAGGACTGCCCCCGGCGCGAGGCCGAGGACCAACAGCGCGAGGATGCTCGCCATGATGGCGGTCGGAAGCCCGTTGCGGGTCCGGCGACGACGCCGCGCGGCGACATCGACGACTCGTTCGGCTCGTAGAACCACGACACGTCTCCCTTGATCGCGAGGACGTGGTCGACGGGCCCTTCGCAGGGCATCTAACCGTCGACCGCGCGCCGGGATGCATCCCGGCCACCGCAGCTCGCAGGGTAGCCCACCGACCGGCCGGCGTGCAACCGACCGTGGCCTCGATCCCGGGGTCAAGCCGTGCCGTCCCCGAGCGTTCCGCCGGTGGGCCTCCTCCGGGCCCACCCTTTACGACAACGCCGGGACCGATTAAGTTCAGGGTTCATTCGAACCGCGACGGAGCGAGCCGCGCTTGGACGCCGGGACCCAGAAACGCCGCATTCTGGTCGTCTTCGCCCTCGGGATCCTGTTCCCCACCTTCTTCCTTACCTGGCTCAGCTCGATCGCCGTCCGCAACGACGGCGCGCAGATCGCCCGGATCGCCCGGGAGGAGGCGCGCGGCGTCGCGCGAGACTACGCCCGCGAGCTCCAGACCGAGATCCGTCGGCTCGAGGCGGCGGCCCGCGCGGAGATCGACCTCTCGCTCCTCGAGTCGGAGCGGACCGCCTGGGCTCGCGAGCAGCTCGACGGCCAGCTCCGGCGCGCGACGGCGGCCCACCCGATCGTGGCGGGCTACTTCGTCGTCGACGAGAACCGCAACAAGATCGTGCCGGCCGTCTCGACGCCGTGGGTCCGCGCGCGGCCCGGGCAGCCCTGGACCGAAGGTCTCGACGGAGAGAGCTACTCGCTCGAGGCGATGATGAACGGCGCCGGCGACGGGGGCGCCTCGCTCCAGGACACGATCCGCGCGTTCGAGGAGCGACGGGCCTCCGAGCTGGCGCTCGAGCGGGCCGAGCGGGTCGAGGTGCGCGACGAGGATCCGGCGCGCGCCGTCTCGCTCTACGAGGAGATCATCGAGACGACCGAGGACCCGCGGACGCGCGCCCGCGCCCTCGCGAAGCTCGGGCGTTCGCTCTGGCGGCTCGACCGACTCGACGAGGCGATCGCGTGCTACGCCGAGCTCGGCAGCCTCCCGCGCGAGCACTTCGAGAAGCGTCAGCCGCTTCGCGTGCTCGGGCGGGTGCAGGAGGCCTGGCTGCTGACGAAGGCCGGGCGCCCGATCGCCGCGCTCGACCGCCTCGCCGACCTCGCCCACGACCTCGAGCTGGGGACCTACGAGCTCGTCCGCGGCCAGCACGAGTACTTCGCCGAGCGGTGCCGCACGCTGTTCGCCGCCACGATCGCCGAGGCCCGGACGGGCGAGCGGTCGAACGACGAGCGGGCGCGGATCGAGGCGGCGGCCTCCCGGCTCGTCCGGGTCGATGCGCGCTCGCGGGAGACGGCCGAGCGGATCGCGTTCTCGCTGCGGGTCGACCGTCAGGTGCTCCGCTACCTCGGCAACCACCTCGACGACTCGGCCCTGCCGGCCGAGGGCTACACCCACCTGAGTCGCCTCGGCGACGAGCCGCTCCTCGTCCACTACGCGATCCAGCCGCTCGGCGCGCCGGGGGGGCAGACGGGCGGTCGCGTGCTCGTCGGCTTCATCGTCGACCTCGACTGGATCGCGTCCGACGTCGCGCCGGCGGTCGGCGGGGAGCTCCTCGCGTCGATCGGCGAGGACGCGCCGGCGATCGGGATCGCGCTGCTCGATCAGCCGGGGCGCGAGGCGGCGCGGGTCGGGTCCGACTTCGACGCGTCCGACGATCTCGCCGTCACCGAGGAGCTCGACGCGACGCTCCCGTTCTGGAAGGTGAGGGTGAGCCACGACGGCGCCGAGCTGCGGCGAGAGTCGCGGTGGCGCGCGACCCTCTACCTCGGGATCGTCGCGACGGCGGTCGCCGCGATCCTCGTCGGCGCGTTCAGCGCGTTCCGGGCCGTCACGACGAGCCTCCAGCTCGCGCGGCTGAAGAACGACTTCGTCAGCGCGGTGACGCACGAGCTCCGGACGCCGCTCACCTCGATCCGGATGTTCGCCGAGATGCTCGCGATGGGGCGGGTGCGGAACGAGGAGAAGAAGCTCGAGTACTTCCGCATCATCGCGAACGAGAGCGAGCGCCTCGGCACGCTGATCGACAACATCCTCGACTTCGCCCGCCTCGAGCAGGGGCGCGGCGACTACAACTTCGAGGTGCTCGAGCCGGTCGCCTTCCTCGAGCGGGCGCTCGAGATCTTCCGGTTCCACGTCGAGAACAAGGGCTTCAGCGTCGACGCGGAGCTCCCGCCGCAGGGGCAGCTCCGCGACGTCCGGGTCGACCGCGGCACGATGACGCGGGCGGTCCTCAACCTCCTCGGCAACGCGATGAAGTACTCGCGCGACCGCAAGGAGGTGAAGGTCCGTCTCTACGCGTCCTCCGCGGGCGGCGTCGCCGTCTCGATCCAGGACTTCGGGATCGGGATCGCGGTCGACGAGCGGGAGCGGATCTTCGAGAAGTTCTACCGATCGGGCAGCGAGCTCACCCGCGAGGTGCCCGGCACGGGCCTCGGCCTCGCGATCGTCCAGCAGATCGTGGAGGCGCACGGCGGCCTGATCCGCGTCGAGAGCGTGATCGGAGAGGGGAGCACGTTCACGATCGAGCTCCCCCCGACGGCCACGTCGTCGGCATCCGGGGAGACGGGCTCAACGGGTTGAGCGCGTCATCCGTATCATTCCTGTTAGATTAGATAGACGGCCGAGCACGAGGAGCCCCGAGCGTGAGCACCGAAGCGACCGAGACCGCGAAGATCCTCGTCGTCGAGGACGAGGCGGCGATTCTTCTGGGCGTGAAGGACAACCTCGAGATCGAGGGCTACACCGTCCTGACCGCGAGCGACGGGCAGACCGGGCTCAAGCTCGCCGAGGAGGAGGACCCCGACCTCATCGTCCTCGACATCATGCTGCCGAAGCTGTCGGGCTACGACGTCCTCCGGAAGCTACGCGAGAAGCGGATCCGCGGCTCGGTGATCATGCTCACCGCCAAGAAGGAGGAGCGGGACAAGGTCCAGGGGCTCCAGCTCGGCGCCGACGACTACATCACCAAGCCCTTCTCCCTGGTCGAGTTCCTCGCCCGGGTGAAGGCGGTTCTCCGGCGCACGCCGGGCGGCGCCGACCAGCTCAAGCGCGCGAAGTTCGGCGACGTCGACCTCGACTTCGTCAGCTACGAGGCGACCAAGGGCGGGGCGAAGCTCGACCTGACCCCGCGCGAGTTCAAGATCCTCAAGCTCTTCATCGAGAACCGCGGCCGGGTGATCTCGCGCAACGAGCTCCTCGACAAGGTCTGGGGCTACGACGTCTTCCCGACGACCCGCACCGTCGACAACCACATCGTGAAGCTGCGCAAGCAGATCGAGGACGACCCGAGCAACCCCACCCGGATCGTCAGCATCCGCGGCGTCGGGTACAAGTTCGCCCTCTCGGCCGAGGAGATCGACGAGACGCGGGGCGGCTCGTGATGCGGCGCGCGCGCATCGGGGAAACCCCGATGCGTTTTACCCTTCGATGACAACCAAGTCTCTGAGCGGCGTTAGTTTGGTCGCGGCGGCCAGTGCCCTCGTGATGGGGTGCGCAACGTCGCCGCCGAGGGTCTACGCCCGGTTCGCGCCAGCGGCGGGTGGGGCCCACGCGACGGCCCGTCGGCTGTGTCTCGCTTCGGAGGGAGCTCTCGGTCTCCGCTACGTCGAATCGGCAACGGAGGCCGGCACCGTCTTGATCGTGGGGGTGGCCGCCGGTGAGGACGAGGATGTCGTGGTCGAACGCGTCGTCGAGGATGCTCACGCGGCCGAGCTGGCCGTCCAGGAGATCCTCGGCCCGCGGACTCCCGCCGAGGACGACCCGCTCCCGTTCATCGTGCAGCCCGATCGCCGCCTCCTCCGCCGGTTCGCCGAGGGATGGGACGGCGTCCGCGGCGCGGGTCGATCGGGCGGCTACTACGTCGAGGGCGGACGCGACGGCGAACGGCGCGCGCACGCGGTCGTCGCGCGCGGCGAGGTGGGCGTGATGGCTCACGAGCTCGCCCACGGTCGCGTCGCCAACCTCGGCCGCCACGCCGCCGAGCTCGCGCCCGGCGACCCGGTCCCCGTGCCTCCGTGGCTCGACGAGGGGATCGCCGAGCAGGCGCGGATGGCCGTCCTGCCCGAGCGCCGCGCCCGGCAGGTCTTCGACACCGCCCACTCGCTCGCCGCGGCGCTCGTGAAGGTGAACGACCCGCGCGCGCGGCTCGCGAACCTGCTCGCCCGCCGGTCGCTTCACCCGACCGACCGGAGCGGCTACTCGCTCAGCCTCGACTTCGTCGGCTGGCTCGGCCGCCGCCTCGGGCCGGGCGGGCTGCGCCGGCTCGCGCTGCGGAGCGCGCGCGCGGCGCCGAGCGCGCGGCGAGACGATCGATCGAGAGAACCATCCGGGGGGAACGGCGCGGCGCGGGCCGACTGGCTCGCGGACGAGCTGCGGATGCCGCAGCGGTCGGCGGAGCGGGCGTGGCACGCCTCGCTCCGGCCCGTCCGACGCGGAAGCAGGAACTGACGGAACCGGTCAAGGAGGCGGGGGCGCGTCGCCTGAGAGGGAGACGACGGGCATCCCGAGGAAGAGAGAACGTGAAGCCGATGACAACCCGTTCACCCCACGGACACCGGCCCGACAGGCGGTTGCCTCCGGCGTTGCTGCCGGCGCTGCTCGTCGCGCTGATCCCGTTCGTCGTCGTCGTCGTCGACACCTCGCGGCGCGCGCTCGCCGACGTGATCCACCTCGAGGGTGGCGGCAAGGTCCGCGGCGAGATCGTCCGGCAGACCGACCGGGAAGTGATCATCAAGACGCCGGCCGGCCTCTCGGTGATCCCGCGCGACGAGATCGCCTCGATCGAGAAGGCGAGCGACCCGAAGGCCGATTACGCGAAGAAGGCGAAGGCGCTCCGGAGCAGCCAGAAGGCCGACGCCCACTTCGAGCTCGGCATGTGGGCGAAGAAGAAGAAGCTCGTCGACGAGTCGAAGGAGAGCTTCCGCCGCGCGATCGAGCTCGACCACGACCACGAGGACGCGCGCGCCGAGCTCGGCTACCGCAAGCACGCGGGGAAGTGGCTCGACGAGGAGGAGTACAAGCAGGACGTGCTCGGCCTCGTCTGGTTCGACGGCCAGTGGGTGAACGCGAGCGACGCCGACAAGCTCCGGCAGGGATTCGTCAAGAACGACAAGGGGCAGTGGACCCGCCCCGATCTCGAGCGCGATGAGCCCGGCGGCGACGACTACGCCCGGAGCACGCCGAAGCCGAGCGGCGGAGCGAGCTCGCCGAAGCTGCCGGGCGGCGGGTCGACCGGTCGCCCGAGCAGCGGCGCGGGCGGCTCGTCGGTGCCCCGCGGCCTCCCGAAGCCGGGGAGCGGCGGCAACGGCGGTCGGGGCTGGGGCGGCTTTCCGCGGCCGGGCGGCGGCGGGCGCGGCGCGGCGCCGGCCGGTCCGAAGGAGGACACCGACTGGTACAACGACAACTCGGGCGTCCCGTGGGAGCAGGCGAGCACTTACAGCTCGAAGTACTACGACATCAAGTCGAACGTGAAGGATGAGTACCTCAAGCGTTACGGCAAGATGATGGACCAGTACTACGTGAAGTTCAAAGGCGTCTTCAAGCACTTCATGCCGAAGGGCGAGATCCGCCGGAGCCCCATCTGGATCTACAAGAGCCAGCAGGAGTTCATGAGCCGCGAGGGCATGAGCCAGGGCGTCGGCGGCTTCTACAGCAGCGGCAACAAGCGCGTCACCGGCTACCACGGCCGCTTCGGGATGAACGGGACGACGCGGACGGTGCTCGCCCACGAGGGGACGCACCAGTTCGAGGACATCGTCCTCCAGGGCGGCTTCTACCGGGCGCCGATCTGGATCCTCGAAGGGCTCGCCGTCTTCTTCGAGAGCGCCTACTACGACCTCGAGAAGAACAAGGTCGAGATCGGCAACGTCCCGGCCGACCGGCTGAGCAACCTCAAGCGCGGGATCCGGAACAACTCGACGATCCCGCTGACCGACCTCATTCGCACGCCCCAGCCCTCGTTCACGGCGTATCACTACGCCCACGCGTGGGGCCTCATCTACATGATGCTCTACTTCAACGGCGACGAGAAGGCGCGGAAGCGGAACAACAAGGTCTTCACCGACCTCTTCTTCATGGCCAAGACGAAGCGGGTCTCGCCCGAGGACGTCGAGGCGATCTTCGGCGGCCGGGACAAGTTCCTGAAGTTCGAGGAGGAGTGGAAGAAGTGGATCGCCGACCTCCCCTACGACTTCGATCCGAAGAAGAACAAGTAGGGCGATGCGCCGGGCTCCCACGACCACGTCGGTGACGATGGCGGCCCTCGCGGCCGCCGTCGTCGCGTTCGGGCTGCCGCTCGGCCTCGGCCCGGCGCGCGCCGGGCCGCCCGACCCGTGGCCGCCCGAGCCGTGGGATGATGACGAGCCGGCGAGCGCGAAGGAGAGCCAGACCGCCGAGAAGCTCTACCAGGACGCCCTCTATCTCGAGACGGCGTTCGGCGACTTCCTCTCCGCGATCCAGAAGTACCGCCGCATCACCCGCGAGCACCGCGCCGTGATCGAGGTCGCCGCCTCGGCCCAGCTCCGGATCGGATCGTGCTATCGAGAGCTCGGCCGCTGGGACCGCGCGATCGAGGCATACGAGCAGGCGATCGAGACGTTCAGCAGCCGCGAGGACATCGTCGGCGAGGCGCGGCGGGCCGTCGAGCTCTGTCACGCGGAGCAGCGGGCCGACCAGCGCCGGGCGCGGGTCGACAAGATCGCGCAGGAGGCGCGGGCGCGCGACGCACGGACGCGGATCCGGGTGCTCCAGGCGATCGAGAAGAGCGGCGACTCCGACCTCCTCCCGGTCGTGATGGAGCGGCTCGACGACGCCGACGTGCGCGTCCGCGTCGCCGCGCTCCGGGCGATCGAGAAGGTCGGCGACAACACGATCGCCGAGCGCGTCTACGCGATGACGACCGACCCGAGCGCCGAGGTGCGTCAGGTCGCCCTCGAGGTGGCGAGCGCGCTGACCGAGCGGACGCCGACCCGCAGTCCGGAGTCGCTCTTCCTCGACCTCGAGCGCGGGAGCGCCGAGCGCCGGACGCACTCGATCGCGATGCTCCAGCGCATCCCGGCGGAGGACCTCGTCCCGCTCCTCATCGAGCGGCTGCGCGACCCGAGCCCGAAGGTGCGCTACTACGCGGTGATCCTGCTGGGCAACGCCGGGAGCGCCGACGGCGTCGAGCCGCTCAAGGCGTGCCTCGACGATCAGTACGTCAGCATCCGGCTGAACGCGTCGCGCGCCCTCTTCAAGCTCGGCGACCGGAGCGGGCGCGACGTCGCCCGCGACAGCCTCCGCCACCGCGAGAAGCGGATCCGCTACCACGCGGCGTGGATCCTGAGTCACTTCGGCGACCCCGCGTGCGCGGAAGTTCTCTTCGAAGGGCTCGGCGACGCCGGCGCCTTCGAGCGCGGCGAGGCGATCGCCGGCCTCGAGCGGCTCTTCGGGGAGACGCTCGGGTTCGAGGCCGAGGGTGACGAGGCGGAGCGGGCGGCGGCTCGGGCGGCGTGGGCTCGGAAGCTCGGGATCGATTGATCGATTGATTGATTGATTGATGAGCGCCGCGGTTGCGTGTTCCTGGAACAGACGGAAGAGAGCTCACGCAAAGGCGCAAAGACGCAAAGGGTCGTTGCTCCTCGCCCGAGACTCGGATCGGGTGGAGCTCCTTGGCGCCTTTGCGCCTTTGCGTGAGATTCGTCGTTCCTGAGTAGCCTGCGCTGCTGCTCCCGGAGAGCGCGTCCGCTCGAATGCCCCCCACCCCATCCCCGTCCACCGCTTGTCGGCCCCCCGCGACCTCTGCTAGGCTCATCCCCCGATCTCGATCGAGCCGTCGCCCCTCCCGAGCTGGAGCAAACCCCGAGATGGACTTCCGCGCCGCCCCTCGACGACGCCCCGCCCGCCCGCCCGCCTGGCTGATCGTCAGCTTCGCCGCGATCGCCGTGGCGATCACCCTCTCCGCGGACGGAAGCCGCGCCGACGATGCGCCGAAGGCCCTCGCCGAGCGGACGCTGACGCGCGAGGCCGACCGGATCGTCGCGAGCGGGGCCAACCTCCGCGCGCTCCACGGGACGAAGATCGACAAGGTGCGGGCGTTCGCGTGGCGGGATGGCGGGATGAAGCAGATCCCCTTCCAGATCGACGAGCGCCACCCCGACGGGTCGTACGTGTGGCAGCACGGGGAAGGCAGCAAGAAGCAGGACGTCGACCGGGGCGCGATCGATCGCAACGACGAGCTCTGCTTCATGGTGAAGGACTCCGGCGCTCAGGTGGGCCACGATGCGTGGCCGTCGGGCGCGAAGGACGGCGTCGAGGTCGAGGTGCGCGACCCGCGCTCGGGCGACAAGGCGTGGATCTACCTGATCGCGTTCGACTCGCCGCCGGCGGCGCTGGACACCGACTACGTCGACATCACGATCCACGACGACGGCAAGACCGACTTCCGGGGCGACGGCTGGTACGCCGACAACGACAAGAGCCCGTCGAGCTCCTTCCGGACGACGAACTTCTACTTCGACGGTGGGAAGAACTTCGTCGACGCGACCCAGATCCGGGTCATCGTCAACTACCTCTTCGTCACCGTCGCCCGCGGCACCGAGGACGTCCGGGTCAAGGTGAAGAGCTGGATCGACGGGCCGGTTCGCGTCGTCACCCTGAACAGCGCCGAGGTCCACCTGATCTGGGGCTTCTACGTCTCGAGCTCCGACAGCATGTGCATCGTCTGGAGCAACGGGTCCGAGCTGCCGATGACGGTCGACTGCCCCGTCAACATCGACTCGGGCGATGACGAGCCGAGCTACTACAGCCTCTACCTCGACCTCAAGCCGGGGGTAGGCGGGTTGAAGTTCTTCAACGACAAGAACCTCGAGCCGATGCCGATCGACGGAAAGATGGGCAAGGCCGAGCGCCGCCTGAACCGCGCCTACCCGAGCTGGAACGTCGTCTATGGCGACGAGGGGGCGATCGTCACGCGGATGCTCCTCTACGACAAGGTCGTGCGGGATCAGCCCCGGAACAAGCTCGTCTACCTCGACGACGACAAGGCCGACCCCGACCCGCCCGAGTACTACGAGGGGCGTCGCGGCGCGGCCGGCTTCCAGGTCGACCTGACCGGGCTCACCACCGGCGGCTACAAGGGTCGCTACATCCTCCACTACATCCCCGGGTACGAGAAGGGCGACGAGGCGGAGTTCGTGGCGATCCACGACGAGCCGCTCCGCGTCGTCGGTCGCTAGGACCGGGCGAGCCTCGAGCCGTGGCCGACCCGATCGTCGCCCTCTACCGCTCCGGCAAGTACGCCGACGCCTGGGAGGCGCTCCGGGAGCGGTTCCACCCGTCCGAGCAGGACGTCGTCGCGTCGGCCCACGAGGTCGCCCGCCTGACGATGAAGCGGGTCCGCCGGAACGTGGAGACGGTCACCGAGCACCTCGGGATGATCGCCTACGAGTTCGCGAGCCCGCGCAAGGCGCACCTCGACCCGCCCCGTGACGTCGACGCCTCGATCGGCCGGCTCGAGGAGCTGGTCGGCCCGGTGCCGATCGCCGTGAAGGCGTTCTGGCGCCAGGTCGGCTCGGTCGACCTCCGGGGCGAGTTCGCCGAGGAGAGCGAGGACGGGCTGCTCCAGTCCGACGCGAGCGACGACGACTCGCCCCGGTTCGATCCCTACGCCAACCTCGACCCGCTCGTCGTCTACCCCGTCTCGACGGCGATCGACGCGGCGAAGCGGTGGCGGGCGAAGAAGGACACCGAGGCAGGCCCCTTCCGGATCCCGCTCGGGCCCGACGCCTACCACAAGGCCGACGGGGCCGCCCGGGGGTGCCCCTATCTGATCGATCCGACCGCGCTCCTCGACGGCCTCGTGATCGGCGACAGCGGCTCGTGGGACGAGCGCGGCCACGCCCTGGCCGACAGCGGTCCGTTCGTGGCGGATCGGGCCGGCGGGGAGCGACTGTCCCCGTTCATCGACTACCTCTGGATGAACTTCCAGTACGGAGGGTTCCCCGGCCTCGGCAAGATGCTCAAGCGCTCGCCGCTCGCCGACCTCCGGGGCAAGCTGAAGGCGTTCTGAGCCGCGCGGCTCCCGCGTCAGCGTGGCGGCCGACCCCAGACCGCGAGCGTCCCGAGCAGGTTGCTCCAGTCGTCGGTCCACGGAGAGGCGCCCGGCCACCCCCGCGCGGGGCGCCAGCGCTCGTCCCGGCCGAGCGAGCCGAGATGCGCCTCGTCGCGGGCGAAGACCGCCCAGCGCGAAGGCTCCTTCCCCGGCGGCTCCTCCTCGTCGGGAGGGCCGCCGGCGTCGTCGCGGACGAGGCAGACGAGGTTCGCGTCGGCGGCGAGGGCGGCGAGCACCGGCGCGAGATCGACGAAGCGACTCGAGATGTGCATGGCGAGGATGCCGTCATCGGGCCGGAGACGCGAGAGGTAGAGGGCGATCGCCTCCCGGGTGACGAGGTGGATCGGCACGGCGTCGGAGCTGAACGCGTCGATGACGAGGAGCCCGTAGTGGCTCTGCGGCGCGTCGCGGAGCCGGAGGCGCGCGTCGCCGAGCACGATCGCGGGCGGCCCACCAGCGCCGGGCGCGTCGCGGAGGAAGGTGAAGAACCGCGCGTCGCTCGCGATCGCCGCGACCGCCGGATCGATCTCGTAGAAGACGAGCTCCTGTCCCGGCCGCCGGTAGCTCGCGATCGCGCCCGCCCCGAGGCCGACGACGGCGACGGGCCGGGCCTCGGGCCGCTCGCTCGCGAGCATCGCGAAGACCTGACCGATCGGCCCCGTTCGATGGTAGTAGGCGAGCGGCTCGTTCGCCGGGACGCCGAAGGCGGCGGCGTCCTCGGCGAGCCACTGCCGTCCGTGGACGGTGCTCCCGTGCACCATCAGGCGGAACGGTCCCGCCGGGTCGCGAGTGACGCGCGAGACGCCGAAGAAGTTCCGCTCGGTGTGCATCTGACGGCCGTGGATCCCGACGTACGTGAACGAGGCGACGAGGAGCAACGCGAGCATCGCCGCCGCGAAGCGCCGCGGCCGCTTCACGAAGCTGTAGGCGAGGATCGCCGGCCCGCAGAACATCAGCAGGGTCGACTCCCGCCCGATCGCCAGCCCGAACGCCTGGACCCCGAGGATGAGCGCGAACGTCAGCGCCCCGACCATCGCCGGAGCGCCCAGATCCAGGAGGCGTGTCCGTCCCGTCCAGCCCGTCGTCCCACCCGTGCCCGTGCCCGTGCCCGTGCCCCCGTTCGCCGCACCTTCGTCCGCGCCCTCGGCCGCCGGCTCCTCCCGAGGCTCGTCCGGAAGCAACGCGCACGCCAGCAGCATCACCAGCGGATACTCGAACACCCGCGAGAAGAGCATCGGCGCCACGACCGCGTTGAAGAGCCCGCCGAGCACGCCGCCGACGCTCATCAGCAGGTAGAACTCGGTCAGGTCCCGGGCCGCCGGGCGATCCTGCGCGAGCCGTCGATGGCACAGCACCGCCGCGGCGAACGCGAGGAACAGATGCAGGGGCACGAGCACCCACGCCGGATGAGTCGCCTCGGTGACCCAGGCGACGATGAGCGGCACGCTCGTCAGGCAGAGCGCCCGGTTCACGCGCGGGTGGAACGGGATCGGCCGGCGCGCGAAGACGATCACGAAGCTCAGGAGGTAGAGCGCGAGCGGCAGCACCCAGAGGAGCGGGATCGCCGCGATGTCGGTCGTCAGGTAGGTCGTCACGCCGAGCATGAGACTCGACGGCGCGAACGACAGCGCGATCCAGGAGAGCCGTCGCCGCCACGTCACCGGACGCGCCCGTCGCTCGGCCGCGCCATCGCGGCGGTCGGCGTCGTTCGCCTCGGATGGCGACGGCGTGATCACCCTCGGCGAGCGGTAGACCGCGACCGCGCACGCGCCGGTCAGCCCCACGAGGATGCCGTAGCCGAAGGTCCACGCGACGCCCTGGCCGCCGAGTCGGAGCCACGGCTCGACGACGATGGGATAGCCGAGGAGCGCGAGCATGCTCCCGGCGTTGCTCGCCGCGTAGAGGAAGTAGGGGTCCTCGGAGCCGGCTCGCCCCGTCGAGGCGAACCAGCGCTGGAGCACCGGGTTGCTCGTCGAGAGGGCGAGGAACGGGAGGCCGACCGCCAGCCCCAGCGTCAGCAGGAGCCATCCGATCGGACTCTCGCCGTGAGGGATCGCGTCGACCCGGGCCTGGTCGATCACGAGGGGCAGGACGAGGAACCCGACGCCCAGGAGGACGATCTGGACGATCGCCTGGCGCCGCGGCGAGAGGAGCCGCGTGCCGATGTGGGCCCACAGATAGCCGAGCAGGAGCGTCGCCTGGAAGAACACCATGCAGGTGTTCCAGACCGACGGAGAGCCGCCCAGGAGCGGGAGCACCATCTTGCCGACCATCGGCTGGACGCAGAAGAGCAGGCTCGCGCTGACGAAGAGGGTGAGCGCGAAGAGTCGCTCGACCGAGCGCCCTTCGGGAGGATTCGCGACGTCCGCGTCATTGGCCATCGGGGCCATGAGACCACGCGACCTCCATCCGTTCCAGGGCGTCCGGCCTCCGGCCCGAGCGCCCGGGCGGCGACGGGCCGGGGCTACGCCGAAGCCGCTTTCGGGAGAGGAGTTCGGCCCCGACCCCGCCTCGCCGGGTGGACGGGCGCGGCGGGCAGGGTGTACCGATGAGATGTCCATTGGATGTCGCCGCGAGGACTCGCGACCGTTGAAGCCCGGCCAGAGGATCGGTTCGTACGTGATCGTGCGCGAGCTCGGCCGGGGCTCGATGGGCCAGGTGATGCTCGCGAAGCAGACGGGGCTCGACCGTCAGATCGCCCTGAAGCTCCTCCGGACCGACCGCGCCGACCCGACCGCCCTGACCCGCTTCCGTCGCGAGGCCGAGATGATGGCGCGTCTGCGCCATCCCAACATCGTCGGCGTCCACGACCTCGGTCAGGAGCAGGATCGCCTCTACATAGCGATGGACTTCATTCGCGGCGACGCGCTCTCCACGGTCACCAAGAGCGGGCGTCGGCTGAGCCGGGTGGCCTCCCTCGAGCTCGTCCGCGACGTCGCCCGCGGCCTGCATCACGCCCACGGCCACGGGATCGTCCACCGCGACCTCAAGCCGGCGAACATCCTCGTCCGGACCGACGACGGGCGCCCGTTCATCACCGACTTCGGGCTCGCCGCCGATCAGCTCCGACCGGTCCACCTGACCCAGGCCGGCTTCGTCGTCGGCACGCCCCTCTACATGGCGCCCGAGCAGGCGACCGGCGAGGGGCCGATCGACGCCAAGTGCGACATCTACGCGCTCGGCGTGATCCTCTTCGAGCTCCTCACCGGGACGAACCCGATCCACCACGACTCGGTCGGCACCGTGATGAAGCGCGCCGCCCGGGGCGAGTTCCCCCCGCCGTCGTCGCTCGATCCGACGATCGATCGCCGTCTCGACGAGGTCGCCCTCCGGGCGACGGCGACCGACCGCGGGCGTCGCTTCCCGACCGCCGCGATCTTCGCCGCCGACCTCGACCGGATCCTCGGCTCGAGCCTCGACCCGGCCTCGGATCCGGCCCTCGCCGACACGCTCGACCTGCCTCCCGGTCACCTGCCGATCTCGGCGCGCGGCCACGCGAAGATCGCCGACGGCGGCCGCCCAGGCCAGGTCGCGGCGCCGTCGCCGGCGCCGTCGCCGGCGCCGTCGCCGGTGCCCGCGTCCGCCGCGGCGGCGCTCGCCGCGCCGAACGCGGCGACGCAGCGATCGACCCAGCGGACCGAGCGCGTCGCCGAGCCGGTGCGGCCCTCGGCCGGTCGCGGGGTCGCCGCGCCCGCCCCCGCGCCGAGCGCGCCGACGCCGGGCCTCGGCGGCGGCCAGCGACGCCCCGCCCCGACCGACCTCGTCGAGACGCGCTACGTCGTCGCCGCCGAGCGCCGGTCGACATCGTCGCGGCGGGAGCCGATCGCGATCGTCGCGCCGCCGCCGCCGACGTCCGCCGGCTCGGGGCAGCGCATCCTCGTCCTGGCGGCCGTGGGCCTCTTCGTCGTCGCCGCCTGCCTCATGGTCTGGCTCGGACTCGACGGCGGTCCGTTCGGCTACGAGGAGAACGTCGCCGCGACCGACGAGGGAACGCCGGAGCCGGGCGGCACGATCAAGCTCGGCGGCACGGACCACGCCGGCGACGCGGCGGCCGGCGGCCCGCCGAGCGGCGGCGCCTCGACTCCGGGAGGAGCCACGCCGATCTCGATCCCGGCCCGTCCGCCCGGCCCGGAAGCCCCGAGCGAGCGGGTCGCCACCCTCGTCGACGAGGCGCACGCCGCGCTCGCCGATCCCGCGACGTTCGAGGAGGCGCGCGCGTCGGCGGAGAAGGCGGTCGCCCTGCTCCCCGGACACGGTCCGGCGCTGGTCGCCCTCGCGCGCGCCCGCGCGCGCACGGGCGACCTCGAGGCGGCGCGGACGGCCTGGGATCGCGCGATCCTCGCGGCGCCAGCGCTCCTCCTCGAGCATCTCCCGACCGAGCTCGACCGGCGCGACCCCGCGATCGACGCGCTCGTCCGCGGGTGGCTCGAGCGCGTCGGCAAGGCCGCCGATCGCGACCTGGCGACCGTCGCCCGGGCGCTCCTCGCCGCCCGCGGCGCGCGCGGCCCCGACAACCCCGAGCTCGTCGCGGCGATCGCGCAGCTCGACAGCGTCCTCGCGCGCAGCCCGGGTCACCGACACGCGTCGATCGCCCGGGCGCGGCTCCTCTGGCGGAAGGCGAGCTGGGATGAGGCGATAGCGGGGATCGGGCGGCACCTCGATGGCACGCCCGACGACGCCCTCGCCCTCACCCTCCGCGGGCGCTGGCTCCGGCATCGCCGTCGCTGGCAGGACGCGGAGGACGTGCTCGTCCGGGCCGAGCGGATCCGCCCCGACCTCTCGGACGCGCTCGTCGAGCGGGCCTGGATGTACCAGTGGCGCCTGCGCAACGACGAGGCGATCGAGCTCTTCGAGCGGGCCGCGAAGCTCTCGCCCGATGCCGCGGAGCCGCTGATCGGCCTCGGCCGTTCGCTGCGGCTGCGCTCGATCCGATCCGGCCTGCCGAACGACGAGCGACGGACCCTGCGGGAGCGAGCGAGCGGCCTGGCCGACCGGGCGGAGGCGATCGAGCCGCGGCGAGCGGGCGCTGTCGCCGGTCGCGGCTGGGCCCGGTTCCTCCTCGGCGACGCGCCCGGGGCGCTCGCCGCGGCCGAGGCGGCCATCGTCGCCGATCGATGGGAGACCGAGGGGCATCGCCTCAAGGTGGGCATGCTCGACGACGTCGACCGGGCCGACGAGATTCCCGGCGCGTTCGAGGCGTGGATCGCGGTCAGCCCCGATCCGGTCCTGCCGATCCTCGATCGAGGCGAGGCGTTCATCCGGGCGGACTTCGATGCCGCGCGGCGCGACCTCGAGCGGGCCCTCAACGTCTCGCCCGAGGGCGACGGCGAGGCCGCCCTCCGCTACGCCATCGCCCTCTACCGGGTCGGCGGGCAGCGCCAGGACGTCGCCACGCTCGTCAGTCGACTCGGCAACATCGCGCGCGGGCGCGACCCGGGGTTCTTCGAGCGCTACTGCGCCGAGCGCGGCCTCGACGGCAATCTCTACCTCCTCGAGCCCGAGCCGCTCGCCCGGGCCGCCCGCGGGCAGGCCGCGCGCAACGCGGCGACGCGCGCGAAGGGGAACCAGATCAACGGCGCGGCCAGGCTGATCCGCCAGGGCGACGTGGCCGGCGCCGAGCGGACGCTCGTCGCTCTCGCCCGGGAGGCGCGGGCGCCGACGCCGCAGCCGCACGTGATCCTCGCCTACGACATCTACCTGAACGATCAGCGGGCGCGGACCCTCGATCATCCGGCCGAGGAGCTGCGCCGGCGGACGCTGGTGCTCGGCCAGCAGGCCGTCGAGCTCGCCGAGCAGACCGGGATGACCGAGTGGACGCCGATCGCGCTCTCGGTCCGGGCCGCTGGTGAAATCCAGAACGGGCAGCGCGACGAGGCGATCCGCACGGTCGCCGCCGCCCGGGAGGCGCTCGGTCCCGGCCGCTACTGGCGGAGCGATCGACTGGACGGTCAGGCCCGGCAGCTGTTGCAGCGCGTGGAGCGAACGCTCCAGGGCAACGGCGGCGGCAACGACGGCGGCGGAGGGGGGTGAGCCGATGGGTGGGTTCGGCGTTCCGGTGGCCTACGGCGATCTGCGTCGCGTGCTGATGCACCGGCCGGGTCCGGAGCTCGACATGGTCACCGAGGAGACGGCGGCCGACTTTCACTTCCGTCGTCCCGTCGACCGCGAGCGGTTCGTCGCGGACTGGGACCGGATGCACGCGGCCTTCGATGCCCACGGCGTCGAGACGCTCCTGCTGACCGACGTCCTCGCCGAGGATCGGGACGCGCTCAACTACATCGCGCGCCGACCGAACATCACCTACGTGCGCGACCTGGCGGCCGTCTTCGCCCGCGGCGCGGTCATGATGCGCCCGTCGCTCAAGGGGCGCTGGTGGGACGAGTGGGTCGTGCGGCGCGCGTTCGAGCGCCTCGGCGTGCCGATCATCGGCTCGATCGAGGCGCCGGGGCGGCTCGAGGGCGGCGGGGTGACCCTGATCGGCGACGACGTCGCGGTCGCATCGATCTGCGACCGCGGGAACGAGGAGGGGACGGCGGCGCTGCGCGAGATCGTCCTCGGGCGCGACGTGCGGAGCTTCCTCGAGGTGCCGCTGCCCGGCGGACACGTCCACATCGACGGCCTGTTCATGGTGCTCGACGAGCGCCTCTGCCTCCTCGACCGGGAGGCGCTCTCGGTCTACCCGTGTCGCCTGTTCGAGGCCGGTCGGAGCGAGCCGCGCTGGGTCCTCTTCGAGGAGTTCCTCTCGGACCGAGGGATGACCCGGATCCCGATCACCCGTCAGGAGCGCGACGAGGCGCACCTCAACGTCGTCGTCACCAAGCGGAGCGAGCGGGCCGTCGGCTTCGCCGAGGCCCGGCGGATCGGGGAGGAGATGGGCGAGCGCGGCTTCCACCTCGACGGCTTCCCCGGCCTCGAGCTGATCCAGGGAAACGGCGGGGCGCACTGCATGACCTGCCCCGTGCTCGTGACTTAGGACCCGAGGGGTCAGGTCCAGTATTTTTACCATTTCGAGGATGGCCTCGACGCGGCCAGGCGTTTCGGCGAGATAAAACACTGGACCTGACCCCATCGGGGCCGTAGATTTTTTTCCTGAGTAATTGCTCAGGTTTTGAAGCCGAGAGAGGGTCTCGTCATGAAGCGCCGTCAGCTCATCGTCCTGGTCGCGGCGGTCGCCGTCGCGACGCTGCTGCCCGCCGCCGTCGCCCGCGCGGGCGACGTCATCGCTCCGGGTCCCGACGCGAACGAGGACATCCAGGAGGCGCTCATCCTCGCCGAGGCGGGGGCGGTCGTGGAGCTCGGCGAGGGCACGTTCGAGCTCGCCCTCCCGCTCTCGCTCGCCAGGGACGGCGTCACCGTCCGCGGGCAGGGCATCGGGAAGACGGTGCTCAGCTTCGCGAAGCAGGAGACCGGGAGCGAGGGGTTCCTCGTGACCGGGAGCGGCTGCACCCTCGAGGCGTTCACCGTCGCCGACACCAAGGGGGACGGGATCAAGGTGAAGGGCGCGAACGGGATCACCCTGCGCCAGGTGCGGGCCGAGTGGACGGCCGGGCCGAAGACCGAGAACGGCGGCTACGGCCTCTACCCGGTCGAGTGCAAGAACGTCCTCGTCGACGGCTGCAGCGCGCGCGGCGCATCGGACGCCGGGATCTACGTCGGCCAGAGCGAGAACGTGATCATCCGCGGCTGCCGGGTCGAGGAGAACGTCGCGGGGATCGAGGTGGAGAACAGCAACCACGTCGACGTCCACGGCAACACGGCGACCAAGAACACGGGCGGGATCCTCGTCTTCGACCTGCCCGACCTGCCGCGGCAGGGCGGCGGTCACGTCCGCGTCTTCGACAACGACGTGAAGGACAACGACACGCCGAACTTCGCGGCGAAGGGCAACATCGTCGCCCTCGTCCCGCGCGGGACCGGGCTGCTGATCATGGCGAACCGGAACGTCGAGGTGTTCGAGAACCGGATCGGCGGGCACCCGACCACGAACGTGCTCATCAGCAGCTACCTGACGACCGGACGCGAGATCAAGGATCCGAAGTACTACCCCTTCCCCGAGGGGATCCACATCCACGACAACGAGTACGGCGCCTGCGGGAGCGAGCCGGACGGCGAGCTCGGCAAGATCGTCGCCGGGATCGCCGGGCTGCCGCTGCCGTCGATCGTCTGGGACGGCGTGGTGAACCCCGAGGTGGCCGTCGAGGGCGCCCTGCCGCACGACCGGCGCCTGGTCATCACGGAGAAGGTAGAGGATCCGGGGAAGTTCTTCATCAACCTCGATCTGCTCACGGCGATGCGGGATCCGAAGGCGGCGAAGCCGAGCCGCGACCTCGCCCCGCACGAGGGCGAGCGCGAGCCGCTCACGCCCGCGAAGGTCCCGGGCGCCGAGTAGCGGATGACGGCGCGACCTCCGAGACCGCGCGGGCGCGCCGCGCTGCTCATCGTCGGCGCGGCCTTCGTCGTCGCCGCGACGGCGTCGGTCGCTCTGAGTGCGGCGACCGCCCGCGACGACGAGCCGGCCGCCGCGCCGAGCCCGGTCGTCCTCGACCTCGAGGCGCGGCCGCCGAAGTGGCTCTCGGCCTACAGGCTGTTCGAGGGCGACGGGAGCGACCAGCGGCCGAGCCACGGGGTAACGCCCTACGACGTCAACACGCCGCTCTTCTCGGACTACGCGGCGAAGCACCGCTTCGTCTGGGTGCCGCCGGGGAAGAGCGCCCGCTACCACGCCGAGGAGGCGTTCGCGTTTCCGGTCGGGACGATCCTCATCAAGACGTTCGCCTACCCGCGCGACGCCCGCGATCCCCGCAAGGGCGAGCGCCTCGTCGAGACGCGGCTCCTGATCCACCACGAGGACGGCTGGAAGGGCTGGCCCTACATCTGGAACGAGGAGCAGACCGACGCGCGCCTCAAGATCGCGGGAGGGATCCGCGAGGTGGCCTGGATCGACGCGGAGGGAGGCGAGCAGAGCCTCCGCTACATCGTGCCCAACGCGAACCAGTGCGAGGGCTGCCACGGTCAGAAGCCGAAGCTGCCCGAAGGCGTGACGCCGACCCCAGGGCCGACGAAGGTGAAGCTCGTCCCGATCGGGCCCACGGCGCGAAGCCTCAACCGAACGCTCGCCTACGCCGACGGAGAGGCGAACCAGCTCGCTCGCTGGACCGAGCGGGCGATCCTCGAAGGCGCGCCGGCGTCGGAGGAGGCGCCGCGGCTCGCGGTCTGGGATGACCCCGAGACGGGCAGCGTCGAGGAGCGCGCCCGGGCCTGGCTCGAGATGAACTGCGCCCACTGCCACAACCCACGAGGGCCGGGGAACACGACCGCGCTCGACCTGCGGGCGAGCCAGCGGGATCCGCTTCGGTTCGGCGTGCGGAAGCCCCCGGTGGCGGCGGGAAGAGGCTCGGGCGGGCGGCTCCACGATATCGAGCCGGGCGACCCCGACGCATCGATCTTCGTCTACCGGATCGGGTCGACCGACCCCGGGATCATGATGCCCGAGCTCGGACGGCGGCTGACCCACGCCGAGGGGCTGGCGCTGGTGCGGGAGTGGATCCGGGGGATGAAGGACGGGGAGTAACGCGGCTCTGTGGGTGCTGATGTGTGATGGTGTTTGTGTTTTCACGCAGAGACGCAGAGGTTCCAAGGGAAACGCAGAGGACGCAGAGGTGACCTTTGCCGTCGCCGAGCCGCGGCGTTTGCCGGCAGGAATCTCGCGCAAAGGCGCGAAGGCGCAAAGGCGCCGGGGCGCAAGGCGCTGAGGTGTGAGGAGGTCGCCGCGGTGCTCGAGCCGCTCTGGTCGACGTCGCTTTCCGGGATATCTCCGCAGCTGTTCCTCACGAGTCTTGGTCGGGTGCTTCTCCGGTTCGCGCCGTGCGGAGCCTCGCCGCCGGCGAGTTCTGCCAGCGGGGGGCGGCGAGTAGACCCCAGCCGAGGTGGTCGTTGCGCGCCCCAGCGGCGGCCCGCATCATGACGCGTCGCCATGGATGAGGCCGTCATCGACTCGCCCCGCCGCTCGCTCGAGGACCAGGGCTACGTCCTCGTTCCCGCTGTCCTCGAGGCGCCGATTCGGGCTCGGCTGGCCGAGGCGGTCGACGCGGTCGACGCGGTTCGGCATGATCCGGCGGTCTCGCGTCGTGGTGGGGTCTACGCGATCCGGAACCTGCTGTCGGTCGTTCCCGAGGTCGGTGGGCTTCTTCGGCTTCCGGCGGTTCGTTCGCTCGTCGAGGCGGTCCTCGGGCCGGGCGCGGTGGCGGTCCGGGGGATCTTCTTCGACAAGATCGCCGGGGCGAACTGGAAGGTGCCCTGGCACCAGGATCTCTCGATCGCCGTGGCCGAGCGGGTCGAGGTCGATGGCTGGGGGCCCTGGTCTCGCAAGGCGGGTGTGCTTCACGTTCAGCCGCCCGTCGGCGTCCTCGAGCGGATGCTCGCTCTGCGCTTCCACCTCGACGCGGCGACGGCCGACAACGGGGCGCTCCGGGTGATCGCCGGCAGTCATCGGGCGGGCCGGCTCGACGATGCCGCGATCGGGCGGGCGCGGGCGGCGCGCCCCGAGGAGATCGTGGCGACGGCGGCCGGTGACCTCGTCGCGATGCGGCCGTTGCTGCTGCACGCGTCGTCGGCCGGAAGCGCTCCTGGGCACCGGGCTCCTGGGCACCGGCGCGTCATCCATCTCGAGCTGGCCGCCGCCGACGCGTTGCCGTTGCCTCTTCGCTGGCATGCGGCCGTCGGTGGGGCGCCGGCGTCCTGAGGCTCGCGTTCGCTTGCGCCGGCTCGAGGTGTCGGCGACGATGCGCGCGGGCACCGTCGAGGCTGGTCGAGGCTGGGAGGGCTCTTTCGTGCTCGAGGTCGCCGACTTTCACCTCCGTTGCGAGGGCTGCGATCGGAAGTGGCTTCCCGACATTCTCCAGCGCCATGGCGTCTCGCATTGCCGTGACTGCGGCGGCAACGCCTGGAAGATCGAGGCGATCGTCGCCGGGAAGGAGAAGGGCGCCGATGCGGGCGCGGTCGGCCTCGCGGCGATGGCGGGTGGGGCTGGCCTGGCCGGGGCGGTCGTCGGGGCCGCGTTCGCCTACGGAAACAGCGAGGCGGGCAAGGACGGCGTCTTCGTCGCCGACGGGGTCGAGGAGGCGTTCGTCGCGGCGCTCCTCCAGATGGGGCGAGGGAAGCAGCTCGCCGCCGTCGCCCAGGAGGTCGAGCAGTCGCGCGCTCGCCGGCGAGACGCGCTCGACGCAGCGCTCGGGTCCGATGGCGTCGATTGCCTCGCTTGCTGCGACCGGTTCCTTCCGAAGTCCTCGGCGACGCGGCTGGGTATCCGCGCCGGGTCGGGCGTCAGCGAGAGCGACCGGGTCTGCTCGGCGAGGTGCGCCGGGCGTCTCCGGGAGGTTCGCTGCGGCGCTTGCGGGAAGCGCTTCCAGCCGCCGAAGAATCCGTGGAAGGGCGGTGAGAAGGCCGCGACCTGGAAGCCGAAGGCGTGGCACGTCGATGGCTTCTGCTCGGGCAAGTGTCATCGCCGGAAGGCCGACGTCCTCACCTGTGGGCAGTGTGGCCTCGGGTATCTCGTCCCGAAGGGCGCCGAGAAGCGTCCGGGCGGGCTCAAGCCCTGGTTCGCCGGCGGACGGTGCAGTCACGAGTGTGAGCGTCGCCACGAGCGGGGGCGCCCTCCCAGTCCGCCCCCTGGCGGCCGCGTCTCGGCGACGTGCCCGTCTGGTCACGCGATCAGCCTGCCCTCGGAGTACGGCGGTCTCCTCGTGCTCTGCCCGAAGCACCTCGTCCGGATGAAGGTGCCGCGCGCGCCGAGGCCGTGAGCCCGGTCGGCGGAGGGTGATCCCTCCGCGCGACGGGGCTATCATCGGCGCCTCGTCATGTCCGACCCCGCCGCTCCGAGCTCGCCGAGGCCGCGTCTCTCGCTGCCGCTGGTCGCCGCCCTCCTCTTCGGGAGCGGGCTGTGCGCCCTCGTCTATCAGACGGCGTGGCTCCGGAGCTTCCGGCTGATCTTCGGGGCGAGCACGCCGGCGACGGCGGCGGTGCTCGCGATCTTCATGGGCGGGCTCGGCGTCGGCAGTCTGCGCCTCGGGCCGTATGCCCAGAAGCACCCGAGGCCGCTCTACCTCTACGGGCGCCTCGAGCTCGCGATCACCATCGGAGCCGCCGCCTCGCCGCTGCTGCTCGAGGTCGTCCGGGCGATCTACATCGGCGTCGGCGGCTCGGCCGTTCTCGGCGGCTTCGGGGCGGCGGTCGTCCGGCTCGTCCTCGCCGTCGTCACGATCGGGGCGCCGATCTTCCTCATGGGCGGGACGCTCCCCGCCGCCGGTCGGGCGATCACCGCGGCGAGCGATCTGACCCGACGGGGGCTCGCCGTCCTCTACGGGGTGAACACCCTCGGCGGCGTGGCCGGCGCGCTCCTCACCACGTTCGTCGCGTTCGAGGTGCTCGGCACGCGGTGGACCCTCTGGCTCGCCTGCGGCGTCAACCTGGTCGTGGCGTTGCTCGCGATGCGACTCTCGGATCGGAGCGACGAGGCGGGCGCACGCGCGGGCGAGCCGGCGCCCGAACCCGAGCCCGAGCCCGAGCCGACGCCCGCGGCTCCCGTCGTGCCGAGCTCGACGGGTGACGACGCCCCCGGCCTCTCGTCGGCCTGGGTGCTGACGGCCGCCTTCGTGACCGGCTTCGTCTTCTTCCTGAGCGAGATCGTCTGGTACCGCCTCGGCTCGCCGATCCTCGGGGGGTCGACGTTCACCTTCGGCCTCATCCTCGCCGTCGCTCTCCTCGGGATCGGCGGGGGCGGCCTCCTCTACACCCTCTTCGGCTCGACCCGACGCGCGCGCCCCGAGCACTTCGCGATCACCTGCGCCCTCGAGGCGCTGCTGCTCCTCGTTCCGTTCGCCCTCGGCGATCGCCTCGCCGTCTTCACTCATCATCTGCATCGGTTCGGCGAGGCGAGCTTCGGCCACATGGTCCTCGGCTGGGTGATCGTCACCTCGGTGATCGTCCTGCCCGCGGCGCTCGTCGCCGGCTACCAGTTCCCACTCCTCCTCGCCCTGAAGGGGCGGGGGCGCGATCAGGTCGCGAGCGACATCGGGCGCGTCTACGCGGCGAACACCCTCGGATCGATCGCCGGCTCGCTCGCCGGCGGCTTCGGCCTGCTGCCGCTCCTCACCGCGCCGGGCTGCTGGCGCCTGGCGGCGCTCCTCATCCTCGCGGTCGGCGTGGGCGTGGCGGCGCGCGAGCTGCGTCGGGCGCGGCCCGCGGTGACGGCGGCCTTCGCGGCGATCGCGCTCGTCACCGTTCTCGCGAGCCTCGCCTCGGGGCCCGGGCCGATCTGGCGCCACACGGCGATCGGCGCCGGCCGGGCCTGGCTCGATCAGCCCGGCCCGAACGAGCTTCGCCTCCGCTCGAACGCCTTCACCGGGATGATCCTCGAGGAGCACGAGGGCTGGGAGACCGGCCTCGCGTTCGTGCGCGGGCGCGGCCTCGTGATGATCTCGAATGGCAAGTCCGACGGAGACGCGGTCGGCGACGCGCCGCACTTCATCGCGACCGGCCTGATGGGCTCGATCCTCCATCCGGACCCGAAGACGGCCTACGTCGTCGGCCTGGGCTCGGGCCAGACGGCCGGCTGGCTCGCCGAGGTCGACGGGATGGAGCGGGTCGACGTCGTCGAGCTCGAGGCCGACGTCCTCGACTACGCCGAGCTGTGCGCGACCTCGACGTTCGACGTCCTCCATCACCCGAAGGTGAACGTCGGGATCGGCGACGCCCGCGAGGTGCTCCTCACCACGAAGGAGTCCTACGACCTGATCGTGAGTCAGCCGAGCAACCCCTACCGAGCGGGCATGGCCGGCTTCTACTCGGTCGACTTCTACGAGCAGACGGCCGACCGCCTCGCCGAGGGCGGTCTGTTCATCCAGTGGCTCCAGGCCTACGAGGTCGACGTCGAGGCGCTCGCCGTCGCGATCGCATCGATCCGGACGGTCTACCCGCACGTCAGCCTCTGGAACCTGCCGCCGGCGGACTTCCTCCTGATCGCGTCGCGCGAGCCGCGCCAGATCGACGTCGACCTGCTGCGCTCCCGGATCGGCGAGCATCCCTACGACGTCGCCCTCGGGCGCCTCAACGGGCTCCACGATGCGGAGGGGTTGCTCGCCCGTCACCTCGCGCGGGCCGAGCTCCCGGCGTTGCTCGGCGCCGCCGCGGGCGGCGTCGTGAACACCGACGACCGCCCCGTCCTCGAGTATCTCTTCGCGCGCACCGCCGGCGTGAAGACCGGCAACCAGCAGCTCGCGGTCCTCCGCGCCGCGTTCGGGGGGCGCGTCGCCGAGCCGCCGGTGCGCGGGTCGTTCGACGGCGCCCGGCGCGACTATGCCCGCCTCCGCGACTGGGAGGGCGGTCGGCGGGGGATGGATCTCCCGCGGGACCATCCCTGGCGTCCGCTCCTGACGATGTGGCGCGCGATCGACGCCGGCGACCTCGCCGCCGCGCTCGCGATCGCCGACGCCGCCCCGGCCGCGCTCACCCGCGACCCGTGGGACCGGATCGCGATCGCCGAGCTCCGCGCGCACGCCCCGGCGGACGCCGCCGCGCGGGCCGCCCTCGAGACGGAGCTCGACGCCCTCGCGGCGTTCGGCCTCGCCTCGGACGCCGCCTGGATCCGGCTCGTCGCCGCGATCACCGACGGCGACGACACGCGCCTCGCCGAGGTCGGCCCGAAGGCGGTCGCCCTCGCGCGCGAGGATCCCTGGGTCGGCCGGCCGCTCCTGGTCCGGAGCCTCGAGCTGCTGCGCGACTCTCCGCTCGAGGCCGGCGCGGCGCGCGTCCTCACCGACGCGTTCGCGGCCGGGGCGTTCGCGCTCCATCGCGACGAGCATCTCCGGCGCGAGGTGCTCCGCGCCCTCGCCCGGCGGACCGGCGACGCCGAGCTCATCGCGGTCGCGTTCGAGCTCGACGAGCCCTACCCGTCGTGGACCCTGGCCGAGCTCCTCGCCCGGCGCGAGGCCTACCGCGCCGTCCGCGCGGGGAGCGACTCCGACCTCGTGCGGCGCGCCGAGCGCGACGTCGAGCGGTTCCTGGCCGACTCGCGTCCGGGGATCGACGAGCTCCTCGAGCGCGCCCGTGAGTGAGTCCAAGACCCTGCTCCTCGACGTCCTCGGGACGCTCGTCCACGACCCGTTCTACGACGAGGTGCCGCGCTTCCTCGGGATGTCGCTCGAGGAGATCTACGCGGCGAAGCACCCCACCTCGTGGGTCGACTTCGAGTCGGGTCGGATCGACGAGACCGCCTACCTCGGCAGCTTCTGGAGCGATCCGGATCGACCGCTCGATGCCGACGGGCTCGTGCGCTGCATCCGGGACGCGTTCCGTTTCCTCGACGGGATCGAGCCGCTCCTCGCCGACCTCGCCGCGGCCGGCGTCGCGCCGCATCTCCTCTCGAACTACCCGCCGTGGTGGCGCTGGATCGAGGAGCGGCTCGCGCTGTCGCGCTACGCCCGCTGGAGCTTCGTCTCCTGCGCCATGGGCGTGCGCAAGCCGGATCCGCGCGCGTACACCCTGCCCGCCGAGCGCCTCGGCGTGCCGCCGTCGGCCTGCGTCTTCGTCGACGATCGGCCGAACAACGTCGAGGCCGCCGGCGCCGTCGGCATGGACGCGATCCTCTTCGAGGACGCGGCTCAGCTCCGCGCGGCGCTTCTCGAGCGACAGATCCTGACGTAACCCTCTGTCGTTTCGGCCCTGGATGGCGAAGCCGCCGCGAAGGCGTGGCGGATATCTGGCCGGTATCATGGGGCCCATGACCGCGTCTCGCGCCGGCCTCATCGATGACCGCTACGAGATCCTCGAGCCGCTCGGCGAGGGGCGCACCGGGGTCGTCTTCCGGGTCGCCGACCGGGACCGCGGCGGCGCGATCCTCGCGCTCAAGTGGCTGCGGCCCGGGCTGGCCGCCTCGGACGACGAGGAGCGGGCGCTCCTTCACGAGTTCGCCCTCGCCGCCCGTCTCGACCACCCGGCGATCGCGCGGGTCCACGACCTCGGCCGCGCCGAGGACCGGCTCTACTTCACACTGCAGCACGTCCTCGGGCTCGACCTCGTCGGCGCGGCGCGCCGGCGCGGGCTCGACCGTCTTCCGCCGCTCGTCGTCTCGCTGTGCCGCGGGCTCGAGTACCTCCATGCTCGCGGGATCGTCCACGGCGACGTGAAGCCGACGAACGTCCTCGCGGTCGGCGACGGCGTGCGCATCCTCGATCTCGGGTTCGCTCGGGTCGCGACCGAGGCGCGGGCCGGCGAGGTCTCGGGGACGATCGCGTACCTGGCGCCCGAGGTGCTCCGCGGCGAGACGCCGAGCCCGGCGGCCGACCTCTGGGCGGTCGGCGTGATGCTCTTCGAGGCGGTCGCGGGGCGCGGGCCGTTCGACGCGGTCGACGCCGCCGACGGAGCCCGCCCGTCGGCCGCCGGCGGCGCCGCGAGCGTGACGGCCCATCTCGAGGTCGAGCCGCCCGACCTCGTCGAGCTCGAGCCGAGCTGTCCGCCCGCCCTCGCGCGCCTCGTCGCGGAGCTCCTGGCGAAGGAGCCCGCCGAGCGTCCCGATGCGACGGCCGTGCGCGAGCGCGTCGCCGAGGCGTTCGATCTCGACGAAGCCGCCCGGCGTCCCGACGTCGCCGACGTCGTCCGCTCGGCTCCGGTGCTCGGGCGCGACGACGAGCTCGCCGCCCTGAATGGAGCGCTCGCCAGCTGGGTGCGGGCCGACGGTCCAGCCGGCGGTCCGGCCGTCGTCCTCCTCGCGGGCCCGCCGGGCGTCGGCAAGTCGCGTCTTCTCGACGAGGTCGCCCTCGCGGCGCGCCTCGCCGGGGTGCGCGTTCTGGCGCCGGCCGCTCCGATCGGGTCGGGCGTCCCCGGGCGCGACGAGCTCGGGCCGCTCGCCGCGCTCACCGCGGACGAGGTCGGCGGGGCGAGCGGCGACTCCGATGCCGATGAAGATCTCGGCGGGTCGACCGAGACCCGGGGCCGCCGCCGCCGCGCGGCCGAGCGCCTCCTCCTCCGCGGGCGCGAGCGACCGACCCTCGTCCGGGTCGACGACCTCCACGCCGGCGGCGACGAGGTCGCGGCCGTCCTCGGATGGGCGGCTCGCCACCTCGCCGGCGCGGCGGCCGCTCGAGCGCCGGCGCGGCCGCGCCTCGCGATCGTCGGCAGCTTCCGCGCCGACGAGGGCAGCGGCCCGGCGCTCGCCCGGCTCGCCGACGTCGACGGCGTCCGCGTGGTGCCGCTCGGACCGCTCGACGAGCCGGTGACGGCGGCCCTCGCGGCCGCGATGCTCGGCCTCGATCGCCTCCCCGATCCGCTCCGGGCCTGGCTCGCCCGGCAGGGCGGCGGCAACCCGCTGTTCGTGGCGGAGGCGCTCCGCGCGCTCGCGCAGCGCGGGTTGATCGGTCGCGACGGCGTCGTCACCGATCTGGCGAGCCGCATCGAGGAGGTCCGTCTTCCCGAGGGGATCCGGAGCGTCCTGCGCGGACGGCTCGACGGGCTCGGCGCCGAGGCGCGACGCGTCCTCGTCGCGCTCGAGGCGCTCGGCGGCCCGGTCGACATCGAGCTCCTCGCGGCCGCGGTCGCGCCCGAGCTCGATCGCGCCGGCTTCGCGAAGGCGAGCGACGAGCTCGAGACCCGGCAGGTGACCGCGACGATCGCCGGGCCCGGGGGACCGCTCCTCGCGTTCCGGCACGATCGGTTCCGCGAGGTGGTCGCCGCGGACGCCGACGCGTCAGGCGGGAGGGAGGCGCTGCACCGTCGCCTCGCCGAGCTGCTCGAGCAGCGCGGGGCGCCGGCGGCGGACCGGGCGTTCCACCTTCTCGCGGCGGGCGAGGTCGGCGCCGCGCGTCCGCTCGTGATCGAGGGAGCGCGGGCGCTCGTCGACGGGGGCTCGCCGGGTCGCGCGACCGAGCTGCTCCGGCGGCTCCGGGAGCGAACGGGGCCCGATCCCGAGGTCGCCCGCGCCCTCGGCGACGCCGCCCGGCGCGCGGGGATGCTCGCGACGGCCGCCGACGCCTACGAGGAGGCGATCGGCGCGTTCGATCCGGCCGCGCCCGACCTCAAGCTGCTTCGTCACGAGGCGTTCGTCCTCGCCGGGATCGGCCGCTTCGCCCGCGCGCGGCGCCGGCTCGAGGAGGTGCTCGGGGCGGTCGTCGAGCCGGTCGCGCGCGCGCGGCTGCTGACGCTGCTTTCGAGCCTCCACTCGCGGGAGGGTAACCACGAGGACGCGATCCGCCTCGTCCGGGAGGCCGTCGCGATTCTCGAGGCCGCGCGTCCGGGCGCGGGCGAGGCGCCGAAGAAGGCGGGAGGCGCCGACGGCCCCGACGCGGTCGACGAGGCGCTCGGCAAGGCCCACGCGACGGCCGCGACGGCGCTGCTGCTCACCCTCGATCGCACCCGCTACTCCGAGGTGTTCGATGACGTCGGCCGCGCCCTCGAGATTGCGCGGCGGAGCGGCGACACCCGCGCCGAGATCGACGCGCTCCGGCTGCTCGGCAACACCCACTACCAGTCGGACGAGCACGAGCCGGCGGCCGCCGCCTACGGCGAGATGCTCGCGGCGGCCGAGCGGATCGGCGACGCGTTCGGCGAGGCCGGCGCGCTCAACAACCGAGGGATGGCGCTCCACGCGCTCGGCCAGGTCGACGCAGCCGCGGCCGCCTTCGAGCGGGCGCTCGCCATCGGGAGCCGCCTCTCGCTCTCGGTCCTCGAGGTGCGCGTCCGCACGAACCTCGCCCGGATCGCGCGCGACCGGGGCGCCCTCGACGATGCCGAGCGCCTCTACCGGACGGCCGCCGAGCTGAGCCGTTCGATCGACGACCTCGTCATCGAGAGCGTCGCCCGGGAGGAGTGGGGTCTGCTCTGCGAGGAGCGGGGGCGCGCGGCGCTCGCCCTGCGCCACCTCGAGGACGCGCTCGCGCTCCGGCGCCGGCTCGGGGGCGCGGCGCGGATCGCGCGGAGCGAGGAGACGGTCGCCGACTTCTGGGCGCGGCACGGCGATCCGATCGCCGCCCTCGAAGGGTGGCGGCGGGCGGCGGCGACGTTCGTCGAGACGGCGAACGCGCCCGGGCTCGAGGGGGTCGACGCGGCGGTCGTCGGGCTCGCGTCCCGCGCCGGGTCGGACGACCTCGCGCGGATCCGGCGCGGACTCGATGCGTGGCTCGACGCGGAGATCGAACAGGTCGTCGCGATCGGGCGCCGCGGTCTGGCCGCGCTCGGTCAGGCCGCGACGGCAGGCGAGGTCCCCGAAGGAGTCACGAGCTCATCGGCGGCGGCGACGGAGCCGCGTCGCCCGAGCCTCCTCCCGCTCCTCCGACAGGTCCTCGACGCGGGCGCCGATCTCGAGCGCCTCCTCGAGGTGGCGATGGGCCTCGCGATCGAGGCCGCGGGCGCCGAGCGCGGGTTCCTGATCCTGGTCGACGAGGACGGCGGCGGCCGGTCGACGCTCCGGTGGGCGAGCGCGCGCAACCTCGCCCACGAGGAGATCGAGACGCCCGAGTTCGAGGTGAGCCGCAGCATCGTCTCGCGAGCCGCACGCGAGGGGCGGACGATCGCGCTCGACGAGGCGGTCGCCGACAGCCGCTTCGGCGACCGGACGAGCGTGCAGAAGCTCGGCCTCCGGAGCGTGATCGCCGTCCCGATCCGGCTGCGCGATCGCGTCCTCGGCGTCGTCTACCTCGACGACCGCCGGGCCGCCGGCCGGTTCGGCCCGGCGGCGCGCGCGGAGCTCGAGGCGTTCTGCGACGCGATCGCCGCGCCGATCGCGAGCGCCGCCGTCGCGACGGCGCGCGCCGAGCGGATCGAGCGCCTGGAGGAGGAGGTCGCCGGCGCGCGCCGCGAGCTCGCCGGCCGCTGGGAGGAGGTCGGGATCGTCGGGGGAAGCCCCGGGATGCAGGAGGTGTTCCGCCTCGTCGATCGCGTCGCCCGCTCGCGTGTCCCGGTGGTGATCGTCGGCGAGAGCGGGACGGGGAAGGAGCTCGTCGCTCGCGCGATCCACGCGCGGAGCGACCGGGCGCACGCCCCGTTCGTCGCCGAGAACTGCGCCGCGATCGCGCCGACCCTCCTCGAGGCGATCCTCTTCGGCGCCGAGAAGGGCTCGTTCACCGGCGCGACCGAGGCGCGGCGCGGGCTGTTCGAGCTCGCCCACGAGGGGACGCTGTTCCTCGACGAGATCGCCGACATGAGCCCCGAGATGCAGGCGGGGCTCCTCCGCGTGCTCCAGGAGCGCGAGGTGCGCCGCGTCGGCGGGTCGGCGCCGCGCCCGGTCGACGTGCGGATCGTCTGCAGCACGCCGATCGACCCCGCCGCCCTCGTCGGTCAGGGGCGGCTGCGCGAGGACCTCTACTACCGCCTCAACGTGGTCGTCGTCCGGCTGCCGGCCCTGCGCGATCGGAGCGAGGACCTCGCCGCGCTCGCCGAGCACTTCCTCGCCGAGATCGCCGGCGAGCGCGACGAGGCGCCCAAGGAGCTGCGACCGACCGCGCTGGCGGCGCTCGCGAGCCACCGGTTCCCGGGCAACGTCCGCGAGCTGCGGAACGTCCTCGTCCGCGCGGCCCTCGCGGCGAGGGGGCCGGCGATCACCGCCGAGCACGTCGACCTCGACGGAGGTGACCCCGGCGGGCCCGAGGCATCGATCGCCTGGGCCGACGCCGAGCTGAGCGAAAGGCAGCGGATCGCGCTCGCCCATCTCATCGAGAAGGGCTCGATCACCAACGGCTCCTACGCCAAGATCACCAGCACCTCGAGCCGGACGGCCCTCCGCGACCTGGCCGACCTCGTCGAGAAGGGAGTCTGCATCGCCGAGGGAAAGAAGAAGGGCCGAGTCTACCGCCTCGTCCCAAGGAGTGACGTAACCTCGTCCACTGAAGGGCCTTAACATGCACGGGGTCAGGTCCAGTATTTTTACCATTTCGGGCTCGAAATGGTAAAAATACTGGACCTGACCCCTTCGGTTGTAATGCCTTTTCTTTCAGTTGGTTGGAGAAAGTTCGAGTCGTGGCGGGGTCTCGTCCGTCATCTTCTTCTGGAGCGCGGCGGTGTCTGGAGGGGCCTTGCTCTCACTCGGAGCTCGACGACGACCTGAGGGGCACGCCGACCGGATCGGTCGGGGTGTGGCCGCTGCGTACTCGGAGCATGGCGGGACGGTTCTGAACTTCGCCTATCGCTTCGTCGGCGATGCGCAGGCGGCCGAGGACCTCACGCAGGAGGCGTTCACCCGCCTCGTCCGCGACTGGGCGAGCCTCGGCGAGAACGGCCCGCGGAACGCTCGCGCCTGGCTCCTCGCGGTGACGCGGAACCTCGCCCTCGATCACATCGCCCGCCGGGGCACGGTCGTGCGCGGGCTGCCCGAGGTCCCCCGGCGCCCTTCGCCGACCACGCCCGACACCTGCGCCGAGCGGAACGAGACGTCCGATCTGCTCGACGCCGCCGTGCGCGAGCTTCCGCCCGATCTCCGCGCCGCGGTGATCCTCTGCGCGATCGAGGGGCTCTCCTACAAGGAGGCGGCGGCCGTCTGCGGCTGCAGCTTCAAGGCGCTCAGCAGCCGCCTCGGTCGAGCGCGGCAGCGACTGCGCGATCAGGTCGGCCCGCTCGTGCTCGGGGAGGAGTCGTGATGGAACGCGTCTCCTCCTGTCCTGGCATCCGCGACCGCCTCTCGGCGTTCATCGATGACGAGCTCTCCGAGGAGCAGGACCGCGCCGTCGAGGAGCACCTCGACGCCTGCGCTGGCTGCGCCGCCGAGGTGGAGGCGCTCGTTCGCGTCGACGTCGCCCTCGCCGCCGCCCCGCGCCTCGAGCTGCGGCCCGGATTGCTCGCCGACGCGGTCCGGTTCGCATCGCTGCCGCCGGTCGCCGCGCCGACGCCGAAGTCGTCGCCGATCCCGCTTCCGAACGGGTGGACGCGGTGGACATCGCGGCGCGCGCTCGTCGTCGGCTCCGCGGGGACGGCGGCCGCCGCGGTGATCGTCGCCGTGCTGGCGAGCTCGGGGTCGACGCGGTCGTCCGAGGTCGAGGCTCGGCCCGTCGCGATCGCGGCAGCGCCCGCGCTTCCCCCTGACGTCGTCCGGTCGGTCGAGGATCTCCCCCTCCCGGCTCCCTCGACGCGGCCAATGCTCGGGCCGACCCGCCTCGAGGTCGCGGTCGCCTCCGCTTCGCCCATCACGACGCCGCTGGCGGCTCGGCCGCGGTCCGCGGCGAGGCCGATCGCGGTCGCGTCGACCGAACCCCGGGGCGCCTCCGTCTCGCTCGCCCCGTCGCCGGCTCTCGCGGGGTCGGTCGTGAGCCCGCGGATGGCGCTCGCGCCGCGCCTGCTCCCGTTCGATGACCCACGCCGCGACGGCGACCCGCTCCTCTCGGGCGCGCGCTTCGAGCTCCGTCCGGAGTCGAGCCTCCACGCGCACGTCGAGGTGCTCGCCGCGGCGGCCGGTCTGGCGTCGCCGACGCTCGACCTGACGGGCGTCGGCGGGCGTCTCGCCGGCGTCGAGCCCGCCGAGCTCGGCGAGGCCTGGACCTCGCCCGAGCCGCGGCCGCTCGGTTCCGTGATCGCGCTCGCCGCCTGGCCGGCCCTCGTCGCGGGAGCGACCAACGCCGACGTCGTCCTGCTCGCGCTCGCCGAGTCTCGTCCGGGCGTGCGCCGCCCGTTCGTCGATCCGCTCGCCGTCGCCCACGACGGCTCCGCCGCCCTCGATCGGATCCGCGCCGATGACGAGCACGGATCCCCGGCGGTGCTCGCGATCGGGATTCTCTTCTAGATCTCGACCTCGCGCGAGGTCGGGCCACTGATCAGCGCTGGCCGAGCGCCTTCTCGACCTGCTCGAGCATCCGCTCGGCGAGGGTGTGGTCCGGCGCGAGGGCGAGGGCGGCCGTCAGCTCGCGGTGCGCCTCCTCGAGGAGGTAGACGCCGTCCTGGCGGTAGAACATCGCGAGGAGGACGTGGCCGAGCGCCTCGTCGCCTTCCGGGAGATGCTCGCGGAAGCTCGCGAGCCGTTCGAGGATCTCGCTCCGATCGGCCTCGCCGAGGACGAGGAACGGCACAGACGCGCTCCGGAGCGGCGCCTCGCCTTCCGCCTCGGCGACGGCCTCGAGATGAAAACGATGCAGCCCGGGCTCGAGCGGCTCGTGGTCGTCCGGCGGCGACCAGCTCGACCCCGTCACGGCCGTCTCGAGGACGCGCGCGCTCTCGGCGTTCCCGTCCTCGGTCTTCGTGACGCGCTCGACGACGAGGCGCCATCGCCCCGGCGGCGCGTCGCTCGACCAGTGGAAGGTCGGCCGCGCGGTGAGGAGACGCGACCGCGGGCCGAGCGGCCGGGGCACGCCGATGCTGCGCGTGCCGCCGGTGCCGACGATCGTCTTGGCGTCGCTCGCGAGGCGGGCGACCTCGGCGAGGCACGCCTCGAAGACGGGGTCGCGCGGCGCGTCGAGGTCGGCGTCGAGGCCGAGCTCGGCCGAGCGCTGGATCTGGCGGTAGACCCCGTCGCGGCACAGCAGCCACACCCGCGCGCCTTCGCCGACCCGCAGGAGCTGACCGATCACGAGGACGTCGCCGACGCTCACATCGCGCGGGCCTCGAGCGCCGCGCACGGCCACCTTGCCCTTCACCTTCATCGTGACGGCGTAGGGCTCCTCGGCCGCCGGGGGGTCGCCGTCGGCGCGCGCCCGCGTCGGCGCGGGCGCCGGCGTGGCGACCCCGAAGAGCCCGAGGACGATCACGCCGGCGACGAAGGAGGGCCGATGGCGCTTCAGGGAGACGTTCTTCAACGGGCGACCCTCGCGGTCGGGGCTTTCGGAGGCCGACCATTATAGACGCGGCATCCGGGGCCGCGCCGGCTCACTCTCCGGTCGGCGCGGTCCGCCAGCGATCTCGTCTTTCGGGTCACGTTCGGTCGCTCCGTGCCCGCGGCCCTTTCTAGCCACGGGCTCCATCGACCGTTACGATGCGCGCCATGTCCGAGCGCCCTCCGGAGAACGTGACCCAGCTCCTCCTCGACTGGAGCAAGGGCGACGAGAGGGCGCTCTCGGAGCTCATGGATCTCGTCTACGCCGAGCTCCGCGGTCTCGCCGAGCGGTACCTCCGGCGCGAGCGCCCCGACGGCGTCCTCCAGGCGACCGCGCTCGTCCACGACGCCTACATCCGCCTGATCGACCAGCGCCGCGTCCAGTGGCAGAACCGGGCGCACTTCTTCGGCGTCGCCGCGCAGATGATGCGCCGGATCCTCGTCGACCACGCCCGGAGCCGCGACGCGCAGAAGCGCGGCGGCGGGCGGCAGCGGTTCTCGCTCTCCGACGTGGTCGCCGCGACCGGCGAGCCCGAGGTCGACCTCGTCGAGCTCGATCAGGCGCTGACCAAGCTGACCGCCATCGACGAGCAGCAGGCGCGGATCGTGGAGCTGCGATTCTTCAGCGGCCTCACGATCGAGGAGACGGCCGCCGCCCTCGGGATCTCGCCCGCGACCGTCAAGCGCGAGTGGCGGACGGCGAAGGCGTGGCTCCACCGCGAGCTCAACCCCGACTCCGACGCCGACGCGTGACCTGCGGCGATGACGACCGACGCCGAGCGCTGGAAGCGAATCAAGGCCGTCTTCCAGGACGCGGCGGAGCGTCCCCGTCCGGAGCGCGCCGCCTACCTCGATGAGGCGTGCGCCGACGATGCCGCGCTGAGGCGCGAGGTCGAGAGCCTCCTCGCCGCCGACGACGCCGCCGACGATGCCTTCCTCGAGGAGGGCGCCCTCGAGGCGGTCGGCGGCGCCGCCGCCCTCGAAGCGATCGGCAACGTCAGCCCGGGCGCTCCGACCGCCGCGCTCCCCGCCAGCGGCAGCGGCTCCGGCTCGTCGGGCCGCACGGCGGCCGCCCCGTCGGGGAGCGACGCGATCTCGCTCGGCTCGCGCCTCCGCGAGCTCGCTCAGGCGGCCGCCGCGACGCCGCTCGGCCGCCTCGTCGCCGATCGTTACCGCATCGAGGAGGAGCTCGGCCGCGGCGGGATGGGCGTCGTCTACCGCGCCGACGACACCAAGCTGCGCCGGCCGGTCGCGATGAAGGTGCTCTCGTCCGACCTCGTCCGGACCGACGAGTGGATCGAGCGCTTCGGCGAGGAGGCGCAGGCGACCGCGCAGCTCCAGCATCCGGGCATCGTCCCGATCTACGACCTCGGCCGCGACGACGCGTTCGGGCTCTTCTTCACGATGAAGCTCGTCGAGGGGCGCACCCTGACCGCCGTCATCGGTGATGCCGAGGGCGAATCGGGCGCGCCCGACGCGCCGACCCTCTTCCGGCTCGTCCAGATCGTCCGCGAGCTCTGCCGGACCGTCGCCTACGCGCACCAGCGCCGCGTGATCCATCGCGACCTCAAGCCCGAGAACGTGATGATCGGGCCGCTCGGCGAGGTGCTCGTGATGGACTGGGGGCTCGCCAAGATCCGGACGAGCTCCGAGAGCGACGGCGGAACCGACGCCGCGGTCATGGCGCGGGCGCGCGCGAGCGAGCGGCGGAGCGCGCCGGTGCTGACCGACCGCGGCGACGACGGCCGGACGACGCGTCCGGGCGCGCTCGTCGGGACGCCGACGTTCATGGCGCCCGAGCAGGCGGGCGCGGGCGGCGAGATCGGGACCGCGACCGACGTCCACGCGATCGGCGGGATCCTCTACTACGTCCTGACCGGCAAGCCGCCGTTCACCGCCGAGACGCTCGACGGCGTCCTCGAGCTGGTCCGGACCGAGTCGGTCACGCCGCCCCGGCAGCTCCGCCCGGGCGTCCCGCGCGAGCTCGAGGCGATCGCGCAGAAGGCGCTCGCGAAGGACCCGGCGGATCGCTACGCGACCGCGACCGCGCTCGGCGACGACGTCCAGTCGTGGCTCGAGGGACGCCCGGTCGACGCCTTCGCCGAGGGTCCCCTCCGCCGGGCGTGGAAGCTCATCCTCCGGCATCGCGCCGTCGCGGCGACCGTCTTCGGGGCGGTGATCCTCATCAACGTCGGCCTCGTCGTCGCCCTCGTCGTCGTCGACCGCCAGCGCCGGCGGGCCGACGCCGGCGAGACGGAGGCGACCCGGCG
Source organism: Planctomycetota bacterium (assembly GCA_029260755.1). Lineage (GTDB taxonomy): Bacteria > Planctomycetota > J058 > J058 > JAJDCQ01 > JAJDCQ01. The sequence goes on along the minus strand of JAJDCQ010000132.1, from coordinate 45,105 downwards.
CCGCCAGGAGGCCGAGGCGGCCCTCATCGAGCGCGACCACGCGGCCGAGGCGCGTCGTCGCGCCCTCGCCCGGGCGTACCTCGAGCGGAGCCGGCGCGAGGCGGACGACGGGCGGATCCAGCGCGCGGCGCTCCTCGCCGCGCGCGCGATCGAGGAGGACGACGGGCCGACCGCCCGCGGGCTCCTCGCGACCCTCCTCGACCGCCTCCCCGAGCGCCGCTGGCACCGGTCCCTCGACGACCCTCCGCGCCGCCGCGTGCCGTGGGCGGAGGGCCGGAGCGCCGCCGTCGTGATCGCGACCGGCGGCGGCCTCGTCCGGGTCGCTCCCGACTCGGGCGCTGATCGAGCCGAGACGACGGCGGTCACCTGGGACGCGGCGACGGCGGTCAGCGTCAGCGCCGACGGCGGGCGCGTCGCGGTGGCGACCCTCGGCGGCGTCCGCGTCGTCGACGTCGCATCGGGCGCGGTCGTCGCGTTCGACGACCGACCTCGCTTCGTCAACGCGATCGCCACGGACGCGACCGGGGCGCGCGTCGCGTTCGCCGCGACCGAGCTCTCGGCGGGGCCCGACGGCGGTCGGCCGACGCCGCGCTACGGCGTGCGCCTCTGGGACGTCGCCTCCGAGCGCCAGCGGATCCTCGAGGCGGACCGCGAGGAGCCGATCGCGGCCCTCGCCTGGGAGGGCGGGCGTCGCCTCGTCGTCGCCCGGGCGGACGGGACGATCCGCTTCATCGAGATCTCCGGCGAGGACGCGCGAGCCGTCGCGACGGTCACCCTCGGCGCGGACGGCGTCCCGTTCGCGCCGCGGGCGCTCACCTGGACGGACGACGGCCGCTGGGTCGCGGTCGGCGGCGAGGCGGGACGGCTCGAGCTCGTCGCGCCGCGCGTCGGCGAGGGGCAGCCGATCGTTCGCACGATCGCCGGGATGGGCGCCGGCGACGTCGCGTGCGTCGCGTTCTCGCCCGACGGCTGGTGGGTCGCGGTCGGCGACGCCCGCGGCGAGGTCCATCTCGTCGACGTCGCGGCCGGCCGCGTCGAGGCGACGCTCGAGGCGGAGGGGCGCGGCGGCGTCTCGCTCGTCGACTTCGTCGCCGACGGCGGACTGCTCGTCGGCACCGACGAGGGGGCGCTGCGCATCGTCGACGTCGACCGGCTGACCGGATCCTCGGCGATCCAGTGCCACCGGGGCGCCGTCGCCGCGCTCGCGCTCTCCTCCGATGGGGCGCGCCTCGTCTCGGGCGACCTCGACGGTCGGATCGCGGTCCATCGTCGCGACGGCCGCTCCGTCGAGCTGCTCGGCTCCGCGACCGTCGGCGGCGCCGGCGCCCTCGCGGCGGTCGGCTTCGCTCGAGGGGCGCTCGCCGCGCGCAACGAGGTCGAGGTCGGCGCGGTCGTGTGGATGGGCGAGGAGGCGGGGCCGGCCGCCTACGCCCCGGGCGTCTCCGGCGACGCGCGCCCGCCCGCGTGGCCGCGCCCCGGCGGGTCGGTCCGCACGGCGGCGCTCGATCCCGGCGGCGCCGCGATCGTGAGCGGCGGATGGGACGGCGCGGTCATCGGGCTGGACGTCGCGACCGGCGAGGTGGCCGAGCTCGCCCGCCTCGACGCCGGCATCGTCGCCCTCGCCCTCGCCCCGACCGATGACGGGGCGCCGCGGGTGGCGGCCGTCGCGAGCGACGGGACGGTGCTCGTCGAGCGGCTCGGCGACGGTGACGAGCTGGCGCGATTCCAGCACCCGGGCGGCCGGCCCCGGGCCGTCGCGCTCGGGCGGGGCGGCGCCCTCCTCGCGGTCGGCGGCCACGACGGAAAGGTCTGGCTCGGCCGGGTCGACGCGGGCGTCGAGGCGGGCGTCCTCCTCGAAGGGCACGACGCGACGGTCACCGGCCTCGCGTTCCTGCCGGAGCGACGTCTCCTGGCGAGCGCCTCGTTCGACGGAACGGTCCGGCTGTGGGAGCTCGCCAGCCACCGCGCGATCGCCGTCCTTCATGGGCCCGGCGGAGGGATCGTCTCGCTCGCGGCCGGCGGCGCCGACCACCTCGCCGCGGCGACCGAGGTCGGCCTGGCGAAGGTCTGGAGCCTCGAGGCCGTCCTCCGTCCGGCGGGTGACCTCTCCGCCGACCTCGAGCGCCGGATGGGGCTCGCCCTCGACGGCTGGTCGGTCGCGCCGGCGGGCCCGGCGCCGGGATCGGACGGGGCGAGCTCGAGCGGCGCGAGCTCGGGCGGCGCGGGGCCGCGATGAGCGAGACGCGCGCGCGCTGGCCGCGGGTGAAGGCGATCTTCACCGACGCCGTCGAGCGTCCCGTCGACGAGCGCGCCGCGTTCGTCGAGGAGGCGTGCGCCGGCGACGTGGCGCTCCGCGACGAGGTGAGCGCGCTCCTCGCCGCCGATCACGACGCGAGCGGCTTCCTCGCCGGCGGGGCGGCCGAGCTCCTCGACGATCCGCGCCTCGCCAGCCCGGGCGACGAGACGGTCGGGCTACCCGAGGCGACGCCCCCGACCGACGAGCCCGAGCGGACCCGCGCGACTCCGGCGCGGCCGGGTCTCGAGACGGGCGACGTCGCGCGTCGCTCCGTCGACCCCGACGACCGGCGGCCGCTGATCGCGTCCCGGTATCGCCTCGGCGACGAGCTCGGGCGCGGCGGAATGGGCGTCGTCCATCGCGGCACCGACACCGAGCTGCGGCGCGAGGTCGCGATCAAGTTCCTCAACGAGGCGCTCTCGGCCGACCGGGCGTGGCTCGCCCGCTTCGTCGAGGAGGCGCAGGCGACGGCCCAGCTCGAGCACCCGGGGATCGTGCCCGTCTACGACATCGGCCGCGACCGCCGCGGGCGCGTCTTCTTCACGATGCGGCTCGTCCGCGGGCGGACGCTCGCCGAGGTCATCGACGACGCGCGCGCCGCGAACGGCGATGGGTCCCCATCGTTCGGCCTCGTCCAGACGCTGGCGCAGGTCTGCCGGACCGTCGCCTACGCCCACGCCCGCGGCGTCGTTCACCGCGACCTCAAGCCGCAAAACGTGATGGTCGGGCAGCACGGCGAGGTGCTCGTGATGGACTGGGGCCTCGCGCGCGTCGGGTCGTCGGAAGGTGACCTCGGAGCCGAGGCGAGGGAGCCCGCCGCCGATGCCGACGACACCGAGCCCGCCGTTGCGACCGATCGGGCCGACAGCGACGCCCTCCGCACGCGCCCCGGGTCGGCGCTCGGGACGCCGGCCTACATGGCGCCCGAGCAGGCGGCCGCCGCGCGCGGCGGGACCGAGCCGATCGGTCCGGCCGCCGACGTCCACGCCCTCGGAGGGATCCTCTACCGGCTGCTGACGGGAAAGCCTCCGTTCCAGGCCGACGACCTGCGGGCGCTCCTCGACCGGGTGATCGAGCATCCACCCGCGCCGCCGCGAACGCTCGCGCCGGCGACGCCCCGCGAGCTCGAGGCGATCGCCCTGCGCGCGCTCGCCAAGGTCCCCGCCGAGCGCTACGAGACGGCCGACGCGCTCGCGGACGATCTCCAGGCGTGGCTCGAGGGGAGGAGCGTCCGTGCGCTGCCCGAGTCGCTGCCCCGTCGGGCCTGGAAGCTCGCCGCGCGCCATCGCGCGCTCGCCTCGACCCTCGTCGTCTCGATGCTCGTCCTGAACGCGGGCCTCGTCGCGGCCGCCGTGATCGCCGACCGCCTCCGCCGGCGCGCCGAGGCGGGTGAGGCGAGCGCCGACGAGCAGCGCGGACGGGCCGAGGCCGGCGAAGCGGAGGCGGAGCGTCGCCGCGGCGAGGCCGAGCGCGCGGCGACCGAGCGCGACCGGGCGGCGACCGAGGCGGAGCGGGCGGCGGCGGAGGCCGAGCGCGCGCTCGAGGCCGAGCGCGCGATGTTCGGTCACGGGGTCGTCGGGCTCGGCCGGGCGGCCCTCGCGCGGCGGGACGTGATGGCGGCCGAGGTGCTCTTCACCGAGGCGCTCCGGGTGCGCGACGATCAGGAGGTGCGCGAGCTCATCCTCGCCGCGCGCTCGACGGGGGGGCAGCTCCTGTGGCAGACGCCGCGTCGGCGCGGCGCCCATGCGACGGCGTTCTCGCCCGATGGGGCGCTCATGGTCTCGGGCGATCCCGACGGCACGATCCGGACGTTCGAGCGCGAGCTCGCCGACGAGAGCGACGAGGCGGCGAGCTGGCGCGAGCGCCGGCCGCTCCCCGGGCACGCGCCGTTCCCGGCGCTCTCGGTCGCGGTGTCGCCCGACGGGACGCTCGTCGCGAGCGGCGGCGCCGACGGCGTCGTCCGGGTCGCGTCGCTCGCCGACCGGGTGGAGCGGCTCGCCCTGCCGGGACACGGCACCGGCGCCTGGCTCGGGACGCCCGGGACGAACGGCTCGCCGAACCCGTTCACCCCGAGCGGCTGGCTCGAGACGCTCGGCCGGCACGACGTCACCGCGATCGCCTGGAGCCCCGACGGTCGGCGCCTCGCGACGGGCGGGGCCGACCACACCGTCCGGATCTGGGAAGTCGACGCGGGCGCGTTCACGGGGCGCGCGCTCCATCTCCTCCGGGGGCATCGGGAGGTGCGCGGCAGCTTCGGGGAGCGCGCGTCGGTCTCGGCGATCGCGTGGAGCGCCGACGGGACGCTCGTCGCGTCGGCGGGCGAGGATTACACCGTCCGGATCTGGGGCGCGGCCGACGGGACGCCGCTGCGGACGCTCATCGGCTTCGAGCACGCCGTGACATCGCTCGCCCTCGCTCCGGACGGGGGCGACCGCCTCGCGATCGGATGCGCCGACGGAACCGTCCGGATCGCCGGCCTCGCGACGCCGGGCGAGACGGCGCGGTGGTCGCTCGCGGTGAGCGAGGAGGACGCCGCCCGCGGCCGGCACGCCGAGGTCGAGGCGCTCGCGTGGGTCGACGGCGGTCGCGCGATCGCGATCCGCGCGGCGAGGGTGGCGGGGCGCGGCCCGACGCCGCGAGCGAAGGTCATCCAGGTCCGCGACGCGTCGACGGGCGACGTCATCCGTGAGCTCTCGCTCCCCGGAACGACCACCCGCTCGCGGAGCGCCTTCGCGGTGAGCCCCGACGGCCGGTGGATGGTGACCAGCCACGGCGGGCTGCGGATGTGGAACGCCGATGACGTCGCCTTCGAGCTGCGGGGGCACGCGACCGCGCTCGTCGACGCGGCCTTCTCCCCGGACGGCGAGCGGATCGCGAGCGTCGACGCCGGGGGCGAGACGCGGCTCTGGAACGCGGCGACCGGCGAGCTGCTCCACCGCCTCGCGCCGCGCGCGCGCGGCGGTCAGGTCATCTTCGACGCGACGGGGGCGGCCCTCTTCCGCGTCGGAAAGTCGGGGGCGATCCTCCGCTACGACGCGAGCACCGGGCAGCCCGACGCTCCGGTGCCTTCCCAGGCGGCCCGGCGAGCGTGGCGACGCGCCGACGGCGAGCTCGTCGTGTTGAGCTCGGACGTCTTCGGGCAGCCCCACGTCGCGACGCCGCTCGCCGGCGGGGCGCCGACGAAGCTCCCGGGCCGGCTCTTTGTGCAGGGGATTGCCGCGAGCCCTCGCGGCGGCCGGGTCGCCTGCTTCGCGCCGCCCGACCTGAAGTTCAAGAGACCCGGCGGCATCCGGGCGTGGGACCTGACGACGGGCGATGAGCTCTTCGCGGCCGAGCTGACCCTGGCGGGGGAGGAGCCGCTCTGCCTGGCGTTCTCGCCCGACGGCGCACGCCTCGCCGAGGGACGGGCCGACGGGAGCGTCCGGATCCGGCGGTCGGACTCGGGCGAGGTCGTGCGCCTGTTCGAGCCGGAGCTCGCCCCGGGAGCGCCGGTCACGACCCTCCGGTTCTCTCCCGACGGGAGGACGCTGGGCATCGGAGACGCGGCCGGCGAGGTTCGCCTGATCGACGCGGCGACCGGCGCCGTCTCGATCCGGATCGACGCGCACGAGCTCTCGGTGCGGGGCGTGCTCTGGGACCCCGCCGGCTGGCGGATCGCGACCTTCGCGGCCGACGGCGTCATGCGGGTGTGGGAGCTCGCGCGCGCCCGGACGTTGCCGCTGCCGGAGCCGCGGACGATCGACCGCTTCGCCTGGAGCGCCGACGGGCGTCGCCTCGCCGCGGGCGGCGAGGCGAAGGTCCAGGTGTGGGACGTCGGAACCGGGCGGCTGCTCCGGGAGGTGTCGGCCGACCGCGGTCACGGTCAGACGGCGGCGTTCGGCCTCTCGTCGGACGGGAGGAAGCTCTTGACCGTCGAGACGCCGCGCGACCGGCTGCTCGTCTGGCCGGCCGAGGGGGACGAGCCGCCGCACGCGTGGACCGAGCTGCGGATCCGGCGGCACGGCGGCGGCCGGGTCGCGGTGTTCGCGCCGGGCGGCGCGTTCGCGTGGATCGTCCCCACGGCCGGGCTCGATCTGGTGAACCTCGCCCCGGATCCGACCGACCTGACCAACGTGATCGACGCCGGCTACGTGCCGCACCCGCTCTGGGCGTCCGCGCTCGAGCTTCGACCCGATGCGAAGGCGCTCGCCGTCGGCGGCACGGACCTGGTGCGGATCTACCCGCTCGACCACGGCGGCGTCGCGTTCGGAGCGCCCGCCACGGCCGCGAGGGACTTCGCGGCGCCCCCGCTGACCGGGGCGGCGATGGCGAACCCGCTCGCGATCGGGTGGAGCGGCGACGGGGCGCGGCTGGCGATCGGGCGGGTCACCGGCGAGGTCGAGGTGTGGGACGTCGCGCGGGCGGAACGCCTCACCGCGCGTGCCTTCGATCACAAGTTGCTCTTCGCCGTCTCGCTCGACGCGCGGGGCGAGCTGGCGGCGACGGCGGGCGACGGTCCCGGCGTGCTGGTCTGGTCGACGCGGCCGTCGGCAGCGGGAGGCGACGGCGAGGCGACCGCCGGGCCGGTCGACGACCTGACCCTCTGGCACGAGCCGCGCACCGCTCGCGCGCACATCCGATCGGTGTCGTTCGGGCCCCGCGGACGCGTTCTCGCGACGGCGAGCCGGAAGTCGATCCGCATCTGGGACGCCGAGGCGCTCCGCGCCGTCTTCGAGGCGAGCGGCGCGGAGCTGATCGAGCAGGCGGCCCGGCGAACGCGACGCCGGCTGGTCGGCCTCGACGTCGTGAGCGAGCCGACGAACCGCTTCGTCCGGGCCGAAGGACGCTGAGCCGGGCGGTCGATCAGCGGCGACCCTCGCCGCGGAGCCACTTCAGCAGCCACGCCCGGGCGAGCCGCCACTCGCGCTTGACCGTCGACTCCGACGTGTCGAGGGCGACGGCCGTCTCCTCGACCGAGAGGCCGGTGTAGAACCGGAGCTCGACGATCCGCGCCTGCCGCTCGTCGAGCTCGGCGAGCCGCTCGAGGCCCTCGTCGAGCTCGATCGCGTCGATCGGGCGCTCGCCGTCGGCCGCGAGCAGACCGCTCAGCGAGAGCCGCTCGCCGGCCCGGTCGCCGCCGCGCTTCCTGGCGGCGCGGCGCCGCGCGTGGTCGACGAGGATCTGGCGCATGATCCGCGCCGCGAACCCGAAGAAGTGCGCCCGGTCCTGCCAGGCGACTCGCTTCTGGTCGACGAGGCGGAGGTAGGCGTCGTGGACGAGCGCGGTCGGCTGGAGGACGTGATCGGGCCGCTCGCCGCGAAGGAAGCACGCGGCGAGCGCCCGGAGCTCGTCGTAGATGCCGTGGAGGAGCTCGTCGCGGGCCTGCTCGTTTCCCTCGCCCCAGGCGATGAGCAGCTCGGTGAGATCCTCGCGGTCGGTCGTCATCATCATCCCGTCACCGAAGCGGGCGGCGCAGCCCCGGCAGAACTCGCGCGCGGCGAAGCTCATCGTCCTGGCTCGTCGCCGTCGTTCGCTTCCCCCTCACGCTATCCGCCGATCCGGACGATCTTCCACGTCCCGTCGGCCGCCTTCGCGACCGTGTAGGTGACCGGCGCCGTCCCCGGCTCTCGGATCACGACGGCCGCCTGCTTCTTCTTCGCCTTCGCCTGGCAGAGCGCCCGGTAGTGCTCGGGGTCCTTCGACGCCGTCTCGGGGATCGGGGCGGCGAGGAGCCGCTGGACGAAGGCGTCGGTGAGGGCCGGTCCCTGGCTCGCCCAGATCTGATCGAACTCCTGGCGCTGCTTCTTGCTCCCCCGCTTCCCGCCGGTGATCTCGAGGAACATCATCGTCTTCACATCGAGGCAGGCGACGATGGCGTCCCGGTCCTTCGCCGCGCAGGCGGCGTGGAAGCGCGCGACGGCGTCGATCGCGCTCGCCCCCGGGTCGTCCCGACCGGCCTGGGCGAGCGAGGGCGCGGCGACCGAGGCGCCGAGCAGGGCGATGACAGCGAGAGTGGTCCGAAGCGTCGTGTGTCGTGGCGTTTGCATCGATTCCTCCGAGGGTGTGGCGTGGTTCGAGTTGTCCGTCTGGAGGGTGATGCGCAGGATCGAGGGTTTGGGGGTCAACGAACGATGGACTGGATCACCGAGACGATCGCGATCGGCAACCGGCAGGACGCGGCCGACCGGGCGCTTCTCGGACGCGAGAAGATCCGTGCGGTGCTCGCGCTGGTCGCCGACGTCCCCGATGCGGCGTCGCTCGGCGTCGAGGAGCTGGTGTCGGTTCCGATGATCGACGGCGCCGGCAACGACCCCGGCCTGTTCCAGCGCGTCCTGGCGATCCTCGACCGCCTCGAGCGGGAGCGCGCGCCGGTCCTCGTGCACTGTCACGCGGGGAGGAGCCGGTCGGTGGTCGTCGTCGCGGGTCACCTCATGCGTCGGCTGGGGATCGATGCGGACGAGGCGCTCGAGCGGGTCTCGGCGAAGCGGGAGATCGCCATCTCCGACGGCCTCGACCGATTGTTGGACGCGCTCGAAGCGGGCTGAGCTCTGGTGATCGACGACGCGCCCGTGCCCTCCCTCCTGTTCCCGCCAGAGCCTCCGCGTTCTCCGTGCGACCATCGATCTGCGAAGTCGACTGTGCCTGCACAGGTTGTCGCGTCGGTCGGACATCCGCTGCGTACGCGGTTGAGGCCACAGATTTCACAGTTTTTCACAGATTGCGCTGGACCGTGCCGAGTCCCTCGGCGAAGCCCGCTTTCGGGCAGCTCGCTGCCCCGGGACGGGCGCACTCGGCGGCTCGCAATCTGTGAAATCTGTGAAATCTGTGGCCTACTCGCCGTCGCGGTGGACGGTCTCCGGCGAGAAGGCCGGGAGGCAGACCGCGATGTACTCGGCGCCCTCGGGCGTGTGGTACTGGACCCACTCGCCGCGGTGGGTGATGACCGACTCGCCCTTCTTCACGGTCAGCTCGCCGTCGCGGTGGCGGACGACGATCGCTCCGGCGAGGACGACGGTGTACTCGTCGAACTCGGGCGTCTGGCCGGGCTCGGTCCAGCCGGCGGGGCTGCGCATGTGGGCGACGCTGACCGACTCGGTCCTGGTGTTGACGCGGCCGAAGTGCTCGTCGATGAGCTTCGGCTTGTTGCCGGCGGCCTCGACGCGGGTCGGGGTGGGGACGTGGGTCGGGGGCATCGGGGCGCTCCTCGTTCTCGCGGATCGGTGGTGGCGAGGCGCGAGGATGCCGGGCGGGGCGGCCCCCGACAAGGTCGGCGGGCGAGGTTCGGCGGGTCAGCCGCCGATGCGCTCGGGCTCGTCGTCGATCGGGTCGGTCTCGCCGCCGGCGCCCTGGCCGGTTCCCGCGGGGCCGGTCGCGTTCGCGGGCGGCGCGGGCGGTGGGGGCGGCGGGCAGATCTCACCCATGAGGATCGGCTCGGGCTCGGGGTCGATCCACTCGACGATCGAGCGAACGGGCCAGAAGTCGAGCGCGGTCGGGACGCCCTTGTCCTGGACGCGGAGCCCGGCGCGGGCGGTGGCGAAGACGCCGAAGAAGGCGACGAGGGTTCCCGCGGCGATGAGGACGCGGCGCTTGACCTTGGTCCGCCAGCCGACGGGGCAGTCGGCCGTCATGGCCGTGCCGTCCTTGCGGACGAAGAACCGGACGCAGAGGCGCCCCTCGGTCTCCTGCACGAGCGCCTGGGCGTCTTCGCGGTTCATCGATGAGAGGTCGTAGACGTTCTTGCTGCAGAGCTGGCAGAAGCGGACGCGCTCGTCGCCCGTCATGGCGCTCCAGCTCGCCTTGCACGGCGAGGCGATCTTCACGCGGAAGCTGGCGTCCATCGGATCTCTCCTGGACTCAGTCTAGCGCTGCGCGCCGTCGGTCGCCGCCGGCTCGTCGATCGGCAGCTCGGCGGGCGTCTCGCCGCCTTCGAGGATGGGTTGCGAGCCGGGCGGCGGCGGCGGCGTCGGGCAGACCATCTTGCCCATGATCACCGGCATCGGCTGCGGCTGCGGGGTCGGGTCGATCCACTCGACGAGGTCCTTGACGGGCCAGAAGTCGAGCGCGGTCGGGACGCTCTTGTCCTGCACCTTCACCCCGGCGCGCGCCGTGGCGAAGACGCCGAAGAAGGCGACGAGCGTTCCGGCGGCGATCAGAACGCGTCGCTTCACCTTGGTCCGCCAGCCGACGGGGCAGTCGGCCGTCATGGCCGTTCCGTCCTTGCGAACGAAGAAGCGGACGCAGGTCTCACGGCCCTCGCGCTCACGGACGAGCGCCTCGGCGTCCTCGCGGCTCATCGAGGACAGGTCGTAGACGTGCTTGCTGCAGAGCTGACAGAAACGCGCCCGCTCGTCGCCGTCCATCTCGCTCCAGCGAGCGCTGCACGGCGAGGCGACCTTGATTCGGAATCCGGCGTCCATGTTCGTGTCCCTCTCTCCTAAGGAATAGACTCCGTCTCGAGGCGCTCGGTTCCAGTTCGGGAAGCCCGAACACGGGTCGGGGCGACCTTGGGGACGGCCGGTCGGTCGTGTACGCTGGGGTCATCGCCGTCGAAGGACGCCGAGGAGGCCACGATGACCGCGCATGACCTGATCGCCCGCTTCCCCCAGATCCCGCCCGCGCTCCGCGGCCACGCGACTCTCGATCGCTACGCCTCGACGTTCGCCGACCTCCTCGGGTCCGCCCAGAAGCCGTCGCCGTGCTCGGCGAGCGCTCCGTCGCGTGCGCACATGGCCTACCTCAAGCTGATCGGCCCGCTCGAGCTGGTCGCGATCGGCCTCGCCACGAAGGAGCGCGCGCTCGCCGACATGGAGGCGCTCATCGCGCGCGCCGAGGCCGACCGCGATGGGCTGATCCGGGAGCTCATCCCGCAGGGGACGCCGAACCAGGGCGGCGGCTGCTCCTGAGGGGAGGAACGCGGCGATGCGGAAGACCGACACCCTTCGTCCGGCGCTCGCGGGCCTCGCCGGGTCGCTCCTCGCCGCGGCTCTCGTCCTGCTCGGCGGGGTGGCCGTGGCCACGGACGAGCCCGGCGCTGGGGACCCGTTCGCCGGTTCGATCAAGCTCATTGACTGGGATGGGGGTCGCGGGCTCGGCACCTTCAAGGGCGCCGACAAGAAGTACTACGTCGTGGAGATGTTCGACGAGACGCGGATCCGGGTCGATCGTCCGGTCCCGGCGGGCAAGTGGCAGGCGCTCTCGAAGGAGGCGCCCGAGGTGTGGTGCTTCGCCGAGAAGCAGACCTACGCCCGGGCAGCCCGCACCGTCGGCCGGCTGCGCCCGCGCCTGATCCTCGCCGCCGGCTTCGCGATCGCGCCGCTTCCGGAGGGGGAGCGCAACGTCGAGGGCGTGATCGGCATCCTCGGCTGGCACCACGGGACCGACGTCGACTGGAAGAAGTCGGGCTTCGCCACCGTCGACGGCGAGCTCTTCGACCTGCTCCTCGATCCCAAGGGCACCGTCCTCTTCGGGACCGAGGGCGGCAAGTCCGACATCAAGAAGGGCCTCAAGGTGCACCTCGACGGCGCCTTCGCCGACGGGACGTTCGGCATCAGCAAGAGCGGAAAGCTGATCTCGGAGGCGGAGGCCGAAAAGTCGAAGAAGCAGCTCCACGAGGTGCCAGTCATCGAGGCCGAGCGGGTGGTCGTCCTCCACAAGGCGTTCTCGAAGGTGTACCGCTACTGCTTCTCGGACAGCTTCTCCGACTGACCCGGGCCGGCCGTCGATCGATCGGTCAGTCGCCGGGGGCGGGGAGCGTCTCCGACGCCTCCTCCGTCTTCGGCTTCGGGGCCTCGGTCGGCGCGAGCGTCACGTAGAGGATCGGGACCAGGGCGCCGAGCAGGATCAGGATCCCGCCGCGTCCGATCAGCCCCTGCCGCCCGCCGAGCATGAACATCCCCGAGATCGCCAGGAAGAGCAGACCCACCGCGTAGGCGTCGGCGATGTAGGTCCACGCCCGCTTGCCCCGGTTGAGGTGGAGCCAGTTCACGACGTGGAGGAACGGGCGCGGCTCCTGGCCCTCCTCGATGATCTCGCCGAGGTCGGCGTCGACGTGGAGCGTCCGGTACGTGAACGTGATCTCGAGCAGCTCGGGGCTGATCCGGTAGGTCTCGCGCGGCGTCTCGTCGATCGCGAGCTGCCCGAGGACGGCCGCGACGGCGGCGGCGTCGTCCTCGGGGAGCGGGTTCGTCTCGAGCGGGTGGATCGTCTGGTAGGACTTGAAGCTCGGGTCGCCGTCGTTCCAGTCGAGGATGTGGTTCACCGCCAGCCCCGAGACGGCGTAGACGACGGTCAGGCCGACGGCGAGGTAGCCGGCGTCCCGGTGGAGCGCCCGCAGGATCCGGCGGGCCCGCGCCCTGGCGCGGCGCGCGGTCGGCTTCGGCTTCGGGCTCGCGGTCGCGTCGCCGGTCGCGTCGCCGAGGTCGGGCGGTGCGGGGTCGGCCTCGGCCGGCGTCGCCGGCGCCTCCTCGGGGACGGCGGGGGAGCCGCCGTCCTCAGGCATGGCGCTCTTCCTTCCACGGGTCGGCGTGGTTGTGGTAGCCGCGCGTCTCCCAGAAGCCGGGCTCGTCCCGCTCGGCGAAGCGGATGCCGACGAGCCACTTGGCGCTCTTCCAGAAGTAGAGGTCGGGGACGAGCGCGCGGACCGGCGCGCCGTGGGCGCGCGCGAGCGGGCGGCCCTCGTGGCGGTGGGCGATCAGGTTGCCCGGCTTGACGACCTCGTCGAGCGGCGCGTTCGCCGTGTAGCCGTGGGCCGCCTCGAAGATCACGTGGCGGGCCGTGTCCTTGACGCCGGCCTTCTCGGCCAGGGTCGCGATCGAGACGCCCTTCCAGGTCGCGCCGATCACCGACCAGGTCGTCACGCAGTGGACATCGGCCTCGATCTCCTCCTGGGGGAGGCCGAGGAGCTGCTTGAAGTCGAGGGTGAACGGCTTCTCGACGTCGCCGTGGACCTTCAGTCGGTACGACTTCGCGCCCGGCTCGCCCGGCGTCCCGCCCATCGGCTTGAGCTTCGTGATGACGTGCTGGCCGGGCGGGAGCCTCGGCTGTCCATCGGGCCGCTTCATCGCGCGCGCCTTCGCGTCCTCATCCTCGCCGGCGAGGACGTAGACGCTTCCGAGCGCGAGGATCGGCGCTCCGGCCGCCGCCTTCAGGAGGAACTCGCGTCGCCCCATCCGGCGGGGGTTGATCGGTTCGCCCCGCGGGGATGGCTGCGATCTCGGGAGAAGGGGATCGTTCATCATCATCGGTTCGGGGTTCCTCGGGCGGCCTCGCGGCGCTCCGGCGAGCGCGGAGCGCTCATTATGACCGGATCGGTAGGTTCGCGCCGGTGAGGGTCGTGCCGATCGGTCCAAGGGTGCTCCGAATCAGACCATCTCAATGATCTAAATTGGATCATACCTTTGGCGGGTCGTTGATATGAAATCATTTACGGATTCGGATCGCCGCGTGCTTTCCCGTGGAGGGTCGGTCACACGAAGCAGCCTCCAAGGAGAAGAGCAACGCTATGAAGGTCACGTTCTGGGGCGTCCGGGGGAGCATCGCGGTCAGCGGACCGCGCTACGTCCTGACGGGCGGCAACACGCCGTGCGTCGAGGTTCGCCACGGCGAGGATCGGCTGATCCTCGATGGAGGCACCGGCCTCCGCGGGCTCGCCGACTCGGTCGCCCCCGACCCGATCAAGGCGACGATCCTGTTCAGCCACATCCACTGGGACCACATCCAGGGAGTCCCGTTCTTCGGCCCGGCGTTTCATCCCGAGAGTGAGATCACCTTCGCGGGAGCCCGGAGCCAGTGGGGCAGCCTCCGCGACTTCCTCGACGCGCAGATGCACCCGCCGACCTTCCCCGTCACCCTCGAGAGCTTCAACGCGAAGCTCGCCTTCCGCGACGTCTCGCCGACGAAGCCCTTCGAGGTCGGTCCGTTCAAGGTGACGCCGGCGCCGCTCGATCACCCCGACGGCGTCCTCGCGTATCGGGTCGAGGCGGGCGGCCGCTCGGTCGTCTACGCGACCGATCACGAGCACGCGGGCACGATCGACACGCGCCTCGTCGAGCTCGCCGAGGGGGCGGACCTGCTGATTCACGACGCCCAGTACACCGACGCCGAGTACCGCGGCGACGCCGGCCCGTCCCGTCGGGGCTGGGGTCACTCGACCTGGGGCGAGGCGGTCCGGACGGCGCAGGCCGCGTCGGTCGGTCACCTCGCCCTCTTCCACCACGACCCGCAGCGCGACGACCACGCCGTGATCGAGATCGAGGCCGCCGCGCGAGGTGAGTTCGCCGGCGCCTTCGCGGCTCGCGAGGGCTCGGTCGTTCAGCTCTGAGTCGGCCGTTGCGCGAGGACGCTTTGACACGCCCGGTCGACGGACGGTACGCTGCCGGCATCGCGGCCGACGTGGTCGCCGCCGGGAGCGCTCCGCGTTTGGAAGATCCGCTCGAGCTCGACGGGATCTCGCTCGACCGCAAGGTCGATCTCGACGTCGTCCTCGGGCGGATCGTCGACGAGATCGTGGCCGCCCTCGGCGCGGACCGCGGGACGCTCTACCTCGTCGATCACCTCCGCGACGAGCTCGTCAGCCGGGTCGCCCACCTCCCCGAGATCGCCGAGATCCGTCTCCGCGTCGGCGAGGGCGTCGCCGGCTTCGTCGCGCGGAGCGGCGAGGTCGTCAACGTCGCCCGTGACGCGGACGACCCGCGCCGCACCGGGCGAATCGACGCGCTGACCGGCTACCGGACCGAGAGCGTCCTGGCCGCGCCGGTCCGCCGCGCCCCGTCGGAGCCGCCGATGGCCGTGCTCCAGGTGCTCAACAAGAAGGACGGAGACTTCAGCGCCGAGGACGAGCGTCGCCTCGTCCGGATGGCCGACCGGGTCGCCGAGCTGCTCGACGCGACGAGCCTCGGGCGGCAGCTCCGCCCCGGGCAGCGCCTGCCGCTCTCGTTCCGCTTCAACGACATCGTCGGCGAGAGCGGCGCGATGCGCGAGGTCTACGATCGGACGGCGAGGGCGGCCGCGACCGACGCGACGGTGCTCCTCCGCGGCGAGAGCGGCTGCGGCAAGGGGCTCGTCGCGCGCGCGATCCACGACAACTCGCGCCGGCGCGACGGGCCGTTCGTCCCTATCGACTGCGCGGCGCTTCCCGAGACGCTGATCGAGAACGAGCTCTTCGGCCACGAGCGAGGCGCGTTCACCGGCGCCGACAGCACCCGCGACGGCAAGGTCCGCGCCGCCCAAGGGGGGACCCTCTTCCTCGACGAGATCGGCGACGTCAGCCCGACGGTCCAGGCGAAGCTGCTCACGCTCGTGCAGAACAAGCGGTTCGTGAAGGTCGGCGGGACGAAGGACGAGGAGGCGGACGTCCGCTTCGTCTGCGCCACGAACCGCGATCTCGAGGAGGCGATCGCCGCCGGCGAGTTCCGGCAGGACCTCTACTACCGGCTCCGGGTCGTCGAGATCGAGCTTCCGCCGCTCCGCGACCGCGGCCACGCCGACCTCGACCGGCTGATCGATCACTTCCTCTTCGAGTTCGCCGAGCGCCACGAGCGACCGGGCGTGCGCCTCACGCCGTCGGCGCGGTCGCTCCTACACACCCACGCCTGGCCCGGCAACGTCCGCGAGCTCGAGCACTGCATCGAGAGCGCCGTCGTCCTCGCGGGCTGCGACGAGCTCGGCGCGCGCGACGTCCCGATCAAGGGGCTCGTCCTGCCGCAGGCCGCGAGCGGCGGAGGCGACGGCTCGAGCGGGGGCGACGACGGCCTCTTCGTGACGGACGTGAAGAGCCTCCGCGAGGTCGAGCTCGCCTACATCCGCCACGTCCTCGACGCCTGCGACGGCAACCGGAGCGCCGCGGCGCGGCTGCTCGGGATCGGGCGGAACACCCTCCTGCGCAAGATCTCGAAGGACCGGAGCGGGGACGCGGGTCAGAAACCGTAGGAGTAGCTCTCGATTCCGGCGTAGAGCGCGTTGAGCGCGGCGATGTAGACCGGCCGGAACAGCGTCCCGAAGAACGTCCAGGCGAGGACGAGGCCGATCATCGCGAACGTCGGGTTGTTCGAGAAGTGGAGCCACCGCACCGCCTGCTCCTCGCGGGGGAGGATGAGCGGGAGGGCGCCGGCGCCGTCGAGCGGCGGAAGCGGGAGGAGGTTGAACACGCAGAGGACGAGGTTGAGCGAGAAGGTGACCGAGAGGAGCAACGCCAGGGTCGCGCCGAGCCCGCCGCCCGTCGCCTCGGTCACATGGGTGAAGTCGGGATCGAGCGGCGGGACGAACGCCTCGGTCGCGAGGCCGATCCGGATCCCGATCGCGGCGACGATCACGAGGAGGAGGTTCGCCGTCGGGCCGGCGAGCGCCATCCACGCGGCCCGGCGCGGGTGGCGGGCCGCCCAGCTCGCATCGTAGGGGGCGCTCGCCCAGCCGATCATCCACCCGCCGCGATTGAGGAAGAAGCTCAGGATCGGGACCACGACCATCCCGATCGGCTCGCGCCGGATGTGGGGGATCGGGTTCAGGCTGACCTGGCCGCCGCGGTAGGCGGTGTCATCGCCGAGTCGCCACGCCACGAGGGCGTGCGCCGCCTCGTGGAGCGTCGTCGAGAGGACGAAGACGCCGAACCAGATGAGGCCGAGCCACAGGAGCTTGGGGTCCATCGCGGGGACGAGTCTACCAAACCGGCGGCGCCAGGAGGCCCTCGTCGAGCCGGTTCGAGCGTGCTAGAGTGCGAAGGCCATGGCTGACCCCGCCCCCAGCGAGCCCGTCCCTGAGAGCGTCCTCACGCCGGCGGAGACCGAGGAGTCCTGGAGCAAGCCGGCCCTCGTCATCGCGGGGATGGCCCTCTTCATGGGCGTCCTGATCGGCTTCCTCATCATCGTCTTCCGAGGGATGGACCGGCCGTCCGAGGAGCTCGCCGACGAGAACCTCGTCGTCCTGATCGTCGCCGCCCGAGACCTCCCCAAGGGCGAGGTCTTCGACGAGAGCGACATCGAGGCGAAGCCGGTCGACAAGTCGTTCCTCGACTCGGTCCCCGATGTGTTGCGGCGCGACGACATCGAGTACTGGACGGGCCGCATCCTGAAGGAGCCGGTCGCGAAGGGTCAGGCGATCAAGCCGGAGCTCTTCGGGGGCCGGGCGACGGCGGAGGACAATCCGACGATCGGAACGGACCCGTCGGGCGCTGGCGACTGACGGGATCAGCGAGGGGCTGCGCCGGCAATGGTCTCCCGAGCTTGCAGCTCGCAATCCGCGCCAATCCGCGCAATCCGCGGTTCCACTCGTTTCGCGGCGTAGGGACGAAACCGCGGATGACGCGGATTGCGCGGACTGCTCCAGTCGGCGCCGAGTGCGATGCCGTACGCGAGCGAACGGGGCTGATCAGGCGGCCGCCCGGCGGACGCCGAGGCCCGTCAGCGCGACCAGACCCAGCACCGCGAGGAAGGCGCCGAAGCCGATCCGGCCTCCGCCCTCCCCGTCTTCCTCCGACGGCAGCATCCCGTGCTTCTTCCCGGGCGTCTCGGCGTGCGCGACGAGGTGGAGGTTCTTCTCGGCGATGATCGCCTTCGGGAAGTCCCCGCGGATGACCGTCATCGTCATCCCCTTCAGCCCATCGAGCGCTCCGGCGAGGGCGGCCGTTCGCTCCTCGGCGATGACCGCGGCGTGGACCGCGTCGATGTTCGCGCCGCGGAGCCCGAACGCCTCGCCGATGGCGAGGAGCTCCTTCTCGCGCTCCTCGTAGGCGTGGGCGAGGCGGCCCTCGCGGGCGGCGAGGAGGTCATCGGCGAAGAGGAGCTTTGCCTTGCCGTTCTTCGGCGTCGGGTCGCGACGCTGGCGGACCCACTCGTCCTTCTCGGCCTGCGCGCACATCTGCTGGTGACGCTTCTCGTTCACCTCGTACTGCTCCTTCGGGAGCCGCTTCGCCGCGTCGGCCTCGTTCGCGTAGCCGTGGTCCTCCCACCACGGCGTGAACGGCAGCGGGTCGGTGACGTGGGCGAGCAGCTCCTCTCCCGAGAGGGTCCGCTCCACCATCGCGGCGGGCAGCTCGGCGAAGCGCATGGCCTCGTCGGCGAGGACGTAGACCCGGTTGTCGAGCTTGCCTCCGTTGAAGGCCGAGAGCCGCATCGGGACGACCGGCTGCTTCGTCCGGAACCGGAAGCCCATCGCCTGCACGGCGCCCTCGAACGGGTCGGCGGTCTTCGGGTCGGCCTCGCGCATCCCGGGGCGAGGCTCGACGCCCTTCTTGGCGCCGACCTTCGCCTTGACGGCGACGAAGCACCAGCCGGCCTTCACGTAGTCCTCGCACGGGACGTCCATCCCCTTGGGGTAGACGTAGCCGTGCTGGCTCATCCAGCGGTCGAGGGCGTCGGCGCTGCCGGCCTCGAGGACGGCGACCTGGTACATCCCGACGGCCTCCTCGCGGAGGACGCGGACGTCCTTCTTCTTCAGCTCGAGCCCGCCGCTCTCGTCGCGCCCCCGGAATCGGCGCGTCATGCCCTTCGGCCGCGGAGGGTAGGGCGTGATCGTCGGCGGGTCGATCGCGTTCGCCACCTGGATGAAGACGTCGTCGGGCACCTTGCGGATGGCGGGCGGCTCGGGGAAAGGGATGAGCATCCCGAACTCCTGGACGCGACCCTTGAACGCGGGCCGGAGGACTATGTCCTCGATTCCGTCCTTCACGAACACGAACGTCGTCTGCACGCCGACGCGGGTCAGCGCCGGGTTGCTCGGGTCGAGGGCGATCGGCGGGACCATGCCGCAGGGGTCGCCCCGGGCGACGCCCGCGGCGACGAGCAGCGCGGCGACGGTGACGACGGCGAGCTGGATCTGGAGTCTCATCGGATGCCCTCCCCGGCAGCGAAGCGGAGCCCGAAGCCCACCACGATCGAGACGGCGGCCAGGATCGCGGCGAAGCGGACGAGGCCCTGATTCTCCTCGGTCGACGGCGCGACCGACCCGTGCCGTTCGCCGGCCGGGCTCGGCGGCGTGCCGAGCCCGTGCCTCGGAGTTTCGGACGGTGTGGTCGCGTGGGCGACCAGGTGGAGGTTCTTCTTCGCGATGACATCGCGAGGGAAGTCTCCCCGGATGACGGTCATCGTCATCCCCTTCAGTTCATCGAGGACGCCCTCGAGGGCCGCCATCCGCTCGGTCTCGATCGCCGCGGCGTGGGCGGCGTCGATCAGCGGGCCGCGGAGGCCGAGCGCCTCGCCGACCGCGAGGAGCTCCTTCTCGCGCTCCTCGTGCGGGTGGGAGAGGCGCCCCTCGCCGGCGGCGAGGAGGTCGTCGGCGAACAGGAGCTTCGCCTTGCCGTTCTTCGGCGTCGGGTCGCGGCGCCGCTTCGTCCACTCGTCCTTCGCCGCACGCTCGCAGACCTTCGCGTAGTCGGCCTCGAGGCTCTTCTGCTGCTCCGCGGGGAGCTTCGCGATCTGCTCGCGGGTGCCGTAGCTCCAGCGGTGGGCGTCCTGCCACTCGACGAACGGGAGCGGGTCGGTGACGTGAGAGAGCAGCTTCTCGCCCGACAGGGTCCGCTCGACCATCGTCGCGGGCAACTCATCGAAACGCATGGCGGAGTCGGCGAGCACGTAGACGAGGTTGTCGAGCTTCCCGCCGTTGAACGCCGAGAGCCGCATCGGGACGACCGGCTTCTTCGTCCGGAAGCGGAAGCCCATCGCCTGGACGGCGCCCTCGAACGCCGAGGCGTGGCTCGAGTCGGTCTCGCGCATGCCGGGCCGCGGCGTGACGCCGCCCTTCCGACCGACCTTGGCCTTGACGGCGACGAAGCACCAGCCGGCCTTCACGTAGTCCTCGCACGGGGCGTCCATGCCCTCGGGGTAGACGTAGCCGTGCTGGGTCATCCAGCGATCGAGCGCCTTGGCGCTGCCGGCCTCGAGGACGGCGACCTGGTACATCCCGACCGCCTCCTCCCGAAGGAGGCGGACCGTGTCCGTGCCGGGCCCGCGCTCGACGGCCGCGGCGCCGTCGGTCGGGGCCGCCGCGCCGGTCGTCGGAGGCGCCGGCATCGGGTTGATCCGTGGCGGGTCGATCGCGAGCTTCACGTGGGTGAAGACATCGTCGGGCGCCTTGCGGATGGCGGGCGGCTCGGGGAACGGAATGAGCATCCCGAACTCCTGGACGCTCCCGATGAAGGCGGGGCGGAGGACGATGTCCTCGATCCCGTTCTTGTAGAAGACGAACGTCGTCTGGACGCCGGTCCGGGTGAGGGCGGGGTTGCTCGGATCGAGGACGATCGGCGGCACCATGCCGCACGGGTCGCCCCGGGCGATGCCGGTCGCGACGAGGAGGGCGGCGGCCGCCGCGGCCGTGAACGAGACGCGGAGCTTCATCGGATGCTCTCCCCGGAGGCGATCCGTAGCCCGAAGCCGATCACCATCGCCGCGACCGCCAGGATCGCCGCGAACCGCACGTGGCCGGCGTTCTCGCTCCCCGCGGGCTCGGGGACGGCCATGCCGTGCCTCTTCCCGCCGGGCGCGCCGGCGTGCGCGACGAGGTGGAGGTTCTTCTTCGCGATGACGTCGCGAGGAAAGTCGCCCCGGATGACGGTCATCGTCATTCCCTTCAGCTCGGCGAGGACGCCCTCGAGGGCGGCGGCCCGCTCCTTCTCGATCGCCGCGGCGTGGGCCGCGTCGATCTGCCCGCCGCGGAGGCCGAGCGCCTCGCCGACGGCGAGGAGCTCCTTCTCGCGCTCCTCGTACGGGTGAGACAGCCGGCTCTCGCGGGCGGCGAGGAGGTCGTCGGCGAACAGGAGCTTCGCCTTGCCGTTCTTCGAGGTCGGGTCGCGCTGCCCCTCCATCCACTTCTCGGCGCTCTTCACGTTTCGCGCGTAGTCCTCGACGATCTGCTTTCGGCGACCAGCGTCGAGGGCGGCGACGCGCGCGTCGTCCCAGCCGTAGGCCTCCTGCCACGTCATGAACGGGAGCGGGTCGGTGACGTGGGAGAGGAGCTTCTCACCGGTGAGCGTCCGCTCGACCATCGTCGCGGGCAGCTCATCGAAGCGCATGGCCGAGTCGGCGAGCACGTAGACGAGGTTGTCGAGCGCCCCGGCGTTGAAGGCGGAGAGACGCATCGGAACGACCGGCTTCTTCGTCCGGAAGCGGAAGCCCATCGCCTGGACGGCGCCCTCGAACGCCGAGGCGTGGCTCGGGTCGGTCTCGCGCATGCCGGGCCGCGGCTCGACGCCGCTCTTTCGACCGACCTTGGCCTTGACGGCGACGAAGCACCAGCCGGCCGTCACGTAGTCCTCGCACGGCGCGTCCATCCCCTCGGGGTAGACGTAGCCGTGCTGGGTCATCCAGCGGTCGAGCGCCTTGGCGCTGCCGGCCTCGAGGACGGCGACCTGGTACATCCCGACGGCCTCCTCCCGGAGCACGCGGACGGAGTCCCGGTCGACTCCGCCCTTCAGGACCATCCCGCCTTGCGGCATCGCGGCGCCCGGCGGCGGCGGCATCGGGTTGATGCGCGGTGGATCGACGGCGTGCTTCAGGTGGGCGAAGACGTCGTCGGGCGCCTTGCGGATGGCGGGCGGGTCGGGGAACGGGATGAGCATCCCGAACTCCTGGACGCTCCCCTTGAACGCCGGACGAAGGACTATGTCCTCGATCCCGTTCCGGTAGAAGACGAACGTCGTCTGGACTCCGGTCCGCGTGAGGGCGGGGTTGCTCGGGTCGAGGACGATCGGCGGCACCATCCCGCACGGATCGGCCCGGGCGAAGGTCGCCGTCGCCGCCAGCGCGGTCGCGAGCGCCGCGACGATCGAGAGGCGCGTCTTCATCGGATCCCCTCCCCGGCCGCGAGCCGCAGCCCGAAGCCGAGCGTCATCGCCGTCGCGGCCAGGATCGCCGCGAACCGCACGTTGCTCGAGCCGTCGTCGGTCGGCGACTCGGGGGCCGCCATCCCGTGCTTCTTCCCGCCCGGCGCGCCGGCGTGGGCGACGAGGTGGAGGTTCTTCTTCGCGATGACGTCGCGGGGGAAGTCGCCCCGGATGACCGTCATCGTCATCCCCTTCAGCTCATCGAGGATCGCGCCCAGCCCGGCCGCACGCTCCGAGGCGATCGCCGCCTCGTGGAGGGCGTCGATCTTCGCTCCGCGAAGGCCGAGCGCCTCGCCGACGGCGAGGAGCTCCTTCTCGCGCGCCTCGTGCGGGTGGTCGAGGCGCCCCTCGCGCGCCGCGAGGATGTCGTCGGCGAAGAGCAGCTTCGCCTTTCCGTTGCTGGAGGTCGGGTCGCGGCGCCGCTGCATCCAGTCGTTCTTCGCCTCGCTCGCGCAGAGCTTCGCGTAGTCGGCCTCGATCTTCTTCCGCTCCTCGGCCGAGAGCTTCGCGATCTGCTCGCGGGTGCCGTAGCGCCAGCGGTAGGCGTCCTGCCAGTCGACGAAGGGGAGCGGGTCGGTGACGTGGGAGAGGAGCTTCTCGCCGGACAGCGTCCGCTCGACCATCGTCGCGGGCAACTCATCGAAGCGCATGGCCGAGTCGGCGAGGACGTAGACGAGGTTGTCGAGCTCGCCGGCGTTGAAGGCCGAGAGGCGCATCGGGACGACCGGCTTCTCGACGCGGAAGCGGAAGCCCATCGCCTGCACCGCTCCGTCAAAGGGGGCGTCGTGCTTCGGGTCGGCCTCGCGCATGCCCGGGTGCGGCATGACGCCCTTCTTCCGGCCGACCCTGGCCTTGACGGCGACGAAGCACCAGCCGGCCTCGACGTAGTCCTCGCAGGGCTCGTCCATCCCCTTCGGGTAGATGTAGCCGTGCTGGCTCATCCACTTGTCGAGGGCGCCGGCGCTGCCGGCCTCGAGGACGGCGACCTGGTACATCCCGACGGCCTCCTCCCGGAGGACGCGGACCTCTTCCCGGCCGAGCCGCATTCCGCCGCTGCCGCCGCCGGCGCCCTGGCGCGCCGAGCTCTTGGGCATGGGCATCGGCACCGGGTTGATCTTCGGCGGGTCGATCGCGTGCTTCACGTGGGTGAAGATGTCGTCGGGCATCTTGCGGATCGCCGGCGGATCGGGGAACGGGATGAGCATCCCGAACTCCTGGACGCTCCCCTTGAAGGCCGGGCGGAGGACGATGTCCTCGATCCCGTCCTTGAAGAAGACGAACGTCGTCTGGACGCCGGTCCGGGTGAGGGCCGGGTTCGCCGGATCGAGGACGATCGGCGGCACCATCCCGCACGGGTCGCCCCGGGCGACGCCGGTGGCGACGAGGAGGGCGGCGGCCGCGGCGGCCGTCAACGAGACGCGGAGCTTCATCGAATGCTCTCCCCGGATGCGAGCCGTAGCCCGAAGCCGATCACCATCGCCGCGACCGCCAGGATCGCCGCGAACCGGACGTGGCCGGCGTTCTCGCTCCCCGAGGGCTCGGGGGCGGCCATGCCGTGCTTCTTCCCGCCGGGCGCGCCGGCGTGCGCGACGAGGTGGAGGTTCTTCTTCGCGATGACGTCGCGGGGGAAGTCGCCGCGGATGACGGTCATCGTCATCCCCTTCAGGTCCGAGAGGACGCCCTCGATCGCCGCGGTTCGCTCGGCCTCGATCGCCTGGGCGTGGAGCGCGTCGATCGCGGGGCCGCGCAGGCCAAACGCCTCGCCGACGGCCAGGAGGGTCTTCTCGCGCTCCTCGTAGGGGTGGGCGAGGCGCCCCTCGCGGGCGGCGAGGAGGTCGTCGGCGAAGAGGAGGCGCGCCTTGCCGTTGACCGGCCCGGGCTGTCGCATCTGCTTCATCCAGTCACTCGTCTCGACCCGCTCGAGCTCGCGCTTCCAGCTCTCCTCGATCCGCTTCCGCTCCTTCTCATCGAGCTGTTCGAGCCACTCCTCGCCGTAACTCTTGCGCCAGTCGGCGATCGGGAGCGGGTCGGTGACGTGGGCGAGCAGCCTCTCGCCGGTGAGCGTCCGCTCGACCATCTCCGCGGGCAGCTCGTCGAAGCGCATCGCCGAGTCGGCGAGGACATAGACGAGGTTGTCGAGCTCGCCGGCGTTGAAGGCCGACAACCGCATCGGGACGACCGGCTTCTCGACCCGGAAGCGGAAGCCCATCGCCTGGACCGCGCCGTCGAACGGCGAGGTGTGCTCGGGGTCGGCCGCCCGCATCCCGGGTCGCGGCGCGACGCCGGCCTTCCGGCCGACCTTCGCCTTGACGGCGACGAAGCACCACCCCGCCGCGACGTAGTCGCCGCACGGAGCGTCCATTCCCTTCGGGTAGATGTACCCGTGGGCGCTCATCCAGCGGTCGAGCGCCTTGGCGCTGCCGGCCTCGAGGACGGCGACCTGGTACATCCCGACGGCCTCCTCCCGGAGGACGCGGACCTGATCTTCGCCGAGGGTCATCTCGCCGCCGCCGCCGCCGTCGTCGCTCTCGCCCTCGGCGACCTCGAGCCAGGCGTCGACCGGGGGCGGGTCGATCGCGGCGGCGACGTGGGCGAAGATGTCGTCGGGCATCTTGCGGATCGCCGGCGGCTTCGGGAACGGGATGAGCATCCCGAACTCCTGGACGCGACCCTTGAACGCGGGCCGGAGGACTATGTCCTCGATCCCGTCCTTGTAGAAGACGAACGTCGTCTGGACGCCGGTCCGGGTGAGGGCCGGGTTCGCCGGGTCGAGGACGATCGGCGGCACCATCCCGCACGGGTCGCCCCGGGCGACGCCGGCGGCGACGAGGAGGGCGGCGGCCGCGGCAACTGTGAGTGAGACGCGGAGCTTCATCGGGTGCTCTCCCCGGATGCGAGCGCCAGCCCGAAGCCGATCACCATCGCCGCGACCGCCAGGATCGCCGCGAACCGGACGTTTCCATCGCTCTCGCCGGGCGATCCCGGGACGAGCATCCCGTGCTTCTTCCCGCCGGGCGCATCGGTGTGCGCGACGAGGTGGAGGTTCTTCTTGGCGATGACGTCGCGGGGGAAGTCGCCGCGGATGACGGTCATCGTCATCCCCTTCAGCTCGGAGAGGACGCCATCGATCGCCGCGGACCGCTCGGCTTCGATCGCCTGGGCGTGGAGCGCGTCGGTCGCGGCGCCGCGCAGGCCGAGCGCCTCGCCGACGGCCAGGAGCGTCTTCTCGCGCTCCTCGTAGGGGTGGGCGAGGCGCCCCTCGCGGGCGGCGAGGAGGTCGTCGGCGAAGAGGAGGCGCGCCTTGCCGTTGACCGGGCCGGGCCGCCGCATCTCGATCACCCACTCCTCCTTCTCGATCTGCTCGCGCTCGCGCTTCCAGCCGTCCTCGATCTTCTTCCGCTCCTCGGCGTCGAGTCGGTCGAGCCACTGCTTCCCGTAGTGGTCGCGCCGGTCGACGATCGGGAGGGGATCGGTGACGTGCCGGAGGAGTTGTTCGCCCGACAGCGTCCGCTCGACCATCTCGTCGGGCAGCTCGTCGAAACGCATGGCCGAGTCGGCGAGGACGTAGACGAGGTTGTCGAGCTGGCCGGCGTTGAAGGCCGAGAGGCGCATCGGGACGACCGGCTTCTCGACGCGGAAGCGGAAGCCCATCGCCTGAACGGCCCCATCGAAGGACGAGGAATGCTCGGGGTCGGTCGCGCGCATCCCGGGGCGCGGCGCGACCCCGGCCTTGCGGCCGACCCTGGCCTTCACGGCGACGAAGCACCATCCGGCCGCGACGTAGTCGCCGCACGGAGCGTCCATCCCCTTCGGGTAGATGTAGCCGTGCTGGGTCATCCAGCGGTCGAGCGCCTCCGGGCTGCCGGCCTCGAGGACCGCGACCTGATACATGCCGACGGCCTCCTCGCGGAGGACGCGGACCTCCATTCTTCCGAGCCGCATCCCGCCGCCGGCTCCGTCGCGCTTGGCGGTGCTCTTCGTGATGGTCTCGTCCAGCTCGATCCACGGGTCGACCGCGGGCGGATCGATCGCCGCGGCGACCTGGCCGAAGATGTCGTCGGGCATCTTCCGGATGGCGGGCGGCTTCGGGAACGGGATGAGCATCCCGAACTCCTGCACGTCTCCTCGGAAGGCGGGGCGGAGGACGACGTCCTCGATCCCGTCCTTGAAGAAGACGAACGTCGTCTGCACCCCGATCCGGGTCAGGGCCGGGTTCTCGGGGTCGAGGACGACCGGCGGCACCATCCCGCACGGGTCGGCCCGGGCCGCGCCGAGGGCGGCGGCGACGAGGAGCGTGGCCGTCGCGGCGATCGCGGAGAGACGGGTGATGGCGGAGAGACGGGTCGAGCTCATCAGCTCGCTCCTTCCGAGGGCGGTGAGGGTCTGCGCAGGCGATTGCGGAGCGCGGTCATGCCGGAGCCGGCGAGGAGGGCCAGGGCGATCATCGCGGGCAGCCGGAAGCGCGGTTCGGCCTCGGGGCCGGCCCCCGGCAGGACGAGGAGGGCGATCAGGCCGGCGAGGGCCAGCGCCCGGCGCCGCTCCCCCGGCGTCCGTGCCGCGCGGACGAGCCCGGCGGCGACTCCCGCCCACAGGGCGAGGGCGAAGAGCGAGCAGCCGATCGTCACGACGACGACCGGGAGGAGCTTCCCCTCGAGGCGCTCGACGGCCGCGTCGATCGCGTCGCCGTCGAAGCTCGAGACGGCGCTGTAGAGCCCGGTGCCGCCCTCGTGGATGCCGGTCGCCTTGAGGACGGCGCCGGCGCCGGGCGGCGCGAGGATCACGACGAGGGCGGTCGCGCTCTGCTTCGCGGCCGCGGTCGGGTGCGCCTTCAGGATCGCGAGGCCGAGCTCGGTCTTGCGGTCGGCGAGGGCGCGGGCCTCCGGCGCGGAGCGGGTCGGGTCGTCGTCGCCGTGCTCGCGCCGGAGCTGCTCGCGCACCTCGAGGTAGGGGCGGCCCTCGTCGGCGGCGAGCGCCCCGGCGGCCCGGTAGTCGAGGAGGTTCGTCGCGCCGATCGTCGTCAGGACGAAGCCGCCGGAGACGATTCGGTTGCGGACGAGCCAGCCGGCGAGCGGGACGCTCCCGATCACCAGGATGCCGACGGCGCCGGCGGCGTGGAGCGCGCCGCGCCGCCACGCGATGCCGAGGAGCCACACCGTCGGGATGTAGAGGAAGAGGGCGAGCGGCCGGGTGAGGGTGGCGAGTCCCGCCGCGATGACGCTCACGGCAAGGGCGCGCCAGCTCGCCGGGCTCGCGGGGCTCCGCGCCGCCAGGGCGGTCGCGAGGAGCCAGCCGGCGACGAGGGTGGCGAAGAGCGTCTCGCTCAGGACGAGCGCCGCGTAGACCACCGAGAGCGGATCGACCGCGAGGAGGATGCCGGCGCCGCGGCCGGCCGTCTCCGGGAGGCCGAGAGCCTGGGCCGTCCGCCAGGCGATCACGCAGGTGCCCGCGCCGAGCGCCGCCTGCACGATCAGGATCAGGAGCGGCCGCTCTTCGGACGCGCCGGTCAGCACCAGCAGGACCGGGTAGCCCGGCGTCCGCTTGATGTCCGGCACGGCGCCCACCGCGTCGCGCGCGAAGCTGCCGTGCGACCGCAGGCTCGATGCGAGGGCGAGGTAGTCGCCGCTGTCGGGCTCGACGGCGCGCCCGCCGCCGAGGCTGACCCAGAGCGCGATCGCGACGCGAAGCGAGAAGGCTCCAATGAAGAGCCGCCCCCCGAAGCCCAGGCGGGCCGGGGGGGCGCCGCCGGACCTCGGGAGGCCCGGCGGGAGCGCGCTCATCGGATTGGTCGCGTTCGTCACGGTCGCGCCGAGGCGCTCTCTACTGCCCGAGCGCCTTCGTCCACTCCGGATCGTCGGCCAGGCCCTGCTCCTTCAGGATCGCCTTCGCCGAGTCCTTTCCGGCGATCTTGACCCAGAGCGCGACCCAGCTCCTTGCGTCCTGCGCCTGGAACCACGCCTGGCGCTCGACGCCGATCGCGTTCGCCAGGTTGATGCTCCGGAGGTTGTTCTGGATCTGGTTCTTCTCGCCAGCCTTGCCGGTGCGGTCGCAGTAGACGTACCAGGCGATCAGGTTCCGGACGAGCTTCTTGGCCGGCTCCTTCTTCCAGTTCAGGCCGGGCACGAAGAGCGCCCCGCCCTTCCAGGAGATGTCGGTCGCCTCGACGTCGTAGGCGTAGATCGACGCCGCGTCCGCCTGCGCCTCGGTCGGATCCTCGGCCGAACCGAGCGCCGTCGCGAGATACGCGGCCGCCTGCCGCCGGATCCGGTTGTCGGCGCCGGTGAGCGTGACCTTCGCGAGCTCCTTGGTGCCCGAGCCGATGATCGGCTGGGCGAGCGCGCTCTGGAGCTGCGGGATCCGCGTGCTGATGTCGATCAGCTGCGCCACGGTCACCTTGCTCCCCTCGGCCTTCTGGAGGGCCACGATCCGCTGCGCGATCGGGCGGTCGAGCGCCGGGAAGTGCGGGATCAGGCTGGCGAGCGCGACGAGCTCGTCGGCGCCTTCGGCCATGTCGACCCGCGCCGCCGCGGCCCACGTCCGGACGAGCGCCGGCTT
The DNA here is from genome assembly GCA_029260755.1 of Planctomycetota bacterium. Lineage (GTDB taxonomy): Bacteria > Planctomycetota > J058 > J058 > JAJDCQ01 > JAJDCQ01. The sequence goes on along the minus strand of JAJDCQ010000132.1, from coordinate 16,471 downwards.
GCCGTCGTCGCCGTGGAGCTCGGTCAGCCGCTTCTCGACGTCGTCGCCGCCGATCCGCGCCAGGCAGACGATCGCCCAGCCGCGGCGGACGAGGTCGGTCCCCTCGAACGCCTCCCCGATCAGATGGGGCACCGCCTTCTCGCCCATCTTCACGAGCGCCTCGATCGCCTCGTCGGGCGACTGCCCGCCGAGCTTCTCGACGAGGTCGGCCGCGTCGTCGGGCGTCGGCTCCGCCACGGCGATCGTCGGGATGGCGACGGCGATCGCGATCGCCGCGACGAACGGGATCCACCCGCGACGCCGGCGGGCGGCCAGGACGAGGCCGCCTCCGAGGGCGAGGAGGGCGCCGGCGACGGCGAGGCCGCCGAGGCCGCCGTTCTCTTGCTGCTGCTGCTCGGTCATCTGGGGCTCGTTCACGATGGGCTCCCTTTCGGTCGGAGTCGCGCGGGCATGCTCGACGCCGTCGTTCGACGGCGACGGGTTCGCCCGTCCGTGCTTCTCGCCCGGCACCGCGGCGCCGTAAGCGACGATGTGGAGGTTCTTCTCGGCGAGGATCTCGCGGGGGAAGTCCCCGCGGATCACCGTCATGGTCATGCCGTCGAGCCACTCGAGCACGCCGTCGACGGCCTTCTCGCGCTCGGCCGAGATGGCCTGCGCGTGAAGGGTGTCGATCTGCGCGCCGCGGAGCCCGAACGTCTCACCGATCGCGAGGAGGTCCTTCTCCCGCTGCTCGTGCGGGTGGATCAGGCGGCCCTCCTGCGCGGCGAGGATGTCGTCGGCGAAGAGCAGGCGCGCCTTCCCGTTCACCGGGGCGGGATCGAGCTGCGCCTCGACCCACTCGGCGTTGTTCTTCCGCCACTGGGCGACCTGCTGGGCGTGCTGCACGTCCTGCTGCTTCTGCTGCTCCTCGGTGAGTTGCTTCCAGGCGTCGTCGCCGTAGGCGTCGCGCCAGTCGGCGATCGGGCGCGGCCCGGTCACGTTCCGGAGGAGGTCGCGCCCCGGGATCCGGCGGACGACCATCTCGCGCGGCAGCTCGGCGAATCGTCGCGAGCCGGCGGCCAGGATGTAGACGAGGTTATCGAGCTCGCCGGCGTTGAACGCGGAGAGCCGCATCGGGACGACCGGCTTCTCCGCCCGGAAGCGGAAGCCCATCGCCTGGACGGCCCCGTCGAAGGGCTGGCTGTGGCTCGTGTCGACCTTGCGCATGCCGGGGCGCGGCTCGGCGCCGCTCTTCTTGCCGACCTTGGCCTTGACCGCGACGAAGCACCAGCCGGCCTCGACGTAGTCCTCACAGGGCGCGTCCATCCCCTCGGGGTAGACGTAGCCGTGCGCGGTCATCCACTTCTGGAGCGCCTCGGCGCTGCCGGCGTCGAGGACGGCGATCTGATACATGCCGACCGCCTCCTCGCGGAGGACCTCGACCTTGTCGCGGGCGAGGCCGAGCGTCCGGGTCGCGCTCTCGCGTTCCCGCCCGTCGTCGAAGCGTCCGCCGCGGCGGCCCCAGCCGTAGAGATGGACCTTGGGCGGGTCGATCGCGTGCTTCACCTGCGTGAAGACGTCGTCGGGCATCTTCCGGATCGCGGGCGGCTCGGGGAACGGGATGAGCATCCCGAACTCCTGGACGCGGCCGCGGAAGGCCGGGCGGAGGACGATGTCCTCGATCCCGTCCTTGTGGAAGACGTAGGTCGTCTGCACCCCGATCCGGGTGAGGGCGGGGTTACTCGCGTCGATCGCGATCGGCGGCACTATGCCGCAGGGGTCCGCGTGGGCCGGCCCGCCGGCGACCGCCGCCGCGATCAGGGCGCCGAGCGCGCCGAGAGTGACCCCCGTTCGGATGGAAGCTCTGTTACAGATCATCGTCGCCTACCTTCTCGAGCGTCACCCTCATGTAGACCCGCGCCATCTCGGCGCGCGTCCCGTCGCTCAACCAGATGGTGTCCATCAGCTCGAAGCCCTCACGCGGCTGCGCGCCGCCGGCCTCGCTCGTCGTCTCGTCGTCGTTCGTGTCGTTCGTGGACTCTTGGACCGTGAACCACGGTCCGGCGCCGAAGTGGACGCCGTCCAGTCACATCCGTGTCCAGAGATGATGGAGGCCGACCCGCTTCACGGTGCCGCTCGCCTCGGGCGGCTGGATCGCCGCGCTCTCGTGGACCAGGACGTGGTGCTTGTGCCCGATCGGCCATCCGCGCTGGTCGAGGTGGAGGCGGAGGATGCCGTGCTCGTCGATCACGTCGATCTCGACGCGCGCGGTGTCGCGGCGGAGCTCGCGCTGGAGGATCGCCGCGTGGTCGATCGGCAGCCCCTCGAGGAGGCTCGGGTCCGCGGTGATGTGGGCGCGGGCGCTCTCGAAGTGGAACAGGATGTTCTCGAGCGGCTCGGACGGCACGTCGGCTCGCTCGGCGGAGTACGCGGCGAGGAGCTCCTCGAGCCCGGCGTGGGTGAGCTCGGGCGTGTCGTCGGGGATCGCCCCGCAACCCGACGCCGAGCAGTTGGGATCCTCGGGGTGATCGGGGTCGCCGAGCAGCTCGGGGAGCAGCGGAATCGGCTCGGCGGGCGGACCGGCCGTCTTCGGCGGCGTCGGCGACGTGCGCGGCGCCCAGGTCCCGACCGCGAGGAGAACGCCCCCCGAGCCGAGCAGGACGATGCCCGCGATCGTGATGTTGGACATTCTCATCGGCGGAGCTCCTCGGGCCGTCGAATCGGCCGATGCGTTGGACCGGCGAACTGCCCATGGTGTTCCAGCGACTCCGATCGCGCTAGCATGACGCGCCGCGCCTCGCGATTCTCGAGAGTGTTCGTGCCGGGCGGGGGCGCAGCGGCGAGTCCCTTCCGGAGGCCCCGACGACGTGACGTGTGACCTTGCCCGAGACCTGCTCCAGCCGCTGATCGACGGCGAGCTCGAGCGGGAAGAAGCCCGCGCCCTCGAGCGACACCTGGCGGATTGCGCCGGCTGTCGTGACGAGCGCGATCTCGCTGCCTCGCTCACGGGCACGCTCGAGCTGACCCTGCGCCCGGAGCGGTTCCGGGCGAGCGAGCGACCGCGTCCGTCGTCGGGTTCGAGCCTCCGGCAAGGAGAGCCCGACGTGCTCGCGAACCGAACGAAGACCCCGACATCCCCCATCACCGAGCCTGCCCGCCCCGGCGAGCCGACGGCTCGGCGCGGCCCGTGGCCCGGGCTGGCGGCGGCCGCGGCCGTCCTCGTCCTGGCCGCGCTGCCGTGGGCGCTCGCGCCGCAGCGGGCGGCCGTCGTGCCCGACGAGGGCGGCGGGGCCGGCGAAGGGCCGGCGATCGCCAAGGGCCCCGTGATCGTGCGGCTCGTCGCCGACGGCGGCGGAGCGGTCCACTTCGAGGTCGACTGGGCCCCGTTCACGCCGCTGGCCCGGTCGGCGGACGCGGTCCTCGTCGGGACCGTCGTCGACGACCTCGGACGCGGGCGGCCCTACTCGGTCCGGATCGACGGGGTCGCGATCGGCGACGCCTCCCTCCTCGACGCCACGGTGCGCATCGAAGATGACGCCGACGCGATCGTGTGCGGCGTCGCCGAGCTGCCGCGCGGCGTGAGGTCCGGCGCCCGCGTGCTGCTCCTCGTCGCGCGGTCGACCGCCGGGCGCCACGGGAACACGATCCGCCTCGCCGGGGCGGGCGACGGCTTCATCGCGCCGACCGACGCGGCCGACGAGACGCGCTGGCTCGAGCGGATCCGCCTCGCCCGCCGCGACGAGCTGACGAGCCTGCTCGGCGAGCTGCCGGACCTCGCCCGCCCCGAGGATCACGAGTACGCCTCGCTCGCGTTCGAGGCGATCGTGTCGCGGATCGCGGTCCTCGCGGACGAGCGGGTCCCGGACGTCCTCGCCGAGCTCGCGACGCAGGCTCGCGGCGCGCCGGTGTGGGCGGCGGACACCCTCGAGTTCGCGAAGGAGCTCCTCCGCTCGGCGGCCGCGCAGCGGGCCTCGATCACGACGCTCGCCGACCGCGCGGCGACGCCGGCCGACCGCCGCGCCGTCCTGACCGCGCTCGGCGAGGAGGTCGACGTCCCGGTCGACGAGTGGCTCGGCGCCCTCCTCGCCGTCGTCGGCTCGCGTGAGGAGACCGACGCGATGCGGATCGAGGCGTGTAGCCTCCTCGTCGTGATCGAGGATCCGGCGCCCGCCCTGCCCGTCCTTCGCGACGTCCTCGCCGATCGAACCGCGCCGGTCGCGCTCCGCGTCGCCGCGGTGCCGATCCTCGCCGACATGTGGTCGCCCGAGGCGGACGAGGTGCTCTACGGCGCGCTCGACGACGGCGACGAGGAGCTCATCGAGGAGATCGTCCGCGAGCTGCTGGCGCGCGACTGGGGCGAGCTCTCCGCGGAGGATCGCGAGACGGCCGTCCGCGCCCTCGAGCGCGCCGAGCTCGGCCTCGCCCCCGGGTCACGCGTCGGCGAGATGATCCTGAAGCTCATCGCATCCATCGAGCAGGCGGAGAACGACGAGCACAAGAGAGATCAGCGTTGACGCTCGGCGCGGCCGATGCCGACCTCGTCGCGAGGGCCCGCGGTGGTGACGCCGCGGCCCTCGACGCCTTGTACCGCCGGCACGCATCGACGGTGCACGCGGTCGCGTGGACGCGGCTGCGCGGGGACGGCGACGCCGCGCACGACGTCGTGCAGGAGACGTTCGTGAAGGTCTTCGACCGCATCGACGCGATCGAGGACCCGGCGCGCTTCGGCGCGTTCTGCCGCGGGGTCGCGGCGAACGTCGCGGCGACGATGGCCCGGACGCGCCGCCGGGCGGACGCGGCCGTCCGCCGCGCGGCCGACGCGCGGCCCCCCGGCGAGGCGGAGAGCGCCTCGGAGGTCGCCGCCCGGCGCGAGGTGGCCGCGGCGGTCGCCGAGGCCATCGCCGAGCTCCCCGAGCGATACCAGCTCGTCCTGGCGCTGCGCTTCCTCGAGGGACTCTCGTATCGCGAGGTCGCCGACGCGATCGCCGAGCCGTTCGACGTCGTCCGCGGGCTCATCGGGCGGGGCGGCCGGATGCTCCGCGAGCGGCTCGCTCACCTCGTGCCCGACGAGCGCTCTCCGTTGATCAGGTAGACGGCCGTCGCGGCAGCGACCATGATCGCCGCGCCGGCGGCGCCCGTGGCCGCCGTGAGGCGCTCGAAGACGGAGAGGCCTCCGAGGGCGAACCCGAGGGCGAAGCCCTGCGAGCCGATGGCCGCCGCGATGACGGTGCGCGGGTGGGGCATCTCCCGGCGGAAGTGACCGAGCACCCAGACGACGAGGACGACGAGCATCGCGACGTAGCTCGAGATGATCGCGCTCCCCTCGATCAGCGGGTCGAACTTCAGCCCGGCGATCTCGAGGACGGCCAGCCCCCACATCGTGATCGGGACGAGGGTGATCACCGAGAGCGCGCAGGCCAGGTCGAAGCGCCGGACGCGCGTCGCGGTCGCGGCCATGTCGGCGCTCGAGATGCGCGGGACGTCGATCGTCTCGTGGGCGCCGGGCTGGCGGATCGGCGCGGCCGGGAGCGTCTTGAGGATGATCGACTCGTCGTTCCGGTCGGGACGCTCGCGCGAGACGATCCGGTCGATCTCGCTCGACGTGAGCGGGATCGCCCTGGGGATCACGGGCAGCATCTGCTCGGCGGTGATCGATCGAGGGGGCTCGCGCCGCGCCTGACCCTGGGACCCCGCCGCGTCCTCGAAGACGACGCGCGTTCGGACCGTGGGCTTCATCGGGTCGCCGTCCGGCGCGATCGCGTCGATCCGGAACTGGACCGGGCTCGGCTCGACGGTCGGCTCGGTCGGCCGGAAGATCTCCGTCGGCTCCTCGTCCGCCTCGGGCTCGGTCGGGCTCGCCCGGAGCGGCGGCGCCACCCGCGACCCGGCCGGGGCCCGCTCGCAGACGTCGAGGTAGGCGAGGGCGGCGTCCGCCGACTGGAACCGGTCGCGCGGGTTCTCCTCGACCAGGCGGAAGATCAGCTCCTCCCAGCCGGTGTGGAGGCCGGCCCGGACGCGCGAGACGGGACGGATCGTCCGCGGCGCGTCGCCGGTGATCATGTGGTAGATCACCTTGCCGCAGGCGAACAGGTCGGCGCGCCCGTCGATCCGCGCGCCGCCGAGGATGGTCGGATCCTCCTGCTCGGGCGCCATGTAGTGCGGCGTGCCGACGAAGCGGGTCATCCCGGTGCGGGTCATGTCGAACGACTGGCTGACGCCGGTCGCGTGCGAGGTCGTTCCGATCCCGAGGTCGCCGAGCTTGGCCCGCCCGTTCGCGTCGAAGAGGACGTTGCCCGGCTTCACGTCGCGGTGGACGACGCCCTCGTCGTGCGCGAAGAGGAGCGCCTCGAGGATGCCGCGGGCGATCTCGGCGACCCGCTTGATCGGCAGCCCGAACGGGTGCTTGTCCATGAGGCTGTCGAGCGAGCCGCCCTCGCACCGCTCCATCACCATGTACGGCGGGCTGGCGTCGGGCTGGACCTCCTCGACCCGGACGATCCGCGGGTGATCGATCTTGGCGGCGAGGCGCGCCACGCGCAGGAGCCGGTCGCCGACGCCGCGGCGGGGCACCTTGATCGCGACCGCGCGGTGGGTCTCGATGTGCCGCGCGAAGTAGACCACCGCCTGGCCGCCGGAGCCGAGCGTCTCCTCGATCACGAACGAGCCGAGCGGGTCGCCGGCCGACAGCGGCAGGATCTCGCGGGAACGGACGTGGTCCCAGGCGATCTCGCGCGTCCGGCGCTGGAGCCGCTCGGGAATCGGCGGCGTGCTGAGCGAGTCGAAGAGCTCCATCACGTCGGCTCTCATGAGGGCTCCTCCTCCGGCTGCGCGGCGGGCGGGTCGTCTTCGGGCTGGTCGTCGGGTCGATCGCTCGGTCGCTCATCCTCGGGCGTCGTCTTCCCGAGGATCCGATCGATGAGGCGGTGGGCGGCGGCGAGGCGCTTGCGGACCGTCTTCCGGTCGAGGTCAACGGCGAGGGCGACCTCGGCCTGGCTCAGGCCGCCCTCGTAGGTGAGGACGAACGCCTCGTAGGTCTCTTCGCCGAGCTCCTCCTGCATCCGATGGAGGATCGCCTCGGCGTCCGCCTTGGCGGCGACGCGATCGATCGGGTCGCCGGGCGCGGCGTGGGCTTCGGGGTCGCCGAGCCGCGCCATCCGGCGCTGGCGCTCGCGCACCCACTGGGCGAACTGGGTGTGCGCCTTCAGCCACATCCACGCGTTGAAGGATCGGGCCGGGTCGTAGCTCCGCTCGCGGAGGGAGCGCTCGAGCTCGAGCAGCGTCCGCTGGAGCAGATCCTCCACCTCGCCGGCGTCCCAGACGAGGCGGGTGAAGTAGCGGTGGATCCGCGCCACGATCCGCTCGAAGAGCTCGGCGTGGCGCTCGGCGCGCGACCGGGTCTCGCCGAGGGCGGCGCCCGCGAGGAGCGTCGTGTCGCCCGGCTTCCGCGCCGCCTCCGCCAATGCTGCTCCTCCGCTCGCCCGTCTCGGTCGCACCCGCGCCTCCGTCCCCGACCCGTCCTCTGGGGTGCTCGCCCAAACGGGGGACGAATTCTCGAGAAACTTGCGTGGTGAGGCTCAACTAGCTTTCGATGCGACCGTTACGTCGTCGAGCTTCGAGCCATCATGGCACGGGAGGAACCGCGGCGCATCCCGTCGAGTCGAATCGGCGAGAGGGGCACGCCGAAGAGCGGGGGAAGCGATGCTCACGATCGACTCATCGGACGCCGTGCGCCGGGTCGCCCCGGCGGCGGCGCTCCTGCTCCTCGGGATCGGGGTCGCCCTCGCTGGCGACGGCGAGGCGCCCTCGGAGCCGTTGCCCGAGCACGCGTTCGCCCGGCTCGGCTCCACGGCGTGGCGTCACGGCGACCGGGTCGGCGACGTCGTGATCGCGCCGGACGGGCGCCGGGCGGCGTCGGTCGACCAGGGCGGGACGATCCGCGTCTGGGAGATCGCCACCGGCCGCGAGGTCGCCACCCTCTCGGGTCGGCGCGCCTACCTCGGCGACCTGGCGTGGTCGCCGGACGGGAACGAGCTCGCCGCGAGCGGATACGGTCCGGACTTCGTCGTGTGGGACGTCGCGACCTGCCGGCCCGCGCGGACCCTCACCTGGCTTCCGACCGGGCAGAGCCGCCGCGGCAACTCCGACATCGCGTGGTCGCCGGACGGGAAGACGATCGCCGTCGGCGCGGTCGACGGCTCGATCGTCCTCCTCGACGCCCGGACCGGCGACGAGACGGGCCGGATGGAGGGACACGACTGGCTCGTCCTCGCGCTCGCGTGGTCGCCCGACGGGCGCACCATCGCCACGGCGGGCCAGGACGGGACGCTGCGCCTCTGGGACGTCGCGAAGGGACGGGAGACGCTGAAGCTCGAGCCGGGCGGGTCGCGCGTCGAGGACGTCGCGTGGACGCCGGATGGGAAGGTGATCGCGGCGGCCCTCCAGGACGGCTCGATCGGCACCTACCGGGTCGTCGACGGCTTCGAGATCCGACGGGTCGACGCCCACCGTGACGGCGCCCAGGCGGTGACGTTCTCGCGCGACGGGCGGACGCTGGTGTCCGTCGGCTACGACGGGCGGGTGCTCCGCTGGACCGAGGACCGCGGCGAGCCGGTCGAGATCGCCACGTCCGGCGGACGGCTCGACGTCCTCGCGCTCACGCCCGACGGGCGGACCTGTCTCGTCGCGGGCGGCGACACGCGCGTCCGGGTGATCGAGCTCGAGGCGGACGGGGACCGGGGAGGCGAGCGGGCTCCCGACGGCCACGCAGGCGAGGTGACCGCGGTCGCCTGGTCGCCGCGCGGGCCTCTCGTCGCGTCGGTCGGCGACGACGGCGCGCTGCTTCTCTGGGACGCGCGACCGGCGGTCGAGGGCGATCGGCTCCGGAAGCGCCTGACGCCGCCGGGCGACGGCGCCCTCCGGGCGGTCGCGTTCGCGCCCGACGGACGGTCGGTCGCCGCGGCCGGCGAGACGGCCGGCGCGGTCCATCTCTGGGCGCTCGACGGCGATGGCGCGCCGGGCGCGCGCCGCGACGTCGCGACCGGTCACCTCGGCGATGTCGAGGCGATCGCGTTCACGCCCGACGGCCGCCGGCTGGTGACCGGCGGCATCGACGGGTCGGTCCGGGTGACGGCGGTCGCCGACGGCGAGGCCGGCCTCGCGATCGTGGCGGCCGAACGCGTCGTCACGGCGGTGGCCGTGACGCCCGACGGCGCGACGATCGTGAGCGGCAGCCTCGACGGCGCCGTTCGACTCCACCGCCTCGCCGACGGGCGCGAGCTCGCCTCGTTCGAGCTGCCGCGGGACGACCGACCGATCTCGTGCGGCGAGATGTCCGAGGAGGATCTCATGGCGCAGATGCGCCACCAGGTCCGCCGGCTCGCGCTCGCCCCGGACGGCGGATCGCTCGCGATCGGCAGCGGGTTCGACGAGATCCGCCTGCTCGACCTTCCCGCGCTCGGCGAGCCGACCCTGCTGAAGGGGCACATCGCCAGCGCGACCGCGGTCGCCTTCGCGCCCGGCGGAGAGCGGCTCGCCTCGGCCGGTCTGGATCGAACGATCGCGATCTGGGATCTCGCCCGGCGGCGTGAGATCGCGACGTTCGACGGTCATCGGCGTCCGCCGATCGACCTCGCCTGGTCACCCGACGGGCGCGCCGTCGCCTCGGGGAGTCGCGACGGCACCGTCCTGCTGTGGCGCGTCCGCTGATCCGATCGCTTCGCCGGCCCCGTCGGCGGGCGCCGGCGCCGGCTCGAGGTTGCAGTAGCGCGCGAGCTGGAAGCGCCGGCGCCAGGATGCCGGGAGCTTGACGGCGCCGAAGGTGAGCGTCCCGAGGAAGTCCTGGTCGTAGGCGAGCCCGAGGCGCAGCCCCTGGTTCTCGGGCAGGGCGGGGTCGACGTAGGTGCCGAGGAGCCGGTCCCACAGGGTCGTCACGTTCCCGTAGTTGCCGGGGCGGTCGATGCTGTGGTGGATCAGGTGCTCGTGCGGCGTCGTCAGCAGAAACGCGCGCAGGAGGTAGTGGGGCCACCACCACTGGCGCAGAAACGAGCTGTGGCTCGTCGTCAGAATCAGCGCGTTCACCAGAACGAAGAGCTTCATCGGTCGCAGGTCCCACAGCGGCCAGCCGAGGACGGCAAGGAATCCATACGCGAACGTGATCGTCGCGAACGTCACCGCGACCGTCGTGAACACCGCGAACGGGCGCACGCTCAGGCCGGGCAGGGCGACGAACACCTCGCGGGGGAGGTGGTGGTACTCGTGCGTCCACCAGAACGGGCGGCTGTGGCTGAAGAAGCGGTGGGCGAGGTAGTCGAAGAGGCCCGAGACGTAGAACGAGACGATGCACAGGAGCGCGAGCGGTCCGGCGCCGATCGCCTCGCCGGCCGTCGGGGCGGGCCGCCCGATCCAGTCGACGAACCAGGCCTGGACCGCGTCGAGGGTCGAGGTCGCCTTCGGGAGGAGGAAGGTGAGTCCCGCCTGGATCGCCAGGAAGACGACGATCGTCGCCACGAGGAAGAGCACCGTCCCGACCCGAAGTCGCTCGTCGGGGTAGCGGCGGCGCCCGTTCCAGAGCCGCTCGCCCAGATCGAGGACCGTGAACCCGAGCTGGATCCCCAGGAGCGCGATGAGGAAGACCGTGTTGCTCACCACCCCAGTATAGGGGGCACGTCGAGGCTTTACACCAGCGCCGCCCCGTCCCGATGATGGCGGGGTGAAGGCCGTCCTCACCGCACCGATCCGGTTCCCCGTCGCGACGCTCCTCGTCGTCGTCGCGGCGAGCGTCGGCCTCGGCCTTCAGCTCGGGAAGCTCCGGAGCGACGTCCGTCCCGAGAAGGTCTTCCCCGAGCGCGACCCACGCCTCGCCGCGTATCAGCACTTCATCGACGTCTACGGCAAGGATGACGAGACGGCCTTCTGCCTCCTCGAGCTGCCGGAGGGGTCGGACGTCCTGTCGGTCGCCTCGCTCGAGCGCGTTCACGCGATCACCGAGAAGCTGGCCGAGCACCCGCTCGTCGACGACTACGAGCTCGTCTCGCTCAGCCGGGCGAGCTTCGTCCGGCTGGTCGGCGAGGACGGGCTCGAGGTGCAGCCGCTCTACGAGCCGAAGCGGGCCGAGACGTGGGACCGCGACGCGATGGACGCCGTCCTCGCCGAGCACCCCGCCTTCAAGGACCGCCTCCTCGACGCCGAGCGGCGCATCGCGGGCTTCCTCATCCCGATGGCGCCCGGCGAGCGGACCGAGCGAACGCGGACCGAGTTCGCGATCGCGATCAAGGAGTTCTGGGCGAACGAGGTCCGCGACGGCGAGCGCGCGTGGCTCGAGGGGTTCGCGATCACCAACCACTCGGTCCTGACGCTCCTGCGCGAGGACAGCGCGCGGTCCTACCCCGTCACCCTCATCCTGATCCTCCTCGCCCTGGCGTTCCTGTTCCGGCGGGTGGAGCCGGTCGTCCTGACCGTCGTGGTCGTCGTGGCGAGCGTCGTGTGGACGCTCGGCGTGATGGCGACCGCGGGGATCCCGATGAGCTACCTCTCGGTGAGCGTCCCCGTGATGATCGTCGTCGTCGGCGTCGGCGACGCGGTCCATCTCATCAGCCGCTACTACCAGTGCATCGGCGACGGCCTCGAGAAGCGGGCCGCCCTCACGAGCGCGGTCACCGACGTCGGCGTGGCCTGCTTCTTCACGAGCGCCACCACGGCAGCCGGCTTCCTCTCGCTCCAGCTCAGCCAGGTCGAGCTCGTCCGGGAGCTCGGCGGGCCGATGGCGATCGGCGTCGGCTCCGCCTGGCTGCTCACCTTCACCGTGCTGCCGCCGGCGCTGCTGCTCCTGCCGGCGCCGCCGGTCGGGGCGAAGCTCGCCGGGATCGGCGCGCTCGAGGGCGTCATGGCGCGGGTCAGCCGGCTCGTCCGGGAGCGGCCGGGCCGCGTCGCCGCCGCGTCGCTCGCGATCGGCGTGGTCGCCGGCGCGCTCGTCCCGCTGATCCGCGTCGAGTCGCGGATGCTCCAGGACTTCGACCCCGACGAACCGCTCATGGCGACGCGCCTCTTCTTCGAGGACCGCATGGGCGGGATCGCACCGCTCGAGATCGTGATCGAGGGCGACGAAGACGGCCGGGTGATGGACCCCGACGTCCAGGAGGCACTGTTCGCGCTGACCGAGCGGCTCCGCGGTGAGGAGTTCCGCGAGCGCGGCGTCCTCTTCGCCCTCTCGCTCCCCGACTACCTCGCCGACATGTGGCACACCCTCGAGGCGCGCCGCCCCGGGACGCGGCGGCTGCCCGAGGAGCCGAGCCGGGCCGCCCTCGCCCAGCTCCTCCTCGGCTACGAGATGGCGAACCCCGACCCGACGACCGACCTGATCGACTTCGATCGCAAGACGACGCGGGTCCAGCTCCGGGTCGAGAACCTCTGGACCGAGGACTTCTTCGAGCTCGTCGGCGCGGTCGAGGCCGAGGCGCGGGACGCCATGCCCGACGACGTCCGGGTCGACGTGACCGGCATGTCGCTCATGGCCCAGGCGATCAACGAGTCGCTCGTCCGCGGCATGCTCGAGAGCTTCGCGATCGCGTTCGTCACGGTGATCGCGCTCGTCCTCATCTTCTTCCGCTCGATCCGCCTCACCGTCGTCGCGATCCTGCCGAACGTCCTCCCGATCGTCGCCGTGTTGGCGTTCATGGCGCTGACCGGCGTCCGGCTGGCCGTCTCGACGAGCATCGTCTTCTCGATCGTCTTCGGGATCGCGGTCGACGACACGATCCACTTCGTCGCCGGGCTCCACCACCAGACCCGCGCCGGCCGGTCGACCCGCGACGCCGTCGACGGGGCGATCCGCGAGACGGGGACGGCCCTCTGCCTCACGTCGATCGTCCTCGCCCTCGGGTTCTCGATCCTCTGGCTCAGCCACTTCAAGGCGAACCACTACTTCGGCACCCTCGCCTCGGTGACCGTCGCCTTCGCCCTCCTCGCCGACCTGTTCCTCCTCCCGGCGCTCGTCATCCTCTCGGATCGCCGGGGCGCCGTCGCCGAGGGCGAAGCCGAGCCTCGCGCGGAGGCGCCCGTCGCTCCCTGATCGGCCGGGAGCCCGGGTCGGCTCGAGTCCTTGCAGTCGTTTCGAGCATGGAGCATGCTCGCCTCCGATGCGGATGCTCTACGCCGTCTTCTTCCTCTCGGGCCTCGCCGCGCTGATGTTCGAGGCGCTCTGGTTCCGCCAGGCCGGGCTCGCGTTCGGCAACAGCGTCTGGGCGAGCACCCTCGTCCTCTCGAGCTTCATGGCCGGCCTCGCCCTCGGCAACGCCGGCGCCGCCCGGTGGGGCGGACGGACCGCGCGGCCGGTGCGGGCCTACGCCGCCCTCGAGCTGACGATCGGCGTGGTCGGGTGGGCGCTCGTCTGGGGTCTCCCGGAGATGGGGAGCCTCCTCGCGCCGCTCTTCGGGCCGCTCCTCGATCGGCCCGGAATCCTGAACGCGCTGCGCCTCGGGATCGCCTTCGCCCTCCTCCTCGTGCCGGCGACCGCGATGGGCGCGACCCTGCCCGTGATGGTGCGCGCCCTCTTCGCCCGCGATCCGCACTTCGGCCGCGTCCTCGGCCGCCTCTACGGCCTCAACACGCTCGGGGCGGTCGTCGGCGTCCTCCTCGGCGAGCTCCTCCTCTACGACCACCTCGGGCTGCTCGGAACAGCCGCCGTCGCCACCCTCGTGAACGTCGTCGCGGCCGGCTCGGCGCTCGTCGTCACGCGCGGCTGGGGCGAGCTCGCGCCCGGGCCCGGGCCGAGCGGGGCGGCCGCCGAGGTCGCCGCCGCCGCGGCGGCCGCCGGCGAGGGCGAGGCGGCGCCGCCGTCCGCGCGACCGCCGTCGGGCGTCGTTCGCTTCCTGGCCGCCGCGTCGGTCGCCGGCGGCGCGATGATGGCGCTCGAGGTCGTCTGGTTCCGCTTCCTCGGGCAGTACGTCAACGCGACCGGGCTCGCCTTCTCGGTGATGCTCTCGGTCGTCCTGGCCGGGATCGCGCTGGGCGGCCTCGCGGCCGGCCAGCTCCTGAAGCGCGACCCCGAGGCGCACCGGTTCGCGCCGCTGCTCGCGGTCGCGGCCGGCCTGGCCACGCTCTGGTCGTACGTGGTCTTCACCGCGTTCCCCGGCGACAGCGGGCGCCTCTACGTCCTCGACGCGGCCTCGATGCTGAAGCTCGCCCTCGCCCTCATGTTCCCGACCTCGCTCGCGTCCGGGGCGCTCTTCGTGATGCTCGGCCCGCGGGTGCATCGCGAGTGGTCGGACGAGACGCGGAGCTCCGGCTGGCTGACGCTCTCGAACACGACCGGCGCGATGCTCGGCTCGATCGCGGGCGGCGCGCTCCTCCTGCCCGTCCTCGGCGTCGAGGTCTCGATCTTCGTCGTCGGGCTCGGCTACGGAGTCGTGGCCCTCCTGAGCCTCCCGGCGGGCGAGGAGCTCTCGCGCCGCGGCCGGCAGGCGGTCGCCGCCGCCGGCGGCGTCTGGCTGCTCAGCCTGCTCCTCTTCCCGTTCGGGCTGATGGACAACTTCTTCTTCCCGAGCACGGTGCGCTTCTACACCGAGAACGACGGCTCGGCCGTCGTCGCCTGGCGCGAGGGGCGGACGGAGACGGCGTCGTATCTGCGGAGCGACTTCCTCGGCGAGCCGTTCGCCTACCGCCTCGTCACGAACGGCTTCTCGATGTCGGCGACCCACTTCGTCGGCCGGCGCTACATGAAGCAGTACGTCCTCTGGCCAGCGCTCTTCCACGAGGAGCCGCGCTCGGCCCTCCTCGTGAGCTACGGCGTCGGCTCGACGGCGAAGGCGCTGACCGACACCGCGAGCCTCGAGCGGATCGACGTCGTCGACATCTCGCGCGACATCCTCGAGCTCAACGAGGTCGTCTTCCCCGACCCGGCCGAGCACCCGCTCCGCGACCCGCGGGTGCACGTTCACGTCGAGGACGGGCGGTTCTTCCTCCAGACGACCGACCGGCGCTACGACATCTTCACGGGCGAGCCGCCCCCGCCGAAGCACGCCGGGATCACCAGCCTCTACTCGAAGGAGTACTTCGAGCTCGTCCACGACCGGCTCGCCGACGGTGGGATCGCCACCTACTGGCTGCCGATCGATCAGATGCAGTGGGGCGAAGGGCTCGCGATCCTGCGCGCCTGGTGCGACGTCTTCGACGAGTGCTCGCTCTGGCAGGGCTTCGACGGCAACTGGATGATGGTCGGCGCGCGCGGCGAGATCGCGCCGACGACCGAGGCGGCGATGCGGAGGATCTGGGACGATCCGCGCCTCCGCCCCGAGCTCGACGCGATCTACTTCGAGTCGCCCGAGCTCTTCCTGGCCGGCTTCCTCGCCGACGCCGACCAGCTCGCCGCGATGCTCGAGGGCGTCGCGCCGCTGACCGACAACTGGCCGGGCCGGCTGACGCGCGGGGCGATGGCGCCCGAGACCGACGACGCGGTGAAGTTCGCGAGGCCCGGGTCGACGAGGCCGCGCTTCCTCGAGAGCGCGTGGATCCGCGAGCACGTCCCCGCCGAGACGGTGTCGAGGACGGCCGCCCTGATCCCCCTGACGCCGATCGTCCACCTCGAGTGGGACGACGCCGGGCGGGAGAAGCACCACGGAACGATCGCGACGCTCCACCGGATCTTCACCGAGTCCGACCTCCGCGTCCTCCCGCTCCGGGTGCTCCAGGCCGACCCGGACCGACAGCGGATCGCGGCCCGGGTGACGCCGACGAACGCCGTCGTGCCCGCGCTCCAGTACCTCGGGGCCGCCCGATCGCTCGCCGAACGCCGCTGGGCCGAGGCCGACCAGCGCTTCGCCGCCTGCCAGGCGACGACGCCCGGCCAGGACGTCTTCTTCGCCTACCGGATCTTCGCCCTCTGCATGGACGAGCGACCCGACGACGCCCGCGCCCTCGCGAACCGCGCGTTCACCAGCGCCGGCGCCGACTGGATCGGCCCGGAGTTCTGGCCGTGGCTCAACGAGACGTTCGCTCTCGACCCGAAGATCGAGCCACCGCCCCGCTGAGGAAGGTCATCGAAGACTCCAGCGGGCTGATCTACTACCGGGCCCGCTACCTCGACCTTGGGTGAACCGCGCGGGACCAGCTCGGGAGCAGGTCGCCTCATCCTAGAGCCGTCGCGGCCCCCTGCCTCGCATCGAGGCGGTCAGGTTCGATCCGCGGTCGGCGCTCACGACCGAACCTCGGATCCCATCGCTGCGAGCCAGCCCGCGGGGGCAAGAGTACGAGTCCATCCCGCGGGCGTGGCTTCCGGAATGCTATCCACTCACGGTCGCCCGCGGCCCGCCGCCGTCTCCGTTGCGCGGCGCAACGACCTTTCGCACCGAGCCTCTGGTGTGAATCGAGGGGTCAGGTCCAGGAATCACACGAGCGAATCTGTCGCAGCGTCCGTGTGACCCGCCCCTCTGGTGTGAATCCTGGACCTGACCCCTGGAATCACGATAGGCGAGCCGGGAAGTCGGATCGGCGGTCGGCC